>NZ_JAZRKF010000067.1:0-60222 GCF_045646205.1 Methanobrevibacter sp. | reverse complement strand
AATCTAAAAAAGTATCTGTTTAATTTTTTTTCATTTTGAATTTATAACTTTAATTTTCAGATTAAAATTAAATGATTGCTTAGGGATTTTTAAAATTAAAGTTTAATCTAAATGAGGTGACAAAATGGCAAATGCAATTATTACTGGTGGATCAAGAGGTATTGGTAAAGCAATGGCTTTAAAATTAGGCGAATTAGGTTACAACATTGCAATCAACTATCGCAGTGATTCATCTAAAAAATTAACTGAAGATTTAGTCGAAGAAATCAAAGCAGAATATGGTGTGGAAGCTATTGCTGTACAGGCAGATGTAAGTAAATTTGAAGACTGTAAAAAATTAGTGGAAGCTACTATCGAAGCATTCGGTGAAGAAATTGATGCTTTGGTAAACAATGCAGGAATCACCAATAACTGTAACTTCATTGACTTACAGCCTGAACAGTATGAAGCTGTAATTAATACAAACCTTGTAAGTATGATGCACATGTGTCACTTGGCATTACCATACATGGTTGACCGTGATACTGCAATTGTATGTACTGCTTCTGTAGGTGGTTTAACTGGTGTAATTAACCAGGCTGACTACTGTGCTGCTAAGACTGGTGTAATCGGATTATGTCGTGCATTGGCATTGGAATTTGCACCTAGAAAAGTACGTGTAAATGCAATTGCTCCAGGTATGATTATGACTGACATGCTTAGAGGCGTAAATCAGGATGAATTGAACGCTCTTGCAGCTACAATACCTCTCGGACACATTGGTGAGGTTGAAGAAATTGCAGGTGCACTTGAATACATTTTAGGTGCAGGGTACTTAACCGGACAGGTTATTTCTCCTAATGGTGGATTTGTTTTACAATAAGGTTTTGTTTAAACCTTTCTTTTTTTTATTTTTTTTGAAAAGTATTGTGATATTCTATAATATAATTATATCAAATATATTTTCATTATTATTTCGATATTTTTGTCTATATTTTAAAATGTTTAATTTTTATAATTCATTTTTGAAAAATTTTTATCGAAATTTAATTTTATTTTTTTGTGTTTAAATGTCCAGTTTTCAATTTAAACAATGATTATTTCTTCTTTATTCTATTATGGATAAACATTATATATTATGAATTATGTAAAATAAATATCACAGTAGACTCTCCATAGACATGAATTATAACTCGTGTTATAAGATGGAGGGGGTGTATTATGAAAATTAAAGAGATATTAATAATATGTATTATAATCATTTGTTGTATCTTCTCACTGCAGGCAGTTTCTGCTGCAGATGCAGATACTTCACATGATACGGTTTTATCTAGTACAAATGTCTCTGTATATACACTTCCTAACCTAGAAGATTCGTTGCAGTCAGGAAGTGTTAATGCAGGAACATTTTCAGACTTGCAGAATGATACGAAGAATGGAGGATCCATTACTTTAAATAAAAATTATACTTACAACAGTAGTTCAGACTCTAGCCTTGCTGGCGGAATTGTCATTTCAAAAGATACCACCATTGATGGAAATGGCAATGTAATTATTGATGCTAATCATTTAGCTAGAGTATTTAAGATATCCAGTGGAACTACTGTAACTTTAAAAGGAATTACTTTTATCAATGCTAATCCTACATCCGGTCATGGAGGGTCTATATTAGCACAGGGTGTAGTTCACATTGATAATTGTAACTTCATAAACAACACTGCTAATTATGCTAACGGTGGTGCTGTTTGTCTGGTCGGCTTAGGCAGCACGATTAATAATTCCTACTTCGAAGGCAACAGGGCTATAAATAACGGTAAGGATAGTAATGGTGCTGCGGGTGCAGTATTTATCAATGCCAATAACACTGAAATTAAGAATTCTATATTCATTAAGAATATGGCGGGCTTAAACGGTGGTGCTATAGGCAGTAGCGCTATGCATGTTGAAAACTGTACCATAACAAATTGTACTATAAATAACAACACTGCTAACGGTTCCGCTGGTGGTGTTGGTATGCAAAGTAAGAATTTCCACATATATAATTCAACCTTCAAGTATAATGAGGCTAAAGGTTTATTCAATAATAGTGCTGTTAGTCCTTATTATCCTGGTAATGGTGGTGGATTGGTAATGAGAGGTTGGGACAGTTATGCATATAACTGTACCTTTATTGGCAATATTGCTAAACAGCATGGTGGTGGAGTATACTCAACCAATACTTCATATGATCCTACTAATAATAATACTGGTTTTGAGTTATGTACCTTTATTAACAATACTGCAGGTAGTAATGGTGGTGCTGTTGACTGGGCTGCAGGTGCTACTCATGGTTACATTAAAGATAGTACATTTACCAACAACACTGCAAAACGTAGTGGTGGTGCTATACATTGGAGCGGTCACTACGGTACTATAAGTAACTCCACATTTACTCACAATAATGCTACTGGTGAAGTCACTAGTGAAATTGGTGGTATCACTGGTGGTGGAGATGGTGGTGCAGTAGTATGGGTAGGTAGTCATGGTATGATTAATGACAGTTGTATCTTTACTGGTAATGAAGCTAAGTATCGTGGTGGTGCTATATTCTTACATGGTAATGCTACCGAAAACTGTACAAATATTACTGTAGATAGTTGTACCTTTAAAGAGAATATTGCTGGTACTAATGGTGGTGCTATAGACTGGCATGAAGGTTCTCATGATGGTGAAATATTAAATTCCATATTTGAAGATAATATTGCTAAGGCTAATGGTGGTGCTGTATACTGGAGAGGTCATGATGGTGAAATAATAAATTCCAACTTCACCAACAACACTGCAAAAGGTTTACTTAAAGGTCGTTATAATAACACTGGTGATGGTGGTGCAATATTCTGGGCTGGTGTAAATGGTAATGTATCCAATTCCAGGTTCATCAATAACAGAGCTATAAAGAATGTTAATAATGATACCAGTGGTCGTGGTGGAGCAATATATATCGGATCATGTGACCACGGAAACAGAAATATTACCATTACTAATTCATACTTTGAAGATAATAATGCAGGTACTAACGGTGGTGCTATTGACTGGTACTCTGGTGCACACGACGGTTTAGTATCTGACTCACAATTTATCAATAACATAGCTAACCGTTCCGGTGGTGCTATCTTCTGGAATGGACACAACGGTACTATCAAGAATTCCAACTTCACTTATAACCAGGCTTTAGGTATTACTGCTGCTAAAAGTGTTTTAGGTCCTGTCACTTATGGTGGTGACGGTGGTGCTGTAATGTGGTCTGGTGCTTTAGGTACTGTTGATAATGTCAGATTCATTGGTAATAAGGCTCATAAAAACGCTAATGAGGACTTTGGTGGTCGTGGTGGAGCTGTATTCTTGCAGGCTGCTGCAAATGAAACTTCTGATGATACTAAGTTTATTAACGTTTACTTTGAGGATAATGTTGCAGGTACTAATGGTGGTGCTATTGACTGGAATAAAGGTGCTCGTGATGGTCTTGTTGAGAATGCTACTTTTGTCAATAACATTGCTAACCGTTCTGGTGGTGCTATCTTCTGGAATGGACACAACGGTACCATTAAAAATGCTAATTTCACTAATAACCAGGCTTTAGGTATTGCTAATGCTACCAGTGTTTTAGGTCCTGTCACTTATGGTGGTGACGGTGGTGCTGTAATGTGGTCCGGTGCTTTAGGTGATGTTGAAAACTGTAACTTCATAAACAACACCGCAGCTAAAAGTGGTGGAGCAGTCTTCCTACAGTCTGCTGCGAATGAAACTTGCGACAACACCACATTCAAGGATTCCCACTTTGAAAACAACACTGCAGGCACCAATGGTGGTGCTATCGACTGGAACGCAGGAGCTCACAACGGTATAGTATCTAATGTAACATTTGTCAACAACATTGCTAACCGTTTTGGTGGTGCTATTTTCTGGAATGGTTATAATGGTACTGTAAGAGATTCCAACTTCACTAATAACAGTGCTTTAGGAACTCCAATATATAGTAATTATGTTAATCTTACCAGTTTTTCACAGGTATATGAAGTTCCTAGATTGCCAATAGCATCAGATGTAACAGTTAACAGATTATATGTTCTTGTTTCATATGCTGATGAATGGCAAACTGTTAAAACTTCATATGAATTATATGTCACAGATTCTAATACTTATGAATGGATAAAAATCCGAGGAACTAATGAAACAGATTCTTCAGCAACTGATTTTGCTATTGATTCATTCTTCGCTGGTGACGGAGGTTCTATCATTTGGGAAGGAGATTTAGGTTTAGTAGATAACTGTAGATTCATAGACTCTAACTCAGCTCGCCGTGGTGGTGCAGCTTACATGATCGGTTCCGACAATATAACATTTTCAAACTCCTACTTTGAAATGACCACTTCAGGTACAAATGGTGGAAGTCTTGACTGGTTAGCCGGTGCAAACTATGGTAAAGTAATCAACTGTACATTTAACAATACTAGAGCTGCACGTTCAGCCGGTGCAATCTACTACAATGGAAACTACGGACAAATAATTAATGTTACTATTATTAATACCACTGCATTCGGTGGTTCAATAAAAGAAAGTGAAGACCATAAAGTCAAATATACCGGATGGGATTCCAGTCACTGGAATACCAATACCACTGGTGGTGACGCTGGTGCTATAATGTTTACTGGAAACCATGTTTATGTTTGCAATGTAACATTTACTAACTGTACTGCTGCAGGTCGTGGTGGAGCAGTGTTCTTACAAGATAATGATAACGTAACATTTGTAAATTGTACATTTGAAGAAAACAGTGCTTTAGGAACTGCAAACAATACCTGGAAAGATTATACAAAAGAAAGAAATGATGCAAATGTTGATACTAAATTAGACCAAACTCTTACAGGTCACGGGGGAGCTATTGCATTTGATGTAGGTGCAAATAATGGAATAATCATTAACTCAACATTTAATTCAAACCATGCGACCCGTGACGGTGGTGCGGCTTATTATGCTTATGGAGCAGTTAGATGTAAAGTAATAAACTCCACATTCACTAATCATGTAATTGAATGCGATGGAGGAGCTGTCTACTTTAATGGTAATGACTGTGAACTGCACAATTCAACATTCATTAACAACACTGCCGGTGATGACGGTGGAGCAGTATACTGGCAAGGAGACAGAGGTATAATCTATAATATTACATGTGATTATAACAACGGTACTAGTTTGGGAACAACTTCCTCTCCTTCTAAAGGAGGAGCAGTTATTATTACTGGTTCAAACATCGCATTGTCCAAATCCACTTTCACAAACAGTTATTCTGGTGTTGTCGGAGGTACTATCTTTATTACAGGTAACAATGTAAACATCACAGATTCTGTATTCAAAAACTCAACCATTGAACTTGAAGACGGTGGTGCAATATATGTTCTTGGAAATAATACTTTAATCGCTAATTGTACTTTTGACAACTGTACTTCACCAAGAGATGGAGGTACTATATATGTATTAGGTGATGTTGTTATTTTAAGAAATTTAACTATTACTAATTCTTCAGCAATAACTGGTGGAGGTATTTATATTTCTGGTGAGGACTCTAATATTGATACACTTCAAATATCTTACTCCACTGCAGTAAACGGTGGAGGTATTTACATTTCAGGTAATAATGCAACAATCAATAATACTTCATTCAGCAAACTTAACTCCACTGAAGACGGTGCAGCAGTTTATGTTGCAGGTGATTATGGTAGATTGTTCAATTCCAACTTCACATATAACTCTGCCGGTGACGATGGTGGTGCAATCTACTGGGAAGGAGATTACGGTATTATCAACAATGTAAATTGTAATTATAACAACGGTACCAGTCTAGGAACCACTTCTTCCCCTTCCAAAGGCGGATCAGTTATTATTACAGGAAGCCATAATGTTCTTTCCAACTCAACATTTGCTAACAGTTATGCAGGTGTTGTCGGAGGTACTATCTTTGTTACAGGTAATGATGTAAACATTACAGATTCCACATTCAAAAAGTCAAGAATAGGATTGGAAGACGGTGGTACAATTTATATACTGGGTAACAATACAAATATCCTAAACTGTACTATTGAAGATTCCAATGCTAGATATGGTGGAGCAATATTTATAGAAGGTGAAAATGCTACGGTTTCAGCCAAATTCATAAATACAAACGCTACATTATCCGGTGGTTCAATTTATGTTGAAGGTGAAAATGCTACAATCTTAAATTCATCATTTGATAATACTCGTGCATTCGGTTCCAGAGGAGATGGTGGTGGAGCAATCTTTATTCAGGGAGATAATGCAAATATTATAGATTCCAACTTCACTTATAATTATGCTAATTACAACCATGAAGCCCGTGGAGGAGCCATTTATATTCAGGGATTAAATACTACAGTAAGCGGTTCTGAATTCGAACATTCAAGATCCAACCTTTACGGTGGTTCTATATATATTCAGGGTGATTATGCAACAATTTCTGAATCCAATTTCACTGACTGTACTGTAAACAGTGATAATTCTCAAGGTGGAGCAATTTATATTAATGGTCATTTCACAACTATTGACAAATCCGATTTCGAGTCCAACTCTGCAAAAGGCGATGGTGGAACTATATATGTACAGGGTAATAATGCTACTATCTCAGAATCTATTTTCAACAAATCCTCTACAACTTCAGGTTCCGGTGGTGCAATGTATGTTCAGGGAAATGGTGCAGTAATATCAGCTTCTAACTTCACTTTAAATACTGCTAAAATTGCAGGTGCCATGTATATTAACGGTAATAATGCTACCATCAGTTATTCAGTATTTGACAAGAATTCTGTTAATAAGAATCAGGCTGGTGCTCTTTTCAACAACGGTAAAGGTTCAAGAGTGCTCTATTCAAACTTCACAAATAATGTTGCAAGTACAAGAAATTCCAGAAGTCAAGATTATGGTAATACTGGTGAAGGAGGAGCTATCCTATGGAAAGGAGGTTCTGAAATAGATGCTATAGAAGGATGTTTATTTGATAGCAATTCCGCTAAATTCGGTGGTGCAATACGTTGGTTGGCTACCGGATCAAGTGGTATAATCCATAATTGTACCTTTGTAAGAAATAATGGTGAAAAAGGTGGTACAATCAGTTGGAACTCCAACCAAGTCGGGCACATTGACAATTGTACATTCATAAGCAATGTAGGTTCCAAAAATGGTGGAGCACTATACTTGCAGAATGCCGGAAATACCTTCTTTGTAACAAATGTAAGATTCATAAACAATACTGCAGAATTCTGTGGTGCGGACATTGCAAACAACTTTAAATATGCAATTATAGAAAACTGTACATTTGTTAACAGTACTTCTGGATATGGTGGATCTATTGTAATGAAAGAGGCTGATCCTTCATATTCCCAAGTAATAAACTGTAATTTCACCAATACCCGCAGTTTAGGAATTGAAGCTGCAAAATATGATGCTGATGGTGACGCATATGCTAATGGTGGTGGAGCAATATATGTGACCTATTCCAATATCAAAGTCATCAATTCAACATTCACTAACTGTTCTTCAAATACTGATGGTGGAGTATTCAAATGGTTTGGAAACAATGGTGGTGGAGGTGTTTTAGAAAATGTTACAATAATAAACGCTAAAGCTACTGGTACAAGTAAAACCTCTGCAAGTACAATTGCTTCCGGTGACGGTGGAGCAATCTACTGGACAGCCAACACTCCTACATTTAAAAACGTGACTATTGTAAATGCTTCTGCAAGAAATAATGGTGGTGGAATTTATCTTTCAGGCAGTTCTGCCAACTTGAATCTTGTTACTATAGAAAACTCATCTGCTAAGAATGGTGGAGCTATTTATTGGGCTAATTCTGGAGGTACAATTAAAAATATTGATTTAATCAACAACACTGCTGAAAACGGTGGAGGTTTCTACACTGAAAGTTTCACCGGAAAACTTGAAAATGCTAATTTCACATTAAATAAAGCACAAAACGGTTCAGCAATCTATACGACCAAATCATTAACTTTAAATAATACTTCATTATTGAAAAATAGGGCTAATTCCTCTTCTCCATTTGAGGTATCTCTAAATTGGGTCACTGGAAAAATTGAATTTGACTTTAAAGGTTGGGACAATTACTTGAATGCAATTTACGTTACTTCTCCTTCAAATACTTTAAACTGTTTCAATGTAACTTACTTGAATGAATCTGGTGTTGTAAACCCTACTTCAAAATCATTCACTGGAAAGGAAGCTCAGCCTACTCTTGAATCCGGACAGAACTTCACTGTTGTAATTGGGGATAAATACGGTAAGCAGATTAATGTAGGTGATGATATATTCACAACTAATGAGAATGGTCATGTTTCACTTAATATCTATGATGTTATAGGATATCAATCCGATGATCTTTTCGTAGATATTTATCTGACTAATGAAGATTATTACACCCGTGTTAAATATTCTACTAGGATTATTCCAACAATGGAAATTACAACAACCAATGCAACATTCCACTTGAATGGAACTGTTAGTGTTGAATTAACCAATGAAACTTTACCTTTAGACCCTGCTGCAACAGGTAATGTGTCAGTTTATATTAATAAAGTATTTATGGGCAATATTACTGTCGATGATCACAGTAAAGGTACAATTGAAATATCCACTTTAGTAAATGGAACGTATCTTGATGTCGGAAGCCACACTATCGTCTTAAGATATGCTGGTGATGGAAAATACAGTCCTCTTGAGAGAACAGGCATACTCAATGTAACCCAAGCAGGTTCTACATTATTATTGAATGTGACTCCTTCCTATGATTCATTTACTGTTAATGTAACTGTTGTTCATAATGAAACCGGAATTGTAACCGACCCTAATGATTCTACTGGAAATGTAACAATCAGCGTTTATGATAAAACTGTCACAGTTGAGCTTGTAAACGGTACTGGAATTGCAGTTATATATGATTTACCTGTAGGCCCAATTCCAGTTTATGCAACATATTCTGGTGATAATAACTATCTGACTTCAGTTAATTCCACTACTGCAGAATTAACCAACAGAACAAGAACAACAGTCAAGATAGAGGTTAATTCTCATGATATTATGGTTAATGAAACTATTATAATTAATGTTACTGTAATTTCTGACGGTACTCCTGTTGAAGGTAACATTACAATTGTTTTAGACAATGTTGAATATGAGGTTACTTTAAATAATTCAAAAGCTTCATTCAATAAAACTGGATTGTCTGCAGGTCAAAAAGTTGTAGTCGCCATATTTGCCGGAAATGAAACTCTCGCACCAAGTTCTGCAAGGGATACTTTCATGGTACACAAGTATAACGCCACGGTCATAATAGACACTGAAAATATCACTTATAGCCATGATGAAATAATTAATATAACAGTTCCTTCTGATGGTGAAGGGGTAGTATATGTAACAATGAATGGAACTACTTTTAAATATAAATCCATATTGGAAATTAAAAATGGAACTGTGACCATACCATTCTCAAGATTAGGTGTGGATGTATATAATATAACGGTTTCATTTGAAGATGATAAATATGTATTTACTACAAATTCAACGTTATTCAATGTAAGTAAATTAACTCCAGAGATACTTATTGATGTAAATCATATAACTTACGGAAATGACACAATAATTGTTGTCACTGTTCCTGATGTATATGGTGGTAATGTAACTCTTAAAATCAACGATACATTAGTTGTATTTGAAGATGTAATTCTTGAAAATAATCAGGCAACATTCATAGTTAAAAACTTGCCTGCTGATAATTACACAATTGATGTAACATATAATGGTGATATATACGATAATCCTAATTCTACTTCATCTAATTTCACTGTCTATAAATGTGATCCAGTACTTGATGTGATAGTTAGCGATATTTACTATGGCGAATTGGAACACATTATTATCAAAGTAAATGCTAGCGGCAATGTTACTGTAAGAGTTGCCGGAAACGAAACCAATATAACCCTTAAAGAAGATGGAACAGCCATAATTCATATTGATGTACTTAGAGCCGCAATCAATAGTGCCTTTGAACTGGAAAGATTCAATGGTAGAGCAGATGAATATGTGCATAACTTGGCAGTTGGTAATTATCCTGTTGAAGTAATCTATAACGGTAACCATAACTTCAATCCTACTTCTAAGACAGTGGACTTTAACGTAAAACAAGTTGATACTATTTTAGATATTCAAAAAGAAGACATATATGTATGGGATAATGAAACTATTAATGTTTTAATTTTAGATACTGAAAGCTTTTTAGAAGAACGTGCAACCGGAAATGTAACAATTTACATTGATGGAGTAAGGTATTCAGCAAAAATAGAAAATGGAATTGCAAAATTCAATATTACTGATTTATCTGTAGGCCACAAGGTCATTTGGGCATTCTATGATGGAGATAGAAATCTGACTGGAAACAAATCAATGGCTCAATTCAATGTAAAACAAAGAACTCCTGTTGTCAATGTAACTGCAATCAATGTTACAACTGCAGAATCAGGAAAACTAACAATAAACATTCCTGCAAATGCAACAGGTTATGTAATTGTAACTGGAAACTTCTCCAACTACCAAATCCGTGTAGACAACTTCAACAATGGAGTTGCTGAAATTCCACTTGAAATGCTGGCTAAGGGTACTTATGGTGTACATATCAAGTATTATGGTGAAGCAAATGACAATTACACAATAGCTGAAAATGATGCTATTTTCAAAGTATCTCCAGCTAATACAACGATTAATATTACTGTTAAAGACATTACTTATGGTGAAAAGGTTAACATCACTGTTAACGTGACTGATGGTGCTACAGGATTCATTACCGTCGGAATCAATGAAACTACAAATGTAACATTGCCTATTGTTAATGGTACAGTTAATTGGATTATTGAAGGATTGGGTGTTGAAAACTACACAGTTTGGGCTAATTACTCCGGTGATACCAGATTCAACATTAACAGCACAAACAAGACATTTAAAGTCAAAATGGTAAATTCCGTACTTAATATTCTAACTCCTGTAAGTGTGGATGCAGCTACTAACGCCACTATTGTTGTTACAGTTAACGAAACTGCTACAGGAAATATCACAATCACTGTTAACGGCACCAAATACAATGCTACAATCAATAATGGTGTTGCTACATTTGTCATTGATAAATTGCTTGGAGGCACTTATGACATTACTGCCGAATACATCGGTGATGGAAATAACACTGCAGCTGCTGCTGTAACTGCTCAAAATGCTTTAGTTATCACTAAAGTTGCATGTTATCAAATCAATGTGTCTGCTAATGACACTAAAGTTGGTTTAAACACCACTATTGTTGTTAAAGTTCCTGTTGATGCTAAAGGCAATGTTTCAATATATGTTGATGGTGAAAAAATTGCTAATGCTACAATTAACAATGGTGTTGCCAAATGGAATGTAACCAAAGCATATGGTAACCATACAGTTAATGTTACTTTCAGTGACGGTAAATATGATTTCAGATATGCAATTGCTGATTTCTGGGTATTCAAACATGATTCACCTCTTGTTATTGATGTTGATTCCATTTTGGTCGGTGATGTTGTATACATTAATGTAACTGCTCCTAGCGACAACGTAACTATTGAAATTAACGGTAAATCATATAATAATGTCAAATATGAAAATGGTGTTGCATACTTTAATGTAGCTGGCTTAACATATGGTAATAAGACAGTTGTTGCAATCTATGGCGGCAGCGATAAGTATGTTGTAAACTCTACAACCAAGAATTTCGCTGTTGATAAACGCAATGCTGATATTAACATTAGTGTTGAAAACATTACTTATGGGGATAAGGTCAATATCACTGTTAACGTTACTGATGATGCTAAAGGATTTATTACAATCAGAATTAATGAAACCAGAAACATTACATTACCTATTGTTGGCGGCAAAGTCAATTGGATTGTTGATGGTTTAGGTGTTGAAAACTACACTGTTTGGGCTACATACAACGGAGACACTAAATATAATGTTAACACTACCAACAAGACATTCAACGTCACTAAAGCCGTTCCTGTTTTATCCATTGATCCTATTGTAAGTGTGGATGCAGCTACTAATGCTACAATCATAGTTAGGATTAATGAAACTGCTACCGGAAACATTACTGTTACTGTTAATAATACTAAATATAATGCTACGATTGAAAATGGTGTTGCTACATTCGTTATTAATAAATTGCTTGCTGATACTTATGATGTAACTGCTGAATACATTGGTGACAACAACTACACTGCTGCAGTTACTTTAACAGTTCCTGATGCATTAATTGTTACTAAAATCACCTGTTATCAAATCAATGTGTCTGCAAATGACACTAAGGTTGGTTTAAACACTACTATTGTTGTTAAAGTTCCTGTTGATGCCAAAGGTAACGTTTCAATCTATGTTGATGGTGAAAAAATTGCTAATGCTACAATTAATGCTGGTGTTGCTGAATGGAATGTAACCAAAACATATGGTAATCATACAGTTAATGTAACATTCAGTGATGATAAATATGATTTAAGATATGCTGTTACTGATTATTGGGTATTCAAGCATGATTCACCTTTAGAAATTAAAGTTGATTCCATTTTAGTCGGTGATATTGCATACATTAATGTAACTGCTCCTAGCGATAACGTTACTATTGAAATTAACGGTAAATATTATACCAAAGATAGATATGTTGGTAATGTTGCTTACTTTAATGTAACTGATCTGGTATATGGCAATAAGACTGTTGTTGCAATCTACGGCGGAAGCGATAAATATGTCCAGAACACTACAACTAAAAACTTCACTGTGAATAAACGTGCATCTGAGTTTAATGTAACTGTTACATCACCAATCAGTGTCGGTGATAATGCTACGGTTAGTGTTGAAGTTCCTGCTGACGCTAAAGGTTATGTTGTTGTAAATGTTGGTGGAAACAACTACACAATCAACCTCACTGCAGGTCAAAGATCCGTTGAAATTGCAGGTCTTAAGAGCACTACTTATAAAGTAAATGTAACTTACCTTGGAGATGACAAATACCTTTCAAGTATTAACAATACTCGAGAAATTAAAGTTGATAAAGTTCCTTCAACTATTAATTTAACAGTATCTGAAGATGGAATTATTGCTCATGGTCATAATGTCAACATTACTGTTGAAGTACCTGTGGATGCAACGGGTAAAGTTAATGTAACTTTATACGATGGAGTCGATATTATCGAGTCATACATCATATATGTAAATGAAGGTAAAGGCTTATTACACCTTGATGTTCCTGCAATTGGATTCTATAGAGTTACCGGCGAATATCTCGGTGATGATAAATATCTTGGAGAAACTAACCACACTGCATTTGAAGTATATGCAACCGGCGGACAATTGACGGTTATAGCAGAAAGCATCTATGTCAATGAAAACGGCACTATAAATGTCACTATTCCTGGAAAATATGACGGCGAAATGACAATCATAGTATCCAACGCAAGCGGTGAAATAATTCATGAAAACGTTACAATCACTCCAGGCGCATTCAGTAATGCTACCATGATTTTACCTTTATTAGATGCTGGTACATATGATGTATGGGCAATATATATTGAAGTTAATGGAAGTAAGACTGTAATACATGAAGGTTATGATTCATTCAATGTAGACAAACTTCCTTCACAAATCATAATTGAAAACCTTAATGCTACAATATTTGTCGGAGAAAATGAAACTATCAAATTAGCTATTGATTTAGATTCAAGAGCTAATGGCGGAAACATTTCAGTATTCATAAACGGTGTTGAATATAACACAACCACTTCAAAATTAACTCTTGAAATACCTAACTTGAATGCTGCTGACTATAATGTTAGAGTAATATATCATGGAAACGACTGGTACCTTGAATCTAATGTTACTGCTTCATTTAAAGTGGTTAAAAACTTCTCACCAATCGATATTGAAGTAACTAACTCAAGTGTTGGTGGAATTGAACAGATTAATGTAACCTTACTAAGAAATGTATCCGGTCAGGTATTGCTTGATATTGATGGTCAGCATTACTATGCAAACGTAAGTGAAGGACTTGCACAGTTCAATATCACTGGCCTTGAAGCAGGTGAACATGACTTTAATGTTACCTATCTTGGAGATTATAAATTCTTATCCAACAATACCAATTCAACTCTTAAAGTATCCAAAATACAGCCTGTATTTGCTGTAAACGGAACAAACATCACTGTTGGCAGTGAGGAGTTAATCAAATTCGAAACTTCTGAAAATATAACTGGTGCTGTAAAAGTCGAAATCAACGATAAAAACTACACTGCATTCATTATTGAAGGTAAAGGTAACCTGACTGTTTATAATTTACCTGCCGGTGATTACAATGTTACTGTTTACTTTAAGGAAAATGAAAAATACTTAAGCGCATCCGCTAAGAATAACTTCACAATAAACAAAACTTCAGTCGAAATTTCATTAAGCGTTGTAAATATCACTTATCTTGAAAATGAAACTGTTGTCGTTTATGTTGATGCTGTTGGAAACGTAACCTTGGAAGTTGGAACATACGTAAATACCACTGATCTTGTTGGCGGTAAAGCAACATTTATAATAAGTGGTTTGGCTGCAGGCAACTACACAGCTAATGCTACTTATAATGGAAACATCAATTTAACAAGCGTTAATGGTGAAGCTAACTTCACTGTTGCAAAAGCAGCCCCTGAACTCAGTGTCATAGTAAATAACATTACCTATTACAGCGTTGAAGACATTATTGTCAATGTTAACGTTGGCGGCAATGTGACTATTAAGGTAAACGGCACAGTCAGAGGCAGAGAATTAATTATTGACAACGGTAAAGTTGAATTGAAATTAAATGGATTGGCAGCAGGCATTTATCCTGTTGAAGTAATCTATAACGGCAATGAAAACTACACTTCCTTAAGCACAGATACATTCTTCGTAGTAAACAAAGCCCCTACAACTCTTGAAATCGAAGTAAGTGATATCAATGTCACTGATAGTGAAATAATCAACGTTACAATCAGTAACGTTAATGCTACCGGTAAAGTCATTATTAATGTCGATGGCGTAAACTACACAAGAGACATTTCAAACGGTAAAGTTAATTTAACCTTAGATAAGTTAGGTAATGGAACTCACAGTGTTGTTGCTATATACGTGGGTGATAGAAACTTAACCGGTAACTGGAGCTCTACAACATTCAATGTTGAAAAATTAACATCTGAGTTAACTATTAATGTAAGCGACATTAATGTAGGTCAAAAAGAAACAATTAAAGTAAATGTAACTTCCGGTGCTACAGGTATTGTAGTAATTTCCGTAAACGGTAAAGATTATCAAGTGGAAATCAGTGGCGGATTTGCTACATTAGAATTGGATGATTTAGCTAATGGAACATACACTGTATATGCCAAATATCTTGGAAATGCAAACTACAGTGAATCCAGAGGCAGTGATGCTTTCAATGTAAGCAAAGTCAAATCAAACATTAACTTAACTGTAAGCTATTACGGAATAATAGCTAACGGCAGTGATGTAAATATTACTATCGAAGCTCCTTTAGATGCAACAGGAAAAGTTAATGTGACCATATCCAATGGTGTTGAAAATAGGACTTACATCGTTTATGTAAATGACGGTATCGGAATATTACATCTTGAAACTCCTGAAATCGGAATTTATAATGTAACTGCAAAATATCTTGGTGATGATAAATACCTTGGAAGTGAAAATAAAACTGAATTTGAAGTATATCTTACCGGAAAAGAATTGTCTATTACCACTGAACCGATTAAAGTCAAAGAGGACGAAATAATTTTAGTTTATGTTTCAGGCAATCATGTAGGAAAAGAAGTGGAAATTATTGTTAAAGATTCCCAAGGTAATATTATAACAAGACAAAATTCAACATTCGATTCATATATTCCTGTATTAAATGGAACTTCTGCAATATTAGTCCTTGACAATTTAGATGCTGGTGAATACACTGTCGATGCAATCTACATTGAAATAAATGGTACAAAAAGAATAAAACACAACGGATCTGGAAGCTTTGAAGTGTCCAAATTGCCTACACAATTAGAAATCAAGGAAATCAAAAATATTACAGTCGGCGAAAATGTAACTATTGAGTTAGAATTTGGTCCTGGTGAAGCTACCGGCAATATAAGTGTATTCGTAAACGGTATTGAACATGTAATCAATACTACAAACCTTAAACTTGTGATTCCGAATTTAGGTGCTGAAGAATACTATGTCCATGCATTATACTATGGAGATAAAAACTATCTTGAATCAAATGCAACTGCTGAGTTTAAAGTATCCAAAAACCCAGTTCCAGTTGAAATTAATGTAACCAATTCAAATGTTGGTGAAATTGAACAAATCAATGTGACTTTGGCTAAAGATGCTACAGGCAGAGTCTTACTTGACATTGGAGACAATCACTATTATGCAAACGTAACCAATGGAACTGCCACATTCAACATCAAGAAGTTAGATGCCGGCAAATACAATTTCACTGTAACTTATGAAGGTGACGACAAATACTTTACAAATAAATCTGATTCAAGCTTTATTGTATCCAAATATCAGCCGGAATTCACTGTTAACGGAACTGACATCATATTCGGAAAAGATGAATTGATCAAATTTGAAACTAAAGATAATATCACTGCTCCGGTTAAAGTTGAAATCAATGGAGTTAACTACACAGCATTCATTAATGAAGGCAAAGGTAATTTAACACTTTATGATTTACCTGCCGGTGATTATAACATTACTTTATACTTCTTAGGCAATGAAAAATACTTGAACGCATCCGCTAAGAACAGCTTCACAGTAAACAAATCCAGTGTTGTCATTAGTGTAATTCCTGTAAACATTACTTACTTGGACAATGAAACTGTTGTTGTTTATGTTGATGCTGTTGGAAACGTAACATTGAAAGTCGATACCTATGAAAACACTACTGAATTGATTGACGGTAAGGCTACATTTGTAATTAAAGGTTTAAATGCAGGTAGCTACACTGTTAATGCTACATTCAGTGGAAATGATAACTTAACCAGTGTGAGTGCTGAAGCTGACTTCACAGTCTTTAAAATTGATCCAGTAATCACTTTAGAAGTTCAAAACATTACCTATGGTGATATGGAACACATTATTGTTCACGTAAATGCTGAAGGTAATGTAACAATCAGAGTAAATGGAACAGAGGAAACTATTGTCCTTAGAACAGATGATAATGGATTTATAATACTTAGAGCAAGTTTGGATGATACTTCTTCATATGATGGAAAAGCTCATGAATACATATACAACTTAAAACCAGGTGAATATCCTGTTGAAGTAACATTCAATGGAAATAATAACTATAACACTGCAACTACTAATGGTGTATTCTACGTAAGTAAAGCAAATTCAACCATTAAAGTGGATGTTGATGATATTGTGGCTGGAGAAGTGGCTGTAATCAACATTACTTTACCTGAAAATGCTACTGGTGATGTGACTGTTACTATTGATGCCAGAAACTTCACTGCTAAAGTCGTAAACGGCACTGCAAGCGTTAAAGTTGATAACTTGACTGCCGGTGACAAATCAGTCTTTGTTGAATATTCCGGCGATGATAACTACACTTCCGCTTATGCTATTTCCAATTTCACTGTTGATAAGGCTAAGACCGTCCCTGATTTAACTGTTGTTGATCAGGGTAATGGTACTGTTGTGGTTGTTGTTGGTGATAATGCTACGGGTAATGTGACTATTAGTGTTGATGGTCAAAACTTCACAGCTGAGGTAATTAATGGTACTGCTGTTGTTGAGTTGAATAATTTAACTCCTGGTGTTCACGATGTTGAAGTGATTTATTCCGGTGACGGTAACCATACTTCAAGTTCCATTAATTCTACTGTAGAGGCTCCTAAGTATGACACTCCTATTAATATTACTGTTGGTGAGGTTACTGAGGGTGAGACTGCGGTTATTAATGTGACTGTTCCTGAGGGTGCTTCTGGTAATGTTACTGTTTATGTTGATGGTAAGGAGTATTCTGCCGAGATTGTTAACGGTACTGCTAGTGTTAAAGTTGATAATCTGACTGCTGGTGACAAATCTATTATTGTTGAGTATCCTGGTGATGCTAACTACACTTCTGGTTATGCTATTTCTAATTTCACTGTTGATGCGGCTAAGGTTGTTCCTGACTTGTCTGTTGTTGATTTAGGTAATGGTACTGTTGTGGTTGTTGTTGGTGATAATGCTACTGGTAATGTGACTATTAGTGTTGATGGTCAAAACTTCACAGCTGAGGTAATTAACGGTACTGCTTATGTTACTTTGAATAATGTAAATCCTGGTGTTCACGATGTTGAAGTGATTTATTCTGGTGATGGTAATCATACTTCAAGTTCCATTAATTCTACTGTAGAGGCTCCTAAGTATGACGCTCCTATTAATGTTACTGTTGGTGAGGTTACTGAGGGTGAGACTGCTGTTATTAATGTGACTGTTCCTGCGGGTGCTTCTGGTAATGTTACTGTTTATGTTGGTGGTAAGGAGTATTCTGCTGAGATTGTTAATGGTACTGCTAGTGTTAAAGTTGATAACTTAACTGCTGGTGATAAATCTATTATTGTTGAGTATCCTGGCGATGCTAACTACACTTCCGGTTATGCTATTTCCAACTTCACTGTTGATAAGGCTAAGGTTGTTCCTGATTTAACTGTTGTTGATTATGGTAATGGTACTGTTGTGGTTGTTGTTGGTGATAATGCAACTGGTAATGTGACTATTAGTGTTGATGGTCAAAACTTCACAGCTGAGGTAATTAACGGTACTGCTGTTGTTGAGTTGAATAATGTAACTCCTGGTGTTCACGATGTAGAAATCATCTATTCTGGTGACGGTAATCATACTTCAAGTTCCATTAATTCTACTGTAGAGGCTCCTAAGTATGACACTCCTATTAATATCACTGTTGGAGAAGTAACTGAAGGCGAACCTGTGGTTATTAATGTGACTGTTCCTAGGGATGCTTCTGGTAATGTTACTGTTTATGTTGATGGTCATGTTGTTACTGCTGAGATTGTTAACGGTACAGCAAGTGTTAAAGTTGATAACTTAACAGCTGGTGATAAGACTGTTACTGTTGAGTATTCTGGTGATGCTAACTACACTTCCGGTTATGCTATTTCTAATTTCACTGTTGATGAGGCTAAGGTTGTTCCTGATTTAACTGTTGTGGATTATGGTAACGGTACTGTTGTGGTTGTCGTTGGTGATAATGCAACTGGTAATGTTACTATTAGTGTTGATGGTAAGAACTTCACTGCTGAAGTTGTTAATGGTACCGCTGTTGTTGAGTTGAATAATTTGACTCCTGGTGTTCATGATGTTGAAGTGATTTATTCTGGTGATGATGCTCACGATTCCGCTTCTACTAATTCTACTGTAGAGGCTCCTAAGTATGACACTCCTATTAATATCACTGTTGGAGAAGTAACTGAAGGCGAACCTGTGGTTATTAATGTGACTGTTCCTGAGGGTGCTTCTGGTAATGTTACTGTTTATGTTGATGGTCATGTTGTTACTGCTGAGATTGTTAACGGTACAGCAAGTGTTAAAGTTGATAACTTAACAGCTGGTGACAAATCTATTATTGTTGAGTATTCTGGTGATGCTAACTACACTTCCGGTTATGCTATTTCTAATTTCACTGTTGATAAGGCTAAGGTTGTTCCTGATTTAACTGTTGTGGATTATGGTAACGGTACTGTTGTTGTAGTTGTTGGTGATAATGCAACTGGTAATGTTACTGTTAGTGTTGATGGTCAAAACTTCACTGCTGAAGTCATTAACGGTACTGCTTATGTTACTTTGAATAATGTAACTCCTGGTGTTCACGATGTGGAAATTATCTATTCTGGTGATGGTAATCATACTTCAAGTTCCATTAATTCTACTGTTGAGGTTCCTAAGTTGGATAGTACTATTGATGTGAGTGTTGGTGCTGTTACTGAGGGTGAGGTTGCTGTTATTACGGTTATTGTTCCTGGTGATGCTTCTGGTAATGTTACTGTTTATGTTGATGGTCAGGTTGTTACTGCTGAGGTTATTGGTGGTGTTGCTGTTGTTGAAGTCGGTAATTTAACTGCTGGTGATAAGACGGTTACTGTTGAGTATTCTGGTGATGATAATTATACTGCTGGTTATGCTATTTCTAATTTCACTGTTGATGAGGCTAAATCTGTTCCTGATTTAACTGTTGTTGATTATGGTAATGGCACTGTTGTGGTTGTTGTTGGTGATAATGCTACTGGTAATGTTACTGTTAGTGTTGATGGTAAGAACTTTACTGCTGAGGTTATTAATGGTACTGCTGTTGTTGAGTTGAATAATTTAACTCCTGGTGTTCACGATGTTGAAGTGATTTATTCCGGTGATGACACTCATAATTACACTTCAACTAATTCAACTGTAGAGGCTCCTAAGTATGATTCACCAATTAATATTACTGTTGGAGAAGTAACAGAAGGCGAAACAGCTGTTATTAATGTGACTGTTCCTGAGGGTGCTTCTGGTAATGTTACTGTTTATGTTGATGGTAAGGAGTATTCTGCTGAGATTGTTAACGGTACTGCTACTGTTAAAGTTGATAATTTAACTGCTGGTGACAAATCAATCTTTGTTGAGTATCCTGGTGATGCTAACTACACTGGCGGATATGCTATTTCAAACTTCACTGTTGATAAGGCAAAAACAAGCCCAGAATTGTTCGTCGTTGATCATGGTAACGGTACTGTTGTTGTAGTCGTTGGTGATAATGCAACAGGTAATGTTACTGTTAGTGTTGATGGTAAGAACTTCACTGCTGAGGTTATTAACGGTACTGCTACTGTTACTGTCGGTAATTTAACTCCTGGTACTCACAATGTTGAAGTAATTTATTCCGGTGATGACACTCATAATTCTACTTCAACTAATTCAACTGTTGATGTTCCTAAGTATGATTCACCAATTAATATTACTGTTGGTGAAGTAACTGAAGGTGAACCTGTGGTTATTAATGTGGCTGTTCCTGAGGGTGCTTCTGGTAATGTTACTGTTTATGTTGATGGTAAGGAGTATTCTGCTGAGGTTGTAAACGGTACAGCAAGTGTTAAAGTGGATAACTTGACTGCTGGTGATAAAACTATAATTGTTGAGTATCCTGGTGATGCTAACTACACTTCCGGTTATGCTATTTCAAACTTCACTGTTGATAAGGCAAAAACAAGCCCAGAACTCTTTGTCGTGGATCATGGTAACGGTACTGTTGTTGTAGTCGTTGGTGATAATGCAACCGGTAATGTTACTGTTAGTGTTGATGGTAAGAACTTCACTGCTGAGGTAATTAACGGTACTGCTACTGTTACTGTGGGTAATTTAACTCCTGGTGTTCACGATGTTGAAGTAATTTATTCCGGTGATGACACTCACTATTCCAGTTCAACTAATTCTACTGTTGATGTTCCTAAGTATGATTCACCAATTAATATTACTGTTGGAGAAGTAACTGAAGGTGAACCTGTGGTTATTAATGTGACTGTTCCTGAGGGTGCTTCTGGTAATGTTACTGTTTATGTTGATGGTAAGGAGTATTCTGCTGAGGTTGTAAATGGTACTGCTAGTGTTAAAGTTGATAATTTAACTGCTGGTGACAAATCAATCTTTGTTGAGTATTCAGGTGATGCTAACTACACTTCCGGTTATGCTATTTCAAACTTCACTGTTGATAAGGCAAAATCAGTTCCTGATTTAACTGTCGTTGATTTAGGAAACGGAACAATTGTTGTTGTTGCTCCAAAAGATGCAACAGGTAACGTCACAGTTAAAGTTGGAGATAAAGAATTCAATGCTACAGTTGAAAACGGAACTGCAACCGTACATTTAGATGGCTTAACTCCGGGTGAACATGAAATTGAAGTGATTTACTCTGGTGATGAGAATTACGAAAATGCAACTGTAAAATCTAATGCAATAACTCCAAAACTTGAAACTCCAATCAATGTGACTGTTGATGATATTTATGTTGGAGATAAGGCAATAATAACCGTAAATGTTCCTGAGGGTGCAAGCGGCAATGTAACTATTGAAATTGACGGTGAAAAATACACCGCACCAATTAATGACGGTAAAGCTACTTTCGAAGTTCCTGATCTAATCGCTGGAACCAAGACTATTGCTGTTGACTATCCTGGTGATGACAATTACCTTGGAAACCACACAACCGCTAAGATTTCTGTATCCAAACGCCCTTCATATGTTGAAGCAAAAATCACTGATATTGGCGTTGGCGAAAACGTAACGATTGAAGTAAGAGTTCCTAATGATGCTACCGGACAGGTATTGATTGACATTGACGGTGTAGGATACTATGTAAATGTAACAAACGGTAAGGGAGTTACTCAAATACCTCGTATACCTAGCGGAATCTACAATGTAAATCTTACATACACTGGAGATGACAAATATGAGGCAAGTTCAACTACATCTTCATTCAATGTAACTAAAATAGACTCCTTTGTTATTCCTGAAGCTGAAGACATTTATGTCGGAGATCTTGAAAGAATGATATTTACTCTACCTAGTGATGCAACAGGAAGACTTGAAATAATCATTAACGGTGAGGGTTTTGAAATCGATTTAAGTGATTACACATTGGCTATTCCTGTTGAAGGCGGTGAAAAATATGTCATTTCAATCAGTTATGGATTTGGTAAGTTGACTGTAGCGGATTTACCTAAAGGAGAATACACAGTAAGCGTTTATTATGAAGGTGATGAAAAATACTTGCCTTGTCAAAACACGACAAAATTTACAGTCTCTGAAAGAGGCATTGATTTGGATGTCGTTGACTACAAAAACAGGACTGTTGTAGTCTCCGTTCCTGAAGATGCTACAGGAACAATCACAATTGTTGTTGAAAACCAGACTTATGTTGCAAACATAACTGACGGTAAAGCAGTATTTTACCTTGAAAATGCAACTCCTGGTGTCCATGACATAAAAGTAATCTATTCAGGGGATGATACTTACGGAGGAAAAACCATTGATTCCAAAGTTGAAATTCCTAAGTATGAAACTCCAATTTCTGTTTCAGTAGAAGACATCTACGTTGATGATAATGAGACTGTTACAGTATCCTTACCTGAAGATGCAAAAGGAAAAGTTACCATTTCAATCGACGGCAAAGAATATGCAACTGATGCTAAAGACGGAAAAGCAGTATTTGACGTGCCGGGATTAACTGCTGGAAACAAGACCGTAACAGTCAAATATGAAGGTGACGATTCCTATAAATCTAATGAAACTACAGCTGATTTCAGTGTTTTAAAACGTCAAGCTCCAATACTTGCTATATCTGAAGACATTAAAGTAGGGGACGATGAAACAATTTCAATATTTTTCCCTAAAGATGCAACAGGCCGTGCTATCCTAAAAATGGGTGAGGATGAATACTATGCAGATATAATTGACGGTGAAGCAAAAATCAGAATCCCTAACCTTTTAAGTGGGACATATGAGGCTGAAGTCATTTACGGAGGAGATGCAAAATACGTATCAAACGCAACAGCGACCAAGTTCACGGTAACTAAAAACAGCGAACCTATTTTAGCTTTCGGAGATGATATTATCTTGGGTGATGACGGAACTGTTGTTGTAACTCTTCCAAGCGATGCAACGGGAACCGTAACTATTACTGTTGATGGAAAATCATACACTGCAGAAGTTATAAACGGTAAGGCAGTATTCACTATTCCTGGTTTGGATGTTGGTGTTCATGTTGTAGACGTTTATTATTCAGGTGATGACAAATACGAAGCTAACCAGACTACAACTAAAATCATTGTAGAGGACAAAAATCCTAATCCTGATGAGGATAAAAGCGGTTCTGAAATGCCTGTAACAATGCATCCTACAGGAAATCCGATTTTAGTATTGATGCTTATGCTTATGGCTGTCGGATCAGTATCATTGAGAAGATTTAAAAAAGAGTAAATTTACTCTCATTTCTATTTTTTTTAACAATAATTTTTTTAAAGCATTATTTTTATATTAATTATTATGTGTTCAATTGCTGGTCTTTACGGAAATTTTAAAGGAAACGATTTAATTAAAATGTTAAAGGCATCCAAAAATCGAGGACCTGACTCATCAGGCGTTTTTTTAGATGATATTTATTTGGATGTGGATCTGGATAATTTTGATGATGATAATGATTACAGTATTGCTTTAGGCCATAACCTACTTTCCATTTATGATTTATTTGACAGGCAATCTGTAATTCAGCCTGTAAGAAATGATAATCTGGTATTGGTATTCAACGGTGAGCTTTACAATTTCAATACTATTCGTAATTTAGTAAAGAAGCTTGGTGTGGAAGCTGAAATCAAGTCTGATTCTGAAGCTTTACTCTATCTGGTTGATTTTTACAATAACGGCGATTTGCTTAAGGCTGTTGGGATGGCTCAAAAGATGATTGACGGAGACTATGCATTTGCAGTATGGGATGGAAATGATCTGGCCATTGCACGTGACCCCTTGGGCGTAAAACCTTTATTCTACTGTGTAAGTGATGATTTGTGTGCATTTGCATCCTCAAGGGATTCACTTTATGAACTTGGATTTGATGAAATTCAGACATTATTGCCCGAACACATTCTTTTTAACTGGACTGATGTAGCTCCTGCACAGAAAATTTATGAAAAATTCATTGAAGTCGACGGATCTAAACTGAACAAGTTATTAAAGTTAAGTGTTTCCAAAAGAGTTGAAGGATTAGATAGTGTCGGTGTAATATTTTCGGGGGGTGTTGACAGTTCGATTTTGGCAATGCTTTTAAAGGACATCTCCTGCAATAAAAAGTTGGACATAACCTTATATGCTGTAGGACGTGAAGGCTCAAAAGATCTTGAAGCTGCCAAATATGCTGCCGAATACCTTGAATTGCCTTTAAAAACACAACTTCTTAGTGAAGAATTAATCAAAGAGCATATCGGCGAAGTGGTTCATGCAATAGGCGATGACAATCTGATGAAAGTGGGTGTCGGTCTTACAACATACTTTGCAACAAGACTGGCTCATGAAGACGGCATAAAAGTAACCATTTCGGGCCAGGGTGCAGATGAACTCTTTGGAGGATACAACAGATACCTAAAAAGCTTTGATGAAGGTACTCTTGAAATTGAAATACGTGAAGATATCTCAAACATGTATCATGTTAATCTGGAGAGGGATGATGCATGCGCAATGCTTAACTCCGTTGAGTTGAGATTGCCATTCCTTGATGAAAAGCTTGTTGAATATGCAATCAATTTGCCCGTAAAATATAAGATATCCGGTTCCGGCGATATTTTAAGAAAAAACATTTTAAGAAAAATGGCATTCAATGAAGGCCTTGACACTGAAATCGCATACAGGCTGAAAAAAGCAGCCCAATACGGAACGGGAATCGATAAGATTTTAAGAAAAAAGATAATAAAAGAAATGGATTTAAAAGAATTTTTATAGTCATCATGTGGAAAACGGTCTATTGGGATGGCACCTGATGGAGATATGCAGGCAATAATGGATGGGAAAGAATCGATTAATAATTTTTCCTATTTACTTTTTTTTAATCTTAATCTTTATTAATATTAAAGAATATAATTATAAATATTATTCATTATTAGGAGTATAATTTTATGTCAATTGAAAAAGATGCGGAAAAAATTATAGATGAATTTTCAAAAACTTTAGATAATATCCCGGATTCAGAAGAAACATGGTATATTACTGATAATTTAAATTTAACTCGTGAAGATGTACCTCATGAGAAAAATCCGGAAAAAATATTAAGAAATGCTCATATTGACAAAGATGGTAATCTTAAAGTTAAAAAAGCTGATTGGATATAATTAGGTGATTTATAATGAGAATGAATTTGGTTCTTGAACTTTTGGATGTTCCTGGACAACTGGTTTCTATATTGGAACCTATCAGTGGACTTGGTGCCAATTTAGTGACTGTAATCCATAAAAGGGATGCAAAAAATGAAAATGGTAAAATTCCGGTTCAACTTACTTTGGAAGGCGAACAAGAAAATCTCAATCGTGTAGTTGAAAGATTTGATGAATTAAATATTACTATTGTTGAAAAAGATGGTTTTATCAATAAGGAATTTGTTAGTACTATCTTAATTGGTCATATTGTTGACAATGATGTAAGAGACACTACTGATAAGATTAATGCATTGGATGGGGTTTTTGTAGTTGGATTTGACATTAAACTAGATGGTGAGAAAAGATCCACTGCATTGATTAATTTGGAAGTTGATTACGGTAAAAAACACTTTGCATTTGACGAAATTGCAAAAATTGCTGATGAAAAAGATTTAATTATGATTAATGAAGTTTAGTGATGATTATGAAAGAATGTAAGATTATTATAATGGGATTTGGATCAGTGGGTCAAGGTATTGCCCAGGCAATCTCATTGAAAAAGGCTATGATTAAGGAAGAATATGGCGTTGAGTTAAAAGTTGTAGCTGCTGCAGATTCATCCACATCTGCCATTAACCAAGACGGTTTAGAAGAAATGTTACTTATTCACAGCAAAAACAGTGAAGGAAATTTATCCGCTTATCCTGAATACGGGTCTAATATATCTGGCCTTGACGTTTTGGATGCTGTTGAGTATGATTTATTGATGGAAGCAACTCCTACTAATATTGAGACTGCCGAACCTGCTTTGGGATTAACACTTAAGGCTTTTGGTCAAGGAAAAGATGTTGTAACTTCAAACAAAGGACATTTGGCAATTAAATTCAGTGAAGTTACCAAAGCCGCTGAAGAAAACGGCGTAGAGTTTAAATATGAAGCAAGTGTTGGTGGAGCAATGCCAATCATTAACTTTGCTCATGAAACACTTTCATCCTGCGGTATAAAATCAATTGTCGGTATCCTAAACGGTACAACAAATTATATCTTATCAAGAATGACTTCTGAAGGTTCTCCATATGACATTACATTAAAAGAATCTCAAGAATTGGGTATTGCAGAAACAGACCCAACCGCAGATGTTGAAGGTATTGATGCAGCTTGTAAAACTGTAATTTTAGCAAATTCTGTTTTGGGAATTGACGCAACTTATGATGATGTGACTGTAGAGGGTATTTCAAGCATTACTTCACAGGCTATTGAACTTGCAGGAAAAGATGGATATTTAATTAAATTAATAGCTGAAGTTTCTGAAGATGCCCTGAAAGTATCTCCACGTTTGGTTAAAAAAGGAAGTGCCTATGACATTGGCGGTACCTTAAACATGGCTACAATCAAAACAGATTTGGCCGGAGATGTTACAGTTATGGGTCTTGGTGCAGGATCACTTGAAACTGCATCTGCTATGTTGACAGACGTAATTAGTATTTTAAAATCTAAATACTAATTCCTTTATTCTTTTTTTTGGATTTGATATTTATGAAATATGTAATTTTTATTCCTGACGGTTCAAGCGACCTTCCTCTCGACGAATTGGACGGTAAAACACCGCTTCAGGTAGCTGAAACTCCTAATATTGACAAATTGGCACAAAATGGATTTGGAGGATTTACAAATAATGTTCCTGACGGATATACGCCGGGGTCTGATGTTGCAAACATGAGCATTTTCGGATATAATCCTGCAGATTACTATACTGGCCGTGGACCTCTTGAAGCCGGCAGTATGGGAATTGAAACAAAGCCGACAGATGTCATTTTCAGATGCAACACGATAACTGAAAAGGATGACACAATGGAAGACTTTAATGCAGGCCACATCACCTCTGAAGAGGCAGCTGTTTTAATGGATGCTTTAAATGAATATTTCAAAGAAAAATATGATGACTTTAAAGGCAAGTTTTATCCAGGCATAAGCTACAGGCATATATTCGTATACTCCTGTGACAGTGAGGAAGATGCAAATCTTTTGGCTGATTTAAACACAGTCCCTCCTCATGATATTGCAGGTGAAAACCTTACTGAATACACAATATGGGATGATGACCTTGCAGTTAAGATGAGGGATATCATGTATGAGGCTCAGGAAGTCCTAAAAGACCATGAAGTCAATAAGGCCAGAATTGCCGATGGCAAATGCCCTGCTAACATGGTATGGCTATGGGGTCAGGGAACAACTCCAAAATTGCCTGACTTTAAAGAAACCTACGGACTGACAGGTGCTGTAATTACAGGTGTTGACCTTCTTAAAGGAATCGGTGTATTTGCTAATTTGGATGTAATTGACGTGCCTGGAGCTACAGGATTTTTTGATACTGATTATGAGGCAAAAGGCCAATATGGTATTGAAGCTCTTAAAAATCATGATGTATTGCTGATTCATATTGAAGCGCCTGATGAAGCGGGCCATGCTCAACTGATAGATGAGAAAGTAAAGGCTATTGAGAGAATTGATGAGTTTATTGTCGGACCGATTATTGAAAGCCTTGAAGGGGAAGACTTTAAAGCGGCAATATTGCCTGACCATCCGACTCCAATATCAATCGGAACCCACACACGTGATGACGTGCCTTTAGTAATCTATTCATCCGATAAGACAGGGGACGAATGTACATCATTTGATGAAGAAGGTGTAAAAACAGGTTCTATTGAAAAGCAGGACGGATATAAATTAATGTCAAGATTAATAAATGAATTTTAAATGGGGAGAGTTATATGAAAGTATTGTTATTGAACGGAAGCCCTCATAAAAACGGATGCACATACACAGCATTATCCGAAGTGGCTAAAGTATTGAATGAAAGCGATATAGAAACTGAAATATTCTGGATTGGAACAAAACCGATAATAAGCTGCAATGCATGTTTGAAATGTGCAGAAAAAGGTGAATGTACCTTTGACAATGATAAAGTTAATGAGTTCGTTAAAAAGGCTGAAGAAGCTGACGGTTTCATATTCGGGTCCCCGGTTCATTATGCAGCAGCAACCGGTGGAATAACCTCATTTTTGGGAAGGGCATTCTACTCCAATAGCCACGGAAACGGTGCTAAAGCCTTTGCATTCAAACCTGGTGCAAGTGTAGTTTCTGCAAGAAGAGGCGGAAACACTGCAACCTATGATCAGTTAAACAAATTCATGGGAATCAGTCAAATGCCTATAATCACATCATATTACTGGAATATGGTTCACGGAAACACCCCAGAAGAAGTGATGCAGGATGAAGAAGGCATCTCAACAATGAGACAGCTTGCAAGAAACATGGCATACTTTTTAAAATGTATTGAAGCCGGACGTGAAAAAGGTTTGGAACATGAAGTTGAGCCTAAAGCAAGAACTAACTTCATAAGATAGAGATGAACATATTTAAAACTCCGGAAGGTTATTTATTTTCAAATAAGGCTTTGTTCTATCTGTTTATACCATTGCTCATAGAACAAGCTTTAGAATTTTTTGTTGGACTTGCAGATTCCATAATGGTTGCATCACTGGGTGAGGCAGCTATCAGTGGTGTTTCTCTGGTCGATTTTTTAATGCAGCTACTTATTTTTTCTTTTTCAGCCCTTGCAACAGGGGGAGCAGTAATAGCAGGCCAGTATCTTGGAGACAATAATGTTGAAAGAGCCCGTGACGCATCAAATCAATTGGTGTGGTTTTCAGGAATCTCTTCAACTATTTTCATGATAATAGTGCTATTTGCCAGATATTTCTTGATTGGTATTCTCTTTGGCCAGATTGAAGCGGACGTATGGATGAATGCTGATGTTTACCTATTGATTGTTGCATTTTCAATCCCTTTCATTGCAATCTATAATTCGGGAGCAGCTATTTTTAGAACAACCAACGATGCCTATTTGCCGATGAGAATCATGGTAGTCTGTGATATTTTAAATGTGGTCGGCAATGCATTCTGCATTTACTATCTGGGATGGGGAGTGGAAGGAGTAGCTATTCCAACAGTCATTTCAAGGTTTTTATCCGCAGCAGTAATTCTATATTTCGTTTTGGATGAGGATTATATGCTCCATATTAAAAGAACGATAAAACATAAATTTGATTTAGTAATATTGAAAAATGTATTAAATGTAGGAATTCCATATGGAATTGAAAATGGCCTCTTTCAATTGGGCCGTATTCTGGTATTGAGTCTTGTTTCAACATTCGGAACGATGGCAATAGCTGCAAATTCAGTTGGATATGCAATAGGAATATTTTCAGTATTGCCTGGTTTTGCAATTAACTTAGGTATAACTGCCGTTATTTCAAGATGTGTTGGAGCTAATGACTATGAACAGGCAAGGTATTACAATAAGAAGTGCATTATAATAGTGTTCATATCACATGTAATAATAAATATTGCAATTTTTGCATTGCTGCCGTTCATATTGGATATCTATCAGCTATCAGCACAGACCGCCGCAATGACAACTGAAATGGTTGTATGGCATGGTATTTTTGCAATCATAATATGGCCGATAGCTTTCACGCTTCCTTCAACGTTCAGGGGAGCTGGAGACTCAAAATCAGTAATGTATATAAGTCTTGCAGTAATGTTTACATGCAGAATTGCACTATCCTATGTTATCGCCGACTGGCTGGGTGTAGGAGTATTCGGAACATGGATAGCGATGTTTGTTGACTGGTATGTAAGGGCAGGAATATATGTGTACAGGTACTTTTCAGGTAAATGGACAGAGTATAGAGCAGTTTAAGGTGGTAAAATGTTTGGTAAGAATAATAATGATTTAATGAATTTGAACTTTGAAACTTTGCTTTCAAATCAATTGGCGCTAAGCGAAAACCAGAAGCTGATATTGAACAATCAGGTAGCGCTTGATAAAAAATTGGACATGATTAATAAGAAATTGGATAAGTTACTTAAAAGTGATTGAAATGGTTCTTTTTAGAGGAGACATCAAATGCAAAAGTCTGCAGAGAAGAACATCAATAAGCGTAATTTTACCTGCAGACAACATTCATTTTTTAAACGACACTGAAGAGATTGTAGAAAAGCCGTATAAAACTCTCTATTTGCTACATGGCCTTTACGGCAGTGATGATATCTTTCTTGCAAACACCTCAATTCAGAAATTTGCAGAAGATAATGGAATAGCTATTGTAATTCCATGCGGAGAAAACAGTTTCTATCTTGATGATACTGCTTCACACAGGTTATTCAGTGAGTATGTTGGCCAGGAATTGCTTGATATTACAAGGAGCATTTTCCCATTGTCCGATAAAAGGGAAGACACTTTCATTGCAGGCTTTTCAATGGGAGGTTACGGAGCCATTAGAAACGGACTTAAATACTCAGATAACTTTTCAAAAATAGGAATGATTTCAGCAGCCTTGATAACAGATGACATTGCAGATTATGGAGATAACCATAACGTACTGTACTCAAGACAGTTCTACGAATCAATATTCGGTAATCTCGATGAAGTTCAAGGCTCCGATAAGGATCCAAAATACCTGATTGATAATTGTGATGATATACCTGAAATTTACATGGCATGTGGCCTTGATGACTTTCTTTTTGAAAAAAATGCAGATTTTTACAGGTTTTTAAAATCAAAAGACATTGACGCTACTTTTGTCGGTGCTGAAGGTGAGCATACCTGGGAATTCTGTGATGAGTTCATAAAAGAATTCATTAAAAGATTGTAAAATTATATTATAAAATTTTAAGTAGTATTTTTTATATATTATTTTTTATATTGGGTGAAATTATGATTTCAAGAAAATATTTAACTATAACATTATTAATTATTTTCTTATTTTGTTTAAATGCGGTTAACGCATCTGATATTAATGAAACATCATCTGATGATAATTTTTTGTATCAGGATGGCATTTTATATGATGTAATTAATGATGAGATTTTGTATGAGCAACCGACAAGCGATAAAACAATTAACAAGTCCGAATGGGAATGCTGTTCTTTTGTTATTCAGGAAGCGGATGAAACAGTCTATGGATTCAGACAAGATTCTCCACTTAACGGACATGGGTATGAAGTTAATTCCCAAAACTGGAACGGATTAAACATTCTTAAACAGGAAATTGACACTCAATCAACTTACTTTTTCCATTGTATAATTACAGAAAATGGTTGGGTTATCGGTCAGGGAGGAAGTCAGTACGATTCCAGCAGCAGATCCATTGAACAGATTGCAGGTCAGATTGTTGTAAACAATGATATTTCTCCGGATTACCTTAAACGCATTAAAAATATTCTTGCACCTTATGGTTACGGACACTTTTTCATAAAAGCTCCTGACGGACGTTACGGCATTTCCTTTTATAATACTTATCTGACTGGAACATTACAGATTGGCCAGTATATGGTCATTCCAAATGAAATAAGGTATCACATAAAAGGAAACTATAAGGATTATTCTTTAAATCCTGTTGATGCGCTTATTATGGTTTGTTCTTATGATGATTCCGGTATAAACAGAAGAAACCTTATGACTTATGACTATAAAGTACATGATACAGTTAACGGACAGTATTATGGGGTTGATGTCTATGCAACAAATGACAACGGGCGTAATGTTGGTTTGAACACTGCCAAGATTGTTACTCATTTCTATTACAAAGGACAATATTATCCTCCGTCCGTTATACCTCAAAATCCTGGAAAACTGTATGTTGGAACACATATATTTGAAAATCGCCCTACAGGAAAAGTAATTAACTTTTTAAGAGGTGATCAGTCTGTACTGGTCAACAGCGAAATAACTGTAGAATACAGAATTCAACATATAACTTCAGCACAAACCGTTGTTTTTAATTTGGGTAATGATGTTGATTTTGTTGGTGTTGTTTCTAATTATGGAACTTATACTTATAACTCTCAGGAACATGCTATATATTGGCAAATTCCAGGTGTTTTTGACGGTAAACATATTATTATTACGCTCAAACCGAAAAAGGTGGGATATTACAACATTCATTGTCATATTCCAGGAATATCTGAAGTTAATAATTTTGCATATTATGCAACAGACTATGGTGTCAGACTATATGCAGACAACGTTGAAAAGTACATGGGTGGACCTCAGAGATTATACATTTATTTGAAAGATAAATATGACTCTTCTCTTGTTGGTGAAAAGGTTGCAGTAACTGTTAACGGCCAGACCTATTATCCTATCGTTAAAGATACGGGGTATGCTTCATTGGCAATTAATTTGGGCCCTGGTGAATATAATGTTAATGTAAAATACGACGGCAAATTCGATAATGCCAAATGTGATGCAAAAGTCTTGGTAAAAACAACACTTTCAGCTCAAGATATTGTAAAATATTATAAAAACGATACTCAATTCTATGCATCATTTTTGGACAAGAATGGAAACACTTTAAAGAATTCAAATGTTCAATTCAATATTAATGGTGTATTTTACACACGTACGACTGATAAAAACGGTGTGGCCAAGTTAAACATTAATTTAAATCCTGGCAAATATATCATAACTTCCATAAACTTGGATACTGGTGAAATGATGGCCAATTCCATTTTGGTTAAATCAGTTCTTGTTGAAAATAATGATCTTGTAAAATATTACAGAAACGATTCCCAATACACTGTAAAGGTACTTGATGGTCAGGGAAATCCTTTAAAAGGTGCAAAAGTAGATTTTAATATTAATGGAGTATTCTATACAAGAACTACCAATGAAAGTGGTATTGCAAAACTAAATATTAATCTATATCCTGATGTTTACATAATAACGGCTACTTACAACGGTCAAAGCGTTTCCAATAAGATTAAGGTATTGACCAGACTAGTATCCAGTGATTTGTCCATGGAATATAAGGACGGAAGTAAATTCAAAGTGACTGTCCTTGATGGTCAGGGTAAAATTTCATCAGGTGAAAACGTGACTTTCAATATTAATGGTGTATTTTACAATCGTACAACCGACAATAATGGTATGGCTGCATTAACTATTAATTTAATGCCTGGAAAATACATTATTACTTCATATTGGGAAAGTTATACAAAATTCAATTACATTACAGTAAATTAAAAAAATATTGGTAAGATGATTAAACTCATCTTACTTAAATTTTAGTCCGTCAACGGCTTTAATCAGTTCCTTGACATGCATATCCTTTGTGGATTGGTCTGCAAAGCTGTATTCCTCAAAGTAAAATGCAGGTATTCCATGTTCATTCAAAGGTATTGTAAGGAATGGTCCGCTTGTAGTTGATTGCGGTGAGTAATAAGTGATGTTTTCACATTTGCCGGCTACATCTGAAGCGTATTTTTCACCTGAACCTTCGTTTACCGGACTGAATACGAATGTCTTATAAGGGTATGCTCCTATATTTGAGTGCACATCAATAGCTGCCTTGTAGCTTCCGTTAACTATTTTTGGATAAACATATTTATATGCTAAATTCTGTCCGTTTTGTCTTCCCTTATCATCCTTATCTGAGTATCCTGATCCGTAATGGCCTACATCATCTGTTACATTGATTATGTAGATATCATAGGAATAATTGAGATTATTCGTTTCGGGAAGTATTTTAACCAAGGTTTCGTGGACTTCATGTTCAAGAGGATGCACTCCAACCACATAAGCTATTTTTTCACCGTTGGGATTTCCGACATTTCTTATGACTTCAACACTGCCTGGATCATCACTGTTATTCGCGATAACTTCTCTGATTGCATTTGCGTTATTTGCAGTTCCGATAGGGTTATTCTGTGAACCTTGATTTTGAACAAATAGTATGCCGCCAACTAAAATAAGCGCAATTATTATTAATATTAAAATATATTTTTTCATATTATCTCCAAAAAATAAATTGTAAGATAAATTAAATTATCTTACTAAAATTTCAATCCGTCTACTGCATAAAGGAGCTGTGTCATATGCATGTCCATACTGGATTGTGGTTCAAAACTGTATTCCTCATAATAGAATGCAGGAATGCCGTTCTGATTTAAAGGTATTGTCAAGTATGGTGCACTTGTTGTTGTACTTATTTGATAATAGTTAACGTTTGCACAATTGCTTGCAACAGTTCTTGCATATCTTTCTCCTGCTCCACCAGTGACCGGACTGAATACGAATGCAGGAACACCATATCCAACATTTGAGTGAACATCAACAGTTAGTTTATATCCTCCTTTCAAAATTTGAGGATATACATAATTATAAGCTAGATATTGTCCGTTTTGTCTTCCAGGGTTCTTGTCGTTGGATAGACCGTCTCCATAATAACCGATATCTTCAGTTACTTGAATTACGTAGACGTCATAGCAGTAATTTAGACCAGGAATTGTAGGAAGTATTTTCAATAATGTTTCATGTGTCCTGTGTTCTAATGGGTGAAGACCGACCACATATGCTATTTTTGGAGCATTAGGATTTCCAAGGTTTCTAATTACTGAAACAGTACCTTTTTCAACTAATAACTTATTGGAAATGATATTCTCCCCATATGATACAGTTATTGTATAATATCCTTTTGTAAGGAAGGATAATTGAAATGTAGCAATTCCCTCGGAATTTGTTGTTGCATAGAAAGTTTCACCGTTAATTGATCCAGTAAGTCTTTTTCCAACTTCAGGTTTTCCCACATCATTAACCAATTTCACTGGAAATGCTTTACCTTCAGTACAGGTATTAACGTCTCTAGCGATTAATTTAGGTAACACTTTAATGTTTGATAATACTTTTAAATGATTATCTAATCTTTCAACAGTTAAAATATAGTCTCCCGGCTGTAAGTTGATATTTAATTTTGCATTTCCTTCATTGTCAGTGGTACGTGTATAAAAGACTCCATTAATGTTTAATGTCAACTTGGAATTTTTTAATGGATTTCCCATATCATCCAAGACTTTTACATTTACCTGAGATGCGTTTTTAAAATATTTGACCAAATCATTACATAAAATTGTAGGCAGTACAGTAACTTTAGCAGACATTTTCAATCCTGTAGTGTCCTGTTCAGCAGTCAATATATATGTTCCAGGGTTTAGATTTATATTTAATTTTGCTGTTCCATTTTCATCTGTTGTACGTTTGTAATAAACTCCGTTGATATTGAGTGTCATTTTAGCATTGGCTGCAGGGTTACCTGCCTCATCCAATAGTGTGGCTTTGAATTGTGAAGCGTTTCTATAATATTTGACAAGATCGTTACATAATAATGTTGGTAGAACTCTGACATTGGATGCCATTTTCAATCCTGTATCCTCACGTCCGACAGTCAATGTGTATTTTCCGGGGTTTAGATTTATATTTAATTTTGCTGTTCCAGTTTTATCTGTTGTACGTTTGTAGTATACTCCGTTTATATTGATTAATACGTTCACTCCTGATTCAGGATTTCCAAGCCCATCCAATACTGTGGCTTTGAATTGTGAAGCGTTTTTGAAGTATTTGGTTAAATCAGAAGAAATGATGGTGCTTAATACAGTGATGTTATTTGTAACTGTAGTGTTATCATAACAATTTTTTGCTGTAATCTTGTAATCGCCAGGGTTTAAATTAATGTTTATCCTAGCTATTCCATCTTTCACTGTTCTTACATAAGTATTTCCATTAACTGAAAATTCCACATGTGTATTATTCAATTTAGTGTGATTTTCATCGAAAACTTGAACCTCGTATTGTGAATCGTTCTTATAATACTTTACAAGGTCATTACCGATTATTGTACTGTTGTCCATATTATTGTCTGTTGAATCGACAGGCAATATTGCATCATTTTCATCTATTTGATTTTCATCCAATTCATTTGCACTTACTGCCGCAAGTGATAAGATAAAAATGAACAACATGACTATAAGATATTTAGTTTTCAAAGGATTCACCCCCTGTTCTAGTTAATTAATATTTTAATTTTAACATGTTATAATTATTTTCTATTTAATTTTATATATTATGAAAAACTAAAATTATAATATTAATAATTAAAAATGGAGAGGATTTATCTGACAAAATATATCATTATTACTGGAGGAGTTGTAAGTTCCATAGGTAAAGGAATTACTTCAGCCTCTATGGGTAGGATTTTAAGATCATATGGTTTAAAAGTATCAGCTATTAAAATTGACCCTTATTTAAACTGGGATTCCGGAACACTTAATCCTTACCAACATGGTGAAGTTTTTGTAACTCATGATGGAATGGAAACCGATTTGGATTTAGGTCATTATGAAAGATTTTTAGACGTTGAACTTGACGGACTTGCAAATATTACAACAGGAAAAGTTTACGAATCTGTAATTGCTAAAGAAAGGGAAGGAGGATATCTTGGTGAATGTGTACAGGTTATTCCTCATATCACTAATCGTATTAAGGAAATGATTAGGGAAAACTCTGAAAGCTCAGATTATGATGTTGTTCTGGTTGAACTTGGAGGTACTGTTGGGGATATTGAAAGTCAGCCTTTCCTTGAAGCTTTAAGACAGCTCAGGAATGAGGAAGGCCGTGAAAACGTCATGTTTGTACACGTTACATTTATCCCATATCTAAATGCTGCCGGTGAATTCAAAACAAAACCAACCCAGCATTCCACAAAAGAATTAAGAAGTGTCGGTATAAATCCTGATGTGATTGTATGCAGATCACAGGTTCACATTGACGATGCACTTTTAGGTAAAGTTGCTCACTTCTGTGACGTGGATGTAAATGCTGTTGTAAACACTCCCGATGCAGGTACAATTTATGAAGTGCCTTTGGTTTTGGAAGATAAGAATATCGGTGAGTTAATCGTCAAGAGAATTGGTCTGGATATTGAAGCGGACTCTTCCAAATTGAATGAATGGAGAGAAATTGTTGACTCCTTAAGAATTAAAGATCCTAGCGTAACAATCGGTATTGTCGGAAAATATGTTGAACTTGAAGACGCTTATATAAGTATTAGAGAATCCCTCCAGCATGCAGCCGCAAGCATTGGCGTCAAGGCAAATATCGAATATTTAAGTTCCGATGTTGATGAGCTTGATAAAGAAATCTTAGACACTTTTGACGGTATCCTTATTCCTGGAGGATTCGGTGAAAGAGGATTTGAAGGAAAACTCGATGCTGTTGACTATGCTATTGAAAACAATGTTCCTCTCTTCGGTATCTGTTTGGGTATGCAGTCAATGGTGACTCAGTTTGCAAGACGCAACGGTTATCCTGATGCCAACAGTTCCGAATTTGATGATGATTTGGCTCATCCTGTCATTGACATGATGGAAGAGCAGAAAAAAATCAAGAACATGGGCGGAACCATGCGTTTAGGTTCCTATGACTGTAAGATTATTGAAGGAACTAAAACCCATGAAGCTTACGGTGAGATTGATATTGAAGAACGTCACAGACACCGTTATGAATTTAATAACGATTATAGGGATGACCTTCAGCAAAAAGGCCTTATCATTTCAGGTACCAGTCCGGATGATTTCCTTGTTGAAATTGTCGAGTTTCCTGACCACCCTTGGGCTATCGGCTGTCAATTCCATCCGGAATTCAAGTCAAGACCTAATAGGCCACATCCATTATTCAAATCATTTTTAGAAGCTATTTACGAGCATTCTAAAAATTAATTCTTTTTTTTACCTTTTCATACAGTATAACCTTCCCGTACAGTATAACCTTCTTTTTGAATATAACCGGTTCAATTTCTATATAATTAATATACTACTTTTTAAAAATTTTTAAGCATGATTTTAGATGATATTTTTTTAATTCAAATAATAATTACCATAATTTTTTGTGCCATATTTTGCTTTTTCGATATCCGCAGGGGATTTCTTCCAAATAAACTGAATTATCTATTTGTGGCTTTTGGCTTTTCGTCAAACCTGATTTTGACAATAATTACAGGTAATCTTAAATTCATTATCTTTTCGATTATTTCATACTCAATTACATATCTCATCACTTTAATGTTATGGCAATTGAACGTATGGGGTGGCGGTGATGTAAAACTATTTGCTTCAATCGCTTCAGTAATACCATTTGGAATAGATTCTTCATTTTTCAACATTTCTCCATTGCTGTCATTCTATCCCTTTTCATTTACGGTAATGGTAAACAGCATCCTTGTATCATTTCCCTTTCTCATGGCCTTGCTGATTTATCTCATAATGAAAAATGATGCATTTGATGAGGATATCGAAATATTCAAGGGATTTCTAAGCTATAAAGGCATAAAAATATTGATAGACTCCAGTTTCAACAAACACATTAACATAAAGGATTTGAAGGAGGGAATGATGATAAACAATTTCTATTTTGACAGTGAATATGTAAAGGAGCTTATTGAAAGCAACAAGAAAAGCAACCTGAAAGTCTTTGAAAGCGATGACGGAAAATCAAAGTACTACTTTAAGACGTTGACTGCCGGAGGAATAACTCTAAAGGATATGTATCTTCTCAAAATAATGAATGCCCAGCAGATAATCTCAAGCCAGATTTCCATAAAGCTTGGCTTTCCCTACGTTCCGGCAATATTGATTGGACTGATAATAGCCATATTCTATGGGGATTTGTCAATGCTTATATTAAAAAATATAATTTTCGTGATATAAATGATAAAAGAGGATAAAGGACAGGTTTCACTTGAATATCTGCTTATATTTGCAGTTTCAATAATTCTTCTGATTGCATTCACCCTGCCGCTGGCCCAATTCGGTATGGAAAAATCATTGGATGTATCCAACAGCATTAACGCGAAGGGTGAACTTTCAAAACTCTCAAATGCAATAAGCCAGGTTTACGGTGAAGGTCAGGGATCAAAGCAGACGGTTTATCTGAGTCTGGATAAAGCAATAAACATTAAAATAACCAATTCATATCTTTCAGCTTCATATAATATGAAGGACGGCAAAATCAAAGAGCTGAAACTCAATCATAATTCAAATCTCAAATCAGGAAGCCTGTTTCTTGATAAGGGTGAAAATAAAGTCGTTGTTGAATGGCCAATCGATAGTGGAGAGATGAACGTCTATAAGAAATATTAATCCAAACCTATTTAAATGGTAATTAGTTAAATAATTAATTATACTTATTTAAATGAGTGGATTAAATGGATGTTATAGTTACTATTATTTATATAATCTTGTTTATTATAATGATGGTATTCGTTTTTTCAATAGCTATGTTAAAGCCGTTCATGTCCAAAAAGGAAATGCTTTTAATACTGGGAGTCGGCTTTTTTATAGGTGCGCTGGGAGGAGCCTTTTTCCTCTCTCCAATATATTCAGACATGCCTGAAATCGCAACAGCTATTGAAAAGGTTATGCCGGGTAATGAAGAAACATTGTATCTTGACGTATCTTCAGCTACCGACATTAATAAACTGGAAAGTGATTTATCTAAAATTGAAGGTTTTAAAAGTTTGGAAGAAACTGGAGTTTCGATTCCTCTATGGTCGTTTACTGACAGGGAATTTAAGTTCTTTAATAGTACAGTGCCTAATATAGATTCACATTTCTCAAATTATACCGTTAACAAAACTTCAGGTGTTATCAATATTGCACTAAACAACTATTCTTCTTCCCAGGCTTTAAAGTCTTTTGCCGATTGGTACAGAGCTAATTTTGGCGGACCTATCAATTATGCGCAGGTTCACGTTAAAATAGTCATAGCCTCTTCAGCATATGATCAGGTCAAACAGACATTGCTTGAAAAGGGTATTGTGGCTTCAAGCGTTGAAGGTTCAGTTCAAAGCAGTATCGATAATTCCAATTCATCAATGATTTCCAATACTCACTTTGTATTGGCCTGCGGTGGTGTCGGTGTTATTGTCGCTGTTTTAGGTCTTTTCTTCGAATCATTCGTAGTCGGTAAAAGAAGATTCAACAGATTTTTACACACTAAAAAGAAGAGATAAATGAAGGTCGCAGTATTATTTTCCGGTGGTAAGGACAGCACTATGGCTGTTTACAATGCTTTAAAAAGCGGTGAGGATGTAAGATATTTGCTGGCTATGAAGTCTGCAAATGATGAGTCATACATGTTTCATGTCCCAAACATTCACCTCACCGATTTACTTGCAGAGGCAATGGATATTCCTATCATCAGCGTTGAAACCGATGGAATTAAGGAAGAGGAACTCAAAGATTTAAGACATGCCTTTGAAAATCTAAAAAATTTAGGCATCGAAGCCATATATACAGGCGCACTTTACTCAACCTATCAAAAGTCAAGGATTGAAAGACTGGCCGATGAGGTTGGAATAAAGGCGGTTTCACCATACTGGCACGTCGATGAACTTGAATATATGCGAGAAATAGTTTCACTCGGTTTTGAAGTGATAATCAGTGGTGTTGCAGCCTATGGCCTTGATGAAAAATGGCTTGGGCGCAGGATTGATGATGCATGCATTGATGAATTGCTGAAGATTAATGAAAAAGTTGGCCTTAATCTTGCTTTTGAGGGCGGAGAAGCAGAAACGCTAGTTTTGGACGGCCCTATTTTTAAAAAAAGAGTTAAAATAATAAAAGATAAAAGGCAATGGCATGTAGACAGCGGTTTATATATTATTGAAGATGCGATTTTGGAAGAAAAATGATTAAATATCATATTCTTCTATAAATTCTCTCACTTTTTTTTCATAGGATTCCATATCGCTTTCGTTTATAATCATTTTATCGGATAATGAAATTACAGAACCAATTCCAAAGCCCAGTTCGTTCCTGTCTCTTTGAGCAAAGACTTCATAGTCTGTGGTGTCATCCTCTCTTTGTCTTAGTTTAATTCTCTCAAAACGTATTTGCGGATTGGCAAATATTGAAAGAACAATGAAATCATCAAAATTCTCTTTAAAGAGATCCACTTCATAAGGGCTTCTGATACCGTCAATAATGATTGATGAATCAAATCCTTCCTCTATGAGTTTCTTTACTTTTTTTATGGTTAGTTCTGCAACAATATAATCGCCATGTTCTTTTCTAAGGTTTATTGCAGTTTCTTTTGTTGGTTCACCACGTTTTTTAGCTTCTTCACGTATTATGTCGCCCATAACTACTGTGATTGTGCCGTTTTCAGCAGCCAGTTCAGAGACTGTAGCTTTTCCTGAACCGGGCATTCCTGATATTCCCATTACTCTCATTTTACGTCCTCTTTTATTAATTTCAATGATTCATCTAAATTTGTTTTATTGTCAAAATCTTCAATAATCTCTTTTAACAGTTCTTTATCCTGCGTGAGTAAATCACCAGCTATTTTTGTCATAAATGGAATTGCACGTACAACATTATCTACAATAGAAACATCAGACATTTTGGATGTTCTTGAAAGAGGATTCAAATCAATGGTAATTATATTCTTTCCGCTTCTAGATAATATTTCGGCTCTATCTCCATCTTCGAGAGGTACCAGTATTGTATCGGCACTGTATATTCCGCTTTTGCTTGCAGATGCCCTAGGGTTTTTAATTTCGTTAATATACATTATTTCGTCATCCAAAGATCCGAGTATTTCCGGATAGCCATGACTTTTATATAATTCAGTAATCTTTTTTACCCTTTCATCGGTCCTGTAAAACAGGTTGATTTCAATTTTTGCTCCGATTACCTTTGCAAATTCTATGATTTCATCTATTGCAAGGGCAGTGGTGTTTCCGTTAACTGAAATCACTGGGTTTTTGGATAAAATCATCAGTGCCACAGTCACATACATTGCTCTTTTTGCAGGCAGTGTGGTCTTTTCGCCGAGAAGGTAGTCAAAGGCTTCACCTCTTCCATGGGCAATCATTGCAGAATCGGCCAGATAACCTTCTTTTGATGCTTTAACAATTTTATCTCTTAGTACTAATGATTCATATCTTGGATGAGCTTTTGATAACATTTATTGCCTCTTTACTTTAACTCGATTTTCATCTGCGCCAGATAACCGAGGAATGTGGTTGTTAAAAGCACTATAATTGACATCAGTATGAGGTGTGTTGTATAATTTGTTATGAGAACGGTATGGTTATGTGGAATTATAAAAACAATCACGTCACAAACGATATCTATTGCTATAAAGATTATTCCAACTATTATTCCTTCGATTACTTCGTCTTCGTTTATCTCTCGGATGTAGAGAATTCCAAAAAATCCAGTAACTATAATTATGCTTAGGGGAAGAATTAAATTATTATATAAGGTATTGTTTGTTATCATTGGCTGAACAATCATTGAAATAACATATGTTACAGCCCAAATCAGTATTCCGTATATTACAGCTAATTTAATTTTCATGATTTACCCCTTGAATTATAATTATGTTAAAAAATTCATATAAAGTTTTCTTCAAATTTTTAAAAATTAATATAAGAGTTTATTTAAAAGATTTGGATAAAAAAAGTAGTTGTTTATAAATGTTAGGTAGATAATGGGCATTATCTACCTAAATGCTTGTTTTACAAGCTTTCTTAGAGAAATGAATTTTAAAGTTTGGCTGTTTTAATCTACATTTCGTGGCTACTTTTAGTAGCCAAGTTATATTATGAATCTCATAGTATATATAATTTTATAAAAATTCAAGTTTGGTTTATTAAAAATTTTTATATTTTATAGATTACATATTATTAATTGATGCAAGATTTTGAACATGAAAATTACATATTGAATTCGATACTGAAAAGCTCACCGAGTTCTGAAAACTTTTCCTTTGAAGAATACAGAAAGGTTTCACCTGCTTATTATGAGGATTTAAAGGAGCAGCTTCTTTTGAAATATCAGAATAAGGAATTGACTGACATTGAAGGAAGTAAGGTTATAAGCACTCCCTACGGTGACACTTTAGAAATAGTTCAAAAGGAAAAGATAGATTTTAATCTGGCTGAAAACAACTATAAAAATCAGATGAATCATAATCTGAAGTTGCTTCCAAAAATTGGCATTAAAACTGAAGAGAACTTGAAAAAACAGGGTTATGATACCATCGAGTCACTTTTAAATCATGATTCACATAAGGACAACGCCAAAAACTTCCTTGAGAATATGGAGGACATGTCATTTATGGAAATCATCGATTTGCTGAATCAGAACAGATATGGAAAATCTTGCAGGGACAATTTAATCAAATGCGTCAGCATTCCCGAGAGCGAAAACTTCAAGTTCATGGATATAGAGACATTGGGGCTTTCAAACGTCCCGATAATACTTATAGGAGTTGCTGAAATAAAGGGCAATAACATCATATCCTCCCAGTATTTCCTCAGGGACCTGGATGAGGAGATTGCAATTTTAAAAGGTTACTTTTCACATCTCGACGAGGATTCGGTTCATGTAACCTTCAACGGAAAGACATTCGATGTGCCGTATATTAAAAACAGGCTCCGTTACCACAGAATTGATGTCGATTTTGATTTGGCCCATTTGGATTTGATGTATTTTGCAAAATACCTGTGGAGAGATGAACTTCCGAACTGTCAGCTCCAGACAATTGAAAAATACAAGTTCGGACTTGAACGGGTTGATGACGTGCCGGGACAGTATATTCCGGGATATTATAATACTTATCTCAGCGAAAAGAATATTGGGCCGATGATACCAATAATAGAACATAACAGACAGGATATTGTTTCTCTTGCTGATTTTTTAATGAAGATGTATGAAGAGGTTAATTACGAATAGGTGCTTTAAAATGGGGTTATTTGATAGATTTAAAAAAGATAAAAAAGAAAAAAAGCCGGCCGAAATTTCAAAGGATGTTGACATTCCCGAAGTGGAACTGCAGTTAAAGGAAATTGCAATGCACAGTAAAAACAGGAATGAAAGGGCTGTTGCAGTAAACAATATTACAAATCAGTACGTTGCACTTGATTTGGCTAAAAATGTTAAAGACCGTGCTATCAGATTAATTGCAGCAAATAAACTGGAAGATGAGCGCCTTTTATGGGATGCAGCAGAAAATTCCAAGTTCTATGATGTAAGAAGCTTTGCCTATGAAAGATTAGGTGAAAACAATAAATCCATTGCTGAAATGGTAATTAACCAGAAAAAATCCAAGGAAATAACAGAAATCTTCAATAAGGTTGAAGATGAAGAAACCCTTAAAGACATTGCAATTAACGCAATTGACAAAAAGTACCGAAAGGAAGCCCTTGAAAAAATCAATGACGAAAAGATATTGACCGATCTTGTCTTTAAGGCTAATGATAAAAGCATCAGAAAAGGTGCAGTTTTAAAGGATTCATTTACTGATGAGGATACCTTGCAAAAGATTGCTCTAACAGATTCAGACAGTGATGTTAGAATCGCAGCCATAAATAAGATTTCAAATGCAGATAAACTGGTCGAGATTGCAAAAGAGGAAGACAATGCAAAGGTAAGAAATATCATTTTTGAAAAGATTACGGATAAGGATTTACTGAAAAAAATAGTATTGAATTCCAAAAAGTCCGATGTCAGGCTTGACCTTGTTAAAATCATTGACGATGAGGAAGTGCTTTCTCAGGTCGTTTTAAATGATGAGGACAGCGTTGTTAGAAGCGAAGCTATTAAAAAGATAAATGACGATAAAATATTAATTGATGTGGCTCGAAATGACTCCGACAGGTTTACAAGACAGACCGCAGTTAAAAAGATAAGCGATTCAGATGTGCTGGTTGATATTGCACTTAATGACGATGACTCATTTGTAAGGTCTCATGCGGTTTCAAACCCCAATATAACTTCTGAAGATGATTTCGTTGAAATAGCTATCAATACTACTCATGAGGATATTGCCCTTGAAGCGATGGAAAAGATAACTTCAGAAGATGCTTATATTAAAATACTGCATGAGGCAAAACTTGAATCCGTAAGAAAGGACACTCTGGACAACATTGATGATTTGAAGGTTCTCGTTGAAATCATTCTGGCCAATAAAGACCTTGAATTCAGCCTTAAGGCTTTAAATAAGATTGACAATGAAGAGGTATTGATAAAGATTTATGAGAAAAACATTCATGAAGACATTAATGTCAGATGCGTTTCTAAAATCAGAAATCAGAATGAATTAACCAAAATCCTCGAAAGCGACAAGTCCTGGAGAGTAAGGGAGGCCTGCGTTAAAAAAATCGTCAGTATAAAAGTCCTCAAAGAAGTTTCTCTAAATGATGAAAACGAATATGTGAGAAACGTTGCGAAAAATAAAATCAAGGCATTAAAATAATTTTTATATATAATTAATGTATAAACTAATAAATGGTGATATGATGGAATTAATGAAAGAACTTATCTTGGCACCTGGTGTATCCGGTGGCGAAGATGAAATCGCTGAAATTATTGAAAGAGAATTAAAGGATGTTGCAGATACTATCGAACGTGATAATATGGGTAACATCATAGCTACTAAAAAAGGTTCTAAAAAAGCTCCTAAAATTATGTTGGCTGCCCATATGGATGAAATTGGGTTAATGGTCAAATATATTGATGATAAGGGTTATATTTTATTTTCAAAAATCGGTGGAATCAACGATCAGATGCTGATGAATCAAACCGTAACTATCCACAGCAGCGTTGGAGAAGATGTTATCGGTGTAATCGGTTCAAAACCACCTCACGTTATAAAACCTGAAGAAAGAAATAAAGTTGTCAACTACGAGTCAATGTTTATCGACATCGGTGCAAAGGATAAGGAAGATGCAGAAAAAATGGTCCGTGTCGGTGATTTGATGACTTTCAATTCAATATTTGCAGAATATCCTAACAATTTGGTTATGGGTAAAGCTATCGATAACCGTGCAGGATGTTATGTGATGATTGAAGTTTTAAAAAGAATTGATGCTGACGTTACCCTTTACGCTGTCGGAACAGTACAGGAAGAAGTTGGTCTTAAAGGTGCTAGAACAGCAGCATTCAAATTGAATCCGGATTATGCTATTGCACTTGACGTAACTTTATCAGGCGACCATCCGGGAATCAAACCTGAAGAGGCTCCTGTTGTAATAGGTAAAGGTCCTGCTGTAATTTTATCCGATGCTTCCGGACGTGGAATCCTAACCCATCCGTTCATTAAGGATTTATTGATTAAAGCAGGAGAAGAAAATGACATCGATTACCAATTGGAAGTAAGTGATGGAGGTACGACTGACGGTACTGTAATTTCTTTGACCCGTGAAGGTATTCCGACTGGTGTATTATCAGTTCCTACAAGATATATCCACACTACAGTAAGTGTCTGCAGTATGGACGATGTTGAATCAACTATTCAATTGATTGTAGAAGCAATCAATGATTTGGAATAAAAAAAGAATTTTTGGGAAGTTTTTAAAACTTCCTTATTTAAATCTATCATCTGATTTTTGTGATTTTGCCTTATTGTGATTGGCTTCAAACCATCCTATTTTCAACTCGTCAATCGTATCCTCATATAATTGGGGCACATAAGGTTTGATGTCTAAAAGTGGTGTTTCATTTAATACGTCAATATTTGACACGTATACAGTATTTCCTTCTATTTTATCTATTTTTACAACTGATGAGCCTATACGGTTTGGTCTTTTGGGAGATCTTGTTGCAAAAACTCCATGTGTATTATTGTCCATAAAGGGTTTCACTTCAAGCAGATATCCGTCTACCTTATGAAGCAAATATAAAATATTAATATGTGAAAAATCTTCTAAATCCTTTAAACCATCCGCATATTTGTCTTTTATAATAATTTCTCCTTTAACACCTTTCGCTCCAGTTGGTTGGATAGGCATACCTTCAATTTCTGTAAATTCAGTGTGAATTGTTCCGATTGATTCAAGTTCTATTTTCATACTTTAACTTATGTTTTTACTCTTTAATATAATGTTTCATTTTAAAATTATCGATATGAAGCATTTCAAGTAATCGTTTTCAAAACTCTTTATTTCCAAAAAACCGAAACATTTATATGCAATTCGATATAACATATTAATGTACAACTTATAGGAGATATAAAAAATGGAACTTAGTGCAAGAAATCAATTAAAAGGTAAAGTAACTGGTGTAGAATTAGGTGCTGTAATGGCAAATATCAAAATCGAAGTGTCAGAACCTGCTATAATCACTGCGGTTATTACTAAGGAATCTGCTGAAAATCTTGGTTTAAAAGATGGTGATGATGTTACTGCATTAATAAAATCAACTGAAGTTATCATAGGAAAATAAATGAGGTGTTAAATATGGAATTAAGTGCAAGAAATCAATTAAAAGGAAAAGTTTCAAACGTTGAATTAGGTGCTGTAATGGCAAATATCAAAATTGAAGTGTCTGAACCTGGTGTTATCACTGCTGTTATTACAAAAGAGTCTGCTGAAAGATTAGGTTTAAAAGATGGCGATGATGTTGTTGCTTTAATCAAATCAACTGAAGTTATTGTAGGTAAATAGGTATCAAATCAACCGAAGTATTTATAAGTGCATAACGTTAAATATTAAATAAAGGAGAGATTCTCATGGAACTTAGTGCAAGAAATCAATTAAAAGGTAAAGTAACTGGTGTAGAATTAGGTGCTGTAATGGCTAACATTAAAATTGAAGTGTCTGAACCTGGAGTTATCACTGCAGTCATCACTAAAGAGTCTGCTGAAAGATTAGGTTTAAAAGAAGGTGACGATGTAAACGCTTTAATTAAATCAACCGAAGTAATTGTAGGCAAATAGATTAGGAGAGATTAAAATGGAATTAAGTGCAAGAAATCAATTAAAAGGTAAAGTCACAAACGTTGAATTAGGAAAAGTTATGGCTAACATCAAAATCGAAGTGGAAGATCCTAATGTTATCACTGCAGTCATCACTAAAGAGTCTGCTGAAAGATTAGGTTTAAAAGATGGCGATGATGTCGTTGCATTAATTAAATCAACTGAAGTAATTATCGGTAAATAAACTGGATTAAATCCAGTTTTTTAAACTCTTTTTTTTAAATAATCCCATAGCCTAAAAGACCAGGCAATACAAATAGAAGTATTATCAAAAGAATCAATACTATTATGAATTTTAAGTGCTTTACAGTAAAGTAAACCGCAGCGAATAGTATTAATAATTTAATAATGAGGATGATGCTCACGCTATCCTCCTGCTAATATTGTTTTTGTTCCCTGTTTGGAAATTTCCTCTTTTTTGAATTCCACATCATATTTTACTCTTTCGATAACTTCTTTTAAAGCGTCCAGGGTTTCTCCTCTGTGACCGCCTAAGACTGCAACTAAAAATAAGCTGTCTCCGGTGTAGAATTCTCCAAGGTAATGCACGACTGATATTTCAGCCACGTTATATTTGATTTTTGCGTTTTCGACAATTTCTTCAATTTCCTTTTTGGTAACTTCCTTATCAGGGGTGGTTAAAATAAGTTTTTCCAAATCCATATTTTCTTCTTTTCCACGCACGATTCCTTCAAAGGAAAATATTGCTCCGCAATAATCGATTTTCGTATTTTTCTTTAAATCTTCAAGTAAATCGGGCATTGTTACTTTGTCTTCTTTTCCTTCAATAACTTTGACAACCATTTTATAACCTCACTTTATTATTTTAATCATAATGATATATAACTATTGTTATAGGTCACTGATTTCCTTTACGGATAAGTTCTTTATTCTTTCAACCCCATTGATTTCATTCATTACGTCAATGGTGGAGTCGGCCACAAGTTCCTGCCAGTTTTCATCGGCCAAAATCCTTCTTCTCACTTCGCTTCCGGAAAGGTGCATTCTGTCGTATAAAGGAGGATTTCTGACTTCATAGCCCTCTTCTGAAAAGAGCTGCTTAACCAGGGGGTTACCTGAGTATACTATTGAAAACGGAGGGGTCATCATCTTTACGTGAGCGCTCCAGATGGCATTGAAATTGATGTCTTCCATAGGTATGATATAATATCTGCTCGGATCGATATTTTCCTCAGCCAAAGCCTGAGTAACCATAACGATGCGTTCACCGGCAGTAAAAGGGTCTTTAAGCTCATGGCTTAACTGAGCACTTCCTATACCGATGATTATTTCATCAACTTCCTCTAAAATTTTTTTAATAACTTGAATATGGCCTTTATGGATAGGCTGCAGCCTACCGATTAGGATGCCACGGACTTTATTGTTCATATTATAATATTTGAAGTAAAGTTATATTAAATACTTGTTTAAAAAATATTAATTGTAAAAAAATATTTACGGTGTTTTATAATGGAAAAGAAAAATATGATAATAATCGGAGTTGTTATTGTAATAATAGCTGTTTTAGGTGTTATTTTTGCAACTGGCGCTCTAAATAATAAAACGGTAGGCACTCCATTTGAAACGGATTTCATGAGCGGCGCATTCGTCGGAAATGTTGAAAAAATGAATACAAATGAATCTTATGTGGCATCATATAAAGATAAGGAACACAATATCACATATAACCTGACAACAATGGATAACTCTTCCGCATTGATGGAGATATATAAGTTCCAGGGTGTAAAAGGTCCGGATCATCGTACATACAACGGTAATGATTGGAACATTTACTTCGGTGAAGCAATGCCTGTTATCAATAACACTACAAATGCAAACTCCAACCAGTCAATGGGAATAATAATCTGTGAATCACAAAAAGATACTCAAGGATACGTTTTATATGTAATATTTGAGGATTTATCCAAGGTCAATTTCACATTGAACACCTTCGGTGACTCATATGTTCACTATATTGAACCTCTGCTCAAATCCTTAAACCTTAAGAAAAGCAATAATGTTCCGGCCATTCACGAACAGTTCGGTCTGACCCAGGAACAGTTTGACCAGCAGATTCAGCTTATACGCCAGGCTCAGGGCGGAAACCTTACTGGGTAGATAAAATGAAAATTACAGTCTTTCATGCAGATGAATGCGACAGAAAAAAATGCACATCCATCAAAATGGAAAAGATGGGAAAATGCAGACTTGTCTATAATATAAATAGAATTCCTTCAGGAGCTATTGTATTGAATCCATATGCTGAAAAGGCTGTATCATACGAAGATTACAGATTCGTTGAAAGAAGAGGAATTGTAGGACTTGACTGTTCATGGAACGAAGTGTCAAGTTCTAAAAAATTCTTTTCTTTATCCAAATACCACAGATCATTGCCGTTTCTGATTGCAACAAATCCCGTAAACTATGGAAAAGCGTGTATTCTCTCAACTGTTGAGGCAATATCAGCCACGCTGTATATCACCCGCTTTAAGGATGAGGCACGTGATATATTGGACGGTTTTAAATGGGGACATACCTTTTTGGAGCTTAATCATGATTTGCTTGAAAGTTACTCCGAAGCCGATACCAGTGCAGAGGTTGTAAAGATTCAAAATGAATTTTTAGAATCAAAAAATGCTTCAAATTCCGATGAAGAATAGTTTTTATATAATTTTGATAATTCACATGCTTGCAAATGGCGAAAGTATTCCAAGCTTCAAACATTAATATTCACCATAATTAAAAAATATTCATTTTTTGAGTTCAAACAGCAACATTAATATTAAACTGGAACAAATTAATAAATGTCTAATAAAAGATTTTTATGGGGGAATATCTTTTGTTAAAAAAAACATTTGTAATTTTGACAATTTTAACAATTTTATTATTAACTTTTTCTGCAGCCAGTGCGGCAGATAGTGATGACATATCTGTTAATTCAGAGGACAATTTACTATCTGCTGGCGATACAGGTATGGAATCTGAAAAGATTGAGGTTGAATTAACTGCAAAGGAACAATATGGAATTTATGGAAATAAGGACACTAGTCTGAATGTTAATGTATTGGATAAAGATGGAAATAATGTAGATAGCGGAGCAGTGACTTTTGTTGATGTATTCGGTAAGAATTACACAGTAGATGTGAAAAATGGTGCTGCATCCACTAACGTTTATGTTGATGATACAGGAAAATTCAATATAACATGCAGATATGCTGGAGCCGATGGTTACGCCGATGCCGAAACAATACTGCCGTTGACCGTTCCCGTTGCAAATACAACATGTACCAACATTATTGCATCAAGGTATGATGATACGGTCTATTTTACGGGAAACGTGAAATCCGATTACACCGCATATCCGGATTATGATGACTTTGAAGAGGTAACCCGGGGAATTGTGACTGTTTATGTGGACGGTGAAAAATTAGGAACCTGTGATTTGGACGTTAACGGTAACTACGTATACATCTGGAAAACAACAAGAAACCTTATTGGCCAGACAATCAACTTTACTGGAGTCTATTCGGACAGCAATAAACATTTTAATCCTTCAACATTCTCAAAATCATTTACATTTCCCGCACCTAAAGATACAAAAATTATAGCTCAGCTAACTCCTGTAGACAATACTCGGAAATTAGTTACTGGAGATGTCGTGGATGAAGACGGAAATAATGTCATTGGAGGAACACTCACTGTCAATGGAAAGTATCAGATTCCTGTTGATACAAACGGCAAGTTTAAATTTTACATTACTAAGGAAACTCCTGAAAAGGCCAAATATGAGATTGGCGTTATAGATTTCGGATCAAAAGCAAACATTCGTGTGAACAGCCCGCTGATGGATGCAATTGACCATACGGAAGTAACTGATACTCTTATTGATTTATGCACTCAGGGAAGTCCATATATCAAGTTTGGAAATGGAAACGGCAAAACCCTTGTCATGGTTGTCGGAACCCATGGAGGTGAGCTTGCATCACAGGTAGCAGGCTTCAAATTAATTAACTTATTGGCCAGTTACGGCGATGAGATTGACGGAACAATATACATATTCCCCACTATTTTCCCTGAAGCCACAGCCAACAATACAAGAATATATAATGGAATTAACTTGAATACTGTAGCGGCAGAGAATGGAACCATTTCAAATAGTATAGTTAAATTTGCTAAATCAGTGAATGCCGTTGGACTTGGAGATTTCCACAATACTCGTCATGATGACACTGATGTCGGTATTACATGTATTTTCTGTTCAGAAGAACCAACCCCGGAAAGTGCCACACTCGGTAAATTTATTGTAGCTGAAACGGGTTATGATATTAAAGATTATCCTATAGCCGGTGATCCTTATGCCGGAGCAATAGAGGACTATGCAAATTTAAATTTTAATATACCTTCAGTCACATGTGAGTCTCTTTCAAACCATAGGGCTATTGAATATGGAACCCCTGAAATGTCATTAAATGAAATGCGTGCATTTTTAAGATATTTCGGATTTGATATCGATGAAATGATAGAGATTAATGCAGATTGCTGCGAAGGTCTGACATTGTCATTTGAAAGTCCTTACAACTATAATCCAAGTTCAATAACTATAAAATGTGATTGTGAAGGAGACAATCCAAATGTTGCTTCTGCTGGTGAAAAAACTCTTCCGGCAACCGGTAATCCAATAATCGTTGTATTGCTTGCTCTTTTGGCTGTTGGTGTTGGAGGATTGAAAAGAAGATTATAGTTTAATGTAATTATCGTGATTTGTCTTTTGGCTGATCCACTCCTTCTGAATTCAGAAAATTTGAATCTTGTTGACTTATTTTGTCAACTGTTGGGGTAAATCAGCCATACTGCATATCACTCACTTGGGGATGAGCGAAGCTACACCAGACAGAAGTTGTAAAAATTCAAAATGAATTTTTGGAAAGTCACGAATAGATTTTTTTTTAAAAAATTCGAATGATTTTGTGTTTAAATTATACATTATATTATGCGTAATACCCATTTTTAAAAAATCTTTAATATAGACTGTTTTTTAAATTATTCTTTAATAATTTTTTCATAAAAGCAAATGAATACTTTTATATACTCTTTTTGACAAAAATAACTTTACAGCCTATATTTTCTAATTTGGGTTAAAATAAGCCATTTTTAAAAATGGTGTTTAATTGGTGATGAAATCCGGATTAGTAAAAGATTTAGGACTCATAAGTAATTTAAAAGAAAAATATATTTTAGGATAATGATTCTGGTTAATACATTTTTCAAAATGTGAATCAATTGGATATTATTCTAAAAAGCATAAGTAAATAAATTTCGATTTATACTACTTAGAAAAGGCGAATCTTATATTAAATTTGGCATGAATCAAATTTTTGAGTTAATTTCTGTTAACTATAAAATCTGATTGGTATACTTTGGTTTAGTGTTTATTTAATGTGTATGTTTAGGATTTTTTTCCTGGCCATAACATGTTTTTTAAGCATGCGGATAATCGGCTATATTATATAAGAATTTTGACTGAATTAATTCTAAAACGTAATAAATTGAACACGTTATTGCTTTAAGATATTTGGGTTATGTATTAAGTTTAATTTGATTTGACGCTTTAAATAACATTTAATGGCGGAATTAAATTGAAGAGAAATGAAATACATGAATTGAATATAATTTTTCTATTATTATTGGTATTTGAAAAGTTCAGTTCGGTCGTTGAACATTACTTCAATAAACTTGCCGGACTGCAAATAGATGTCGAACACTTAAAAAGTAAATTTGTTGAAGAGATAGGAGAAAAAGATAGAAATCTAAACAGTAAAGTTATTAGCAGAGATTTTATTTGACATATGGTTATTGCAAAGGGTATACGATAGATAATTTTTAAAATAAGGAGGATAATATGATAAATAAAAAATTTATTATCATATCTTTATTAATACTTATCTTAATGTCGGTGCAATGCGTTTCTGCTAGTGATAATACTGATGTTAATTTGATAGGTGATAATGGAGATAATGGAGTATTAAAAGCTCCAAGTCAAACACAAACATATACAGATTTAAAAAATTTAATAGGTAATGACACTACAGGTGAAATTACATTAAATTATAATTATAAGTTTAATAATAATGGAGATCCAAGAACAGGAATAAATATTACTAAAAATTTAGTAATAAATGGTAATGGTGCAACGATTGATGGTGCAGACGCTTCTAGTTTATTTAATATATCTAGTGGTGTTACTGTAACTTTGAAGAATTTAACGATTACGCATGCTGCTTATAAAGAAGGTTGGACTGCTGCTACTTTTGTTGCTTATCCGGCAATAACTTCAAAAGGAACTTTAAATATTCAGGATTGTACTTTTGATAATATTAAACCTGCAGAAAACTGGATGGATCATGTCCAAAATGCAAATGGTAGTGTAATTTATTCAACTAATGATGTAAATATTGTCGATTCTACATTTAGTAATAATTGGGTTGCAACTTCTTCAATAATTTATACAACCGGACGTGTGTCCGTTAAGGGTTCTGAATTTAAGAGTAATATAGCATATGGTGATGACTACAAAGGTGCGGTAATCTATACTGAAGGTGGAATAGATTCAATTGAAGGATGTACTTTTGAGGAAAATGGTAAAGATGAAATAGGTTCCGGTGGTGCAATTTATATTGCTAATGCGGCTGCTGTAACATCAATTAAAGATTCTACTTTTAATGATAATCATGCAATTAATGGTTCAGTAATTTATACTGAAGGTGGAATAGATTTAATTGAAGGCAGTACTTTTGAATTTAATGGTAAAAATGGAATAGGTTCCGGTGGTGCAATTTATATTGCTAATGCGTCTGCTGTAACATCAATTAAAGGTTCTAGTTTTGATTTTAATTTTGCTAATGTTGGTGGTGTTATTTATACTGAAGGTATGATAGACACAATTGAGGGTTCTACTTTTTCAGGTAACCTTGCTAATGTTGGTGGTGTTGTTTATACTAAAGCAGTAAATACTATTGATAATTCCTATTTTGATAACTGTGGGTATTATACTGACACATCTAAAGGTAGTATTTATATAACAGAAAACAATGATTTAACTGTAACTGATTCAACATTCACTAGCTGTTCTGCAGGTGAAGGTGGTGCAATATATACTCATGGAGGTGTTTCATTTACTGATTGTGAAATATCTGAATGTTACATTGAGAGTTATAATGTTATTACAAAAGGAGCTGTTTATGCAAATGGTGATGTTTCTCTTGAAAATGTAATTCTTAAAGAAAACTATGCGGGTGAAGGTTCTGCAGTTTATTCAAATTCAACAATATTTGTTAAAAAATGTGATAATATTTTAGACAATGGTTATGATAGTATTAATAAAAAAATTATAGCACATAATGGTAGTGTATTTTATGCAAAAGGTGATGTAAATTTAGAAAACACAACTTTTGGTGCAAATTATGCAGATACTGCCGGTGGTGCAATATACAGTGAAAATAACGTCTACTTCTATAATTCTGAAGTCAATGGATCTGCTGCAACTGATGTAAATGGTGACGGTGGATTCATTTATGCAAAAGGTAGTGTGTTTATTGAAAATTCAACTATTGCATCAATTTATATGAAAGTTGGTGACGGTTCTCATCCTACATATGATGGTGCAGTATATACAGAAAAAAATGTTATGGTGAAAAATTCAACATTTACTAACATTAATAAAGCTTTTCACAGTAGAGGCGGTGCAATTCATGCAAAAGGTAATGCTGAAATTTATAATTCTAATTTTACTCATAACAAAGCGAATTATTATGGTGCAATTTATGCCATCGGAACTTTAGACATTTATGATAGTTATTTCTATAATAATACTCATGGAGTAGCTTTTGGTGAGGGTAGGGCTATTGTAAATAATACTCGTTTTGTCAATAACACGGGTGGTGAAATTCTTAACGGAAGGGCTATTGGTTCTAATTCAACATTAAATCTAACAAATTCCCTCGTTTTAGGTACTTCTTGTGAAAGTAAACAATTTAATGGTACCGTATTTGCAAATGGTAATTTATATATTGAAAATTGTACTATAAGTAATAATCATGCATTACAAGCTAAACCTAGAGGTATGGCGATATGTACTAATTCCAATATAACAATTATTAATTGTAAAATGGATAATAATACTTTTTCAGGTAATGATGTATATGGTGGAAACATCTATGCTAAAAATGCCTATGTTGAAAATTGTTCATTTACTAATAGTTCACTTCTTTATGCGTCTGGAAATTCCCATGGTTTAGCAATATATGCTGAACAAAATATCACTGTTATAAATTCCACATTCGACAATCTTTCATCATGGTATAGTAAACACGGTGCTCTTAGTGGTGATTATGTCTATGTTTTCAATTCAAACTTTACTAACATAAATGGAACTGGTGCTTGGGGTGCTGCTATTCATGCAAATGTTGCTGAAGTACATAATTCAACTTTCTATTTAGTTAACAGTACTGGTTATGCAGATAATGGTGGAGCTATTTATGCAAATAATACATATGCATATAATAATAATTTCACCAAATGTCATGCGGGTGTTGGTGGTGCTATTTACTCTGAAAATTATACAACTGCTATTGAGAATATTTTCATTGATAATGAAGTAACTTATGCTGGTGGTGCAATATTTACTAAAAATGCAACAATAGAGTATAATGTTCTCATTGGAAATGGAGTATCTCATAACTGGGGAGATTTATGTGATGTTGCAGTTGAGGGTAGTACTATAGATTCTCTTGAATTAAATTGGTGGGGACATAATCGACCATTTGAAAATTATGGTGAAAATAGGGCTAAATTAAATGTTCCTGCAAGAGGCGCTGGAGGTACTCCTTATTTACCAGATACTTGGGTAATAATGGGTTTCAACTTAACAGATAAATCTTCATTTAATATTGGGGAAGGTGTTAATTTAACAACTACTTTAAATCAGTATTTAAATAATACCGAACCTGATGGCAGTAATATCCATGATTTAGGTCATAATATTGCAAAAAGAACAGTTATTTATGGTGTAAATAATAAAACTGCTGAAGAACAAGTTGGTTGGTTTAGTCATGATACTGCTCCAATTATCAATCAAGACTATGTTTTATATTCAAACAACAATTTCTTAAAACATAATTTAAGTTCAACTATTGATTATCAAACATTATATCTTGAAGCTGCTCAATTTTATGTAAATGTAACAAAAACAGTAACTGATTTAACTCCTGAAGTTGATGATGAGATTACATACACAATTAAAGTTAACAATACTGATACTACAGATTATTCAGATCCTAATAAAGTAGTTGTACATCCTGATAAAATTAATGTCACAATTACTGATAAATTGGATCCTAGATTAAAATTCATATCTTCTAATGATACTGTTAATTATAATCCAACTACTGGTGAATGGTTCATTGAAAACTTACGTATTAATGGAACTATTTCCTTAAATATTACAGTTAAAGTTTTAAAAGGCGGAAATATAACCAATTATGCTAATGTAACCAAAATCAATGATACTGTGTTAACACATCCTTATGGAGCTAATGTAACTATTCAGGTTCCTCTTGTTTATAAATTGGATGTAAATAAAACAGTTGATAAAAAAGAAGTCGTACTTGGAGATACTGTTACATTCACAATTAACGTCACTAATATTGGCAGCGGTAACTTAACTAACGTTGTAGTAAATGATACATTGCCAAGCGGATTTAAATTCATTTCATCTGATAATCCAGGATATGATAATAATACTGGTTTATTAACTAAAACTGAATTAAAAGAAGAAGAATCTGTTGTTTTCCATATTTTAGCTAAAACTACTGCTGAAGGTTTATTAACAAATAATGTCAATGCCACATGTGATGAAAATCAAACCTTGGTTAAATCAAGTGCTGATGTTAATGTTAAACCGTTTGTTAATTTGACTGTTAATAAGACTGTTAATGTGACTGCTGCGGATGTTGTTCTTGTTGGTGATAAGCTTAAGTATACTATTACTGTTAAGAATGTTGGTTTGTCTACTGCTACGATGGTTAATGTGACTGATGTTGTTGATAGTAGTCTTGTTGATGTTGTTATTGCTGAGTCTAGTCCTGGTTATGGTAGTGTTGTTGCTAATGGTTGGAGAATTGCTTCTCTTGCTCCTGGTGCTGAGGCTAGTTTGATTTTGGTTGTTAAGATTAATGCTGCAGGTACTATTGTGAATACTGTTGCTGTTAATAGTAGTGAGAATAAGACTCCTGTTGTTAATAAGTCTGATGATGTGGATGCTGATCCGTTTGTTAATTTGACTGTTAATAAGACTGTTAATGTGACTGCTGCGGATGTTGTTCTTGTTGGTGATAAGCTTAAGTATACTATTGTTGTTGCTAATAAAGGTCTTTCCAATGCTACTGATGTTAAAGTGATTGATGTTATTGATACTAAGTTGGTTGAAGTTGTTAGTGCTGAGACAAGTCCTGGTTATGATGCTAATATTAATGGTTGGGTTGTTCCTTCTCTTGAGGTTGGTAAGGACACTACTTTATATTTAGTTGTTAAAGTTATTGGAAACGGTACTATTTCTAATAGTGTTAATGTTACTTCTAAAGAGAATGATACTAACGTGACTAATAGTTCTGTTGATGTTGATGCTGATCCGTTTGTTAATTTGACTGTTAATAAGACTGTTAATGTGACTAAGGTTCTTGTTGGTGACAAAATCAAGTATACTATTGTTGTTGCTAATAAAGGTTTGTCTAATGCTACTGATGTTAAGGTGATTGATGTTATTGATACTAAGTTGGTTGAAATTGACTACACTGAAACAAGTCAAGGTTATGACTCCAGTATTAATGGTTGGGTTGTTCCTTCTCTTGAGGTTGGTAAGGACACTACTTTATATTTAGTTGTTAAAGTTATTGGTAATGGTACTATTTCTAATAGTGTTAATGTTACTTCTAAAGAAAATGATACTAATGTGACTAATAGTTCTGTTGATGTTGATGCTGATCCGTTTGTTAATTTGACTGTTAATAAGACTGTTAATGTGACTAAGGTTCTTGTTGGTGATAAAATCAAGTATACTATTGTTGTTGCTAATAAAGGTCTTTCCAATGCTACTGATGTTAAAGTGATTGATGTTATTGATACTAAGTTGGTTGAAGTTGTTAGTGCTGAGACAAGTCCTGGTTATGACTCCAGTATTAATGGTTGGGTTGTTCCTTCTCTTGAGGTTGGTAAGGACACTACTTTAATTTTAGTTGTTAAAGTTATCGGAAACGGTACTATTTCTAACAGTGTTAATGTTACTTCTAAAGAGAATGATACTAACGTGACTAATTCTTCTGTTGATGTTGATGCTGATCCGTTTGTTAACTTGACTGTCAGTAAGACTGTTAATGTGACTAAGGTTCTTGTTGGTGATAAAATCAAGTATACTATTGTTGTTGCTAATAAAGGTCTTTCCAATGCTACTGA
>NZ_JAZRKF010000066.1:0-1836 GCF_045646205.1 Methanobrevibacter sp. | reverse complement strand
AATAATTTGCTCATCACGGATGAAAACATTAAATTGCCATTAGCAGAAATCAAGGGTCCTCATTTACCATTAGGTGAAACCAACTACAAAGAAATGTGGGAAGGCTATGATTTAAGACCACAATATGACAGATCAAAATGTTCAAAATGTGATTCATGTACAATTGAAGAGATTTGTCCAACAAATGCATTTGCAAATGAAAGATTGGATTTGACAAGGTGTTTTGGATGTGGATTATGTGCTCATTTCTGTAAGAATGATGCATTTGACATGAATACTGGTGATGTTGATTTGGAAATTAATGACAAATTAGTCAACGTGCCAATTATCTGTAGACAATCTGATAGATTAAGAGGAAATAAATTATCTAATCAGTTGAAAAAGTTAATTGAAACACAGGAATTTACTTTGTAGCGAGGTGGTTTTAATGACTACTCAACAAAAGATTAATGACGCTCCCATTAATTTTGCAGAAGATATAATAGCTAATGTAAAGAATACTAGGGATGATGGTGTTTTGAAATGTGTGCAATGTGGTTTATGCACTTCCACATGTCCTGCAGCACGCCATTCTGAATATAATCCTAGAGAAATTATTGAAAGAGTTCTTGATGGTGATGAAACAATAATGCAGGAAGATTATTTATGGAATTGTTTTTATTGTTATACTTGCCATAGCGTATGTCCAGTTGGTAACAGTGTTTGTGAAGTAAATCAAATATTAAAACAATTTGCAATAAACCAAGGTATAGGATGGGATAAGCTTTATGAATATCTCGGATTTGCTGACTCATATTTTGATGCTGCAATTGGGGCAATCCCGGAAATATTTTTTGATGATATTGCAAAAGATGTCCCTGGATGGGAGGATATTAGATTTGAAAAATTAGAAGAAAATAGGGATAAATTAAATCTTTATCCGCCATTAATGCCTCCAGAAGATGTTATTGAGGAAGTTAGTTTAATTTTAACAATTACTGGATTTAAGCAAAGAATGGAAAATATTAGAAAATCACAAGAAGAGGAGGCCAATAAATGAAAGATATTCCAGATAAAAATCTCCTTCTTTTTAGAAGTTGTCTTGTAAGTGTAGAGTATCCTGGTATCGAATCCTCAACTAAATATGTTTTTGAAAAGTTAGGTATTGATTATGGTATTTCGGAAAAACAGACCTGTTGTACTGGATTAGGGCATTATTCTGATGTTTTTGATCAAGTTTCAACAACTGCAATTGGTGCACGTAATTTTAAAGTTGCTCAAAATCTTGGAAGACCTAATCTTGTAATGATGTGTGCTACATGCTATGCAATTAACAAAAAATCCGTTAAGTTATTAAATAATAAAGATGACTTACGGGATGAAATCAATACTTTATTTGAAGAAAATGGTTTGGATCATTTAAAATATGAAAAGAATGATTTGACACCTACAGAAAATATATTTCATTTTGTAGATATTTTATATGGTAAAAAAGATGAAATTAAAAAGCATATTAAATATGATTTAAGCCAATACAGGATAGCTACCCACCATGGGTGTCATTACTGCAAAGTTCATTATGAAGATACTATTGCGGGTGTAAGGGATCCGAATATAATTGATGAACTCATTGAAGCATGCGGATGCAAAACAATCGGGTGGTATGATCATAAGAGAGCATCATGCGGTACAGGATTTAGGCAAAGATATTCTAATCCGGATTTATCATTTACAGCGACAGCAGACAAAATGAATTCACTTAAGGATGAAGGTGTTGAAATTGTAGTGCATTTATGTCCTAATTGCCATATACAATTTGACAGATATCAACCATTAATCTCTAAAAGGGAAGGTAGG
>NZ_JAZRKF010000065.1:0-2007 GCF_045646205.1 Methanobrevibacter sp. | reverse complement strand
ACCTTTGCACTACTGAAAACACAAACCAATTATTACGTGCATAAATTTTAATGTTAAACAACATAAAATAATGTAAGGTGTTTTAATGAGAGAATATAATTTGGAAATTCTTACTTTTATTATGTTTGGAATGGTAACATTTTCAGCTGTTTTTTATAATGGTTTAAGTTTAGTCCAAAAGATGATGTTAGTTTATATGTTTCTTTTCACCCTCCATGAATGGGAAGAAACACGTTTTCCAGGAGGATTTGCAAAATTAATGTTAAAATTCTTCAAGCTCAAAACAACACCTAATCAGATACACGCTGCACATATTCCAGTTACTATTCTATTAATCATAATCACATTTGTACCTTTTTTTACCCAATATACTCTATTGGCATTAGTTCCTGTTTATCTGGGATTATTTGAAACATTTATACATATAATAGGCATCAAACTTCATAAAATAGAAAAGCCTTACACTCCAGGTTTAATCACAGCAATGTGTCTTGGACTAACATCAATAATTGCATTGCTAAACCTTTCCAACAATAACCTCCTTCAAAGCTGGGACTATGTATGGGGAATATTAATAATGTTTTTATGTTTTGGTGCAATGCAAAGAACTGTCATTGCAATTTATGGATTAGGATACAAAGATTTAATCACAAATTTAAAAAATAATCAATAAAATTAATAAATAGCACTAGTATTAGTTATTGATGTAATCTTAGCATTAATTCACAAAAAATACAAAATGTTCGTATAAAACGTATGATATAGTTCACATGCTTATAGATTTCAAGTACAAAATGCAAATATAATTTTTGCAAATTATTCCAAACTATTAATTAAATTGTTATTTAATGTTTCATAATCAAAGTATGTTTCCTATTCTAATTTTGCGAAACTGACCGTATAAAATAAAAAAATTTAAATATCACATCCGAGTTATTAATATAAAATTAATAGGTGATGTTATGAAAAAGTTACATTTAATTATAATTGCCATAATAATTCTAATATCTATTGTGGGAGTATTTTTCCTAACAGGTAACTCGACTCCAACAGGCGAAGGACCATCATATAATGCAAGCGCATTAACAAATAATCTTTCAATTGACATGAATAATTGGCAATATGACGAAACAAATGACATATATTATCAAATTGGACTTGTATACTGTATGAATCCTAAAGATACTTCATATGAATCTTGTGGGATCTACGTTCCTGGAAAATACTTTGAAGGCAGTAAAAATTCCAATGGAACTTACAGTTGTAAAATAAATGAAAATGCTAAAGTTGGAAATTATACCTCTAATTCCGCACCTATAGTAATGCCAGTAAATACTCCAGGTTATTCTGCATGCAAAGCACCAACTAGTTACAATGCAGGTGAAGTCAAAAATTACACTGATGCTGGTTTTATCTATTTAAATGCCGGTTGTATGGGAAGAGACAATGCAGAAGCACCTGATGGTGTAGTTGACTTGAAATCTGCAGTGACTTACTACAGATTTAACGGAGATGTTTTACCAGGAGACATTGAGAAAATATTTACTTTTGGCCATAGTGGAGGAGGAGCACAATCTGCAATAATGGGCGCTTCTGGAAACAGCGAATTATATAATCCATATTTAGAAAACATTGGTGCTGCAATGGTTGACAAAGATGGAAAAGTTTTATCAAATGCTATTGCTGGTGCGATGTGCTGGTGTCCAATAACAAATTTAGATACTGCAGATAGCGCATATGAATGGAATATGGGACAATATGTGAGAAATTCAAACTCATTCACAGGTGCCTTAAGTAATGATTTGGCAGAATCATATGCTACTTACATTAATCAATTGAACCTAAAAGACCCAAATGGAAATGTATTAAAACTTGAAAAAAGCGATGATGGAATTTATACTTCAGGCAGTTACTATGATTACATGTTAACTGTAACCGAAGAATCCTTGAATAATTTTTTAAATGATACAACATTCCCATATTCTCCAAGTTCTAATGGAATGGGAA
>NZ_JAZRKF010000064.1:0-166470 GCF_045646205.1 Methanobrevibacter sp. | reverse complement strand
TTTATTCTTCAAAGCAGATTTACTTTTTTTAAACAATTTTTACTACTTTTAAAATTTTTTTTAAATAACTATTTTTTAATTAACTTTTTTTAAAAAATCATTTTTTATTCTATTTTTTTATTAACTTCTTTTTTTTCCATTTTTTATCTATTTTTTAAACTATTTTTATTAAAAAATAAAAAAATTATAAATATTAATAAAGTAAAAATATACTAATATTATATTAAATTTACAAAAAGTAAAATAAAATTTATAAAAAATTGAAGGGAAATTATTAATGGGCAATTACTGAGGACAAATACTAATTGACACTAATTAATTTACTGACTAATAAACAATTATAGTAAGAGGTGAAAATATGGATAATCCAAACATTGATAATCCTACTCCAAAAAAAGAAGAATATGTTATAATTTTAGATTATCTTAAATTTGGGTACGTAAATCCGGAAAGACCAAATGCTCATGGCAAACCTATTGCACAAGCTATTGGAGTAGACAAATTCACATTAATCGAAGTTACACCTAAAGAAGGTATTGATTTAGATATTCATGACAAAGTCTATATAGGATCTGGAAAAAGGGATAAAGTAAATAGAGTGAAAGGATTATTAGACTTTGAAAACTTAACTGCAACCAGTAGAATCGAATTGGAATATGCAATAAAAGAAATCATATCCGAAAAGGAAGACATCTATATAAAATTCTTCAATGAAATCGATTCTCTCAATATCAAAATGCATAAATTAGAGCTAATCCCAGGTATCGGTAAAAAGCACACTCAAATGATTTTGGAAGAGCGTGAAAAGGAACCTTTCAAAAACTTTGAAGACTTGAAGGAAAGAGTTCCTCTTCTTGGAGACCCTGTGGATATGCTTGCAAAAAGAGTTAGGCTAGAACTTGATACCACTACAGTAAAAAGAGGTAAAAGCAAATATTATATGTTTACCCAAGTTCCTTCCAGACACCCTGCCAACAAAAGAAAGAAATACAGCAAAGGCAGAGGCAAAGGTAGAAACAATAGGGGAAGAGGAAGAAGACCTAACAATAAAGGTAAGAAACCTCAAAACAAGCCTAAAACTGAAAGCAAAGAATAATCTTGAGTAAAACTCTTAAATAGAGTTAAACTCATTTCTCTTTTTTTATTTTTATTTTTTAATATTATTTCAACAAGACAAACTACTATTTTAAGGCTCGAAAGGTGATTGATTGACTGAAAAAATATCCTTGGCTAAAGAAACCAAACAGATCTTAAATGAAAATGGGATTATATTGAATAAGAATTTAGGTCAAAATTACCTTATAGATGATTTCAAAAGAAAGAAAATCATCGAATATGCAAAGCTTACAAAAGAGGACACAGTCCTTGAAATTGGCCCTGGAATAGGTACACTTACAATTGAACTTGCCAAAAAGGCAAAAAAAGTAATAGCCATCGAACAGGACACAACTATTTTTAATATACTGCAGAAACGTTTGGAAAATGAAGGTATAGACAATGTGGAACTCATCAACGGCGATGCAGTGAAGGTGGATTTTCCAGAGTTCAACAAGATTGTATCAAATCTTCCATATCAAATATCTTCACCGATCAGCTTCAAATTCCTAGAATCTAACTTTGACCTTGCAGTCCTAATGTATCAAAAGGAATTTGCAGACAGGATGAACGGAAAGGTAGGAACAAAACAATATTCAAGACTTTCTGCCATGCTATACTTCAAAGCAGATGTCAAGTTCCTAACAAAGGTCTCTCCAGAATCATTCATACCATCTCCAAAGGTAGATTCATCTGTTGTCCAATTAAAGCCAAAAGACATCAAATCCATAAAAATCGATGATGAAGAATTTGAAATAGATGATGAGACATACAAAGTATATTCAAAAGTCGTTAAGGCATTGTTCCAGCACAGAAATAAAAAATCAAAAAATGCACTTATTGATTCAAGACACATAATTGGCTTTAAAGACAAGAAAGAATTGAAAGGCATACTTAACAACTTAGAGGATGAAAATCCTAAAGTGAAAGAACTGCTTCTAGAGAGAACAATCAACCTATCTCCAGAAAGCATTATGGAACTGTCAATCTTATTGAAAGATCATCTTAAATAAAGCATAATTAAATTGAAATATTATATTACTGAGGATTATTATGAAAATGGGAAAATTTGAAATAGAAACAGATGAAATGGTTTACATTCCTTCAGATGACACTTTTCTATTGGCTGAAAACCTTGAAATCAAAGAAGGGCAAAGTGTTCTTGAAATAGGAACTGGATCAGGTCTTGTTTCTATGTATGCAAGTTTACTCACAGATGACGTTACAGCAACTGACATCAACTACAATGCTCTTGAACTTGCTGAAAAAAACTTCAAGCTCAACAATATTGACACCATAAGGCTTGAGTTCGGCGACCTCTTTGAACCCGTGAAAAATGAAAAGTTTGATGTAATTTTATTTAATACTCCATATCTTCCTACCGATTCTGATGATATTATTGATGGTGATTTAAATTATGCGTTTGACGGTGGATTAAATGGAAGGAAAGTTATTGATCTTTTTTTAAATGAAGTGAAAAATCATTTAAATGATGGTGGAATTGTGCAGCTGATACAGTCTTCACTTTCAGACAATGATGAAACATTAAACCGATTGGATGACCTTGGTTTTATAGCGGAAATTGCAAAAAAAGAGCACTATTTCTTTGAAGATATAGTATTGATAAACGGATATTTAATATAATTAAAAAAGGAGAATAATTAGAATTCTCCATCAAAAACAAGTTTAGCAGGACCTTTCATGAATGCGCCTAACTCGCCATCTTCCTCATAGATTTCGAAGTTCAGGTCTCCGCCAGGCAAATGAAGAAGAATTTCATCATCAAATAATCCTAATTTATAACCGGAAATGGCAGTTGAAGTTGCACCGGTACCGCATGCAAGAGTAACGCCGGCACCACGTTCCCAGGTAATCATTTTTCCTTCATTTCTGCTTATGACTTCAACAAAGTGCACATTGATTTTTTCAGGAAAAACCTCATGTGCTTCAATGGCCGGACCGTATTTATTAATGTCAACCGCATCAACGTCGTCAACGAAAATGATTGCATGAGGATTGCCGACACTTATTGCCGTGACATTGAATTTGGTGTCCAATACTTCAAGCTCACCGTCAACAAATTCGTCCTCATCACTGGTCATTGGAATTTCAGGAGTTTTAAATGTTGATGTACCCATATTTACTTTAAATAAAACAGGTTCATCATTTTCTAAAGTTATTTCTATGGTTTTAATCCCGGCTCTTGTCTCAACAGTCATTTTTTCCTGTTTTAAAATGCCTTTCCTGTAGACAAAATCACCAAAGCATCTTATACCGTTACCACACATTTCAGCTTCGCTTCCATCAGGATTGAACATTCTGTATCCTATATCTGCAATGTCGGACGGTTCTACAAAGAGCACTCCGTCTCCGCCTACACCGAAGTTTCTGTGGCATAATATTCTGCATGCTTCCGGTTTATCAGCTTCAGGAATTACTTCCCCTTTGGATTCATCGATAATGGGAAAGTCATTACCTATACCATGCATTTTTGAAAATTTTAATCCTTTTAAATCAAGCATAACTATCACTTATTTTAAATGATCAGGAATAATCTGATGGGCGTATAAATCTTCAAAGGTCTGTCTTTCACGGACAACCTGACATTCACCGTCAGTTACCAATATTTCTGAAGATAAAGGTCTTGAATTGTAGTTTGAAGACATTGTAAATCCATATGCTCCTGCATTCAATATTCCCAATACGTCTCCTTCTTCAACATCAGGCATCGGTCTGTCACGTGCAAAAAGATCTCCTGATTCACATACATTACCTGCAATGTCAACTTCCTGAGTATTAGGAGCGTCCATTCTGCTTGCATCGACAATGTGGTGATATGAATCATACATAGCCGGTCTTAAGAGTGTGTGGAAACCGCCGTCTACACCGATGAATTTTCTGTAGCTTTGTTTTACACTGTTAACAGTAACCAATAAGACACATGCATCAGCAACCAAAAATCTACCTGGTTCAAGATACATTGTAGGTGAGCCCATGTCATACTCTTCTAATTTTTCTTTAAATAAACCAATGTTGACTTCTGCAAATTTATCCAAATCAACAACATTTTCTTCAGGAGTGTAAGGAACACCGACACCTCCACCAAAATCAACAAATTCAAAGTCAATTCCAGTATCTTCGTGAACTTTACCTGCAATGTCCATGGTTGATTCAACAGCCAATTTGAATGGTTCCGGGTCTAAAATTCCTGAACCGATGTGGGAGTGCATACCGATTGGATTGAATCCTAAGTCTATTGCCTGTTGATAAACATCACTAGCTTCATTGTCCATAATACCGAATTTACTCATTACTCCACCAGTGATACAGTGGTCATGGTGTCCTGCACCGACCATAGGGTTTACCCTGAATGAAATTTTCAATCCTTCAGGATCAACTACTTTAGCCAATCTTTTAAGTGCTGAAACGGAATCAATGTTTAGGACTGCACCTTCATCATGGACGAATTTCAATTCATCGTTAGTAATGTTATTACCTGTAAATAGGATTCTTTGACCGTCAAATCCTAATTTTTTAGCGGTGTATACTTCACCAGGAGAAACTGCATCAATACAGCATCCTTCACTTTCCAATATTTTCATTACAGCCAAATTGGTGTTAGCTTTACATGCATAAAATACTTTGAAATCAGGATAGTATTTGGAGAATGCACCATAAAATTTATTATAATTTTCTCTTATCCTGTTTTCATCAATAACATAAGTTGGAGTTCCGAATTCTTCTGCAATATCTACTGCATCAGCGCCTCCAATATCCAAGTGGTTTTTATCGTTGACTTTAATATTTAAATCCATAATATAAACTCCTAAAAAAGTTTCATTATAATTATAGTTATATATAGAATTATATTTAAAAGTAGTGAAGGAAATTGAATTGCCAACAAATAATTAAAAGTTAAAATACAATTAATTAATAGGTGAGATGATGGAAAAGCCATACGGACTGACAATGAGAAGTGTTGTGAAAAACAGTGAAGGAAAGATTTTAGTTTTAAGAAGACATCCAAAATCAAAAACAAACCCCCACAAATGGGAATTGCCCGGTGGAAAAATAGAAAAAGGCGAATTCTTTGATGAAGCGTTAATTCGTGAAGTTAAAGAGGAAACCGCATTGGACGTGAAAGTTGGAGACTTCTGTGAAGCGGTACAGGACGACTATCCCCACAAAAGAACCGTTCAGCTAATAATGTATTCAAAAGACATCACAGGCGAAGTAAAAATAAGCGATGAGCATGACGACAGGATGTGGGCCAGTGTTGATGAAATTAAAGCATTGGATATAACTTCATCACTTGAAAAAATAATTGAAAAAAGAAAAGAAAGACTTTAGAGTGTTTCATCTAAAGCTTTAACAAATTGATCTATTTCTTCTTTTTTAATAATTAATGGTGGAACTAACCTTAAGACTTTATCTGCAGTACAGTTGATTAAAAATCCTTTTTCGCGGAGTTTATCAACGTATTCTGCTCCAGGTTCAGTCAATTCTATACCAACCATCAATCCGCAGCCTCTTACTTCCTTGATAATGTCATGATTTTCTTTTATTTTGTCCAATTCATCTTTTAGGTATTGACCCATTTCTTTTGAATTGGCCAATAAATCATCATCTATGATAGCATCCAAAGTTGCATTGGCTGCTGCACAGACTAATGGTCCTCCACCGAATGTGGTTCCATGATCACCAGGTACAAATGCTCCGGCCACTTCTTCTGTTGCAAGGATTCCTCCCATTGGGACTCCCCCTCCGATTCCTTTAGCCATTGTCATTATGTCAGGTTTTACATCAAAGAGTTCATGAGCAAATAAAGTTCCGCATCTGCCGAATCCAGTCTGCACTTCATCCATAATGAAAACAATGTTGTTTTCCTTACAGATTTTGGAAATCTCTTTAAGGTAGTCCATATCCGGGATGTTGACTCCGCCTTCACCCTGAACAGGTTCAACAATAATGGCTGCAGTGTTTTCTGTAATTGCATCCTTAATTGCATCAATATCATTATAAGGTACGTTAATGAAACCTTTTGGTAAAATTGCTTTGAATGGTTCATGATAATGTTCATGACCGGTTGCTGCAAGTGTCATTATTGTTCTTCCATGGAAAGATTCGACAGTGGATATTACTTCACTTTTTCCGGTGTATTTTACAGCAAGCTTAATGGCACCCTCATTTGCTTCAGCACCGCTGTTTGCATAAAATATTCTGTCGAAGTTAGTTAATTCGATTAATTTCTTAGCATAGATTAATGCAGGTTCGTTATAGTAAATGCTTGAAATGTGAATGAGCTTTTCAGCTTGTTCCTGAATAGCTTTTACAAGTTTTGGATGATTGTGGCCTAAAGCATTAACTGCAATACCTGCAAACATGTCAATGTATTCATTGCCATCCTTATCCCATACTTTGACCCCTTCACCATAATCAAGCACGATTGGTTGTCTTGTGAATGTGTTAATAAAATAATTATCTTCAATTTCTATAAGTTCTTTTGTATTCATGATAAAAACTCCATAAACTATTTATCAAATAATAATTATATTAATAGTGATATTTATATATTTAATAAAAGGTGATTAAATGAAAGTCGCAACTATTGAAACTGATAAAGGAAATATCGAATTGGAATTATTCCCAAACGAAGCTCCAGGTACTGTAGCTAACTTTGAAAAATTGGCTAACAGCGGATTTTACGACGGATTAACTTTCCACAGAGTTATCCCTGACTTTGTAATTCAAGGTGGATGTCCTGTTGGAAACGGAACCGGTGGACCTGGTTACACCATCAAATGTGAAACTGAAGGAAACCCACACAAACATGGAACCGGTGCTTTATCAATGGCACACGCAGGTAAAGATACCGGTGGAAGCCAATTCTTTATTACCCACTCACCACAACCTCACTTAGATGGAGTGCACACAGTATTCGGTCAAGTTATTAAAGGCCAGGACGTGGTTAATGCAATCCAGCAAGGAGACAAAATGAATAAAGTTTATGTTGAAGAAAGATAGTTACCTTAACTATCTTTTACTCGTTTTTTAATTATTTGCCATACTTCCAAAACAAATCTTTTTAAAAAATATTTATATAACAATAGTTATATAATAATTATAAACACTGATAAGAGGAATGATTATGGAATTCATTAGGGAAAGTGAAGTTATTCAATGGAAGAACGGAGAATATGAAACAATTATCGAAAATAGCGTAGATGACGAATATACTTATCTGTTCATTGATTATTTGCCTCCGCGAAAATTCACAACATACCCAAAGGATTTAGAAGATTTTGCCATAGGTTACTGTTTGGGTGAAGGATTAATAAAAGATTATTCAGACATTGAATCAATAAAATGCGACGGAACAAATATTTTGGTTACCACAACTCTTAACCATGACCCGGAAGAGGATTTGGAACAGGAAGGGATAGTTCAAGAGCGAAAAGGCAACTGTGAACATGCCTGTGTTTGCAGATTGCTTGAATATCAGGGCGTTAACTCAGATAATGCTGGAGGCATAAGATCTGAACTCAAAAGCATTGAAAAGAATACCTCTGATTTAAAAATTAATGCAACCCAAATCATTAAGGATATCAAACATTTGACAGATGAAGCTAAAATATGGCAAAAAACAGCAGGAGTACATGTTGCACAATTGAAATACGAAGATAAAATCATCATCCGTGAAGATGTAAGCCGTCATGTTGCAGTTGATAAGGTGATTGGAGCAGCATCAAAAGAGGGATATGACTTTTCCAAATGTTACATTTCATATAGTGGAAGAATGCCTGCAGACATGCTGATAAAAGTAATAAGGGTTGGAATTCCAATAATTATTTCAAATGCTGCACCGGCATCATCAGGTATTGATGTTGCAAATGCAGGAAACATTACAATGATCGGTTTTGTTCGAGACAATAGATTTACGGTTTACACGTCCCCTGAACGTGTAAACTTAGAAAAATAGAAGGTTTAAAGTTCATCTAATGAAAATGAACTTAAATCCAATAAATCAAATGTTAAAATTTTTGGAGCTGCAGTAACCTTTCCAACACCCGTAATAACTTTAAAGGCTTCAAAAGCTTCCAAACAGCCAATTAAATTTGGAGTAGGACCTATAACCGGTGGAACTCCAGATGTTACATTTTTTAAATCATCGATTACATCATCCGTTAACTCCTTACCTACTGAAGGTAGATTGAACATTTTTTCGTAAGTCGCATCCCCATCAGGTAAAAAAACGGATATTTGACCCATAGTCCCATGAATTGCACCGTGAATATAAGGAATTCCTTTATTTTTAGCTTCCCTTGAAACAATTACACGGGTCAGTACATTATCCAATGCGTCAATCACGATATCCGAATCTCCAATGACTTTTGAGATATTATTCTGATCAACGTGTTCATTGAAAGTTGTAACCTTAACGTAAGGGTTGATTAATCTGACCTTTTCTTTAGCCACATCACTTTTTACAAGACCCAAATCAGAAATGGCTGCCAATGTCTGTCTGTTTAAATTTGATAAGTCAAAGGCATCCTTATCGACTAAAACAAGTTCTCCAATACCCATTCTAGCCAGCATTTCAATAGTTTCGCCACCGATTCCGCCACAACCGATGACTGTAATTTTAGCATCCTTAAACCTTTGCTGTTCGCTTCTTGTAACAACACTCATTTGTCTGGATATTATTTCCCAATATCCATCACCTATATACCTTGTTGGCAAATTTTCACCTCTTAAAACATTATTCACGAAATTAATATGTCAATTTTATTTTTTTAATCTAAAATAATGGAAAAAATCCAGAACCCCTTCAAAATTTAACTATATAACAATAGTTATTTTTTCCATAAAATAAGTGTATAGTTTATTGTATAAATAGTTTTTTTGAAAAAATATTTAAAGTAAAAAATATAATATAACAATTGTTAACTATAATATTTAAAGGTGAATAAATGAGTTTTAATCTAGAATTTAAAGATATAAATGAAAAAAGAGAATTAGCACAGGAAAATTACACCATAAATGACTTATTAAGAGAATTAGGCTTATCATCACAGACAGTTGTAGCAAAACAAAATGGAGAACTTGCAATAGAAGAAACTGTAATAAATGACGGTGATGAAATTAAATTGATCCAAATTATCTATGGGGGCTAGAATCATTGGATTTAATGCCCACAAATGAAGCAAAAACAGATGCAATACATAACACCACACAAATCAGACATGTCATCTGACAGCTGCTGATTAACAGTGGATAATACTGCTCAATGATAGGAACATCACCCATAACAAAAGCAAATACCAAGGTTAATATCCCCATACTCATTGCCTGGCCAACGGTACGCATTGTTGCAACAGCAGCTGAAGCAACCGAAGTGTCTTTTGGAGGAACCGAACTCATTATGACATTTGTATTCGGAGGGGAGAACAAACCAAACCCTACACCATAAATTACCATCGAAACGATTAAAAATTCAAGAGGCGTTTCGCTTCCTAAAAATGAGAATAAAAAGAGTGAAATTGTACCTAAAGCCATACCGATAGCTGCCAGAATTTGTGGAACAAACTTGTCAGAGAGTCTTCCTGCAATTGGGGCAAGCACTACCTGACACAATGGTGCAACAAGCAGGATCATACCTGCTGACTGTGAATCAAATCCTTTGATATACTGCAGATGATAGTTTAGAATTGTTGTTACTGCAAAAGTTGCCAGATAAGCACATAGTGAAGCGAAATTGGATGATAAAAACTTACGGTTTTTGAAAAATCTTACATCAAATGAAGGATGAGACTGTTTAAGCTCTATAACTCCAAATACAATGAGAATTATTATTCCCAAAATGGTCAATACCACTCCGGATAATGTATTGAGTATTGTAAAGCCATACATGAAAAGTACCATTCCAATCCCATAGGCAAAATACCCTTTTATGTCTAAAGGAACGTTTTCAAAGGTTATCCATTCATCATCGATTTTTGTTAAAAGCAGTGCCAATATTACAAACAAGAACGGAACTCCGAATAAAACTACAGATTTCCATCCCAGATTGTAATTCAAGATTCCTCCAAGAACCGGAGATAATGACAATCCTATATAAACTCCCGTGATATTGATTCCCAATGCCTTTCCTCTCTCTTCAGGAGCGAATGCAGATACTACCATCGCCATGGACGTTACATTAATAAATGACAGGGATATTCCCAGAATGAAACGGCATGCTAAAAATTGCCAGGAAGACGTTACCATTACAGTAACAATGGAAATAATTATAAACAGAATTATACTCAATATTGTAACTTTTTTAAGGCCGAATTTACCTGAAATCTGACCTGCGGGAATGGATAATACCGCAACAACAAGTAAAAAGATAATTATTATCCAGTTTTGAACAATATTGCTCATATGAAATTCACTGGCTATTGATGGAACGACAACCATGACTGCATTGACTGCAAAAACCGTGAAAAATGACAATACCGTACAGATTAAAAGGATTAAATTTTTCTTTTCCATTGAATTAATTTATATAACAGAAATTATTTTAATTTTTCCATCATGCCGGATTTTCTGGCATAATGAAACATGTATAGCTGAACGTAACCTGCATAGTCACCGAACTCTTCCATTCCGAATTCACGAACCTTTTCAACCTTAATATCCTTTCCGTCAAAGTACAAATGAGAAACAATACGTTTAATCCACACGTCACTTGGAAATGCCTCCCTAAATCCAAAACCGTATAATAAAATGCAGTCTGCAACCTTAGGTCCGACACCGGGAACTTTTAAAATCGTTTCAAATGCTTCGTCATAAGACATTTTTGAGATTTCCGAAAGGTCCATTTCAAGTGAAAAAATTTCACTTGCCTTGCGCATATATGGTGCTCTGTAACCAACACCACAAGCTTTCAAGTTATTATCTTTACAAACCCCGGATTTTAAAAGTTCTTCTTCGCCATCTAAAAAAATATTATTAAAAGAATCAGTATCAGGAAAAGAATAATAATTATTGAAATTTCGACCCCATTTGACTTTCATATCGCTTACGGACTTTGTCCACCTTTTAATTGAATTATTGGCAGAGCAAATTGATGATATAATGCATTCAAAAGGGTCTTTAGCATAGAATAATCTTAAACCATTGCAGAATTTAGACATGTCCTTTAACTCATCAAATTCACTTAGATATCGATAAAATTTCTCCAAATCAAAGTCCAAATCATAGATTTTTTTGACTTTTTCAAGAGCCTGATTTTCACTTATATTTCCAGTGTAACTAAAATCAATATAATAACCGTTCTGGCGAACATTAAAAATAGAAGGTTCATCTTCAACAAAAACCAAATCACTGTAAGAATCGTTAACGTTAATCCATGGAGGCTGTGAGGTTTGACCGGAAATCTGAGTCAGTTCCAAATCAATCGGAGCTTTAATTATCATAATCTGACAGCCACATTATTTTCTTTTAAGTATTCTTTAACTTCACCGATTGAATACTGATTGAAATGGAAAATACTTGCTGCAAGAGCTGCACTGACATCAGTCTTTTCAAAAACATCCAAAATATCTTTAGGCTCTCCAACACCGCCACTGGCAATGACCGGAATATCAACAGCGTCATTAATGGCCTTATTAAGTTCAATGTCATAACCTGCCTGGGTTCCATCCCCATCCATACTGGTTAAAAGAATCTCACCTGCACCACGATCCTGGCATTCACAGGCCCAAGCTATTGCATCCATACCTGTAAACTCACGTCCGCCGTAAATACTGCAGTCAAACCAGCAGTATCCTTTGTCAGTTTCAATGACTATTTTATCCTTAGCGTCATCAGGATGGTCGACATATCGCCTTTTGGCGTCAATCCCAATGACTACAGCCTGTGAACCGACGACTTTGGATGCTTCAGTTAATAAAGCAGGGTTTTTAATAGCTGCAGTGTTAGTTGAGCATTTGTCTGCTCCTGCCTTTAGCATTTTGATATAATCGTCAACTTTTCTTATTCCTCCACCGACACAAATTGGCATGAATACGTTTTCAGTCAGTCTGTCAATTACATCAGCCATTGTAGCACGTCTTTCATGTGATGCAGTAATATCTAATACAACTACTTCGTCAGCACCTTCCTCATAATAGCGGGTTGCAAGTTCTACAGGATTACCTGCATATTTAATCTCTTTAAATTCAACGCCTTTTACAACACGTCCTTCAGGAACCTGCAAGTCACAGTCGAGACAAGGAATAATTCTTTTAGTTAACATAAATATCAAATATAAAAAAAGTAGTTATTGTTTTTAAAAAACAATAATATTAAGCTGAATATCTTAAAACAAAACAGAATATTGCTAAAATGATAGTTAAAACAACAACATGCTCAGGAGAAAGTTTTGGTCCAACACTTTCTTCATCAAAGTACCTTACCAAACCAGCACCGGTTTGAGGCATACTAATCTTATTATCTTTTTTTGCCATAATATCTCCTTCAATTAATTAATTAAAATAACTGTAAATAAATATTTTTTTCATAGTATATAATATTATTGAAAATCAGAAGGGTTTTATGAAAAAATTAGATTTTTTCTTTTTTAAGGACCTTAATTTCACTGATTTTAGTGTCCGGATACTGACCATCCTCATCTTTTTCAACAGCCTTAACCATGTCCCAAATAGTTAAAAGACCAACACTGACACCGGTAATAGCTTCCATTTCAACACCGGTTTTGCCTAAAGTGTTAACAGCACATGTGCAGGTAATTACAGTAGGTTCGACATCAAAATCCACTTCAATGCCCGTTAAATTTAGAGGATGACATAACGGAATAATTGATGAGGTGTTTTTAACGGCCTGAATAGCTGCAATCTGAGCGGTCGTTAATACATTACCCTTCTTAATTTCTTCAGCCTGAATCATTTTAACCGTATTTTCATCTAAAAATATCTGACCTGAAGCCACTGCCCTTCTTTTTTGATCAGGTTTTGCACCAACTTCAACCATATGTACTCCACTGTCTGTTAAATGTGTAAATTCATCACCCATATTATCCCCTTATTTATCGCTTACTTCTATAACATCCAATTGTTTGCAAAATGCTTTAACGCCTAATGTATCTGCTACGTTAGGCTGTGATCTTCCTTCATCACCTGAAATCAATTCCTTGATATACAATCCGCCTTCGGTTTTAATTTTCATTTCAAAATGAGTATCATCAATTACTTCACAGGACAAATCAAGAACATGCTTTATACGCACCTTATCAGCACGCCTGTGTGAAACCCTTATCGGAGTCTGCTGATGGATTTCTCCCAATTCAGATAAACTATTCAATTTATCCTTATCATAGGTCTCTTCACATTCGACCAATGCCTTATAAATCTTATATGCATCGGGAGATGATACCTTGATTTCGGCTTTCCTGTTTCTGTGTGTAAATTTAAGATTATGATATTGAGTTTTGCCCTGATTGATTTCATTGATTTCCTTTTCCAGGCTTTCCAAATCAATCTTTCTTATTTTAGGCTCTTTTATTTCAAGTACAAAAGGCCTTCCTGAGCCCAGCATCAATACGTCAATATCTTCTCTGCCCGCTCCATGGAATTTGGCTTCATATCCATCAGTAGCCTTTAAAATATGCTCGGAAATTAACTCTTCTACTGAACATGGATACTGCTTTCCTGTGAAATTACATTCCTCACATCCTCTGCCTCTGCATTTACGGCAAGGCCATTTGGTTTGAGGAATTCCACGGATGAGCTTATTGTATTTGCCTTCAATGAAAATCGGATTAATCTGAACACGGACTTTCGGCTCCTTAATTAAATTAACGTTAACGATGATGTCCTGCTTTTCAAAATTGACTTCCTTTTCAAGTTCCTCTTCCAGTCTTTTACCGATTATTCTATTGATTTCTTTTTTAATCGGCTCGACATCCAAATCCAAACTTTTAATGAACTCCTCATCACGTTTCTGAAGGTCCTTATCAATTCTGGAGCCTACAACGAATGAATCGAATTCCACTTTTAAAAAGTCCAGTTTATCATAAATCTTGTCAAACAATTCATCATCAATTTTATCAAAAATATTACCGCAGATGATGCATTCGCCTTTCAATTCAACGTCCAGAGATTCCGCCCTTGAGACATTGTCTTTGCCTTCAACGCTTTTTGAAAGCATTCTTCCAAGGCAATGTGGACAAATTTTACCATCTGTTTTTTCCAGGATTTCTTCCAATAGCTGCATGTTAATCTTATCTCATGAATTGACCCATCATACGGTTCATTGCACCGCCGCCTAAACGACCACCACGTTTTCCTAATCCTTTCATGGTCTTTTTAGTATTATTATAATATTTTAAAAGGTCTTTAACTTCTGATTCGTCAACACCGGCACCACGAGCAATTCTTTGAACTCTGGACTGTTTGATGATTTTAGGATTTTCCATCTCTTCCTGAGTCATTGATGACATCATAATCTTGTAGAGTTCAATTTTCTCTTCAGTCATTTTTGATGCCTCTTTAGGAATCTTATTACCCATTCCAGGAATCATGTTCAATACCTGCTGCATAGGACCCATCTTATTCATCATATCAAACTGATTTTTCATATCAACAAGGGTGAATTTACCTTTAAGCATGTTGTTCATGGTTTTTTCAGCAATATCCTCATCGATGTTCTCTTCAGCCTTTTCTATTAAACTTTTAATGTCTCCCATTCCAAGCAGTCTTGAAATAAACCTTTCAGGATCAAAGAGTTCAAAGTCATCAATTCTCTCACCTGTACCGATGAATTTAATCGGAGCTCCGGTTTCTGCAACAGCGGACAATGCGCCCCCACCTTTTGCTGAACCGTCAAGTTTTGTAATGATGATTGAACCAATGTCAGTGGCCTGTGAGAATGCTCTAGCCTGTTCACCAGCCTGCTGACCGATTGTTCCGTCAATAACGAGAATAGCTTCGGTAGGATTAATGATATTGTCCAATTCATCCATTTCTGCAATCAAATCAGACTCTTCCTTATGTCTACCTGCAGTATCGAAAATGATAACTTTACGATTTTTAAATTCCTTTAACCCGTTTTCAGCCAATTCCAATGCGTTTTTATTATTCGGATCACCATAAAGAGGGACGTCCATTTCTTCAGTCAATTGTCTTAATTGCTCATAAGCTGCAGGTCTCCATGTGTCTGTACATACAACAGCAGGGTTGAAACCTTTTTTCTGTAAGTATCTACATAATTTTCCAATGGTGGTTGTCTTACCACTACCCTGAAGCCCCAAGAACAATATTTTATAAGGCCTTTCGTTAATATCCAAGGTTGCAGCTTCACTGCCCAAGAGATTTACCATTTCTTCATAAATAATTGTTATAACATGTTCCCTTGGAGTAATACCCTTTGGAGGTTCTTCCTCAAGAGCTCTTTCTTCAATTTTTTTGGATAAATCTAAAACTAAAGCAATATTAACATCAGATTGAATTAATGCACGTTGAATATCTTTAACAACTTCTTTTATTGTTTTTTTATCAATAACGGACATTCCCACTAATTTCTTCATCGTATTAGTGAGATTTTCTCCTAAATTTCCAAGCATGATATCACTTTTAAATAAATTTATAAATTATATTATGATATACTTATATTTATATTAAGTTTTAAAATTTTTGTGTGAGACTATGTTAGAGGAAGTAAAAAAATCTTTGGAAGCATCCCCAATTGTTAAAAAAGGAGATTATAATTATTTTGTAAATCCCATCAGTGACGGTGTTCCTGCAATGGACCCTAAAATGTTGAGAGAATTGTCTTTGGCTGTACATAAATATGCAGACCTGGACGTTGATAAAATTGTGGCTGTTGAAGCTATGGGAATTCATTTGGCTACAGCATTATCCCTTGCAACAGACATACCTTTTGTTGTAATCCGTAAAAGACAATACGGCCTTGAAGGTGAATATCAGGTACATCAAAAAACAGGTTACGGCTCTTCAGAACTTTTCATTAATGATTTGCATGCAGGTGAAAAGATATTGCTCATTGATGATGTTGTAAGTACCGGAGGAACATTAATAGCATTGATTGATACCTTAAAAGATTTGGATTTGGAAATCAAATCAATCGTTGCCGTTATTGAAAAAGGCGAAGGAAAAGAAATTGTCGAAAAGCAAACCGGCATGGACGTTTTATCAATAGTTAAACTTGACGTCATTGACGGAAAAGTAGTCATTGAAAAAACAATTGAAGATTAAAATGTCATTATACAATATGGATTTGGACAGAGCAATCCGTAAAATCAATTCCAAAAATTTCAAGACCGTGGGGCTTCAGTTTCCCGAAGGCCTTAAAATGCAGGCAGTAAACATTGCACGTGAAATTGAAGAGGAATGTGATGTTAACGTAATCATTTCAGGAGATCCCTGTTTTGGAGCCTGCGATGTTAGCGATTATAAAATGAAGGATTCAGTTGACTTAATCATTCATTTCGGTCACACCCCGCTGCCGATAAGGTATGAAATTCCTACACTATTTATAGAAGCCTTTGCCAATATTGACGTTAAAAAAGACCTTAAAAAATGTCTTGAAGCATTAAAAGACTATTCAAGAGTTGCATTGGTTACAACAACTCAACATTTACATTTATTGAATGAAATGAAGGATTTCCTTGAAGACAACGGAAAAGAAGTTGTACTCGGTTCTTCTAAAAGCACAAGAAAAGGTCAGGTTTTAGGCTGTAACTTTTCTTCCATTAAGAATCTGGATGCTGAAGTTTATCTCTTCATTGGAAGCGGTAATTTCCACCCATTGGGAATTTATTTATTTACCAAATCGCCAGTTTATGCCCTTGATCCATATAATAATGAATTAAGAGAAATGACTGAATACGCTGACAGGATTTTAAGAATACGCTTTGCAAGAATTACAAAAGCGCGAGAAGCGAAAAAGTGGGGAATTATAGTCTCATCAAAAGAAGGTCAGTACCGACTTGAACTTGCAAAAGAAATAAAGAAACTGCTTAAGGACAGCGGCATGGAAGGATATCTGATAATGGTGGACAATGTTAACCCCGACGTACTGCTGCCATACTTTGATTTAGATGCATTTATAGTTACTGCATGTCCAAGAATAGCAATTGATGATTCCCAAATGTATAAAAAACCGCTTATAACCCCACAGGAACTTGAAATTGTTTTAAATAAACGGGAATGGGAAAATTATCAGTTGGATGAAATCCTCTTCAGACGAAGATAGTACACTAAATTTAAATATAAACATTGATAAAATTATTATATTAATGAAATTTTTTCTTACTTTGGTGATTTAATATGGGCGAGAATGAAGAACGAATTGTAATGCCAGGAGACAAATTAGGAATAATTGAACAGTATGTACCTGGAGAAGGTACTTATGATGACGATGGAGAAATTAAATCATCAGTACTAGGAAATGTCAAGATTAACCAGAAAAAGAGAGTTATCTCAGTTGACTCAAAACTTGGAAAACCTGCTCTTTTAAAGAAAGGCGATATAGTATACGGTCAAATAACCGACATTAAGCCACAAAGAGCAAACATCAATATTGATTGTATTAAAGATAATCCAAGACCTTTAGCATTACCTTATATGGGTGCAATCCACATATCCCAAGCCAAAAAAGATTATTTGGAAAAATTAAGCGATGCATTTAGAATAGGGGATATTGTACAGGCTAAAGTAGTTAAAATAACTGGAGATAATGTTGATTTAAGTACTGTAGATAAAGATTGCGGTGTCCTAAAAGCAATGTGTACCCGTTGCAGAGATTATATGCACACCACCCAGAAAAAAGATGAAGTTCAATGTAATTCATGTAATAAAAAAGAAAAACGTAAAGTTTCAATAAACTATGTAAATGAATAATCAGGTAGATAATATGAATGATATCAGAATTCTCAATAAAAGTGCAAATGAAATAGAATTTGAAATTGAAGATGAAAGTCATGGAGTATGCAATGCACTTAGACATATCTTAATGGAAGACGAAAATGTTGAATATGCAGTTTACAACATTGACCACCCGCTTACCGGCAAACCAATAATGACCATTAAAACCAATGGTGCAGATCCAAAAGAAGCACTGAAAAAAGCTGCTGAACAACTTAAAGCAGACAGTGAAGCATTTAAACAACTTATTGAAGAAAATTTATAACTTCAATAATTATTATTTTTTTGTGTGGTTTTTATGGGAAAATATAAAAATCCCAGCTTAACGACAGATATTTTTATTTTTGACGATGATGAAAACTTTATTTTGATAAAACGTAAAAATGAACCATATAAGGATTACTGGGCATTGCCCGGAGGATTTGTAGATTATGGCGAATGCGTGGAAGATGCAGCAGCAAGAGAAGCTCTCGAAGAAACCAGCATTCATGTAAAACTGAATAAACTTGTCGGAGTGTATTCCGATCCTTCAAGAGACCCGAGAGGACACACTGTAAGCATTACCTATACTGCAAAAGGAGATATGGCCCAGATGAAAGCTGCAGATGATGCATGTGATATAGCCATTTTTACAAAAAAAGATTTGGAAAAAATAAATCTTGCTTTTGACCATGAAAAAATTATAAATGATTGCCTAAATTCTATTGTTAAGTAAATATTATAATCAATGAAAAATATAACTTTATATAATTTGAAATAAAAATTTAAAATAGATAAAAGAAAAAAATTGAGGTTGATAAAATGGAATTTTGCCCAGATTGTGGAGCAATGTTACTTCCTAATGACAATAAACTTAAATGTTCATGTGGATATACAAAAGATTTATCTTCAGACAACAACGAATATTCCGTTTCACAAGAAGTAAAAGGAAAGCAGGGTGTTGTTGACATGGGTGAGGCTGAAGATTTAAGATCAGAAATTACCGAAATATGTCCTGAATGCGGTCACGACAGAGCATATTATGAACTCAAACAAACCCGTAGTGCAGATGAAGCACCTACAAGGATATTTGAGTGTGCCAAATGCGGACATAAATGGAGAAATTACAACTAAGAGGACGATTATGAAAGATTCCCCAGATAAAGAAAACAGAATTTCTAATTTGAAAAATATGTTTGATCATATGAATGATGAAGAATTAGAAGAAAAATCAGAAATCGATGAATATGACGACATCGAAGAGGATGAAGAGTTAATCCGCTTTTTAAACGAACCCCATGAGGATTACGAAATCGATGACGAGTATATTTATCGTCCGGGTAAAGATTCTCCTAATGTAATTAATCTAGAAGATGAAGCTGAAATTGATGAAAATTTCATTATTGAAACTGATATTAACGAAAAAATAGACGGTCAATCACAGGTAATTAATGAGCCTTCAGACTTTGAAGACACAATTAATGATAACTTTGACAGTATGGTTAACATGAAAATTGGTGAAAAACCGATTTTAGCTATCATTAGTTTGATTTTAGGAATCATATTTATTGTTGCTTCAGTTGTAGTCTATAATTCCGGAACTGATAGAATAGTGGATAATGTTGTTTCCGGTGAAAATAACTTTTTAGTTGTTGTTTTAATAATTATCGGAGCATTATTAATCATTTATGGATTATTTAAACTATTGAATGTTAAAAATCCATTTGAGAGTATGTTCGAATCAATGAATGATGATGAAGAAAAGGAAAAGTTGAAAAAAGTTGAAGATAAACCCGAAAAACCAACTATTCCTAAAAGCAACATTCCATTAGATAAAGAATCATACAAAATCGGTGAGTTCGACATGGATGAGCTTAAAAGCAATCTAAAAAACTCTTTTTCTAAAACCGTGAAAAAACCAGAAGAGCCATCAACTTCAGAACCGGAGGAAATAGATGTTGAAAATCTCCCTCCTGCACGTGAAAAATCTCCAGATAACAAAGGATTAATCAAAGAAGAAATTGAAGAAAAAGACTATGAACAAGCTCAACTTGATGGCGAGTCTATTGATGATATCTTTGCAGATGTTGAAGATTTAAAAGAAAATAAAGAATAATATTTATATATTGGGCCTGTGGTCTAGTCAGGAATGACACAGGACTTCGGATCCTGAAATCGGGGGTTCAAATCCCTCCAGGTCCGCTACTTTTTTTAAAATTATTTAACAGATATGGTGATTAATGGAAACTAAATTAACTATTTTTTTACCCTAACCAAAGCTTCCTTAAAGAAATCCGGAACCAAAGACCTGTAAATCGGACTTTTAAGCACCATATTAATATCTGAATCCAGAATATATGTGTAACAGTAATCGTCCTCTGCACGCATACCACGACCATATGCCTGCATTAATGTCATTACCGTTTTATATGCATACCACTTTTGATCGGTTTTTCTTCTCATGTTAATCTGTTTGTCTCCAAGATACGGGAAAGGAATTTTATAAATAACCTGGAATCTGCATTTATCATAAGGCAAATCCACACCTTCACTCATTGATGGAGAAACTAACACTAATGGATTTTCATCTTTTTCAAAGTAATTCAGGATTCCCTCACGATTATCGGAATTATGTGATATTAATCTTGAATTAATCAGATTATTATTGATGAAATGCTGGCACTTATAGCTGTTAGTGTGAATTAATCCTTTTTCATCCTTATGTTTTTCAAGAATTTCTTTTAAAATCGGAATTGTTTTAGGTGCAGTCTTTTTAATCCTATTTTTAGACATTTTTCCAACTGTATTTAAAATAATAGGTCTTTTTTCTTTAGAAAACGGACTGTCCACTTTAATATGATAGACTTCATCCGGAGATAAACCCAGCCATTTCGAAAAGAGATTGCTGGATAAAATCGTTGCACTCATGAAAATGACAACATCACCATATTTAAGCAAACTGTCTTTAGCATAATGATGGACTCTTAATGGTTTGAATGAAACACCCGCTTCATTGGTGTCGATAACCCAGTTTTCAGGTTCACTTTCAAGGTTTTTCTTAAGGGTTTTGAGTCTTGAAATAGTGGATCTTATTCTATCTGCCTTATTTTTGGACAAATCTTTAATTTCAATGTCCTCATATGACTCGCTGATGGCTGCTATTTCCATAAGCCAATCCTCAAGTTCACCGTCATTGAGGGTTTCTTTGGAAATGACTTTGCTTATGTCTTTTTCCAGACGGTGATTATACAGATTGACTTCCATCGTATTCATTAATTTGGATTCGATATTATGGGCCTCGTCCAGAATGAGAAGTGAACGAGTACCGAAATGCTTAACGTAATTCAATTCGGCTATCGCATAATCATAGTTCATTAAAGTAATCGGAGAGTTGATTGCATTTGCCTTTTGCTCCCAGTAATGACAATGGTCACATGACTGGTAAAATACAGCACCCCCAAAGGAATCCTCAAAAGCCATCTCAGCGTCCAAAGTAGGGTTTTTGGCAACACCGAAAGCACAGAAGAAATTGCTTGATGTTGGAGAAGTCTTACAGGCACCCATATCACAGGTAACATCAAGTCCATCATGCAGACATGAGAAATTGGATCTTCCTTTAACCAAAGGGAACTTAAACTCGTCGCTGTACTGTGACTGCAACTGTTTTGTCATTGTTAATATATAAGCGGAACCGTACATTTTAGCAAGTGTTGTAGCAATAGCTGACTTACCAGTACCTGTTCCGGCTTCCAGAATGATATATTTATAGCCCTGCTTAATTGCATCATCAATATCCTGAATAATCTGAAACTGGCCTAATCTAGGTTCGTAGAATGGGAAATTTTCAATTATATCCTCATCAATATTAGGGTATTGCTCTTTAAGTTCGAAAAATCTATTGACCTGCATTTTATGGTCTTCAATTGAATAGACTTCTGGAATCTCATCATCTAAAATTGAAGATGACCTTGGCTTTGTAAAACTAAATAAATTAGCAGAAGCCTTTTTTTCACTAGATTTCTTATTATTACAAATACAATTGCTTTTAAGCATACCACAATTTGGACAAAACATAGAATTTGACATCAAAAATATATTAGTAATGTATAGTATAAATAAATTATATAAGAGCATTTGACGAGAAATATTTATAAGTGATAATATGGCCGAAAGAGGAAAATTATATGGAATTGGTGTTGGACCTGGAGATACTGAATTATTGACTTTAAAAGCTGTTAGAATCTTAGAAACAGTTCCAGTCGTTTTTTCACCAAAATCCTCAAAAGAAAAAGAAAGTATAGCATTTTCAATTGTCAAACCTGTTATTGAAGGCAGAAAAGATTACAAAAAATTAATGTTGGTAGAACCAATATTTCCAATGATAGAAGATAAAGAGGAACTTGAAAGAGTCTGGACATCCGCTTCTGAATTAATTGCACAATATCTCGATACCGGACGTGACGTTGCATTTATTACACTTGGAGATCCATCTATTTTCAGTACCTATTCATATGTTCAAAAGAAATTGAAAGGAGCTTATGAAATTGAAACTGTTCCTGGAATTACTGCATTTACTGCCTGTGCGGCTGCCCGTAATGAAGCATTAGTCGAACAGAATGATATTTTATCTGTTGTTCCAAAAATCGATGATAGGTTGGATGAGGTAATAGAACACAGTAATGCAATAGCTTTAATGAAAGCATCAAGAAATATGCGTAAATTAGAATTAAAAATTGAAAATAACAAACGTACAACCGACATTTATTCCGTTCAAAATTGTACCCGTGAAAATGAAAAAGTTATTGAAGGTTTTTCAAAAGATAAACCCTATCTAACTACAACAATTATTAAACTAGATGACTGAGTCTAGTTTAATGGTTCAATTTCGAAAACACATTTGCCGTCACCCATAGTATAACATTGAATTTCAATTACACTAACCGGTGAATTGAAGTATTCGCTAAATAATGCTTCAAAAATACCAGTATCTAAAAAACATGCAGGTTTACCTGTTTTTGGTAATAATCCGCATTCAAAACAATCGACAGAAGTTACTTTAATTATGTCCCCAATTTCAAATGAGACTCTGCCTAATCCCTGATTTTCCCAAAATTCTCCAATGTTTGTTAAGAACTGGTTTAAATCCTCATCATATAAGGAATCAAATAATGATTTTCCGATTTGGTTTCCCGTTGCCTGCAATACCGGGTCTATGTTGATTCCTTCCTGAATAAGCATTGATCTTAATGTATGGAATAATAAGAGTGTAAAATCTCCATTATCATTGATAATATTGTTGACCAAATATTCTTTTTGGGTCTCTTCAAGCTCCTTTTGTTCTTTAAGATTAACAGAGCCCAAATATTTGGAATTAATATAAAAAATCTTTTTTCTATTATCATTAGGATGAATTTTAAATGATACAATTCCCATTTCCCTTAATCTTTTTAAGTGTACAGAAACCGTAGATTTTGATTTACCAGTATTAGAAACAATTTCATCGAATTCCATTTCACTGCTTCTTAACATTTCTAAAATGGTAAGTTTTACTGGACTTTTAACTACATTTACACCTATATTTTTTTCGGGACTTGAGAATATTTGTATCGGTTTATCTTCCCCCATTAATTTACACCTCTTAAAATTAATTTAGATTTTTAGGTTAATATATTTAACTAAGAACATAATTTTTTGAAAAATGATTAAAGTGAAAAAAAGATTTAAAAAAATATTTCTAACTGTTCAATTTCAAAAACGAACAATTTCATTAATCATAATCTATATATATGCACATTAACAAAAATAACATTAAATCTATATATCATTCGTATAGATTAAAACAAAATTTATTTGAGGAATAAAAATGAAAGCTAACGCTCAAAAAATAGCTGAAGGAGTATACTGGATTGGTGTTCTTGACTGGGATTTAAGAACTTACCACGGATATACCTTAGATGGTACAACATACAACGCATACATTGTATTTGGTGAAGACAAAGTAGCAATAATTGATAATGCTTACCCTGGAAAAACTGCTGAAATGATGGCACGTATCGACGATGCATTCGCTCAAGAAGGAAGAGATGTAAAAGTTGACTACATCATTCAAAACCACGTGGAAAAAGACCACTCTGGTGTTTTATATGATTTACACAAAAGATTCCCTGAAGCACCAATTTACTGTACTGAAATCGCTGTAAAAGGTCTTTTAAAACATTACCCTAACTTAGAAGGTGCTGAATTTATAACTGTTGGAACCGGTGACACATTAGATGTTGGCGGAAGAACCTTAGCATTCTTGGATGCATTCTTACTCCACTGGCCAGACAGCATGTTCACATTACTCGCTGATGATACCGGAATTTTATTCCCTAACGATGCATTTGGTCAGCACTTATGTTTCACACAAAGATTCAGTGATGAAATCCCTGAATACGTATTAATGGATGCAACACAAAAATTCTATGCAAACTTAATCACTCCACTCTCAAAATTAGTACTTAAAAAATTAAATGAAGTAGTGGAATTAGGTTTACTCGAACAAATCAAAATGATTGCTCCATCCCACGGTCAAATCTGGAAAGACCCTATGCAAGTAATCGGAGCTTACCAGAACTGGGCTACCGGTGTTTGTGAAGACAAAATCACAATCATTTACGACACAATGCACTACTCAACCCAAACCATGGCTCACGAAATTGCAGAAGGTGCAATGTCTGAAGGATATGATGTTGAAATCTTCTTCTTACACGAAGATGAAAGATCAGAAATTGTTAAAAGTATCTTGACAAGTAAAGGAATAGCTATCGGTGATCCAACCATCAATGATGTGCCATACCCAAGTATCGGAGACATTATGTACTACTTGAAAGGTCTTTTATTCAACAGAACCGGCATTGAAAGAAAAGCTGTAACCTTTGGTTCCATGGGTGGAAGAGGAGGAGCTCCTGATAAACTCGCAGAAGAATTAGGTAACTGCGGATTTGATGTTGTAGAATCCCAAGAAATCTACTTTGTACCAAATGAAGATGAAAACGAAGCAAGCTATGAATTAGGTAAAAAATTAGCTCAAGCTTGTAAAGAATTATAATTATTTATAGTTGTTGAAATAAAACAATCAATATCCAAAACGGAGATGTATTAATATGGTAAAATACGAACATGAAATTGGAATTACAAAAGGAACTCCTGTAGAAAAATTCGTTGCAGGAAACTTTGAAGGTGAAACTAACGAAGTAGGAATCTACTTAGCTATGTCCAGACAAGCTTCCAGAGCAGGCTACGGAGAATTAGCTGAAGTATTCAAAAGATTAGCATGGGAAGAAGCAGAACATGCTGCAAGATTCTGTGAAATGAACGGAATCATTAAAGATGACCTCAAAGCAAACATCGAATGGATGATGGGCGGAGAAAAAATGGCTAACGCTGAAAAAAGAGAAGCTTCTGAAAAAGCTCAAGAAGCTGGAATCGAAACCGCTGCTGATTTCTTCAGAGAAAGTTCCAAAGACGAAGGTCGTCACTACAAAATCTTAGAAGGTATTTTAGAAAGATACTTCTAAATTGAAAGATTAATTTCTTTCAATTATTTTTATTTTTTACACCAGAACCACCAAATTGAAAAAACTTTAATAATATCACCAATATATTAAGAACTGAAATATTATTAAAACTAAGTTCTTAGCGATTTCAATGACAGAAAAAAAATTTAAAATCAGCAATTATTGGAAAATGAATATACTATATTCATTATTGATAATTTCAAATATTGTACTTCTTATAGGATTGATTTCTCATTTTTCAAAATTTGGAATTGGCATCAGTTTAGAAACTTTCCAGGATATTGCAGCCGCCATAGCGACCTTGAGTATTTTAGGATATGTATCCGGAAAATTGCCTAAAATAAAAAACAGAGGAAATAATCCCCTTTATGGAATGTCATATATACTCATAATGTGTGTAATAGGTATCATGACTTCTTATTTTGGAAGTAAAATTGACGCTAAAACTTATTTTGGACCATATTTAGAAATGTTTGGAATTTTATGTGGAGTTTTAATCTTTCTTATCCTTGCAACTAACTTAAAATCCTTTAAAGAGATTATACTTGGAAATTTTACTAAAAAAAATCAACTAAAATGTCTTATCATATTTGCAGCAATTGGGCTTTTTGCTTCATATGCCCATGTAACTGTTAATGATACCCCCGCCAACATCAGATGCCTGATAGTTATGATCAGCGGTTTATTTGGAGGTCCTGTTGTTGGAATACCTGTAGGATTAATATCCGGAGCATACAGATTTACCCTAGGAGGAGCAACTGCCCTGCCATGTGCAATTTCAACGGTGCTCAGCGGAGTTATCGGAAGTCTAACCTTTATTTGGAATGATAAAAAATTCCCTAAAACTCTTCATGCCATATTACTAATGTTTCTATTTACAGGATTTGATATGTTACTAGTCGTTACATTGAGCCCACCAGACATTTCATTTCCTTTCATTCAAAATATTTACCCAATAATGTTATTTGCATCTGTTGTAGGAATGTTATTATTCTCAATAGTCATTAAAGAATTAAAAGAACATATAAACCAGCCTAGCATAGAAGAAAAAAAAATCAAAGAACTTGAAAATAAACTGGAAGGATATGACAAAGAAATTGAAAAGTTAAAAAATGAAATCAAGAATCTGAAAAAATAATTTTTCCCACCAACATTTGATAGCATTTACTTGAAATAACCATCAATAATTTAATAGGTTAATATAAAACTATTAAAAATATTTAATGAATATGTAAAATAATAAAAGTTAATAATTAAAAAATAATATAAAAATAAGTAAATCTATATGAAACTGGCCACAATACTGAAAACAATAATCATTGCCATGATAACTGATATTGAATTGACAAGTGGCTTGTAGATATTTTCCGGAAGCTTATAGCTTAATAGGATTTCAAGCATTTTACCACCATCTAAAGGTTTCATTGGAAGTAAATTGAATGTACCGATTCCTAAATTCAAAATAAACATCCATTGGAATAATTCTAATAAACTAAAGTATATCCAAGGCAGCGGACCGAAAGCATTGCTTTTCAATTCATAATGTTTGCCGGCCTGTATACCGAAGTATCCTACTGATTCATTGTTCGGATTTTTATCCAGCGTCAGCGTGTATGATCCCTCATTCGTTCCCACAGTTACGTTATCTCCAGGCTTAAATGAACTGACAACATCCAAATAGCTGGTTGAGTTGTCAATTGTGTGATTATCAATTGATTCGATTATCATTCCTTCCTTTAGATGTTCACTGGCCGGAGAGTCACCTACAACACGATTGATTTCAATACCGTTTTCAGAAAAATTACCTGGTATCGCATATGATGAAATCACCAAGAATATTACCAGTGCAACAGCTGCAAGGGACATGTTTGCAATGGAACCTGCAGCATAAACCCGAAGCTGTGACAATCTGGAAGATTCTTTCAATTCATCTTCATCAGGCTCTACAAATGCACCGGGAATTATTGCAAATAGCAATAAACCAATGGATTTAATGCTTATCTTTTCACTGACAGCTAAGATACCATGTGAAAACTCGTGAATCACCAATACAGTAGCCAGACCAATTAATCCATAACCTAAAGGTACATAAATTGATGAACCGGGCATTTCAACTCCAGGAATAACGAGAGATACCGAAGGAGTGGTTGTTACAGTTTCAATTGATGATATTAAAAGCCATGCCATACCTATCATCGTGACAAATGATACTGCAATACCCAGCGTCATGAAATATTTCCAAAAGCGGGGAGATATGTCAGAAATTCGCTTAATTAATCCGCGAAGTCTTTCAGTTCTCCACATTATTATCGGAAAATCAATATCAAAACCATAATTGGATAATTTATTATTAAAAATTAAAGCTATTGTCCATATAACAAAGAAAGCTATCACATAATAATAAATTCCATTCATTTTAACACCTTATTAACTACCAAAGCAGGGAATCAAAAAATACAACATCAACTATATCGCCTTTCTGATATCCTTCATCGTTTTCATTAATTATAATATAACTGTTAGCCTCTACCATTGAACGGATAATGCCGGAACCTCTGTTTAAGATATGTCTTGCATAATCATCATCAGTAAATGCACGGATGAAATCTGTTCTTCCAAGCTGGGAAGGAATCTTTAATTTTGCTTCCCTTTTAACAATATGAAAATCAAAGTCTCTGCCCTGCATTTTAAATAAATATTTACGGGCAAATATATCAAATTGAGACATGGCCGCTACAGGCTGGCCTGAAAAGGTAAATATCATTTTACCGTTGATGATACCTGCACCAATAGGTTTACCTGGCCTTATTGCAACGCCGTGGAAAAGAATATCCCCCAAATCATCAACTACGTCCAGTACAACGTCACCTTTACTGATGGCCGTTCCGCCAGTAGTCATGATAACATCATATTCTTCACTTGCCTTTAAAACTTCTTCACGGACTTCTTCAAAGGTATCGCCTGCATGGGCAATGCTTACACATGCTCCTGCATCTTCAATCATAGATTTAATAGTAAAGTAATTTGAGTTTATAATTTTAGCCTTATCTATTTCCTCTTTTGTAGGTTCGACTAACTCATTACCTGTAATTATTAATTTGATTTTAGGTTTTTTATAAACTTTAACACTATCGTAACCTGCTGAAGCGATTAATCCCATTTCCTGATATCTGATAAAAGTATTTTTAGATAGAATTTGAGATCCTTTTTTGATATCTTCAGCTTTTGGAGAAACATTTTCTCCAGGAGTAACCTGAGAATAAATTGTTAACTCATCACCATCTGTTGTAGTGTATTCCTTCATTAAAACAGCATCTGCCCCCTCAGGAACCGGTGCACCTGTGGCAATAACAATAGCTTCCCCTTCATGTATTGTCTTGTCACAGAAATCTCCAGCACCAATTGCATCGACTATTTTTAATGTTTTAGGATTGGACTGTGATGCACCGAACGTATTTTCCCCTTTAAGTGCAAATCCATCCATTGCAGACTTGTCAAATGGAGGTGAGTTATGATATGCAATAATCTCTTCAGCTAAAACTCTTTTATGTGCTTCGGTTAATGGAACCTCTTCGGTATCCATAATCTTTTGATTTTCATCAATAAGCTTTAAAGCATCGCTTAAAGAGTCTAATTTAGATAAAAACATGTAAACACCAGCCAACTAATTATATTTATGCCATATATTTTTCAATAACTCCACGATAAGAGTTATTTAACTCATCAATTGTGAATTCATTATCATTGATTTTTAAGACATCTCCTTTAACTTCCCCTATAACAGTTACAGGAACATCTATTTTTGATAAAATTTCATCACATGCATCAGCTTTAACAGTCACTAAATATCTGGCGTGACTTTCTGAGTAAAGTAATTGATTTTCATCCAATTCATCACTGGTTAACTCTACTTCACAACCTTTTTCAGAAGAAATAACCATTTCTGAAAGTGCAATAGCTAAACCGCCTGCAGATACATCATGTATTGCTGTGATATTCTTATCAGCATCTTCATCCAATAGCTTTAAGATGGTTTTTGCATTTGCAACTTCATCATCAACCCTGATTCTTGGAGCAACACCTTTTTCCAAATCATGGATTGCACGGTGGTATTCAGAACCTGTTAACTCATCAAATGTCTTACCAATTAGTAAGATTTTATCTCCTTCATTTTTAAAGTCCATAGTTCTGATATTTTCAATATTTTCAACTCCAATAACTCCAACGGCAGGAGTAGGATTGATTTTAATTCCTTCAGTTTCATTATAGAAACTTACGTTTCCGCTGATAACGGGTGCTTCAAATTTCTCAGCAACCAAACTCATACCTTCAATAGCTGTCTTGAATTGCCATAATATTTCAGGTTTTTCAGGATTACCGAAGTTAAGACAGTCAACAACTGCATAAGGAGTGGCTCCCATTGAAACAACATTACGTATTGCTTCAGCAACACATCCTGCAGCCCCATCAAACGGAGACAATTTAGTGTGAATAGTATTGGAATCTGTTGTAAGTGCAATAGCCGTTTCATCATCAATTCTTAAAACAGCAGCGTCATCACCAGGTTTTACAACGGTTCTTACCTGAACCTCATGGTCATACTGTTTGTAAACCCAGCTTTTTGAAGCGATATTAGGTGAAGACAATAATTTAGGTAAGGATTCTTTGATTGGTGGATGAGCAACTTCCACTTTTTCCAAATCTTCAGGAATTTCTTCTAAAGGTCTGTCAATGGAAGGCGGATCTGCCAAAAGAATAGTAGGCAGGTTTGCAATTTCCTCACCGTCATCTGAAATAATCATGTTGTTTCCTTCACGAACTTCACCAATGACAGCTGAGACGATTTCATGTTTGTCACAGATTTGCTGAGCAAGTTCCACATCATCAGGATTTATTACAAATACCATTCTCTCCTGTGATTCGGAAAGCATAATTTCATATGGAGTCATACCAGTTTCCCTTAAAGGAATGGCACGTAAATCAACAAATGCTGCATTGTTTGAAGCGTCAACAAGCTCAGAAATACAGCAGGTAAGACCTCCACCACCTAAATCTTTAACACCGCTAACATCAATTTTTTCTAAAATTTCGAGTGATGCTTCAAGAACTCTTTTTTTGGTGAACGGGTCTGCAACCTGAACAGCAGGCCTGTCTTCAGTTTCAGAGTCAGATGTTAACTCTTCAGATGCAAAGGTAACTCCGTGAATTCCATCACGACCGGTAGTTCCACCCATTAAAAGGAATACATCGCCAAAGTTAGGTGCCTGAGCACGGACAATGTTTTCTTTTTCAACAAGACCTACACACATTACGTTAACTAAAGGATTTGTTCTAAAGGATTCGTCAAATTCGATTTCACCGGCAACGGTTGGAACACCAACACGGTTACCGTAATCGGAAATTCCTTTTACAACATGCTCGAATAGATATCTTGATTTTTCATCTTCCATTGGCCCGAATCTGAGTGAATCCAAAAGTGCAATAGGCATAGCACCCATTGATATAATATCTCTTAAAATTCCTCCAATACCGGTACCTGCTCCACCATAAGGCTCGATAGCAGATGGATGGTTGTGAGATTCCATACCTACAGCCAATGCATACTTATCGGTTACAGATACAAGTCCTGCATCGTCACCTGGACCTAAAATAATGTTTTCTCCTTCTGTTGGAAAAGCTCTTAAAAACGGTCTGCTGCTTTTGTAGGAACAGTGCTCTGAAAACATTACATCAAGCATTCCTTCTTCCAGTTCATTCATTTTCCTACCAAGGATTCCTTCAATATATTCAATTTCAGAATCAGCTAAAGTCATGTTAACACCTTAATTTTTAATTGAAATAATTACTTTTTCTCCTTCAATATCCCATTCTTTGGTATAATCTTTAGAGTCTTTACTGCATTCTTCACTGTCAGTTATAATTAAGCTATCTGCCCTTACTTCATGAGATATGAACTCAGATTGAGGAACGATTAAGTCTTTAAATTCAGCGGATGTTTCTACATCAACATTAATGTTTGCTTCGACATCCAAATCCAAATCTTTTCTCATGTCCTGAATTCTTCTAATTAATTCACGAGCCATAGCTTCTTGCCTAATTTCTAATGTGATATTAGTATTTACAAATACATTTCCGCCTTCAAACTCTGATGAAACGAAATCATCCGGAAGTTCTGAGTCGAATAATATATCATCTGATGACAATTCATGTCCTTCGATGGTTATACTTCCATTAGCTTCAAGGTCTGCCTTGATTTGATTACCGTCACCCTGCTTTAAAGCACCCATTACTTTACCCATATCTCCCTTGAGTCTTGGGCCTAAGGTTTTAAGGTTCGGTTTTGCATTAAATGATAATTTTTCAAATTCACTGGCGCATAAGACCTCTTTAGTATTAGATTGATCTTTAATAATATCAGTCAACTCTTCAATAGCTTTTAAAACATCTTCATCCTGAGATACTACTGTAATATCTGATACCGGCCATCTGAGTTTGTATTGTGCAATATCACGGGCTCTAATGGATGCATCGATAACTTCACGTGCAACATCCATTTTAGATTCCAGTTCCTCATCAATTGCATCTTCATCGTATCCCCAGTCATTCATGTGGATACTTTCAGGTGCATCAGGATTAACGCCTTTTACAAGGTTTTCATAGATTTCTTCTGATACATGAGGAGCTATTGGACATAAAACTGAAATTAATTTGATGAGTGCAGTGTATAAACTGTAATATGCACCCAATTTATCAGGGTCGTCACTTTCAACCCAGGTTCTTCCACGGATGAGCCTTACATACCAGCGGCTTAAATCTTCAAGGATGAAATTATTGATTTTTCTTGTTGCCTTATGGAAGAATAAATTATCTAAGTCTTCAGCAACTTCTTTAACTAATGTATTGGCTCTGGATATAATCCATTTATCTTCCAATCTTAAAATAATATCATCTTCAGTTAATTCAACAGGATTGAAGTTATCGAGGGACATGTAAGTGGTTGAAAATACATAAACATTCCATAAGATGTTGAACATTTTGTTGATGTTGAGGAGTTCATCCCATACGAATTTCAAATCATCCCACGGTTTTGAAGCCCATAAGAGATAGAATCTTAATACATCAGCACCGTATTTTTCAATAACTTCTTCGGGAGCCACTACGTTACCTAATGATTTGGACATTTTATTTCCTTTATCATCCAATACAAATCCATGCATTAATACTTTTTGATAAGGACTTTTACCCATTGAAATTACCCCAGTACCTAATTGTGAGTAGAACCATCCTCTGGTTTGGTCGTGACCTTCAGTAATGAAGTCATATGGGAACCAGTCTTCGAATTTTTCTTTTTCTTCAGGATAGTAAAGTGAAGCCCATCCGGCAACTCCTGAATCAATCCATACGTCTAAAACATCAGGAATTCTTTTTATAGCTTTTCCACAGCCGTCACATTTAATTTCAACTTCATCCACATATGGTCTGTGAATGAGTTCGGCATCAGATACATCGATATCTGTTAAAGCTTCAGATTTTAATTCGTCTAAGGAGCCTATAACTTTGATTTGACCACAGTCAGGACATTCCCAAATAGGAATAGGAATACCCCAGTATCTTTGTCTTGAAATTGTCCAGTCACGGGCGTTATCTACCCAATCATGGAATCTGCCTTCTCCAGCCCATTTAGGTACCCATTCCACACGGGCAATTTCATCCAGCATTTTCTGCTTAATGTCTGTTACTTTCAGGAACCATTGTTTGGTTGCAATATAAATGATTGGAGTTTTACATCTCCAGCATACCCCGTATCTGTGCTCAATGGTTTCTGATCTATACATTAAACCTTTATTTTCTAAATCTTCAATAATTTGAGGGTTTTCATCTTTAGTAAATTTAGTAGCGTATTTGCCTGCATCTTCAGTGAAGCATCCGTCTTCACCAACAGGACAGAAAATCGGAAGGCCATTGGCCTGACCTACTTCAAAGTCCTCAGGACCGTGTCCAGGTGCGGTATGAACCAAACCTGTACCTTCGCCAAGTTCTACATGGTCACCGGATAATACTGTATGGACTTTTTCAATTTCTGAATCAAATTCCATTTGTTTTGGAATTTCGTCTGCCAAAATATAATCATAACCGAATCCGATAATGTCTGTACCTTTAACTGTTTTAATTACTTCATATAAGACTTCTTTTTCTTCAATGATTTTGTCCTCTTCGTCTTCTGATTCGGCAGGTATCTTGGTTTTATGGATTTTAACCTGTTTGCCTAAAACCTCTTCCATAAGGTTTTCAGCTAAAATCAAGGTTTCACCATCTTTTAAAACGTAAACATAATCAAATTCCGGATTGGCACAGATTGCCATATTTGCAGGAAGTGTCCAAGGAGTGGTTGTCCATACAAGGAAATAGGTATTTTCCTCACCGGTGACAGGGAATTTAATGAATATGGAAGGGTCAACTTTATCTTCATATTCAATTTCAGCGGCCGCAAGTGCTGTTCCACAATGAGGACACCAGCTGATTACTCTCTGGTCGTTTACAAGCAAATCCTGGTCATTGGCTCTTTTTAATGTCCACCATGAAGATTCCATATATTTCGGATCAAGCGTCATGTATGGGTCATCCCAGTCCATCCAAACTCCTAACTGGTCGAATTCCTCTTCCATAGCCACCTTATTTTCCATTGCAAATTCCCTACATTTATCGACAAAAGCAGCTATTCCGATTGTATCTTCGATTTCCTGTTTGGATTTAATGCCCATTAATTGCTCTACTTTATGCTCGATTGGAAGACCGTGCATATCCCAACCTGCTTGTCTTCTTAAACTAAATCCATTCATTGATTTATAACGTAAATATGAATCTTTAATAACTTTATTCCAAGCAGTACCCAAGTGTATTTTTCCACTACAATATGGTGGACCATCTAAAAATGAGTATTTGGGACCTTTTTCTCTAAGTTCTGTGACTTTTTTGAAAGTATTTTCATCTTTCCAGAATTTCTGTACTTTCTTTTCTATCTTATCATGATCGTATGATTTTTCTGCCTCGTTTATTGGCATTGTAACTCCTCAAAAATTAATAATCTATAATATTTATACTTTTGTTTTAGATAATAAATAAAGGTTATTACAATCATGAATATTTTAAAAAAAATAGAAAAATTTCAAAATAAAAACAAGAAAAAAAATTTAAAAACTTATCCTCAAAAAGAGGAAAGTTCAGTTTAATTTAAATATATTTTTTTAAGTCTTCGGCTTTATCGGTTTTCTCCCATAGGAGTCCTTCAATACCGAAGTGACCGTATTTAGCAGTTTGTTTATAAGTAACGTCTCTTAAACCTAATGTTTCGATAATTCCATCAGGAGTTAATTTGAAGTTTTCACGTACAATTTTTTCAAAGTCCAAATCTGCTGCAGCGGTTCCAAAAGTATCTACCATAACTGAAGTCGGTTCTGCAACTCCAATTGCATAGGATAGCTGGATTTCACATTTTTCAGCAAGACCGCTTGCTACAATGTTTTTTGCAATGTATCTTGCCATGTAGCATGCACTTCTGTCTACTTTGGTACAGTCTTTACCTGAAAATGCTCCACCACCGTGTCTTGCATATCCCCCATAGGTGTCTACAATGATTTTACGGCCAGTTAAACCAGCATCTCCGTGAGGACCGCCTATTTCAAACTTACCGGTCGGATTGATATGTTCTTTAGTGTCTTCAGTCATTAATCCTTTAGGAATGACTGCCTTAAAGAGTTTTTCACGGATATCTTCTTTTAATTGATCTTGATTATCTGATACTGACTCATCATGCTGGGTTGACAATACAACAGCATCAAGTGAAACGACATTGCCGTCTTTATCGTAATTTACTGATACCTGTGCCTTACCGTCAGGTCTTAAATATGGAATTTCACCGCTTTCTCTAAGTTCAGTTAATTTATTAGTTAATTTACGGGCAAGATCAATTGGATAAGGCATTAATGATTCTGTTTCATTGGTTGCGAAACCAAACATCATTCCCTGATCTCCAGCCCCGGTTTCTTCATCTCCACGGTCTACTCCCTGATTAATATCTGCAGACTGTTCATGGAGTCTGTTTTCAACTTTACATGTATGACCATCAAATTCCAAATCAGGATTATCATAACCAATTTCAATGATTGTGTCCCTTATGATTTTTTCAATTTCGTCTTCTGAGATATGAGCTGATGAGGTTATTTCACCAAATACCATACAAAAATCAGTTGTTACACAAGTTTCACATGCAACATGTGAATTTTTATCCTGTGCCATGTACGCATCCAATATAGCATCAGAAATAATGTCTGCAACTTTATCAGGGTGTCCCTGAGTTACTGATTCTGATGTAAATGTTCTACCTATTTCGTTCATATTATCACCAATATTAAATTCAAATAATTATATCAACATTATAAAATATTCATTAATTAATTATATCATAAATTATATATATAAATTATTGATTAGATATTTTTTAAATTCACAAGCAGACAGATGATAAACGATGAATATTATTTACATGATTGATTTTAACTGCCCATATTCTTATATTGGACTTGAAAGAGTTAAAAAAGCAGCTGAAACCTTAAATATTGATGTTGAATGGGAAATGAAAGCTTTTGAACTTGAACCCTTAGCCGTGAAAAGGCATGTAAAAAGCACTGCTGAAAGATACAGCGAAAAAAATGATGTATCCATAGAAGAGGCATCGGAAAAAATTAGAGAAATAGAAGAAATCGCACTTGAAGACGGCTTAAAAATTAATTATAAGGACATGTTACTTACAAGTTCAAATAATGCTTTAAGATTATCCAAATTCTGTCAGAATATGCATCCCGAAGTTACTTTAAAACTTGTTGAGGAAATATTTTATGCAAATCTTGTTGAAAACAAAAATATTGCAGACAATAAAGTTTTAAGTGAAATAGCTGTATCATGCGGACTGGAAGAATCCGAAGTCAGTAAAATTCTTGAAAACAATTATTACAATATTGAAGTATACCTTGATGCAGAAGAAGCTGTTTCTTATGGAATTACCGCTACCCCATGCTTTATATTTAATCATAAGGGAGAAAGACTCATCATTCCGGGAGTATTTTCAAACGGAGAATTTGAAAGTGCCCTGAAAGATATGGAAAGCGGTGAAATTGAAAAAAAGACTTTTGTTAATCCACATTAATCCAAAAGTTTTTACTTATTTTTATTACAAATTCTATTAAATTGATTGTGTGGCTGAAAATATATTAAGTCATTCAATCATTCATCATTTTAAATGACCATGAAATGCATTAAATGACAAGTAAAATCTTACCTCTTTTTTGATAATTACAAAGTAAGAGCAATATTGCTTTTAAAAATGAGTTAAATTTAATATAAATGAATTAAATAAGCAATAATCCATGATAAAAATAAAAATAGCCGATAATTATTTCAAAAGACTCATTGGGTTAATGTTTAAAAGAGATATCAATTATGGATTGTTAATCGTTTTAAAATATGGATCAAGCATTCACACCTGTTTCATGCTCTTTACAATAGACGTTTACTTTCTGGATGAAAATAAGATTGTTTTTGATAAGGTTACATTAAAACCCTGGAAATACTACAAAGCATCAAAAAAAGCCAGATATGTTTTGGAAGTTAAAGAAAATTCAATTGATTTGAATATTGGAGATAGATTGGATTTTTAGATATTATCCAAAATATCATCAGGATGTTCAAAAATCTGAATATCATCAATTTCAGATAATTTGCGGGTATTTTCAATGTCAATATCCCGCATATAAATAGTAATTATTTTACCTTCAGAAATTGCATCATAGGGACAGGAATTTCTGCACTGGCCACATCCTACACATTTGGTCAGGTCAATTTCATCATGAGGAATAATTGCACCTTCAGGACATGCCAAGGCTGCAACGCAATCATCACAATTTTTACATTTATCTTTTTCAACTTTTGAAGGTAAAACTGTATCAACAGGTCCCGGATGGATATCTACAGGAACCATGAATGTTTTAACGGCACCTTTTCCGGCCTGCGCAACAACATTTGTTACTAAAGTATCGGCAATACCGTAAACAATTTTGGAAACGGTATTGGCAGTGGCAGGTGAAACAATCAATAAATCATATTTACCGAGTGAGAATCTGCCTGTTATTGGAAATGAAAATTTTTGGTTGGAATCTGTAGCAAGCTCTCTATATTTACCACCAGTTAATCTGGTAACTCTTTCATAAAGCCCATACATTTTCAATACTTCTTCAGCTGCTCCTGAAAGAAATATCGTGACTTCATGATCTTTAGCTAGTTTTTCAGCAAGCTGAACAGATTCATTGAGTAAATGACCTGCTCCAGTAAAGGCAAACCCTATTCTCATAGTAATCTATAATTTATGATATTGATATGCGTCTCTGTCTGAAAATGCATAGTCCAAGCTTGTGTATTGGTTCATGAACTCTGCAACTTCATCAGCAATGTCTTCTTTGTCAACTGCTACACGTTTAATGAACTCAGCAACTTCAGTCATTTCTTTTTCTTTTAATCCTCTTCTGGTAATTTCCTGAGTACCGATTCTTACACCTGAAGGGTTATCGGAATTGTCCCTGTCATCACCAGGCAAGAGGTTTTTGTTTAAAATGACATTATTGTCAGCCAATTCTTTAGCAATATCGGATGCTGATCTGATATCAGATAAATCAACAGCAATTTGGTGAGATTCAGTAAATCCTTGTTCTTCACATAATACATTGAATCCTAACTCAAACATAGCCTGACCTAAAGCCTGAGCGTTTTTAATGGTTTGTTTTGCATAAGCTTCACCGAATTCTAACATTTCAGCTGTTGCAATACCTAAACCTAATAAATGGTGCAAGTGGTGGTTACTTACAACACCAGGGAAAACTGCATTGTCAATTATTTCTGCGTTTTCTTCGTGTGAAAGGATAATACCTCCTTGTGGACCAGGGAAAGTCTTGTGAGTACTTCCCATCATCAGGTCTGCACCTTCTTTTAACGGTTGTTGGAATTGGCCTCCTGCAATAAGACCTAATACGTGAGCTCCATCATACATGATTTTAGCTCCAACTTCATCAGCAGCTTCACGAGCTTCTTTAACTGGATGAGGGAATAAGAATAAACTTCCACCGAACAAGACAATTTGAGGTTTTTCTTCCAAAATCTTTTTATTCATTGCATCGATGTCAATGTTCATAATGTCCTTGTTTAATGGGTGGAAAACTGTTTTAAGACCACGAATACCTGCTGCACTAACATCAGCGTGTGAAATGTGTCCTCCTGAAGGAACTTCAAGAGCCATTACTTTTTCACCAGGTTTTGCAAAACCGAAAAATGCTGCGAGATTAGCGGTTACACCTGAAACAGGCTGAACGTTTGCATAATCACAGTCATAAACTTTACATGAAAGCTTTTTGGTTTTATCTTCAATTAAATCGACAAATTGACATCCTTCGTAGAATCTTTCAAAAGCTTGACCTTCAGCATATCTGTGAGCAAAATCCGTAGCTAAAGCTTCAGAAACTTCTACACTAGTAACATTTTCAGAAGCAATCAAATTAATACTGTTTCTCATATATTCAGTATGTTCTTGTGCTATTTTTTCAAAGTTTAAAATTTCATCATGATAATTAGTCATTTACTACACCTAAAATTTATTAAAATATTATGTATTAATTTTTGTTTATCTTATAATATAAGAGTTATGAAAAAATAGGTATCTTAAAAAAAAAAGTAAAATCTGTAAAAAAAGTGTTAAAAAAAAGTAAAAGAAATAGAGATTAAAAATCTCTAAATCTATTTTCCTATGTCTTCAAGAGCAGCACTGATTTGTGCCATAATTTGATCGGTTTTGAAGTGTTGTTGATCCATAGCACCGGATGGACATGCACCTACACATGTACCGCATCCTTTACATAATGCAGTGTTAATTTCTGCGTGATGACTTCCAGAGTCTTCGACAATGGAAATAGCAGCAAATGGACATAATTCAACACAAACTTCACAAGCACCACAAATACCTTCATCAGTACGTGCTACGATAGGTTCGATTTCTACTTGACCTTTAGCCATTGGGATAGCTGCTCTGGATGCTGCAGCTGAACCTTGTGCTACTGAGTCAGGAATATCTTTAGGACCTTGAGCTACACCAGCAATGTAAACACCGTCAGTTAAGGTGTCAACAGGTCTGAGTTTAGGGTGAGCTTCCATGTAGAATCCGTCTGCGGATTTGGAAACACCTAAGGTTTGTCTGAGTTCGTCAGATCCTGCAGAGTGTTCGAGACCAACACTTAATACAACTAAGTCGTAAGTGTATTCGGTTACTTTACCGAGTAAAGTATCTTCTGCTCTGATGGTTAAGGTTAAATCATCATTTTCGAAGATTTGTGCAGGTCTACCTCTGATAAATTCAATTCCGTATTTTTCTTGAGAGGTTTTGTAGAACTCTTCGTATTCTTTACCGAATGAACGAATATCCATGTAGTAACAAGTTACTTCAGTGTCAGGTTCGTGGTCAATACATAATTGAGCGTTTTTCATGGAGTACATACAACATACTCTTGAACAGTAAGGTTTACCGATTTGCTCATCTCTTGAACCAACACAGTGGATAAATGCAACACGTTTAGGTTCGATACCATCGGAAGGTTTGATAACGTGTCCACCAGTAGGACCTGATGCGTTAATCATTCTTTCAATTTCCATTGCAGTAATTACGTTTGAGTAACGGCCGTATCCGTATTGGTAAATACTGGAAGGATCGAATGGATCGTAACCGATAGCTGCGATAATAGTACCAACTTCTAATTCGATTTCTTCAGCTTGTTGGTTGTGGTCGATTGCGTCTGGTCCACAAGCTTGTACACATAAGTTACATTCGATACAGTAGTCTTTATCGATAGTTGCGCATAAAGGTACAGCTTGAGGGAAAGGAATGTAAGCAGCTTTTACCATACCGACACCTTCGTCGTAGTAGTTAGGTATTTCGATAGGACAAGCTTCTTGACATGCACCACATCCAGTACATAAAGATTCATCGACATATCTTGGTTTTTTCTCAACTTTTACATTGAAGTTTCCGATGTATCCGTCTACTTCTTTAACTTCAGCGTAAGAAATTAATTCAATATTTTCATGTTTGAATGCGTCTACCATTTTTGGAGCTAAAATACACATTGAACAGTCAAGAGTAGGGAAAGTTTTATCTAATTGTCCCATTCTTCCACCAATGGTAGGGTTTCTTTCTACCATGTAGGTTTTGAATCCCATATCTCCTAAATCTAAAGCGGTTTGAATACCAGCTACTCCACCACCGATAACTAATGCTTTGTTATCTACTGCTACTTTGGTAGCTTCTAATGGTTCGAGTAATCTTGCTTTAGCAACAGCCATACGAGTTAAGTCTTTAGCTTTTTCAGTAGCTTCTTCTGGTAATGACATGTGTACCCAGGAGTCTTGTTCTCTTAAGTTAGCAAATTCAAATAAAAATTTGTTTAATCCTGCTTCTTCAACACATCTACGGAAAGTAGGTTCGTGAAGACGAGGGGAACAAGCTGCTACAACAATACGGTTCAAGTTTTTCTCTTTAATGTCTTCTTGGATTAAAGCTTGACCAGGGTCAGAACACATATATTTGTAATCAGTTGCGTGAACAACGCCAGGTAAGGTCTTAGCGTATTCAGCTACTTCAGGACAGTCAACTACTCCACCAATGTTTACACCACAGTGGCAGACGTAAACTCCTATCCTTAATTCTTCATTATTATCTCTTATTTCTTCTGCCATAATTTTCACCTTGTACAAGTGTGCGAAATTATCTAACATATAGAGTTAGATATTAAATATGTAGTTGGAACACATTTATAAAGCTTTCTGAAAAAATATGGGAGTAAAGTATATATATGATGAAATAAAATAATCCTAAAAACAGCTTTAATTAAAAAATAAAGCTTTATAAGAGCTATTTTAAAATTTAATATATTCTTATCAAAGATTTTTAGGAAAGCAAAAATATTAATTAACAAAAAAATGTCAGATTAACATGATTATAAGGGGCAAAGTTACAAGGGAAAAAACCGTGTTGATTAATATGCAATCAGAGGTCAGCTCAAAGTCCAGCTTGTAGGTTATTGCCAAAATTAAGGATAACATACCTGAGGGCATAGCCGCTTCAATTACAGTAACATTATATTGCAAATCAACAAGTCCTAAAAATGAAACTATGATTAATGCTATTAATGGGAAAAATGCCAGCTTCATAATCGATGTAAATATAATCATGGCCTTGGAACGCTTAATACCCGCCAAATCAATGGAGATACCTAAGGATAACATGATTAAAGGAATAGCACCGTCACCCAAATAATTTACAGTATTTTCCAAAACCGGACCAATTGGAATATTCAATAAATTAAGAGAGATTCCCATGATAATTGCCCATAATGGAGGGAAAAGTGCTATTTTTTTAACTGCTGTTTTTGTACTGCCTCCAAATTTTAAAACCAGCGCAAATGACAATATCAGGAATATGATCATGGTAGCGATATCACAAAATATTGCTCTTAAAAATCCTTCATGACCATATATACCTAAATTAACGGGATATCCCATAAATGCAGTATTTGCAATCATTACAGTTACCAAAACACTCCATAGTTTCTTATCCGATAAGTTAAGCATTTTCAAAATGAAAAATGATATGATTCCGGTTACAAAAGATGAGGCTAAAATAATAAATGGAAGTACTCCCAATTGAGGAATCAAAGATAAATCTGCTGAATAAAGAGCAGAAAAAATCATGCATGGCAATAAAATATAAATCACTATATTATTTAACACATCCACATCATTAACGGATATGAAATCGATTCGCTTTAGAATATATCCCAAAGCAATCATCAAAACAATAGATAAAATAGTAATTTCAATAGCATTCATTATAAAAAAGTAGTTAATTAAAATATTTAAAATTAAAGGAAAAAGAAAAAATAGATGAAGATATTTAATCTACAATACCTTCATTAGTGATTTTGAATACACATTCTCCTTCAGGCAAATGAGGACTGTCAACTAAACGAGCAATTCTTTTACCTGCAAGTCCTTTTTTAAGCCAAATTCTGTAAGTGGAAGCGTGTCCTAATACGTGACCACCAATAGCTTTAGTAGGACTACCGAAGAATGAATCTGGTTTAGCTTGAACTTGGTTTGTAATAAATACAGCTACATTGTATGTGTTAGCAATCTGCTGAAGGGAATGTAAATGCTGATTTAATTTTTGTTGCCTTACAGCTAAGGACTCTCTTCCAACGTATTCTGCTCTGAAGTGAGCCATTAATGAATCAACAATAACCAACTTAACATTAGTACCGCTTTGAATGAGTTCATTGATTTTATCAACCATCAATATTTGGTGAGAGGAATTAAATGCACGGGCAACATGAATTCTTTGTAAAACACTTTCTACATCCAATTCAAAACCGTTTGCAATTTGTTTAATTCTTTCAGGACGGAATGTGTTTTCAGTATCAACAAATACACAGTCTCCATCAAGACCACCTAATTCTTCAGGTAATTGAACAGTAACAGCTAATTCATGAGAAATTTGACTTTTACCGGATCCAAATTCACCAAATACTTCTGTAATAGCTTGAGTTTCAATACCCCCTGCAATCAAATCATTGAATCCTTTACTTCCTACAGAAATATGACCAACATCTTTTCTTCTTTCATCAACTTCTAATGCAGTTTCAAAACCAATATCTTCAGCTTTACGTGCAGCTTCAATAACTTTTTCAGCAACACCCTCACCAATTTCAGCTTTAACGGATAATTCTTTTGGAGTAGCAGTAGCTAATCTCATCATATCTGCAAAACCTGCATCTCTTAATTTTTCTGCTGTTTTTTCACCGACACTTGGTAAATCTTCTAATTCCACCATAATAATCCATCCTTAATTTGTTTTAATAGTATTTTTGTAAAATTTTTCTTGGGTTGAGTTTTCTATCCTCATTATATTCGTCATAACTAACATTTGCAATAATTTCTACAGTGAGTCCTTCTAAATCTTCAATTCTTCCATCTAAAGCACCAGGCTCATCACTAACTATGTTAACTATTTCTTCTTTTGGCATTTCTAATAAATCTTCAACTAAATTGTCAAAGAATGTTAGAGTAATTTCACCAGTTTCATCCTCTAATGTAGCAGGAATCATGATTGTAGTTCTTGGTTCATCAAAGGTTTCACCACAGAAATCACATATGCTTTCACTGTCAACATCCAAGTTTCCAATATTGTTACCACAGTGAGGACATTTTCTAAGAAGTAACCTGTCCGGATTAACCTCCTTAAGAGTTCCGGTAACACGGACATTAACGTCATTGTCTTCAATTGCCTCGATTTCTTTTGGAACATAAATAGCTTCTTTTAGTTCATCAAAAGAAGGCAAATTCATTAATTCCTCATCACTAGGTTTGACAATAGCGGTTGAACCTGCAATGTTTAAAGTTAACTGATCATTGTATAAGTCTACTCTAGGATTTTGTATTTTGATTGCTTCTCCTTCATCAAATTCTCTTTTAGCATTATCTCCCCATAAAGATACTCTAATCGCTTGAGAATTATCAGCAATTTCTATATTTCTAAGTAAGTATTTACTGCCGTCATCTCTTTCCAATTCACGAGCTTCAAATACTTCAAATATTCTACCGATGACGTAAACATTTTCATCATACTCGTCCAAATCAGAAATTTCACGATATTCATAAATCATTTTTTCTAATGTTTCAAATGACGGTAAGAATTTAGCGTCATCTTCAGATAATTTAATAACTCTTGAGGAGGATCCGATATTTAAACTAATTGAATCCATACTGAATCTGACTCTTGCATTTTCAAGCAAATAAGCACTGCCTACTTCCAATTCTATTTGAGATTTATCATCCCATAAAGATAATTGAACGACTTCAGTACCATCAGAAAATGATGCTGAACGTACTTTTCCTTGGCTGCCGTCAGATGGTCTTTCAAATGTTCTAACATCCCCTACAGACATTATTCTACCCATAACATCAACGTCAACATTTTCTTCATCACCTAATACCACTTGTTCTATTGGCATTGGTTGTAATTTTTCTCTGATGGAATCAAATATTGATAAATCCTCTTCAGATAAATTTTTAGGATTTACACTGACTTGAGTTGAGAAATTGGTATTGATGGAATGGCCTTCTTGAGTATATTCATCATAAACAACATTTCCACCAATTAATTTAACAATATCCCCTTTGTTAATATCTAAATCAGCACTGTCTCCCCACAATGTTACTCTAATAGAGCCAGTGTCATCAGTGATGTTAAAGTTTCTTAACTGACCTTCACTTTTATCGGATTTCCTGATAAATTTCCTTACATCCTGGATTTTAGTAACAACTCCGATGATTTCAATGTCACTGTCGCCATCATCCAAATCACCGATTTTTGAAATTTCATGTTCAAAATCAGGAACTTCAAAATCACCTTTTATTATTCTTCCATCCCAATGGGTTAAAGATTTTTCATCATTTCTTTCTCTTACTTGAGCTTGAAGGATTTTAACAGTGTCTCCATCATTTAAATCTAATGATTCAATTAAATCAACGTTATTATTCCATAAAGTGTATGAGATTGTTCCGGAAGCATCCTGAAGTTCTAAGGATGCAACTTTACCTTCCTTACCATTTTTATTATATGATCTGATTGGCGGGATTCTGGTAATTCTTGCAATAATATTGACTTTGGTATCAGCTTCAACATCCTTAATAGGAGTAATTTCTTCTTCATAAATTGGATAATCTTCAGGGTTAGCGTCAACTGCTTTTTCAAATACTGATCTTGGTCTCATTGTAGCTTCAAGACCGGAGTATCCGTCTTTAATGTCTACTCCTGCAACATGAACAATGTCTCCTTCGGAAATATTTTTTAAATGTTTAATATTTTCTGTCCATAAAACAACACGAATTTTACCGGTTTTATCTTCAACATCAACATTACATACTTTACCGGAGTTTCCTTTACGTGTTTTGAATGATCTTGGATTACTTATCGTTTTTACAACACCAATGAATGATTTGTCTTTGTCACCATCTTCAAGCAATCCGATATTATCGCTGGAATATTCTTCCCTATCGGTTAAAACTTCATTTTCCTTTTCAACATAACGGCCTATGATTTGATCAGCAAATGTTTCTTCATTCATGAAAGAAACATTTAAATTTTCTTTTTTAAGTTTGTTCATTTCATTCAGGAATTCATCTTCTGAAATGAATTCTTTAATTTGGTCGTATTTTTCCAAAAGTTCATCTGTCATTACAACTTCTTCAAAAGTTGAATCATCATTATTTTCTTCTAGAGAATCTTCAGTTTTTGAAATGTCATCTGCACCAATATGATTTTTAACAACTTCTTTAGCAACGTCTACCTCATCCATAAAAGGTAAATCTTCGAAATCAGGGCGAACTTCATCCATTTCGGCTAAAAATTCTTCTTCAGAGAGTATATCTTTGACTTTATTATATTGTTCTAAAATTTCTTTTTCCATACCAAACCCCTCATTAGAAAGTTAATTATTATTTTGTATTTTACTATAATATAAGTGATGTGGGAGAGCATTTGAAGAGTATTCTGCGATACTAAAATTGCTTAAAATGCCTTAAATCTTAAATAAATATATTAAAATGTGATGATTATTAATATGCATTAGGATTTTTCTTAACAACAGTTTTTATCATTATACCAATATCTAATCCAATATGCCAGTTTTCTACGTATTCTATATCGTATTCAATACGTTTTTTAATAGACGTATCTCCTCTACAACCATGAATCTGAGCCCAACCAGTAATGCCTGGTCTGACCTGATGCTTAACCATGTACTTAGGAATTTCTTTTCTGAACTCATCGACAAAATATGGTCTTTCGGGTCTGGGACCGACAACACTCATGTCCCCTTTCAAAACATTGAAAAATTGAGGCAGCTCATCAATACTGGTTTTTCTAATAAAATCCCCAACCTTAGTTTTTCTGGGATCGTCCCTTGTAGTCCATTCTGATTTTTCGTCATTAGGACTTTGAACCTTCATACTACGGAATTTGTACATTTCAAAAGGTTTACCGTGAAATCCGATTCTTTCCTGTTTAAATATAATTGGACCTGGAGACGTTAATTTAATTGCAATGGCTGTAAGAATCATTATTGGAGAAGTTATAATAATGGCTATTATTGCGATAATATAATCTGAAAGGAATTTTATAGCTTTATTAAATGCATCATCCAAAGGAACATACCTTATATTAATAATTGGAATATCTTCAATCATGTCAACTGACGGTTGAGCAGGAAAATACCTTATATAATCTGGAATGATTTCAGCCTTTATTCCAACACGCTCACAGCTTTCCACTAATTCATTGATTTTATAATAATATTTCAATGGAATAGCCAAAACAACACGGTCATAATTATTGTTTTCTAAAACTTTATCCAAATCTGTAAATGAACCGATAATCTTACTTCCTTCTATTTCCATGCCGACACGATTACTTCTTCCTAAAAATCCACTAATATCAAAACCCAAATACGGATTGTTTCTAATTTTTCGTGCAAAGGTAAATGCTAAATCATTATCTCCGACAATGAGAATATGTTTGAGATTTCTATTGTTAATGCGTATTTTTTTAAGAAAGCTTCTGACAATAAATCTTTCAATGATACCGAATACTGAAGCAGTAATTCCTAAAAGAAAGAGCATGATTCTTGAGAAATTAGGCTCATTTATAATAAATAATATAGCAACTAACACGACAAAGGCCACAATATTAACTTTAATAATCTGAGTGGCCTCAGAAAAAATTGTTTTATAGGTTCTGCGAGGTTTATATAATCCAAAGGAAAAATACAAAATTATATAAACTGGAATTACGGCCAATATTAAGAAGAACAGATAATTTTGAAGTGGTAAATGTCCTCCAATAGGTCCGAACATGGTGGTTTTAAAACGTAACCACCAGGAAATAGCCAGAGATATGGAAATAACGGCCACATCCATTAAGACCAGAATTAAATTTAATGTTTTTTGATTTTCTCTTATCATATATTAACCACGAAAATTAGTTAATATTATAATATAGACTTCATTAATATTTAATTTTTCTTTTTAAAAATATTCAAAAATAGCTTTAAAACACACAATACTGCGATTCCCAAATAAACAACCAGATTGGTTAAAAAATTAGATTCATGAGCATGATGTTTTTTATAATAAATATACATTGCCCTGTAAAACTCATAAATAAGCTTAGGCTTTTGTTTTGTACTGCTGGCGCCTTTAAAATGAGTGATTTTATCCTTCCCATAGTAAATTATTTTCCAATTTGCATCCTTAATCCTATAACACAAATCAATGTCTTCACCATACATGAAAAATGTCTCATCCAGAAAACCAATATCATCCAAGACCTTTTTTCGGGTAAAAATAAAAGCGCCGGTTAAGCAATCTATTTCATAAATGCCATTATCGTCCAAATCGTCCAAATTATAATTATCGTCCTTGCTCTTTGTTGGAATGTGGAATAATCTGAAAAAAGAGTTTTTTACATTTGGAAAACTTCTTTTGCATGCTTTATCGAGAGAATTGTCTTCCAAAAGCACCTGACAGCCGCAGGCACCGACATCAGGATTATTTTCCATGTAACTGTAAATGTCTGCTAACGTATTTTCCCAAACTATCGTATCGGAGTTTAAAAGCAAAACATATTTTGAATCAACGACTTCTAAAGCCTGATTATTACCTGCGGCAAAACCTCTGTTTGTTTTTGATGCGATGAATCTAACTTTGTCATTGAAATATTGCCTTAGTTTTGATAAACTGTCATCCGGAGATGCATTATCAACGACAATGACTTCTACACTAAAGGGGTAAGAGTATTCCAATATGGAATTAATAGTGTTTTTAGTTAATTCAAATGTTCCGTAATTTACTATTACAACCGATAAATCCATGATAATTCACTTTTTTAGAAATTTTAATGTATTTATAATTAATTTGTATTCCAGTCTGAAATAATTTTTTAAATTAGATTTTTTAAAAGATACCTTATTAATTTTATTTTTGGTATTTAAGCCCTCTTTCAGTCCACTAAGATAGATTGAACCAAATCCCTTTTTTAAAAAGAATATATATTTTATCAGAAAGCCTAAAAATAAAAATATGAAATTGATTATCTTTAATGGAATTGGGAGATTTTTATAAACCGTCCAGACATTGTTTCTAGCGGCGATCTTTACCTTAAACTCATTATATCTGCTGCCGCTTGTAGCACTTCCAATGTGATAGACAATAGCATCAGGACACAGCAAGTTTCTATATCCATAGATCTGTGATCTGATTGCCAAATCAACATCTTCCATATATGCAAAGAAGTTATCATCAAAACTTCCGATTTCTTCCAATACTGATTTTTTATATAATGCAGCCCCCGCACAGCTTGAAAAGATTTCAAAAACTTCCGAATACTTATCTGAATTCTGATTTTCGCCTATCTTTTTAGTCCATGCAAGTAAGTTATACTCATCTCCCGCATCATCAATCAGCTGTTTATTGGCTGCCTGAAGCATTTTTGCCTGAACAGAAAACACCCCATCGTCCTGAATCAAATCAAGCATTGCCTTGATAGATCCCTTTTCAATTTCAGTGTCATTATTGAGAGAAAATATATAGTCATATTTTGATTTTGATATTCCCTGATTTACAGCAGGTGCAAAACCAAGATTTTCATCATTTTTTATTACGACAACAGGAAAATTAAAATTATTTTCCCGAATATAGTCCAGACTAGAATCATCAGATCCGTTATCAATAATTATAACTTCACCAATGCATTCACTGTCCTGATTAAGCGAATTAAAATAATTTTTTAAAAATTTAACTCCATTGTAATTTGGAGTGACCACTGAAACTTTCATATTAATCTAAATAGAATTTTTAAATTTTTTCCACATTATATAATATAACTTAGGGTTTAATAAAAATAACTTAATTTTAAGAGCGAATTTCTTATCCCCTTTAAATTTGGATAATTTATCAAACAAATCCAACTCCTTCATTTTTTGAATAACATCATCATAATCATAATTATGATAAAAAAAGAAGTTCATATTGCCGAAAATAGCTCTTGGAATTCTGGAAGTTTGAATTAATTCAGCCAAATCATTTTGATTTTGCCTTTTGAAAAAGTCAGCCAAATCCTCTAAAACAGGAATGTAATCAAAACGCTTAAGCTTTGAAGTATTGATTAATGACTCCTGATGCTGCAAATAATAATAGGTAATTTCATTACTGATTTTAATAGAATCTCCATAGCTCAATGCCCTTAAAGCAAAATCAGTGTCTTCACCGTAACTTACATCTTCACGGAATTTAAGATTATATTTTTTAATAATATCCAGCTTATATGACAATTGGACAAAATTAAAAGGGATTTTCATTTCCAGTTCCTGTTTAATGAACTCTTTGGTTGTAATTTCATCAACATCATAAATATGGGGATCTGTAATATTATCATTTTCTTTTTTAACCATCTGCGATAAGGAAAAATCATATTGAGGATTATAGAGCTCCTTTAAATGATTTGTTAAAATATAATCGTCCCCATCGACAAATACTATATATTCACCTCGGGCTAGAGAAATTCCTTTGTTTCTTGCAGCGCTGACTCCTTTATTTTTCTGGTGAATAATCTGATTATTAATGTCTGAGTTTTCAAAAGTTTCTTTGACAATATCCAAGGTTCTGTCACCGGATCCGTCATCAACCACAATTACTTCAAAATCATCAAAGTCCTGATTAATTATTGAATCCAAAGTGGCTTTAATATAGTCTTCCTCATTAAAAACGGGTAATATTATACTTATCTTTATATTATCCATTTTTTTCACCTTCATTCAAAGCAAAATCAACTATTCTTTTTGAAGCATTGCCGTTAATTTCATCGAATTGAGTTTTTATAAATGAATCCAAACTGGATAAGTCAATGCCTTCGTCAATGCATGCAACCAATTCATCTGTTGTATGAACAATCGGTCCCGGAAGATCTTTTTTATAATCCAGGTAAAACCCACGCTCATTGGATAGATAATTTTCCAAATCATAAGCAAAAAATATTATAGGTTTATTTAAAAGACCAAATTCGATCATTATGGAAGAATAATCTGTTATTAATATATCAGACAACAATAAGAGTTCCTGTTCATTTTTATAATCACTGCAATCAATATACTCCCCGTTAACAGAAATTTCTGAAGAATAGAATTTCTTTATTTTAGGATGAAGTCTCAAAAGCAAAACATATTCATCGGAAAGTCTTTTATTGAATTCCTCCAAGTCCAAATAATTGAAAACGTTGTTGAATTCCTCATCTTCTCTAAAAGTTGGAGCGTATAAAATGATTTTTTTGGTGGAATCCACACCATATTTCTTATTAAAATCATCCCTTAATTTATCAATGTCATGATTTTTGAAATAATAATCCGCCCTTGGAAGGCCCAGAGGTTTGATTTTAAATTTATCAATTTGAAAAGCTTCTGAATAATAATCTTCAATATGTTTTGAAGTAGTTATCAAGTAATCAGTATTATTGGATATCATTTTAAGCATTGAAGCGTTTTCCACACTTCCGCCAAACTTTTTAAAAGCTCCCGGCGCATGCCATAGCTGGATAACAGTTGTCTGATTATTGCATTTCATGAAAGCAAATGGGAAGAAATTGTCATTTAAAAAGATATATTTTGAAGTGGCTAATTTTTTCAAAGAACCTAATGACAATTTATCCTTATAATAAAAATTAAAGTTGAAATTTCCTCTTTTTTCGAATTCATCTTTAATATATTCAAGATTTCCGCTGAACGATTCATTGGAATCCACAATGAAAGAAATTAAATTATTGTCTATGGGAAGTTTAGTGAAAATATTAAATAATTTTCCAAAAATTTTATGTTTCAAATACATTTGCTACCTCCTAGACCTTGAAAAAGTATCGCTCAGTAAGGATAAGATGCCACGATACCTTTTGATTGAATTTAGATTTTTTACTATTTTAGTATAATCGTCTTCCAGTATCGGTTTGGTCAAACTTGAATAAATTTTTTCATTAAAGCCCGGATTGACCATTACATCTTTTTTTAGAAGTTCATTAACAAAAACAATCAGCTGACGTTTTTCATCATCCGAAATATCACTGATAATTAAACTGGTAATCCAGTATACAAGGTGCATATTAAAAATTTCAGGATAAAATTCCCCATAATTTGATTCATTAAGGAATTCATCAACTTTCCAGTATCCTTCAACCATTTTACCCAGATATTTTTTGTTTCTAATATGAATTGTGGATCTGTCACCTTCAATATTACGAATATTATAGTTGTAACTGAAGAAATCATCCAAATAAACTGTACGTGATGACTTAAACAATGATACGATAAAGAAATATAAATCCTCAGCAAGCATTCCTTCCAAAAAGCGGATATTATTGTCCATTAAAAATTCTTTTTTAAATAATTTACACCAGATTGCAGGATCAATTGTAAATAAACGTTTATCGTCCAAGACACTGTCAACGACAATGTTTTCTCCATTGAAAACAGTTTTGACATTTACCTTTTTATCCGGAAATACTCTGTAATAGTTTGTAATTGTCATGTCTGCATTATTTTCTACTGCATTATTATACATGACTTCAAAAGCATCAGGAGCATAAGTATCGTCGTGATCTGAAAAAATTACATATTGTGCGTCCGATAAATCTATACCGATATTACGTCCCTTACCTGGAAAACCATTATTTTCATCTAAAAATATTGACTTGACATTAGGAAAGTTTACATCAAATAAATCAAGTAAATATAAAGTATATTCATCATCGGAACAGTCATCCACGAATATTACCTGAATGTTTTCAAATCCAATGCTCTGATACATCATAGAATCAAAAAATGCATTGAGAAATAAACCTGAATTATATGTGGGAACAATTACACTTACTTTATATTTTGCCATATTATCTTACCAATTTATTTTTAATTCTTGAAAACAAACTTCTATCATTCATATTTTCCTGTTTTTTCTCCAGTCTATTGGATTCTATCACTGCATCGTCAAATTTCTGATTTAATATTAAATCAACCAATTTATCATATCTTTTTTTAAAGTAAGGATCTTCGCTGTAATATTTGTTGAATATGTCATGAGACTTTATAAACAGCTCTTTTTTATCGCCATCACTGATTTTTGATAAGACAATCGTATATAACCATGAAGTAAGGTGACTTTTAAATATTATTTCACCATATGAAGTTTTATTTAAATTGATTAACATCTCATCGATTTTATAATAACCATTTAAAATAGCTTCAATATATTTTCGATTCCTTACATGAATTGTTGATTTGTCATCTTTGCTATCTCTTATTTTGTAATTATAAGAATAAAAATCATTAAGGTAAATAATTCCTTTTGCTTTTAAACAGGAATATGTTGCAACATAAACATCTTCAGCAAGCATTCCCTCCAAAAAGTTAATACCGTTTTCAATTAAAAAGGATTTTCTGAATAATCTTGTCCAAATAGCTGCAGGGACTCTTAAGAGATTTTTATCCTCATCTATGTCTGAAACTTTAATTTCACCCGAATCCTTATAAATTGACTTGAATGGAATAGTTTTATCTGTAAAAACCTGATTAAAATTGGAAATTAGCATGTCGTTATCTGCGATTTTATCACACATCACTTCAAAGGCATTTTCTGTGTATGTATCATCATGGTCTGCAAAAATAACATAATCTGAAGTGGACAAGTTTAAACCTGTATTTCTGCCCGTTCCCGGAAACCCAGAGTTAACATCCAAAAATTCCACCTTAACATTTTCATAATCATTTTTAAATTTTTTTAATAAATTCAATGTGTAGTCATCATTTGAATTGTCATCGACAAAGATAACCTCAATATTTTCAAATCCGATACTCTGGGATTTAATGGAGTCTAAAAACTCATTTAAATAATCACCAGTATTGTAAGTGGAAACAATGACAGAAAGTTTATAATCAGACATATTAATCAGTTAATTTATCATATAATGCAATATATTCAATGCATGCATCATTTAAATCTTTAAATGTTATTTTTGAAATCTTTGAAAGTTTATTTTCATATTCAGTTTGATTTATATTAATAATTAAGTTATATATATCATTTACATTTGTATAATCCGCCAGCCATCCTGCGCCAGTTGAATTAATTCTTTGCTTTAAAGCTCCCAAATCACTGGCTATAACCGGCAAACCCGCCATCCACGATTCAGTTAAAGTATATGAATATGTTTCAGGACAGGTCGATAAAATCAGAGAAAATGAAGGTTCAATTTCTGATACCAATTTATTAAAATCACTTCGTTTATATTTACCGTGATTAATTCCATATTTATTTAAGTTAGGAATTGTGGTTCCCATTAAATGCAATTCCAAGTTATTGTTTTTATCCAATTCCTTTAATTGTTTAATCACCAGAGATCCTTTATGGGGAGAAACATGTCCCGGAACTAGAATTTTTATCGGTTTGGATGTTAATTTAGCATTGTATGAGGATTTATTTATTTCCACACCATGCTCTATTACAGCAAAATTATCCAAATCAGGATAAATTTTTTTATAAAAATCAACAACACTTTGAGTCGGAGCAATATTAACATGGGAATTTTTCAAAAGCTTAAAGCATTCCTTATGCCACCTTTCAAGTATCATATCATTGGAAATATCCGAATCATGAGCTATTCCTCCGCAATCAGGGCATTTAAAACCACAATATTGACAGTTCCTATCGACTAAATGAATAGATGGACATAAATAATAGAAGTCATGTAGATTGATGAGAAATGGAATTGATTTTTTTATTATGATATCAATTAAATCAAAACTATGGTTAATTAAATGATTGATGTGAAGTAAAGATATATTTAATTTTGATAGAATTTCATCGTAAATGACAGCCAATTCATCATTGGAAAATAGCATTTCAAAATTGTCCTGTGAAATAAAATTATCCTCATTATCAATTACGGAAAAATTTGTATTAAAAGAAACGTTATAATTTGCAATCTTTTCCAAATTGTCATTCACATTCCATAATTCGATATCTTCACCATCAGAAGTCAAAATAAAAGCATTATAATTATCTGGTAAATTATCAATGATATCCATATTTAAAAAACCAGTACCACCAACAGTACCTACCTTTTCATGAAGAACAAATAGGATACTCTTCTTATCATCAATATTGAATTCGGACAAATCAATGTTTTGAACTTTAATCTGCCTATTTTCATTCATTCCGTATAATGCATAGTGAATCAATGGATTAATGTCAACGTCAGAATAATGGTTCTTATAAAAAACGCCGTCAAATGTATCGTTTGGCTTTTTACCCTCTTCAAAACCGAAGAAAATATAATGAAGCAGAGGATCCATACCGGAAGCTGCAACCTTAGGATACTTTTTTAAATAAAAATCATCATCGAACAGTTTATTTTTTCTAATTGCTTTATAACCTTTAGTAATTTCTGAAGCCTTGGCCTTATCTTTAACTTTATATGAAATGTATTTACTAGGAATTTTAGCAAAAAGTTTATTTTTAAAACTCATAATCATCTTTTATTATATTTTCAAGCTTTTCTAAAAATTCTGAAGCAAAATCTTCATTTATATTAATATCGCCTGATTTATCATCATCCAATGAGACTGTAATATCATAGCCATCAGTGGTTAAGTTACCTCTGTTAACAATGACCTTTACAATATCTTCTCGTGCAATAAGATTATCCAAATTATAACTATCAGTGAATGAAAGTAGAATATCTGAAGAATTTCCCACATAATTATTTTTCATATCAGTGATTAATTCAACATAATAGTTTAAATCATTGAATTTTTGAGAAATTTCTGATATCAGTTCCTTATTTTCAGGGTTATTTTCATCAATGATAGTGATTTTAAGGTTCTTTTCTGTGAAAAATTTAATTGAATTGATTTTATCCAAAAATAGATTTCTTGAGAGATACTGGCCCCATTTTTTCCAGAACACTGAGAAATTGTGTTTGTCATTTTCAAAATAGCTTTCACTTTTTACACGGGTACTGGATTCATGATGGAATAATACTGCATTACCTGCAAATAAAACTTTATAATCATTTTTATGTAATTTCAAACAGAAATCAACATCTTCAAGACCATAAATATATTCCTCATCCAAACCTGAAAGCTCATCATAAACCTTTTTATCAATTAAGTTAACGGCACCTGTAACGGCAACACATTGATTATTTTGAGTTAAAGATGAATCAAAGATATCTAAACTGGAATCGGATTTATTTTTCGCATATAAACAGCATGGGTTCATTCTCTCAGCAAATATATCTCCACTATGCTGAATATTATAAGAGACTTCCCTATTGGCAGTGAAATAAAAAGGAAAAATAAGTTTAGCACCGACAGAAGCCACACCATCATTATAAACTATTGTACCGACCATTTCGTTTAACCACCCATATGTCGGTTCGATATCATTATTCAATAAAAGCAGATATTCTCCTTTTGCAATTTTGGCCGCATCATTATTTCCCTTAGAAAAACTGACATTTTCGGAGTTTTCAATAATGGTTATTGGTAAATCCAAACTTTTTAAATAATCAACAGAACCATCACTTGATGCATTATCCACCACTATAATCTCATAATTGGAATAATTGGTTTTAGCGCCAAAATCTTTAAATAAACGTTTCAGATGATTTAAACCATCTCTCGTTAGAATGATAATGGATACAAGAGGTTCTATATCAAATTCATAATTGGATAAAAATGCCAAATTAGTTTCACAAATTTCCTCTTTTCTTCTAATTGAATAGGATTGCTGTATATATTTGCCTTCAGCTTTACCGTGAGCAACATAATGTAACAAGGGATTTATTCCTGCCACTTCAACATCAGGATATAATCTATAATAAACATCAGGATCGAAATCCAAAGAAGGAAGTTTTCCCTGCTTAAAACCCTCCGTCAAATAATGGGTCAATGCATCTCCATTAAAATCATCATAAGTACTTTCATAAAATTCGTAATCAAACAAACCAGAACTTTTAATCTGGTTATAATATTTGCGGTTTTTAATAGAAGATTTTAAATTTGAAGTGGAAAAGATTCCCATTTAATCACCTTTATTTTTAGAATTCCTGAGCTTGCTAGTAATCTTCCATGATTTAGAATCTCTAATATCGTTAATTTCTCTAACCCAATAATCTCTATTATAATTTAATATATCCGCTTCTTCTCTTAAAGCATCAATATCATTGAAAAGTAAGGTAATCTCCTCTTTTGTTAAGGTATTTGTCTCTTTAATATTGCCTTCAAGAGATTTGATTAAATTCTTGCTTGTTATATAATCTTCAACTTCAAAATTATGATGGAAATAATCGCCCTCTTTTGTCCAGTATTCATTTTCCCAGTAATATACAGGGGAAACAGAGGGATGAAAATCATTTTTCCACATTACATAAGGAAAACTTAACTGATCCTGGTTGGTATGATTGATAATTTCTTCCCACCACTGTTCCATTAAAGAAATAATCTCCGGATTGTTATGCTGCCTGAATAACGCTCCTGAAGCCAAAAGACCATAATGCTTAGGCATGCCCTCAAATTCATATTTTTCAACCTGATGGGACATTGAATAATTTGAATATCTTGCAAAAGGCATTGACTCTATAGCCTCATCATAAATACAGTCCCTTTCCGGATGAACAACAACCAGCATCGGAGAATTGACGTATTTATAGATATATTCACGAATGCTGCCTTTTATTTTAAAGGTTCCATCAAGCCAAAAACTGTATTTGAAATCCGGGAAATAAACATGGGGAAAAAGCCTATATTGCTTTGCAGTCCGATTATCATCCAATATTGAATCTTCCATCTGAATAATTTCCCAGGTATCGGACTTTAAATCAGGATTTTGAGTAAAACATACATATTTTGTATTTTCATCAATGAATTCCGGCTCTTTCAATGAATCATAATCCCCAGTGAATGCCGTGTAAATTACTAATTCATTATCTTTAATATCATTGATTAATTCTTCATCAGTTTGAAGATTAGGCCTGAATAAATCACTTAAAACGAAACTGTCAACATTTGATTCAAATCTAGCTCTTACTACTTCATAGGGATTCTCATCACAATTCATAAAAATCAACTAAAAATATATATTACTAATTTATATCTATGTGATATTAATTAAATATATCCAAAAATTAAAAATTATTTAAAGATGTAAACAATGTAAAATTCCAGGTAATGACTCAAGCATAGCCTGAATACCTAAAATGAATATAGCAAGTCCACCAATGAAATTAATATGGCGTGCATATTTAATAGCTACTTTAGTACCAAATGTACCAATTAAAAGCCAACAGAAAACGGCAATAAAACTTAAAATAGCTAAACCAATAGGATTAACACCAGCACCTACACCCTGTGCTGCTAAAATTAGGTTTTCTATGTTTCCAAAAACAATTAATGTAATAAAGGGTTTTAATTCACTTTGCATATTATACTCCCCTAATTGATTCCAACATAGCCTGTGCACCTAGAATAAAAATAACAAAACCGCCGAAAAAATCAATGAAATCAACATAAGCCAAAGCGATTTGAGTTCCAAATGTACCAATAAGTAACCAAGCAGCTACTGCAATAAAACTAGCAATTCCTAATTTAACCGGATTAACCCCCGCCACAACTCCTTGTGAGGAAAGCACTAAATTTTCAATATTTCCAAATATTATAAGCCCAACAAATGGTAAATATTGCTCCAACATATTACATCACCAAATTCCTATACCGGAATGTTACTTCCGATTAAATTCATCTCCATTGAATACTATTAATAATTAAATGATATATAAAACTATCCTTATTTTGTTAAAATACTATCCCATTTGTTAATTCTATCTTCAATTGTATAATCAGACAAAACTTTGTTTAAAGCATTTTGACGGATAGTTTTTCTTAAAGATTTATCTAAAATAAGCATTTCAATTTTTTCAATCCATTCGTCTTCATCTGAAGCTAAAAAACCATTGACACCATCTTCAACCACAGTATTATAAACACACATGTCCGAATAAACACCCGGAAGACCTAAAATAGCCAATTCTATAAATTTCAATTCACTTTTACATTGATTGAATGGTGAATTTTCAAGGGGAACAAGTGCAATATCCCAATCGATTGATTCAGGCAGCCATTTCATGAATTTTTCAAAATCCATATTGTTTGGAGGCAGTTCAATAGGATTAAACCAATCGTCCTCAACATTATCAGAAGCATTAAAGCCGCCAATAACCTCAAAATCAAAATCATATTTTTCTTTTAACTTCAGAATAACATTTTTAATAAGAAACAGATCTTTGGAATGAGTTAATGTTCCGTAATACCCCAATTTAAGTTTACCTTCAGTCTTAATATCTTCTTTAATGTCAAATACGGCATCCACATAGTAATTTGGTATGATGGCCACCTTATTTTCATCAAACTTGGATGCTAAAGTTGGTGTTGTAACTGTAACAACCTCACTGACATCAATGAAATCAATTATAGATTTGGAAACCCTGTTAACATATTCATAGGAAGGACTGTTCTCTTCAACGCCCAATAAATCGTCGTCAGTTTCATAAATTAATTTAATGCCATGTTTTTCACATTTCTCACGCAATTCATCTAAAAAAGGAAGAATTCTCTGGACAACAACCACATCAAAAAGCTTACATCTTATGATATCCTCAATGTCCAAAATTGCATAGCTGTCCATACCATACATAAAAAAGGTATGCTTTTCCCTTTCAGCCAGTCTAGAAAATAATGCGTGGAGCCTTATATATGAACATGGAGGCAAATTTTCAAATGGATCGTTTGTAAATACACCAACCCGTAATGTATCAAGCTCAATTGGAGTTTCACGCTCAATATATGGAATTACAGTTTTTTTATCATGAATATAATAAGAATTGGAAACAATATTTTCAACACTTGAGTTTTGATTTGCGACATACTGTTCATTAATGTGCGTTTCAAGTGTGTTAACATAATTATTATCTAAAACATTGATTTGATTTTTTTTAAAAAAACCGTCTAAAACGTAATCTAAAATAGGATATTCCACATTATAATTATTTTTATAAAATTCAAGGTCAAATACATCACAGATGTATGATTGCTGGACTTCCAGAGGGTCATTAATTCCATAATATAAATAATGGAGAATATAGTCTAAATCATTTAAATTATTGTGAACATCCAAGTATTTATCCTCATCAATAATGGCTAAACTTTTAATACGTGAGTAAGCATCCTGGTATTTGGAAATTTTTTGAGGATTACCCTTTGATTTAAGTGTAATATACATTTTAGGATTTTTTTTAATTGATTTAGAAAAAAACATTATTTCAACTCTTTAATTATATATATTCATTTAAATAAAAATATATTTATGTCATATATAGTAACTGTTATTATTCCTTCATATAATAGTGTTGAATTTTTAGACGAAACGATTGAATCAATTAAAGCTCAAAGCATTGGTTTTGAAAATATTGAATTGATAATTGTCGATGATTATTCAACAGATTCAACGCAAGAATTAATTAACAAATATTGCGAAGAATATGAAAATATTAAAACCTATGAATCAGGCAAAAAAACAGGAACCCCCGGAAGGGCAAGAAATATTGGAATAAAAAATAGCGAATCAGATTATATAATGTTCATTGACCATGACGACAGATACCTTCCAGATACTGTAGAAAAACTATATAATGCAATTACAGAGAATAATGCAGACATTGCTATTGGCAAATACCAAAATTTCGGAGACAATAGTCTTGTAACCGAACACTGGATTACTGAAGATACTATTTTAAATTCAATAGATGAAAATCCATTCTTTTTCTCAATGAATAATATTTGGAGAATGATATTTCCAAAAGAATTTTTGCTTAAACATGAAATAACATTTCCGGAAGAAGTTTTTGCAGAAGATTTGACTTTTATGGTAGATGCATTTCTTAATGCGGAAAAAATCATCTTTATTAATGATATTGTTTACAATTTTAGATTAAGAACCAGAGATAAAACATCAACAAGTTTATCAAAAGGAATACACTATTTAGGTGGATTAATAGAAGGTTACACGCAAACAATTGATGTTTTGGAAAAAAATAATGCCTGCAGATATTATGACAGAATTTTCAACCAGCATTTAACCTGCTGGCTAAGCGATGTTGCATTAAGTGAAACAATATCTCTTGAAGATAAAAAAGCATTGGTTGAAAAATCAATCCCCATATTTAAAAGAATGAAAAATATAGAACCATATCCTGAAAATAATGCAATTAAAAGTATCATTAATCAGATTATTCAAGGAAACTTAGATGAAGCATATATGCAGATGGGAGATTACCAGTTATTTGTAAATAGAATACAAAATCTTGAAGTTGAACTCGACCAGAAGACCAGACAAGTTGCAACGCTTCAGACTACCAAAGGATGGTTTAAATATAAAATTAAGAATATAAAAGAAAGATTATTCTAAATTAATCCTTCAATACTTTTTTGAATATATTATCCCATTGATTGACCCGAGATTTTAAATTATAATTTTTCATAATGTCATCACGGGCATTATTAACGATACCATTTCTAAAGATAGGATCTTCGATTAAAATAGATAATTTATCGACCCATTCATCTTCATTACCGGATAAATATCCATTAACGCCATTTTGAATGGTTTCACTATAGGCACTGACATCACTTGCAACAACAGGAATTCCCAAAGCGGAAAATTCTATATATTTAAGCTCACTTTTACATCTATTGAATTCTGTGTTTAACAATGGAATAATACCTATATCCCAATCAGAATTTTCACTTAACCATATATAGAAGGTTTTGGATGACATCGGATAATATGGTAGCTTAATAACATTAATCCAGTCGGAATCTTCAACCATTGCAGCACCCGCCATTTCAAAAATCACTTCCACACCTTTTTTAGCGAAAATATCCTTTAATCTTAAAATAACGTTATGGACCAAATCCAAATCACCCTGATGAGTTAAAGTTCCGAAATAACCGATTTTAATAATGTTATTTCCTCTAAATTCAAAAGGTTTTATAGGTAATGCATCATTAACATGATAATTTCTAATAATTTCAACGTTGTTAATATTTAAGTTGTTTAAACGGTTTTTCAATTCATTAGTACTTACAGTAATCTGGTCTGCATTTTTTACAAGTTTTTGTATATTGTCAAAATGTTGTGAAATATATGTATATGAAGGATTTGAAGGATTAATATCAAGGAAATCATCGTCAGTTTCATAAATGACCTTAATATTATGCTTTTTAGCTTTCTTTAAAATTTCAGTGGAATACGGATTGACTCTCTGAATAACAATAACATCGAAAATATGATCCTTAATCATGTTTTCAGTATCCAAAAGAGGCATTATCTCTTTTCCATAAATAAAGAAATGATAATTTTTACTTTTTGATAATTCAGAAAACGGTGTATGAATTCTTATAAACGGACACGCATTCATATTATCATAATTATCCTCTAGAAATACACCGACCTTGATTGTATCAGTTTCAAATTTTTCTTCGCAGACAATATAATCAATCAATACCTTTGAATCGGTAATATAATTATTTGAAGATAATTCTTCTTTAATACGTTTGTTTATAAATTTCTCTAACTGTTCATCCATATCTTCATGTAAATTCGCTACAAAATTAGGATAAGTCCGATTAAACTTCAAATTATTTCTGAATCCCTTATTAATGTAGTGAAGAACCGGATCCTCATCACCGATTCCATTTTCAGAAATGTAATAATACAAATCAAAAAGAGGATTGATATATTTTATTTTCTCATCAATCGTATCTGTTTTTGAACTCTTTTCGACGTAATGCAATGCAGGATTCTTGCAGGGATGTAGTTTAACATATTCTTCCTCATCCAAAAGTCCCAAATTATTTATAATATTAGATTCATTGAGATCTTTGGAAAACCTTATTTTTGAATTTTTTAAGGCTTCAAATGTAGGATTATGCTTAACTTTTCGGGCCAGATTACCAGCAACCCTTAAAGGTTTAGTTAATTTCATGGAATTGGAATTAATGAAGGTGTTATATTCTTCCCGTAAATAAGCGGCACGACCTGCAGTATCGATTCTATAACCTGCCATTCCTTTAACATCATTGACAAGCAAATATAACTCTTCACGAGACAAATCAATTGTATCTCCAATTTTCATATTTTGGACATCAACGCCTATTTTGGCCCTTAAATTATCACTTGTGATTGGAGTATAGAATATGACATTGTGATGATAATATTTACCTTCTTTAACCCAGTATTCATTTTCCCAATAAAAAATACGGCTTACAGAAGGATGAAAATCATTTTTCCAACATACAAATGCAAAACTAAGCTGATCCTGATTAGTGTATTTAATATTTTCATCCCACCAGTCATCCATTAGCTTAATGACATCGGGATGATTATGTTGTCTGAAAAGAGCACCCATAACACCTAAACCGTAATGTTCGGGAAATCCCTGTGAACGGTAAAATTCAACCTGTTCTTCCATGACTGCCCTTGGATAACGTGGAATGATTTTAGAAGCATCATATTCGTCATAAACACAGTCCCTTTCTGTGTGAACAACAACCAACATGTTAGAATTGGCACGGATATTATTATAAATATATTCACGGATGCTTCCTTTAATTTTAAAAGTCCCGTCTAGCCAGAAACTGTATTTATAATCTTTCAAGTATTTATGAGGAAGTATTTTGTATTGCTTGGCTTTCCTGTTATTGTCAAGAATTGAGTCTTCCATTGGAATAATCTTCCATAAATCGGATGTTAAGTTAGGATTATCAGAAAAACAGATATAATCACAATTTTCATCAATAACTTCAGGCTGCTTTAATGTATCATAATCTCCTGTGAAAGCCGTGTAAATAGCTATTTTATTATTTTTAATATCTTCAATTGTTTCTTCTGCAGAATCAGTTGAATGATTGAATAATGGTCTATTAACATATTCTTCTGAAACTTCCATATATGTTTTATAAATCTTATCATATACCATAATATCACAAATACCTATCTTCGATTACATCCATTAACTTATCAGCGTAATTCTCACTTTTTTCCAAGCAAATATCATATCTTGCATCATTATCATCAGAAATTAAAACTTTAATTGTATTTAATCTTGAAATTAATTTATCCACATCATAATCTTTATCATTTGATATTAATATATCACAATTTTGGCCAATATCCAAATTGTTCAAATTAGGAATTAATTTAACATTGAATCCTTTATTATTTAAATCTTTTACTAATTTAGTTATAAATTCGTCATTTTTTGAAACGATTGAAATATCAAGTTTTTTATCTGTTATAAAATGATTTTGATTGATTTTATCGATTAATATTTCTTTGAAAATAAAATCTCCCCATTTACTGTAGAAATGCATTATATTTTCATAATTGAGCCTATTTTTTTCTGCCTGATTTTCATAACGGGTAGAGGATTCATGGTGGAATAATAAGGCAAAAGGATTGTAAATGGATTTATACTTATTTTTATACAGTTTAAATGCAAAATCAATGTCTTCATACCCATAAATATAATTTTCATCAAGTCCATCCAACTCAAAATAAATATCCTTTGGGATTAAAATACAGGCTGCAGTGTTAGAGAGAACTTCTTTTTGATGATTTACATCACTTGAAAAGACTAATGTGGAATACATGTTCTCATGATAAGGCCCGTAAATATAAGGAGTGCGCTCTTCCCTGAATTTTACACCTGCATGCTGAATTGTATAAGACTGTGCCTGACTTTCCATATCCTCATAGTAAGGAAATATCAATTTAGCCCCAACAGAGCCAACATTTTCATTATTTAACATACATCCAACCATTTCATTTAACCAGCCGTAAGTAGGTTCGATATCATTATTCAGCAAAAGCAAATACTCACCATTGGCAATTTTAGCTGCATCATTATTGCCTTTTGAAAAACTGACATTTTCAGAGTTCTCAATTATGGTAATAGGTAAGTCCAGGCTTTTTAAAAAACTGACAGACTCGTCTGTTGATGCATTATCAACAACAATTATTTCATAATTTGAATAGTTGGTTTTTTCATCGAAATCTTCAAACAGTAGTTTCAAATGATTTATTCCGTTTCTAGTCAGAACAATAATTGAAACTAAAGGCTCACTGTCAAATTCATAATTTGATAAATATAATTTATTTGTATCTATAATCTTTTTCTTCTTTAAAACAAATGGACTGTTATCTACAATAAAACCGTCATTATTATTGTCAATATAGTGAATTAAAGGGTTTAAATTATTTTTTTCAATTTCAGGATATTCCTGCAAATATCTTTTAAGATCAAATGATGGTGAAGGATTTTTATGTTCGCTGGCACCATAAAACAAATAATGAAACAATGGATCCATGCCTGATTTTTCTACATGAGGATAAGCTTTTAAATAATAGTTTTTATCAAATAAGCCGGATTTCATTATCTTATCATAGCTTTCCTGATAAATTTTAGCTTTATTAACATTGAATTTTGATTTTATTAAGAAATCTTTAAAAGTTACCATAATTTCACTACTTAAAAAAATTAAATCTACCTTTCTTATTATTTTGATTAAACTCATTTATAATATTATTTTTTTCAATAATGCTTATTTCTTTTTGATGGAAAAAGTTAGCCAATTCATCATTAGTTAAAAACTCCAAATCAAAATCTATCATTAACTTATCATCGCATTCTGCATCAAGAATGAAGTTAGGGTCCAGGGTTAAAAAATATTGATAATCGTCATTAATCGGATTGTCGCAATTCGCCTCCAAAACTTTAACATTATTTATTTTGGCCTTGATAAATTCGCCCTCAAGAGGGTCAAAGCGAATGCCTGAAACATTGGAAAAATCGCTTAAGTCAAATGTTAACTGATTATTCTTTATTTTAGGGATGTAGGCAATATCAATTCTACGGTCTTCGCTAAATCCATTGCCTTCATCGACATAGAGTCCTGCAATCAATTTGACCTTAGCCAATTTCTTATTAAAATACTTGTATTTAGCCAAAAATGTTTCGCTGTCATAATTATTTAAATTCAAACAGTCTTCTTTATAATACACTTCATAATCGGGAAACAGTTCTTTAAAATAATCCAAATCTTTTTCTGAAACGTTATATGCGCATTCACGCAATCTGGAAATCACGGCAATTTCATCAGTGACTGCCCAGTTATAATAATATACCCAAAATAAAACGTCATTGATGAATTTCACATTCAATAATCCTACATTATCATTATTTAAATCATATAATTCTTTAATTGACTCGGATAAATCCAGACCATGCTGAGGCGTGATATTTTCTGTCGTTGATGTTAAATTCTTTCTATAGAAATATGTAGCATCCTTTGATAAAAATATTTTAGAAGCATTGATAAGTGAACTAACAACAGCCAAATTATCGTCATACAAGCTATTTGAGAATTTTAAATACTTGAATAAGCTTTTATGATATATCTTATTCCATGATGGAGTTGAAAAAATCAATTTGGGATTTTCATCAATTGAAGTGATTAGCTTATTCTCCATTGTATTCTGCTGATGAATATTAATAGGTTCCACATAGTCAGTTCCAGTGTAGGTTTCCCAATTAAAAATCAGCAAATCAGCCTCTGACTCGTTAATTTTAGATAAAGAATCCTCATAAGCATTTGAAGAAATGAAATCATCACAATCAATAAATGTTAAATAATCAGAACTTACTTCAGCAATTGCCCTGTTTCTGGATTCACCGGCACCTAACTGTGATTCATTATTTATAACTTTAAAATTGGAATACTTGCCGGAATATTCATTAATTATATTCAAGCTATCATCAGTTGAGTAATCATTAACGACGATAACCTCAATATTGTCAATGCCTATGCTTTGATTTACAATAGAGTCCAAACATTGCCTAAGATACTTTTCTCCATTATGCACAGGAATTATAACGCTTAACTCAGTACTCATGATCTCACAATTTTCTTAAACTTATTTTTAATAGAACCGTTCAATTCTTCTTTTAATCTATTATTTTCAGCAGTTAATTCATCAATCTGATTTTTATATACATTGGATAAAGTTTCATAATGTTTAGATAAAAATTCATAGGATACTTTTTCATAACATAAATTAAACTCAGTGTAAGTATTGGCCACATTAATGGATTCATAAAATGCCCTGTCCTCATAATGCCAATTCTCATTAAAGACAACATCCCCCAATTCATATTCATCAAATTTATCTTTCATTTCCTGAATAAAATGGTCTTTAAGGTTATCTTTTAATCTGAGATAAACATATTTTAAATTAACAATAATAAACATTAGCCACTCATCCTTTACCTGGTCATAAATGTCATTATCGATTAAATTTTGTTTAGTTGTTTCCAATACATTAAAAATGTCAAAGGAACCTTCATCACCGCTTGTTGATATGGATTCATCCCTAATACGATAGAAATAAAGATATTCCGGTAAAACTGAAACTTTTTTAGCCTTTAAAAATACCTTATAGAAGAATTCCAAGTCTTCATAATAGGAACCATACAAGAATTGGGCATCCATATCCTTAAGAAATGAAGTTTTATAGAGTTTATTGAATGGAGCATGAGATATTTTAAATATTATATCCAAAACATCCATATAATAGAAATTACCTGTATGAAAAGACGGATCTATGACTTCCAAATTTGTAAAAGGCCCTTCACTAAATTCTGATGAATTTTCATTGTAATATTTAAATTTAAACATTGTAATGTCAGAATTGAAACCTTCCACATGTTCATACAACTGTTCCAATGCTGTTTCTTCAAGCCAATCGTCTGAATCGACAAATAAGATATAATCTCCCTGAACGTGCTGAATTCCAGTATTACGAGCTCCACTTAATCCCTGATTTTCCTGAGTAATTATTTTAAATCTGGAATCAGTTAATGAATAACCTTCAAGAATACCTAATGACAAATCAGTAGACCCGTCATTAACACATATTACCTCAAAATCTTCAAATGTTTGATTAACCAAACTATCCAAACACTTTCTAAGATAATTGGCCACATTATAAACCGGTAATACTATTGAAATCTTAACGTCCAAGGTTTACACCCCATTATCTGTTTGCATACATCTTTTCGTAATATTGTTGATATTCTCCGCTTTTTACTTGGTCCATCCAGTCCTGATTATCAAGATACCATTGGATTGTTTCTTTTATACCTGTTTCAAAGGTGTATTTAGGTTCCCAGCCAAGTTCATTGCGGATTTTATCAGCGTCAATTGCGTACCTTCTGTCGTGACCTAATCTGTCAGCTACAAATTCTATTAATGATTCGTCTTTTCCTAATGCTTCAAGAATTAACTTTACGATTTGGATGTTCTGTCTTTCGTTGTGTCCTCCGATATTGTAGACTTCTCCAAGTTTTCCTTCGTGTAGAACCAAGTCTATTGCCTGGCAGTGGTCGTATACATGTAACCAGTCACGTATGTTTTTACCGTCACCGTAAATAGGCAGTTTTTTGTCTTCCAGTGCATTGGATATCATTAACGGTATTAATTTTTCTGGGAACTGATAAGGACCATAGTTATTGGAACAGCGTGTAATGTTTATCGGTAAATCAAATGTTTCGAAGTATGCTCTTGTGATTAAGTCTCCGCCTGCTTTGGAAGCTGAATACGGACTGTTTGGCTGTAGAGGAGTGGTTTCTGAGAAGTATCCAGTTTCTCCTAGTGTTCCATATACTTCATCTGTTGATATTTGGATGTATTTTTCAACTCCGAACTCTTTTGCGGCGTTTAACAATACCTGTGTTCCTAAAACGTTGGATTTAATAAAAATTTCCGGATCAGTTATGCTTCTGTCAACATGGCTTTCAGCAGCAAAATTAATGACATAATCACATTTGGAAACCAAATCATCAACTAATTCTTTATCTCTTATATCTCCTTTAACGAAGGTGTAGTTGTCCATGTCTTCAATGTCTTTTAGGTTTTCCAGGTTTCCACAGTATGTTAAAGCGTCTAAATTAATTATATCATAATCTGAATATTTGTCGAGCATGTATTTTACGAAATTGCTTCCAATAAAACCTGCTCCACCAGTGATTAAAATTGTACTCATAAAAAAAACACATCCTAGTATTTGATTTGTGATTCAGCAAGTGTTTGCCAGTTTTGATCTTTTTCGGAAAATATCAATTCATCAATATCATCAATAGGCCAGTCAATACCGATATCTGGGTCATTCCAGATAATTCCGCTTTCATCAGGACCGTTATAAAAATCAGTGCATTTATAAGCAAATTCTGCCTCATCAGACAACACTACAAAACCGTGAGCAAAACATGGTGGAATATACAACTGCTTTTTGTTTTCATCAGACAAAATAGCTCCAAACCACTCACCGTAAGTAGGAGAATCACCCCTTAAATCAACACCAACATCAAAGACCTCACCTTTCAAAACACGAACCAGTTTACCCTGAGGCTGAGTTAACTGCAAATGAAGACCTCTTAAAACTCCTTTTGATGAAGAAGATTGATTATCCTGAACAAAAGTCAAATCATAACCTGCCTCTTTAAAATCATTCTCATTATAAGTTTCCATAAAATAACCACGATTATCACCGAAAACCGCAGGTTCAACAATAAACATACCTTCAATATCACACTCTGTAAATTTAAATTGTCCCATAAAAAAATCACCTTTTAGCTAAATTAAATAAGTATTGTCCATAATCCGTCTTTTTAAGCTCTTCAGCTGTTTCAAGCAATTGTTCTTCTGTAATGTAACCTTTAAGATAAGCAATTTCTTCAAGACATGCGATGTATAAGCTTTGTCTTTTCTGAACAGTTTCAATGAAGTTGGCAGCTTCTAAAAGACCTGCATGAGTTCCAGTGTCTAGCCAAGCCATTCCACGACCTAAAAGTTCAACCTTAAGCTTACCACGATTTAAATATTCCTCATTAACGGAAGTGATTTCAACTTCACCCCTATCGGACGGTTTAACATTTTTTGCTATTTCAATTACATCATTATCATAGAAATACAATCCCGGCACGATATAATTTGATTTAGGATTTTCAGGTTTTTCTTCAACAGACAAAACATTCCAGTCATCATCAAACTCAACAACACCAAAAGCCTCAGGATTATTAGTATAATAACCAAAAATAACCGCACCCTCTTCAAGCGCAGTAGCCCTTTCCAAAATTTCTGTAAATCTGTGGCCATGGAAAATATTATCCCCAAGAATTAAAGCAACATTATCATCACCAATGAAATCCTCACCAACAATAAAAGCCTCAGCAAGACCATTAGGATGATCCTGAACAGCATACTCAAAACTAATACCTAAAGAAGACCCATCACCCAACAAATCCTTATACATAGGTAAATCCCTAGGAGTAGAAATAATCAAAATTTCCTTAATTCCAGCAAGCATAAGAACTGAAATCGGATAATAAATCATTGGTTTATCATATAGTGGCAATAACTGTTTAGAAACCGCCTTAGTAATAGGATACAAACGAGTTCCAGAACCACCAGCAAGTACAATACCTTTCATAAAAATCACATATAAATTTTTAATTATGAATAATTTTTTGTAATTTATAATTAATTAAAATAACTATTTAAAAAGAGAATTTAAAAAATTAAAAAAATAGAAAATAAGAGTATAGGATTCATTTAAATCCTAAAAAAATTAATAAAATAAAATTTTTAATTAAACTATTTGCTTATAAGTTCGATTTCTTTTAACGGTATTTCTAATTTTTCAGAAATTTCTTCCGGCGCCATAGTTTTTAATAACTTTTTAATAGTTTCAGACCTTTCTTTCTCCTTACCTTGTTCAATACCTTGTTCAATACCTTTCTCTATACCTTTCTCTATACCTTTTTCAATACCTTTTTCTTCTCCATGATTAAGTAATTCTTCTTGCCACTTATAAAAATCTTCTTCTAGTGATTCCTGCACTTTAATCATCTCCATTAATTCATCAAGAGAATTATCTTCATTTCCAATATAATAGTCTAATTAATTAAACTATTTGCTTACAATTTCGATTTCTTTTAACGGTATTTCTAATTTTTCAGAAATTTCTTCCGGTGCCATAGTTTTTAATAACTTTTTAATAGTTTCAGACCTTTCTTTCTCCATACCTTGTTCAATACCTTTCTCCATACCTTGTTCAATACCTTTCTCCATACCTTGTTCAATACCTTGTTCAATACCTTGTTCAATACCTTTCTTTATACCTTTTTCTTCTCCATGATTGAGTAATTCTTCTTGCCACTTATAGAAATCTTCTTCTAGTGATTCCTGCACTTTAATCATCTCCATTAATTCATTTCTTTTATCTTCCTCTTCAATATAATAGTCTATATTAAGCCACATTGTTGATTGTAGTTTAATTCTATTTTTATCACTTATTTTTCCATTTTTGATGATGTTACATAGCTCCTCTACAATGATGGATTCCTTTTGGGTGTTTTTCATATCCGGGATAATTTCTATGATTGCACAGTCTTCAATGGTGAGTTCTTTATCATTTTCAAATTTATTTTTAATATTATTTAAATATTCATCGCCATTGAACTTTTTCATCTCGCACAATATTGCCTTAAATTTGATTGATCCAATATCTTTTACTGGTATTTGATTATTATCCGATAATGCAATTATTACACTATAGACTTTATTTTCATACTTGCACATTAACTCTTTGGCATATTTCCAAGTCTTATTGATGATTTCATCATTTACAGATTGCGTTTCACCCTCAATATTATATATGTTTCCAGATACACATTTTACTAAAAAATCCATCCTCAAATTGGAATATTTTTTGTCAATCCATTCTGTCGGTAAAAGTTGTATTGGCTTTTCGTCAATTCCTTGAAGATTAAAGAAGTACTGTACATGATTAATTAGTGAAATCTTTACTTTAATGTCCCTATTATGAAAGACTTCACGATTATTTTTTTCCAATTTAATCACCTTAAATAAATTAGTTTTTGTATTAAATAATTTATAACTACTTATATTTAATATTAATTCTGAAAATTCCCTTAATATTGGATTAAAGTTCTATCAAACTTTTATGAAAATTTCATGAAAGTCTGGTGAAAACAAATTAAAAAATGTTAAAAAAATAAGAAAAATATTTCTTGAAAAAATAAAAATTAAATGTCTAATCCACTTAATTCATCATCAGAAGCTTTTTTAGCTGCTTCTACATAAGCATCACAGACATCTCTTGTTAAACCATCCATAACAATTTTTCCATGGTCTAACCAGATTACTCTATTACACATTGATCTGATAGTACCTACAGAGTGGGAAACTAGTAAAACAGTGGTTCCAGTATTCATCATTGATTTTAACTTATCCCCACTTTTCTTCTGGAATCTTACATCCCCTACAGAAAGAATTTCATCCAAAATAAGTATTTCTGGCTCAACAAGTGTAGCAACAGCAAAACCTAACTTTGCAATCATACCGGAAGAATAATTTTTAATTGGAAGCTCCATGAATTCTTCTAATTCTGAAAATTCAACAATTTCTTCATATTTGCTTTCTAAAAATTCTCGAGAGTATCCTAAAATAGCCCCATTTAAGAAAACATTCTCCCTTCCACTATAATTATGGTCAAAACCAGCACCCAATTCGAGTAATGGTGCTACCTTACCGTTAATATGAATTGATCCGGAATTCGGCCTTAATACACCAGACAAAATCTTTAAGAGAGTACTTTTACCGGCACCATTAAAACCTATGATTCCAACACGTTCACCTTTATTTACAGTGAAAGATACATCAGTAAGAGCTTTAAATTTGGTTTTTGGTTTTAATTCGCGTTTAAGCCATTTGATAACATATTCCTTTAAGTTATCTACTTTTTCCTGAGCCTTGTCAAACTCACGATTAATATTATTGACTTCAATTACGACTTCCTTATTTAAATTCTGATAATCTTCGTCAACATCAAGTTGGCTCTTCCATTTAAGAAGGGACTCTTCATAAACATTAGGTTCATGTTCATAGCCTTCAGGATGGACTTCAACATAAAAATGAGCACCGGTGCCGGAAAATTTATTAAAGGCCGAAAGTTCTTTAAATCCTTCACCAACACATTTTAATTCGAGTCTTAAACGACTCATTCCTCTTCCTTTAACACCAGTATGCCAAATAAGAGTATCTAAATCAATTTCATCATCATCATAAATTATTTCCTGATCGGCAGTTAATTTGTCGAAATCAAATCTGTCCTCTTCATAATCGATATCATTTACATCAATTTTTCCTTTTTTATCAGAGCCGAAATAATGATTAACGACTTCCAAACCTTCAGGAAGATTAATTTTTACATCCTGTGGATTTTTATTAATTCCATTGGAGTTATTGAATAAGACCGTGTAAATGAAAGTTTCACCGATTGACTTTTGAAGCGGTTTTTCTTTTACCGGAAAACCTTCACCATTTAAACTTCCAAGGACAAATCTCTGTTCTTCATAATTTATGGATATTCTGACAAAATCGAAGAACAAATCTCCTGAAAATTCGCTTTCATTTTCATCGAAAATGATTTCAACACCAAAATCAGGACTGTTTAAATCTGCAGGTGACATTTTACTTCCATCAAATAATACTGATCTTTCAATAGGAGAAACAGTAGGCCCATATAATGGTTTTGATTCATATTCATCCTTAACATTAATTAATCTTACTGCAGGAGGTTCTAAATCAATACTGTTTGGGGATGAATCCCTGTGAAAGTCCAATCTGATATCAACTGCATGAATAATTGAATCCTGCGGAATATTGAACTTAAAATTCGTAACTACGAATGAATTAGGTTTCTGATTAGGAGACAATGTACAACATGCAAGTGATTCCCAGTCATCAATCAAAACATTGTCTAAATCTTTCCATTCTCCACCGTCATGGGAAGAATCTTGATATGTATTTTTTGGATATCTCATTTGGGTTGACATTAACTTCCTCCTAAATATTAATTACGAATTCATCCTGATATCTATAAAACAGATAAACACCTAAGACAAGAGCAAATATTGACGTTATTATTAAATACAATAAGAATTTTGTCTGTGGAAATGCACCATATAAAACAATATCCCTGAAAGAGGATACGGCAGCATAAAGTGGATTTATTTTAAAGAAGAATAAAAACTGTTCTGGAATAATTTCAATCGGATAAAATAACGGAGTCATGAATGATAAAAGCATTGTTAAAACTCCATAAAGATATTTTATATCTGTGAAAAACGTAGTTAATGTAGCAAGGATTAAACCCACACCCATTGTTAATACAAGCAAGAAAAACAATGGAATTGGAGAATAGAATAATGACCAGTAAAATGGAGCTCCAGTAACTAACATTACTGCGATTAACACGACTAATGAAATTAAAAAGTTTATAAATTCAGAACATACTATACCAACGGCAAACATATATTTGGGCACATAAATCTTTTTAATAATCTCAGAATTACCTTTAATTGAATCCATAGCCCCAGTTGTAGCATTTGCAAATAAATCAAAAACTAATTTACCGCTTAACAGATAAACTGGGAAATTTTCAATAGTTCTTCCGAAAAAGGTAGAGAATACTATTGTTAATACAATCATGGATAATAAAGGGTTTAAAAAACTCCAAAAAAGACCTAAAGTAGAATCTTTATATTTTCCACTAATATCCCTTTTAATAAGTTCCGTTAGTAAAAAACTGTAATTTTTAAATGTTCTATAATGATTTTTAAAGTCAAACATTAATAAATCAAATCCACCAATTTATTTAAAATTAAACTTAATTTAATGATTTGAAAAAGATAATATAAAAATATTACCTTTTAATAATCAAATTCTAAAAAGGCATTTTCATCAGATGCATCAATAAAAGTCTCTAATAAATCATTTGAAATTAAATCCGCATTAATTAACTTTATTTGAGTTTCAATGCCTATTTCAGTTAAGCAATCATATAAAGCATCTAAATTTTTACCATAATAATCAGGGAAATTTAAAGCCTCTTTTATATAATCATGCCCTTCCTTTTTAATTAATTTACCATCAATTTCTATTAAATTCAATTAAAACACCTATTTCAATTCAACAAACGTATTATAATGATCATTTGTGTAATATACTCTGAAATCCCCCGTGTTAAATACTATTCTTTCAGCACCACGGTTTGTTCCATTTGCATTAATATCACATTCAATGTATTTATCCGAACTTTTTGGCAGAACACCCTGTCTATTTGTAAAAGTGTCACCGCCGATACTCTTTCCAGGAGCATATTTTTTAAGAGGTCCACCACTCCATCCAAGGTCTTTAGCCTGACTTTTCGTTATATAATTGCTTGGAAGTTTGTGATATTGTTTTATATAAGATGCTACCTCATTAACAGTACAATACTGACCATTTTCACTAATATCAGTTTTATTAATAGAAACCTTATCAATATGTGCTGCTGAAATAACAAATAAACCTGTGAAAATGGCTATTATAAAAATAGCAAAGACAAAAATAAAACGCTTATCCATAAGCTCACCTGATTAAATTAATATATTCAACAATAGCTTCTTTATAACTTCTTAAAGGTTCAAATCCATTATCAATCCATTTTTTATTTTCCAAAACTGAATAGGATGGTCTTGGAGCAGGTCTTGCAAACTCTGATGCTGTAACAGGAGTTACTTTAACATCCACATCAGCCACTTCAAAAATGTATTTTGCAAAATCAAACCATGAACAGCTGTCTGAATTAGTTATATGATAAATTCCATAATAATCCGTTTCAATTAATTGGCCAATGGCTTTAGCTAAATCCAAAGTGTAAGTTGGGCATCCCACCTCATCGGTCACCACAGTGATTTCCGGATGGTTTTCAGCAAGTTCCAGCATTGTTTTAGGGAAATTGCCTCCATTAATACCATATAACCAGGCAGTTCTTATGATAAAGAAATTATCAATGGTTTCCTGGATTCCTATTTCTCCTTCAAGTTTACTTTTACCGTAAACACTGATCGGGCCAATTTCATCATCTTCAAGCCATGGACGAGTATTTTTACCATTAAATACATAATCAGTACTTACATGGACTAATGGACAGTTAACTTCCTTACATCCCAAAGCAAGATTTTTTGGACCTTCACCATTGACGGCAAACGCCAAGTCAACATTTTCTTCACATCCATCAACATTAGTATAAGCTGCAGAGTTAATAACAATATCCGGATTATTTTCCTTGATGAAATTAATTGTATGCTCCTTGTCAGTTATATCTAATGATTTGGAGTTTGTTAATATCAATTCATGATTATCCTTTAAAACTTCTATTAAATCATGGCCTAACATACCATTAGAACCGGCAATTAAAATTTTCATATTTATCCCCATAATATTTAATATATTAATTAACTATATCTATATTCATATTTAAAATTACAAGGGGTGTTTGTATGAAAGTGTGTATTATTGGACAAGGCTATATCGGACTTCCAACAGCAGCATTATTTGCAAGAAATCACTGCCAGGTTGTTGGAGTTGATGTTAATGAAAAAATGATAGAAAACTTAAATAACGGAATCATACACATCGAAGAGCCGGGAATATCTGATATAATAAAACAAGCTTTAAAAAATAAAGTTTATAAAGCTTCCTTAAAGCCTGAAAAGGCAGACGCATTCATCATTACAGTTCCTACCCCATATATTGTTGAAAATTATAGCTGTGATTTAAGTTATGTTGTAAGTGCATGTGAATCAATAATTCCCTGCCTGGAAAAGGGAAATACAATTATTGTTGAATCCACCATTGCACCTATGTCAACAGATGATATTATAAAGCCTATATTTGAAAAAGCAGGTTTTACAATTGGAGAAGATTTATATCTTGCACATTGTCCTGAAAGGGTTCTTCCCGGAAAAATAATAGAAGAATTAATTCACAATGACCGCATTATCGGAGGAGTAACTCCAAAATGTTCTAAAAAGGCCAGTGAGGTATATGGTCAATTCGTAGAAGGCGAATTAATGCTGACTGAAGCAAAAACTGCTGAGTTATCAAAATGTATGGAAAACACTTTCAGAGACGTTAACATTGCACTGGCTAATGAACTTGCAAAAATCTGTACTGAAATTGGTGTTAATGCCCTGGATGTTATTAAAATGGCAAATAAACATCCGAGAGTTAACTTGCATTCTCCAGGACCTGGTGTTGGCGGACACTGCCTTGCAATTGATCCATACTTTATTTATGCAAAAGCGCCGGAAACCGCTAAAATAATCAAGCTTGCAAGAGATACAAACAACTCCATGCCGGAATTCGTTTGTGAAAATGTAAGAAAAATAATCAAAAAAGGTAAAATTGCTGTTTTGGGAGTTTCATATAAAGGAAATACTGGTGATGACAGAGAAAGTCCTGCATATGAAATCATAGCAAATTTAAGTAAAGATTATGAAATAGCTATTCATGACCCACATATAGACAATCCTGATTTCGTCACTTTTAAAGATGCGGTAACTGATGCGGACTTAATTTTAATATTGTGTGACCATAATGAATTTAAAAACCTTGATTACACATTAATACATGAAGATACGGTAATCTTTGATACAAAAAATATAATTTACAAGGTTCCGGATAAAATCAAGCTTTATAATTACGGAAATTTATATGAACTGAAGGATTCCTAATGTTAATATATTTTAACACTAGAAATCAATAGGTTGATCGCTTCCCACAGCACGTCCGTTCCATGCTTTAAGAGAAGACCATTCTGCAAAATCATCAGACCAGAACGGATCATTGGAATCAAGACCTAAAGGTAAAAATACTGAACAGCAGATATATAAACTTCCAGTATTAATGTCATTTTCAGCAATTTCTGTTTGATGACCATTTAAACCGGTAATCAACCATCCACCATTTGCAAAATTTTGATTTCCTTCAAATAAATTCCTTAAAACTTTAGTCAAAGCTGACCTGACTTGAGCAACTTCAATATTTCTAGGTAAAATTCTAAGTAATGCAACCTGTGACAAGGTGTGAAATACTCCAGTACGATAAGTCATTGACCGGCCTACAACCGGAAAAGTACCGTTTGGAGAAATACATCTCTCTAACTGAGAAGCAAGCCTTGATGATCTCATGAATTGAACATCTAAAAATTCACCTTCAGGCAAACCATATTTTCTCATTACAACCAAAATATCATTGAGCATAGGATGTATGAAAATACTGTTATAATAATTTGATGCAAAATCTTCTCCATCATTATAAATTGCATCACCAATGTACCATTCATCTCTAAACTTATGAATAGCATATACTAAACGCTCTTTATCACATTCCCCAGTGAATTCCAATAGTGTTGCCTCAATTAATGATGTGTATAATAGCCAATGATTTTCATAAGGAGCAATCATTCTTGAATTTTTTAGCTCATCAATAATCTTTGCCTGAACATCCATAGGCAAATTAAGCCAAATCTGATTTTTAGAACGAAGCAAACCTTGAGCAAACAAAGCCATATCAACTAATGATTGTTTAGGCTCATTATAAAACATATAATCATTTCTTTTAGGATTTACAGCTACAGAAATAGCTCTAATTGTTAAATCAATGTATTTATCACGAAGTCTACCTTCTTCAGATTCATTAGGTCCGAGTTCTAACCATGGTGCAATACCATTGAATACACGGGCAAATGCTTGAAGATAAGCAAATTTACTGCCTTCAGAACTTTTAGACTCCAAAAGCATATTTTTTCTTAAAGAATCCTTTTTAACACTCATTAATACAGGTAAAGCTATTTTTTGTAAAGTTTCTACCCAAAAAATTCTATCTTCCCATACAGGAACTTGATCCTCAAAAATGGGTTCCTCTTCTTCTTTTTTAAATCTTCCAAAAAACTTGCTCATGAGAAATATTTTGTTTTACATGTTATATAAAGTTATGATTGAACAAAGAAAAGTAGTTAAATTCAGATTAATTAATATTTAACTGAAACTGTAAGCATTACCATTCCTGAAATAAAGCTCAAGGCCAGTGTTAAAAATAATAATAATATTTTTTCCCTGTCAAATTCCAAAAATTCTTTATTAATAATAAATGGAATGAAAATTAATAAAGGCATGAAATAACGGCTAAATACACCTTCAAGTGCATTTGTTCCGCCGACACCCGACCAGGTTAAATATTGCACAAAAATGACACCATAATATATTATTAATCCTATAACTAATCCCTTAACTCTAGTTCTAATATCAAATTTTTCATCTAAAGGACATAATATGGAAAATGCAGTGAAAAATATCATGTATAATATAGCGAGAAGTGATGAAGTATACTGACGCACATCATTTGAAAAGAAGAAAAATCTCTCTACAACAATAGGTAACCTTGTAAACGGATCTAAAAATCTTTCGATTGCAAATATCGGATTGCTTAGAAGGTATGTTACTTGTTCAGATGCATTTACATGATTTTTAGCAAAGAATTCTCCTCTCCATGAATTTCCTAAAACTGTAGTGGCATAACTGCTCCACATCACTCCAATAGCGAGAACCGGCAAAATAGCCAGTTTTGATATTATATTTTGCTTTTGACTTTCAAAGTGTTCATTTGGAACCAAGAATAACAGTAAGCTTAAAGCTAAAAATGGAGATTTTAACAATCCGCACAATACAATAGCCAGATAAAAAATACCTATATCAGTCCACTTGATTTTTGGAGTTTTATAGAAGTATAAGAAGTATGAAAATGCAAGTATGGCCAGACAGGAAAACATTCCATCAACGCTTAGGGATGCTGCCTGGTAAATTGCAAGAGGCAGAATAGATATTATTAACAGAGGGAATTTTAAAATTGGCGCCTTTCTAATAGCTAGAGCTATAATTGATGAATAAAACAATAAATTAAATAATCTTCCCAACCACATCATCCAAATTACATTTAAATCAAGGAGTTTAGCTAAAAAGAATCCTAATGCCTGTGGCAAGTATGAATAAAAAGGATTCTGTGAAAATGCCGAGTTCAGATACACCGGCGAGTAATCTATTTTTCCATCGTCAACATTGGTGTTGAAAACATTGTTACCGGCATTTTGAGCTAAATCATCAATGGATTTAATAGTTAAATATCCATAAAACGTCTGATTCGGTACCTGTACATAATCCGTTAAAATTTGCCCTGTCGAAACAATTTCTGATCTTGTACAATGCTCCTGTTCATCGGATATGTCGTTGATTGGAGTTAAAAAAACACACGTAATTCCAAAAAGCAGTATTATTACAAAAGCCACTTTATGCAGATTATCTTCATTTTGAGTGTAATAATATAAACTGAATGCTCCCAATACAAACACTAATGCTAACATTATAATTTCAAATCCGGGAGATGAATAATCCTCAATTTGAAGAAAGGAAACTGTAAAAAAAACTATTATTAATAAGTATAGCATATAATAATTTTTCAATTCCAAAAACTTCATATTATCTCCCTTTATAACTGTTTATATTGAAAACTTAACGATTCCTAATATTTCTTAACGGTTTTGTTAATTTCCAACTATTCGAATTCTCCATTTGATTAATTAACTCATTTTGAGCATTAATATGATTTTCAAGTTCTTTAATTTTGTTTTCTAAAGAAAATACATACTGATTGGTTTCATTCAAATAAGTATTTAACTTTGATAAAAACAATGCAGAAAACTTATTATAGTCAAATGTATTGAAAGAAGGACTTTCATGCCCTGTAAATTCTTTAACTGTAGATATTAAATTCTTTCTATATTTTAAGTAATCTTTTTTATTCTCCGGAGGATTATTAACATCAAATATATTGTAATTTGATTTATATTCGTCCAAAGTTATAAAGTTAAGCCAGTCTTTAAACCCGGAAAATCTTATTTCACCATTAATTATATCATCATTAATAAGTAAAACCGGAGTTTCTAAAGCCAAACAAGGCAATGCCACATGAAGTCTTTTGGTTATTACACATCTAGCTCTTTGATATAAGTTCAGCAAGCATTCACCATAAAAGAACTTTTCCTGGCTATTATAAATCCTGTCTTCAAGATAGAAATACAAATCATCTAATTTACGCTTATTCAGATTCGTTGGAAGTGCTTGAGACACTACATAAATCTGTTTATCGGTTTTGCTTTTTACAAACTCCAAAACATCCTGAGACACGTCAACTAAAACAATATAATCCTCTTTTTCAACATTTTCTTCGCCCTTTAACGTTAACGTTAAACAGCCTGAAAAATAAGAGTCTATGCCATTGGACTGTAAGAATTCCTGAGTTAAAGGATCTCTTGCACCGACAGGCCCGTATTTTGATAGAAATTCTCTGCTTTCATCGCTTAAAAAGGCTTCTGGAGTATTAGTATTATTGGTATTCAGATGCATAGAAATCAATAATGGATTAATATTTTCATCAATAGGCGGCCAGGATTTCTTATCATGAAGATACCATGCATTCATTATCATTTTAAATTCTTCATCAGCTTTAAATGAAGCTAAATTGTTAAAATCTACATGATAATCTATTTGAGGTAAGAATCTGCGAGCAGCAATACTTTGAATTTCATTGCCAACATTTTCCAAGTAATTGTAACATATTAATCCATATTTCATAAATACACCTACTCCTTACACCATATATAAGTTGCACAATAGGTATCTTCACCTGTTTTTCTTCCAAGAGCTGTAGTATGTGCAGGAACAGTATCAATTTGAAGCAATTCTAAAAAAGGAAACTCCCTTTCCATATATTCCTCATTAATTTCATCCTGAAGATGGACTTCATAAGGATTTCCCTGCCATTCTTCATGGTTTTCATACATATAAGGGACCTGAATAAATAATTTGGACACTTTACCTTCACTGATAAATCTATCTAAAAGGGCTTTGCTGTCTTTAAGGCTAATATGCTCTAAAACATCCCCCATAATAATTAAATCATAATGATCAAATTCAAAATCCAATACGTTTTCAATAAAAATATTGTCATAAATGAAATTCAAACCCATTTCAAGAATATTTTCACTCCAGGCGTCAACTCCGTCAATATGCTCATAGTAAAATGCCTTTAAAATTTTTCCGTATACTCCACCGCCAAAACCGACATCCAAAATCTTTTCGTTACGTTCGACATTATTTAAAACCCAGTCCAAAAATATTGTTTTTCCAACGTCACCGGAAGATCCCCTAATCTTTCTTTTAAACATGTCTTTATCAGATTGATGTTGCTTTAAAAAATTATTTTCTTCCTTTAAAATAGCATTTTCATTTAGAAGAGCTTCATAATTATCTTTATAAAAATTAAACTGATTACTGTGAGATAAAAATTTATTTTTTAAATTCATGAGCATCCCTTATCTAATATTTTTCCAAGTATTGGTTAATATTTCCATTGTTTTATCGACACTTGAAATATTTTCAACGTCCTCTTGAGCCTTTTTTCTAATTTTTAATAATTCATCCTCATCAAGAGCCATAATTTCATTTATTCTATTTGCAAAAGCTTCCTTATTGTAAGCTTCAACTATAAATCCGTTAATTCCATCATCTATAACTTCAGGAATAGAAGAAACGTCAGTTGTCAGTACTGGTGTTCCATAACCCATCGCTTCAAAAATGATAGTTGGAATACCGTCCATATCACCATCACTTGCCCGTTTACATGGTGAAACCAGCAAATCTGATTCTTTTAGTACTTTTTTAACTTCATCATGGCCTTTCAGTTCATCATTAATCGTAATGTTGGAAAGATTCATCTCTTCTATTTTATTTTCCAAATCCTCCCTTAATTCTCCAAATCCATACATGGAAAATTCATAATTTTTATCTTCAAGCAATTTGGCTATATCTATTAAATCATCAAGACCTTTCTTTTCTGTGTATCTGCATACTGAAACTATTTTTTTAGGATTGTTATCCAATAATTCAAAATCCTCAATTTCATAATTGGTAGCCTGCTTGGTAATGACTATTTTATCTTCACGAACATTACGTTCCATCAAGTAGTTTTTATGAAAATTACCTAAGGTAAATATTGCCTTACAATAGGGACATTGAGAGATTTCAGATACTTTATTTGATTCATCAACCCAATATCTGAAGATATCCGAGGCGTGAGCAAAAATAGTGAAAGGTATTTTTAATCTCTCAGCGAGGGGATATAAGAAGAGAGTTCCAATGGGATAAACAAAATGGGAATGAATGAGCTGAATATCATTTTCAATTAAAATTCTCTCCAAATTATTCACTAAATCTTCATGAGTTTGCGTATTTTCATCAAAACGAATGATACTCACATCAAAACCCAAATCACATGGAACAGCAGGAGTTGAAAAAGTAATTACCTTTACATTATAACCCTTTTCAACCAGCCATCTAATCTCATTTACAATAAACGTCATTGAAAGTGAAGGAAAATCACTCAGCACATAAGCGATGTTAATGTTTTTTAAATCATTATAATTTAAAGAATTATCCTTATTAAATAGATTTTTAATGATTTTAAACATGACAACACCTTAATTAAAATACTGTTTTAACGAATATCCGCTAGTTTTTCTACAATTTGAGCATCTTCACTTTCTTTAATCTTTGAAAGAATTACCTATGAAAAATGTTTTGTTGAACATGTTATATAAATATATGATTATATCATAAGCTTAAAAAAATGTATTGAATAAAAAATACTCTTCCAGAATACTTTTTAGTCAAAATCATAGAATTAAATTTGATTAGTTAACTTTAATGAAAAAAGCATTTTCCAAAATTTTAATTAAATAATAAAACAAAATATAATATAATTATTGAAAAAAGGTTAATTATTATGTCAAAAACTATGTCTGAAAAAATATTAGCTAGAGCTTCGGGTAAAGATAAAGTTGAAGCCGGAGACATTATCATTGCAAACATAGACGTTGCAATGACACATGATTTAACTGGACCACTTGCAGTTGAGTCATTTGAAAAAATTGGTGCTGAAAAGGTTTGGGATTCCTCCAAAATTGTTATTCCTTTTGATCACCAGGTTCCGGCCGACTCTATTGACTCTGCTAATAATCATATAATAATGAGAAATTTTGTTAAAGAGCAGAAGATAGAAAATTTTTACGATGTTAATGCAGGTGTCTGCCATCAGATTTTACCTGAACTGGGGCATGTCGTTCCCGGAGAAGTTATTGTTGGTGCTGACTCCCATACCTGTACACATGGTGCATTAGGTGCTTTTTCAACAGGTATAGGTTCAACTGATATGGCAATGGTTTTTGCCGAGGGAAACCTATGGTTTAAGGTTCCCGAAACCAATCGCTTTGAAATCACTGGTAATTTAAAGGATAATGTTTATGCAAAAGATGTGATTTTACATATTATAGGCCAGATGGGAGCTGACGGATCAACTTACAAGGCATGTGAATTTGCAGGCCAAACTGTTAGAGACATGAGCGTTTCCGACAGAATGGTTTTATGTAACATGGCTATTGAAATGGGTGGAAAAACCGGTTTGGTAGAGCCTGACAAAAAAACTATCGAATATGTAGAAAAACGATCCACAAAACCTTATAAAATATTTAAAAGCGATTTGGATGCCCCTTCATTGAATATTATTGATATTGATGTCAGCGATTTGGAACCTCAAGTAGCCTGCCCTAATAATGTGGACAATGTAAAGGCTGTCAGCGAAGTCGATGAGGAAATCGACCAGGTATTTTTAGGTTCATGCACTAACGGAAGAATAAGTGATTTAAGGGATGCTGCCAAAATACTTAAAGGAAAGCAAATTGCTAAAGGAACCAGAATGTTAGTTATTCCGGCTTCAAAAGAAGTCTATTCAAAAGCATTGGATGAAGGACTGATTAGAATATTCGTTGATGCCGGGGCTTTAGTTTCTGCTCCTTGCTGCGGACCATGTCTTGGAGGACATACCGGAATTATTGGACCTGGTGAAGTGAGTTTATCAACATCCAACAGGAATTTTAAAGGCAGACAAGGTTCACCTGATGGAAAAGTTTATTTATCTTCCGCTGCAGTTGCTGCTGCTTCTGCAATTGAAGGAAGAATTGTTGCACCGGAGTGATTATATGAAAGGAACTGCATGGAAATTTGGAGACGACATAGATACAGACATAATTGTTCCAGGAAGATATTTAATTTATACTGATGAAGAAAGATTATCTAAACATTGTATGGAAGGATTAGACGATAAATTTAGTGAAAAATGTAAAGAAGGAGACTTTATTGTAGCGGGAAGGAACTTCGGATGCGGATCTTCACGTGAACATGCACCTATTGCAATCAAAGGTGCCGGAATATCTGCAGTAATAGCTGAATCTTTCGCCAGAATTTTTTATAGAAACGCTACAAATGTAGGAGTTCCGCTTCTTGAAGCTCCAGGAATAACAGACATGGTTGAAAATGGAGATGAAATAGAAGTTGACATGGACAACGGAATTATCAAATCTGAAAAGGGAGAAGAAATTACATTTAAAAAATTACCTCCATTTATGTTAGAAATACTTGAAAAAGGTGGATTAATTGAGTACCTCAAAACCAAAAGAGAATAAATATAAAATTGCCATTATTCCAGGAGATGGAATAGGCTCAGAAGTAATGGAAGCTACAATATCTGTTTTAAATGAATTAGACATTGATTTTGATTATACTTATGGTGAAGCGGGAGATGCCTGTCTGGAAAAAACAGGTAGCGCCCTTCCACAGGAAACCATTGATATTGTAAGAAATGCTGATGCATGCTTATTTGGAGCTGCCGGTGAAACTGCAGCAGACGTTATTGTTAAGTTACGCCAGGAAATGAAAATGTTTGCTAATTTAAGGCCTGTAAAATCATATCCTAATACAAATTCCTTATCTGAAAACATTGACTTTATGATAGTCCGTGAAAATACGGAAGGACTTTATATTGCCGATAAGGAAGAATTTACTGATGACGGTGCAATTGCAAAACGTGTAATTACACGTGAAGCAGAAGCAAGGATTATTGATTATGCATTCCAATATGCAAAAGAAAATGGAAAATCCAAAGTCACAGGCGTTCACAAAGCTAATGTTTTAAAGAAAAGTGACGGTTTATTTAAAGAGATATTCTATGAAGTCGGTGCAAAATATCCTGATATAGAAAAAGAGGATTTTTATGTTGATGCGACTGCAATGTATCTTATTACACAGCCTGAAAACTTTGAAGTGATTGTAACAACGAATCTGTTTGGAGATATCCTATCAGACGAAGGTGCAGGTCTTGTTGGTGGACTCGGATTGATTCCATCCGCAAATATTGGAAATGACGGTGCTTTATTTGAGCCTGTTCATGGTTCAGCACCAGACATTGCAGGAAAAGGAATAGCTAATCCAATAGCCATGATGTTATCCGCCGTTATGATGCTTAGATACTTAGGTGAAAACGAATCTGCAGACAAATTAGACAGTGCAATATTAAAAGTATTGACTGAAGCAAAAGTATTGACCGGAGATTTAGGCGGCAGTGCAACAACAATGGAAGTTGCAGAAGAAATTAAAAATCTGATAAAATGAGCAAATTAAAGTCAATTAAAGCATTGAAAAAATACTTAAATCTTTCATCTAAAAAAACAGATGATAATACTAAATATATCGATGAAATAAAAGTTGCTTTTATCTCTGATCAGTTTACATACGATTCATTTAAATACGAATTTGAAATAATTGAACTAAGTCCGGATAACTGGCTGAATAAATTTGAAGAAGAAAAACCAGATTTATTTTTCTGTGAATCAACATGGCATGGATATTTCAATGGAGAAAATGGAGTTTGGGCTGGAAAAATTGAAAAAATAAATGGGGAAAGTGAAAACAGAGAAATTCTCTTTGAAATCCTCAATTATTGTAAAGCAAATAATATCCCCACCATTTTCTGGAATAAAGAAGACCCAGTCTACTATAACCAGGAAGGCAGGTTTTTCACAGATACTGCAAGCAAATTTGATTATATCTTTACATCAGCTGAAGAAGTCGTTGATGAATATAAAAAAGATTATAATCGCGATAATGTCCATACACTCATGTTTGCAGGCCAGCCTATGCTATTCAATCCTATTAATAATTCCAATGAACGGGAATCAAATGTTATCTTTGCCGGATCATATTATAAAGACCATGAGGAACGTGCCAAAATAATGGATTTGATTTTTGATAAGATAATTGAACAGGATATTGAACTGAAAATCTATGACAGAACCTATTACCAGGATATTCCGCATATCGGCTATCCGGAAAAGTATAAAAAATATACATTGCCTCCAATTGACTATAAGGACACTTCAGAGATTTATAAAAAGAGCAAATGGGCCATAAATATCAATACAATAACCCAATCAGACACAATGTTTGCAAGAAGAGTTTTTGAGCTTGCTCTTTCCAATACAAATATCATAAGTAACTATTCAAAAGGTATGAGAAATATCTTTAAAAATAACCTTTTCATAATAGAAGAGGATGAGTTTCCTGATTTAAACGAAAATTATGAAGAAAAACGTTTAGAAAATATTTATACCGTCTTAAAATATCATACCTATTATGAACGCTGGAAATACATTTTGGATACTATTGACTTCCCATATAAAGAAAAAACAAATGATATTGAGATAATCTTTAAAGTTAATGGTGAAGATATTTCTGATGCAGAAAATAAATTCAATAAAATAAACTATCCTCAAAAAAAATTAGTCCTGATTTCAGATAATGATTTAAAGACAGAATATGAAACTTACAGTGACATTAACGCCGCACTGGCCAATATTAAAAGCGAATATTACATTATTGCCAATGCCTCGCTGGATGATGATTTTATTGAAAAGGCAATGCTCCATTATAAGTATCTGGATAAAAATTATGGAATTAAAAGCGGTGCAAATAAATTCACACTTGATACAACAGGTGAAAATGAAAATATTTTATTTAATAAAAAAATAAATGTTTTAAATAACGAATATAACGAAATTTATTACATATAAAAGGTTTTAATATGACGAATAAATTGATTGTTTCTTATGCATTTCCCCCATCTTCGACAACAACAGGCAATGCAATGGCTAAAAAGATATTAAAAAATAAAAAAAATGTAGATATAATATATGCAAGCCTGAATAATCTGGATTATGATGAAAATTTTGCTCAAGTACTTGAAAAATATTTAACAAAAAAATATGTGATTGATCTTGATTTTGACACCGGCTGGGAAAATATTAAAACTTTCAGTGAAAAGGGAATGGCGGAACTGGATAAAGCGCCCGAGTATGAAAGCATGTACAGCATGTGCCATTTCATACATTCCCACTTTTTAGCGCTGGAATACAAATTAAAACATCCTAATACCATTTGGAGTGCTGAATTTTCAGACCCTTTAATCTATAGTTTTGAAGGAAAACTCAATTCAGGCCCAATTGATGATAAAAAATACATTAACAGAATAAATGAAGAAATTCCTGATAATTTCAAAAAAATAGGTGAAGATGATACTTTAAACTACATCTGTGAATACCTGACATTCATATTTGCCGATGAAATTATTTTTACTAATGAAAATCAGCGAAAAGTAATGCTTGAGGTCTTTCCAAATCAGGAAATAACCACTTTTATAAAAAATAAATCAAAAATTATAGAGCATAATACTTTAGATGAGGAATACTATCACATTAATGAAAGCAATTATGAAATTGATGACTCATACATTAATTTTGGATACTTCGGAGTTATTTTTGGAAAAAGAACTTTGGAAGACTTTGTTAATGCATTTGACAATTTAAATGAAGAATATAAAGATAAATATAAATTACACGTTTTCACATCTACGATTACACTTTTTGAACAGTATTTGAGTAAAGAGGTTATGGAAAATACAAAACTCAATTTTAACCTGAATTATCTGGAATTTTTAAACGTGTGTAAAAAATTTGATGTATTGCTTGTAAATGATACTAAAACCAGCGAAGTATACAGCGTGAATCCGTTTTTACCTTCAAAACTTTCCGATTATGAAGGTAGCGGAACTGACGTTTGGGCAATATGTGAAGAAAACAGTATCATGGACCAAAAAGAAATAAAATATAAATCCAGATTAAATGATATAGAATCATCCATTAATACATTGAATACTATTTTTGAAGACAAATTAAATGTCAAAATTGAAAATAATGATTTTGATAAAGAGAAATACTTCAAAAAAAGGATTAGTGAATTAAGTCAAAAAATTAACGAATTAGTTGATGTTTGTCACTCCGAATTCAGAAAAGACGAAATGTATGAGGCTCAAATTAATGAATTGAACCAGATTATTCAAAATCTGGAGGCGGAAAACTCCCAAATCAAGAATTCCAACAGTTGGAAAATGACTGAAAATTTAAGAAAAATTGGAAAAAAATTTAAATAATTTAAAAATGTTATATAAATTCATAATTTAAGGAGAATAAAAATATGAAAAAACTTACTAGAATGCAAATGGCTGCACTTTTTATTATAATTATTATGGTATTAAGTGGGGTTGCTGGTTTCTTACTCTTAATATTCGCATAAATTTTTTAAATGGAGGACTAAAATATGGTAAAATATAAAATTGCTGCAGTTGTTGCAGAATTTAACTATGATATTACACAAATGATGTTAGAATTAGCTACAGCTGAAGCTAAAAATAGAGACTGTGAAATTACAAAAGTAGTTGCTGTTCCAGGCGTATTCGATATGCCACTTGTTATTAAAAAATTATTACAAAAAGATGAATATGATGCAATTATCACTTTAGGCGCAGTTATTGAAGGAGCTACAGACCACGATCAAATCGTAGCACAACATGCTTCACGTAAAATAGCTGATTTAGCACTGGAATATGATACACCTGTTGCTTTAGGAATCACCGGTCCTGGAATGACCAGATTAGATGCACACAGACGTGTTAAAAACGCAAAAAGTGCAGTTGAAGCAGCTATCAAAATGTGTGATAGATTAAAAGAAATTTAAGATGATTATATGGAAATTTTAAAACCTGAAGAGTTAAAAGAAAAATTTTCAGACCCTTGGGTTGCGCCATATGAAAAAGTGCTGACAATGGTTGATGGAGACAAGGTTGAAATTGTCGAATATCATCCATGTATTTCAGGCTCCCACTGGTTATTACATCAATATAAAAATAATTCAGAGTTAATTGATGATGCTTATCGTGACGGTAACAAGCACGTTTACTCATGCCATGTAGGATTTGCTCCACTTGATTTGAAAGCTAGTTTTAATGCGGCAGGAATTGATGAAATTAAAGTAATTGATGATGAAGTAAAAGTTACTCATGCAGGTCTTGCCGGTGCTGGAGTAGGAGCCGGAATGTGCAGAGGAATGGGTAAAGGAGTTAAATACATCGAACTCATAAAATCCGGTGGAGGCTCAAAAGAGGGAAGAGCAACAGTAGTTACTCCAAAACTCGAAAAAGTGGTTATTGGTGTTGATGATACAGACGTGAAAGATGCCGGTGCAACATGGACAATGGCACATAATTTAGGTGTTGAACTAGCCAGTGAAGGTTTTGAATACCTTGACCACATTATTGTCCAATTATACCCACACAATCCACATAAAACTCAAAATTGTGTTTCCATTGCTTTAACGTTTGCAGTTGAAAGCGAGAAAAAAGAAGCATTAATCAAAAGAACTATTGAAATTCTCAAAAGAGATACTTTATCAGATAAAACCGCAATAGCTATTCTTGAAGGTCTTGAAATACCTGAAAAGTTAAGAGAATATTCAATTGCTACAAAATCCGGTATGATGGATGTTGAAACTGCAGAAGCAACAGCCAAAGAATTAGGTATTGACTTAATTGCAGTTACTGGCGAACAGGGTAAAGTTGGAGCTTTGGCAGCATTAGGTCTTTATAATGATGTTGAAGAAGCAGTTAAAGCTTATGACAAAAAATAAGAGAATTTCTCTTATTTATCTATTTTTTTAATTAAATCTAAAGTTTAAAAAGTAATCATTGCCGTATATTTTTGATGATGATGCATTAACATCAGTGAATTTTAATTGTATTACGTGATTTCCATAAGTGAAATTCTGATTTTCAATTGTATTATTAGTATAAGTAAAGCTTGTAATGTAATCATTATCGCAGGCAACATTATATGTTTGATTTTCAGAAAATACTCCTGTAGAAGTATAAACAGATACATTATCAACAATCACTTCATATCCCCAGGCCCCTGCCTGTTTTGAAGATATTGTGAATTTTTCACTGACTGATACATTATCCTTGCTGTAACCATGATAGACTACTGACCTATCGAAGACATCAACAAGACGGCTGTTTTGAATTATGTCTCCGTCATCAACATGAAGTGCACTTTTTACCTCAAGTGGTAGTCTTAATACATCCGGTTCGAAGTCTCTAGTGTCATTGACAATGTAACTTACATCATTTACAATAATCGTGTCATTAACATTAATACCTAGAGTCATCATTGCATCTGATGGCACCCGTATTACATTAGATTCATTTTCAATTGCAGTGTCTACAGTGTATGGACCCCTGACTGAAATTGAATTATCGGAATTACTGTCTGTGAAAATAATTAAATTTCTTGAGTTAGGTTCAATTGAAATGGTACCGTTATCGAAAGTGGCTGCACCAATGAATGTTGAAATCATCAGAAGTAAAAGTACAAGAGTAACAATTAAAGGGAAATGAACTTTAACAAAAGATCTAAATAAAGTACCTCTAGGAGTCTTTCTAAACATACTAATAGATTGAATGACAACTTTGAAAAGGTAGTAAATTGATAAAACTAATCCTATACTAGAAATGATAACTCCTATAGATAAAGGAATAAATTTAACAAAAAATATTGTGAATAAACCCAAGATAACTAGAGACAATCCTACAATTGACATACGAATATAATATCCAAGGTCATCAATCATCGTTACCCTGCCGTACTTGTTAGCACGGTTCATAATTGTTCTAACAACTTCATTAGCCATATTATTTAAATCAGCTAAAGGAGACATATCATGTTCAATTGCACCAATGTCAACTTCCATGATGGAAATTCCCAATACATCAGCGTCAATAACAATACCCACATCGACACCATAATCCTTTTCAAAATGGATTTTTTTCAAAATTTCCTTACGTGCGGCAAATTGACCGCTTAAAGGCTGTTCAAATGAAATTTCAGGGAAGAAAAAGTTTAAAAGCGGTTTTGCAGTCAGTTCAGTTACACGACCACTTTCACGAGCAAATTTTGTCTTAGTAATTTCAGTTTTTCCAGTCAAAATAGGTTTAATCATTGCTTCAACTTTTTTGGAAGTTAAATTATGAATATCAGCATCAATAAAAGCAATAATATCACATTCAGCTGATTTATAACCCGTAAATAAAGCTTCACCCTTACCTTTATTAACTTCATGAGTTATAACAATAGCACCAGCCTTTGAAGCTTCCTCAGCAGTGTTATCGGACGACCCGTCATTAACTACAATAATTTCATCGACACATGAAACCTTTTTAATAACTTCAACGACATTAGCTACTGTACTTTCTTCATTATAAGCCGGTATAATAACAGAAACCTTTTGATATTTTGGTTTTGATGTCTTTACACTAGCCAGCAAAAAGGTAAGAATTACAAATAACCAAGACAAATATTTCACCCAATTGTTTTAATACATTTATAAGTTTATCCTTTAAATAGTATAAATGTTTGTTAATATCAGATACTTTTAATTAAAATCGTGTTGGAAACACACAGTCCATTGAACATTGACGTGATTATGTATTTACCTGGCTGTAAATTAATATTTAAATTAGCTGTACCTGTTGCATTGGTTATTCTTGTATACATCACACCATTAATGTTGAAAGTAACGCTTTGATTAGGATAAGGGTTACCCTGGCCGTCCAAGATTGTAGCGCCGAATCTGGTACCATCGCGATAATTCATGACAATATCCTCAGTTTTAATTACGTTTAAGACCGTAATGGTATTTGAAACCCTTGATTCACCATATTGTGCAGTGATAATATAGGTTCCAGGTTCCAGATTAATGTTTAGACTGGCAATACCATCAGAATTAGTTGTTCTTGTATAAAATACACCATTGATATTAAATGAAACGTTTTCACCGGCCAATGGAGATCCTTTTTCATCCAATACTTTTAAAGAGTATCTTGAAGCATTTTTATAATATTTAACCAGATCATAATTTTCGACCAGTCTTGAAAGAACCGTGATATTGCTGGATGCCAATTCGCCTGTGACAGGATTTTTTAGAGTTAAAATGTATGATTTAGGCTCCAAGTTAATATTTAATTTGACAACACCCTGCTGATTGGTTGTACGGTAATAGAATACTCCGTTAATGTTCATTTCTACAATTACATTAGCTACAGGATTTCCACCATAATCTAAAATGGTTGCATAGAATTGTGAAGCATTTCTGTAATACTTAATTAAATCGCTGGAGTTAACGCTGGAGCGAATATTAACCAATACGTCTTTAGATGAAGAAATATAATTACTATCGCCCTCAAATTCAAGAGTTGTTAAATATTTACCGGAATCCAATCCAATATTAATTGAAAATTTGCCCTCATCATTGGTTGTTCTTGTATATTTCACAGAATTGATGAAAATATTAACGGTTTTGCCTTTTAAAACATTATTATTGGAATCAGTAAGTACTCCGCTAAGTCTTGTTCCATCATGATAATACATTGTAACATTTTCTGATTTAATTAAGGTATTTATTGTATCAATAATGAAATAATCCCTAATTAATAAAGGTGTATAACCTCTTTTATCAAACGAAGCTTCAACAGAATAATTTCCCAAATCCAAATCCTTTAAATTTAAAACTTCCCCATTAATTACAGAATAATTCTTATTATTAATTTTAAGATTGATTGTATCGTTTATTGAATCGGATAATTGAGCACGAATGGAAACATTGTTAATGTTTTTAGAAATGGTCAGATTCATGTCTAAAGCAATAGGATTGACATTGAATGTTAATGAGCCATTACAAGCATTATAATTTTTATTTCCATTGAAAGTTACATTAGCAGTATATTTTCCAACATCTAAAACATCAGGCAGTAAAAATTGACTGTTTGAATCAATAGCATAATTTTTATTATTAACTACTAGAGTAAGAAGAGCATCAATATCACTGCCATTAATGCCGGTTAAAGTATTTATAACAATTAAATCACCAAAATATTCAATATCAGATACGTTAATTATCAGTTTAGGATCAATTTTACATACATTAAGATTAATTTCTTGTGAAACAGGATTATAATTATTATCTCCCATAAATGAAACATTAACCAAATAATTAGAAGCATCCAAAATAACAGGAACAGTAAAATTACTATTAGCATTAAAAGTATAAATTTTATCATCAACCGTTAATGTAACAATTTCATCCAAATCAGAGTCATTAACACCCATTAATTTAACATCTACAATTAAATTATCACCATAGATAACATCAGAAACATCTACTATTAATTTAGGATTCGCCTTAACTACATTAACATTAATTTCTTGAGAAACCGGATTATAATTATTATCCCCTTTAAATGAAACATTAACCAAATAATTAGAAGCATCTAAAATAACAGGAATTATGAAATTATCATTAGCATTAAAAGTATAATTCTTACCATCAATCGTTAACGTAACATCCTCATTTAACTCAGAACCATTAACACCCAATAATTTAACACCAACAATTAAATTATCACCATAGATAACATCAGAAGCACTTACCATTAACTTAGAATCAACTTTAGCCACATTAACATTAATCTCTTGAGAAACAGGATTATAATTATTATCTCCAATAAATGAAACATTAACCAAGTAATTAGAAGCATCTAAAATAACAGGAACAGTAAAATTACTATTAGCATTAAAAGTATAATTCCTGCTATCAATCGTTAATGTAACATTACCATCCAAATCAGAGTCATTAATGCCCATTAATTTAACATCAACAATTAAATTATCACCATAGCTAACATCAGAAGCACTTACTATTAATTTAGGCACCACTTTACTCACAACAACATTAGTTTGGCATGAAATCTGATTATAATTATTATCTCCCATAAATGAAACATTAACTGGATAATCAGAAGCATCTAAAATTACAGTAATCGTGAAAATACCATTAGCATTAAAAGTATAATTCTCACCATCAATCGTTAACGTAACATCCTCATTTAACTCAGAATCATTAATACCTGTTAATTTAACATACACTTGAATATAATTACCATAACTAATATCTGAAACATTTAAACTAAGTTTTGGAATGGCTTTATTAATGGATACCATGATTATTTGTGTATTTGGATTATAATTAGTATCCCCATTAAAAATTATTTTAGCTTCATAATCGCCCACATCCAATAAATCAGAGATTTGATAAATGGAAGAGGCATAAATTGAATAATTTTTATTATCAATATTTAAAATTAAATCATAATCAAGTTTATTGTCAATAATTAAATAATTTCCATAAGTTGTATTATCAATACTTAAGTTTAAATCAATATTAGCTTTATCAACTTTAAATAAGACAGTCGTGTAATTTTCATTATAATTATTATTTCCTTTAAAAGATACTTTTGCACTATAATTGGATGCATTCAAAATAACAGGCAATGTGAACTCAGAATTAGATATGATATCATAAATATTATCATCAATTTCAAGTTTAAGGTTATCATTAATCAGATTGCCATACAAATCACTTAAATAATTATTTACAACAGTTTTTTCACCATAAGTTCCATTCAAAACAAACAACTGAATATTTACATCATTTTTAGATACTGTAAAATTAGTACTCATATTAATTGAGTTATAATTTGCATCTCCATCAAATACTACATCCGCACTATAATCTGATGCATTCAGTTTAACAGGAAGTGTAAAATTGCTATTGGCCTTAAAAGTATAATTCCTATTATCAATCATTAATGTAACATTCTCATTTAACTCAGAATCATTAATGCCTGTTAATTTAACTTCAACTGTTAACTCTTCACCATATTTAATATCATTTATTTTTAATTCCAAATTCGGATTAGTTTTGAAAACCTCAACACTAGTCGTGTAATTACAGGAATTATACATGTTACTTCCATTATAATAAATACTAACATTATAATTTCCTGCATTTAAAATAACTGGAAGTGTAACATTAGTATTTACAGAAACTGTATAGTTAATATCATTTATATTTAAAATTACACTTTCATTAACTAATTTAGAGTCAGAAGTTAAAGAAATGTCAAAAGTAAGGTATTCACCGTAAGTTACATCATCTACATTGACTGAAAGGTTAACATCATATTTGCTTACAGTAACATCAGCATATGCCATGTCTCCATAATAGGAAATATTTCCATTATAGGTAACATTAACGCTATAATTACCGGCTAAAAACAAATCAGGAACAACAAATATGGAATTAGAACTGACATTATAGGATTTATCACCAATAGTCAAGATTAAAATAGCATCTATATCTTTTTCGTCCTCATCGACTAAAGAGACATTAACATTAAAATTATCGCCATAATAAACATCACCCACATTAACCGTTAAATTAACACTATGTTTAGGCCTGTAAATAGTTAATTGGTCTTGGGAAGCTGAATAATGAGTATTGTTAATATAAATAGCTGTTAAATTTGAATATCCGATTTTTAAATTGTTAAGTGACAAGTCAGCTATTCCATTAACCACACTTCTGTTATACGTTATTCCACCATATTCAAAAATTACATAGCCTTCATTAATTAAATGACCATATTGATCTTTAACTGTTGCAGTAAAATTAACCAAGTTACTGTCATAGTCTGAAACGTTATTTAAACTAATTACTGTTGTTAAATTAAATATCGTGTATGCTTTAAGACATGCCACCTGTGAAAGGTAAAAATGTCCCCTGTCGGATAACGTTATGTTATAATCATATAAATCAATCCAGTTTATGCCATCATAACTGATGAATGAAACATTTGGCATATAATGAATTCTTGTAGCAGAAGACCCTTCTGAAATAGGAACCCAAGCTTCTGATGCAGTAGTTAATTTAATAACAATTTTAAATATGTCATTTTTATAAATTGGAATAAACTCATCGAAATTAAATGTAAAGTAACCTGAAACTGAAGAGCCTTTTTGTGTGAGTTTTAACTCATCATTGACATAAATTTCAACTGTAAAATTTGATTGTCTATCGAAATATGTTGAAAAGGCAGCTATAATATCGTCGGATGTGGCATTAAAAATATTTTGATACCATACAGTACTTTGATTTGTTAATAAATAGTCTGTCTTACCAATAATATCATATTGATAGTTTTTATCGTATTTAACTGTGTCATTTAAGATAAAAGTATATGAAGCGTCTTTAACGCCAACCTGCGCAAATCTCGTATCATAATAGGAAACATAGAAATAACCCTTGTCTGCCCAGTTTCCCCAGCTGTTTTTACAAATCCATGCACCGTCAGCCGGAGGCTTACCTCCAAAATAATCTTTAGAGAAATTATCGTCCCAACCGACTATTGCAACAGCGTGATTCGGATTATTTGTTCCATTGTAATATTGATATTTATAGTATGTAGTATAAAGTGATGTGTAGACTGCTCCATAATTTAAAATAGCTTGTTTAATTCCATCGTTATCTGTATAATTGGATCTTGGCAGAAATATGATATTTTGAACATGCATTATAGATTCCATTAAAGGTGATAAATAAGTATCAAGAGTATATTTATCATCTGATTCATTAACAGGCCCCATCCAGCTTAAAAAATAGGCCCTAATCATTTCATCATTTCCACCTTTATTTGTGAGAATATCCCATCCATAATCAGAAAATACAGCCATCAGATTTTTCATATTTTCTTCAGAAAGGTCATACTCAATACCTGTTGCCTTTAAAATGCATGATTCCAGTGCAGCTAAAGCAGCAAAAGCCCAGCAATTACCATTACTTCCCTGATTTTTAACAGGAGTTACCAATCCATAATCTCTTAAATCATAACGTGAAGGTATTGTGGAGTTATATGGACTGTAAACCATTGGGATATAATCGGGTCTTTCGAAATTTATATTATAATAATCCAGTTTCACCAGTTCTGATTTATTGAAGGTATTGTTTGTGAAATTTTCCTCAATATTTACAGCACTGTAAACATTATTTTGATTAAAAACATTATGAGCCATTGAAAAGGTGGAATAATCACAAAATATTGCTTCTCCTTCGCCTGCTGAGTTATTTGTAAAGAATGATGAGTTTAAATTTAAATTTGAATACATATTATAAATAGCTCCACCCTGATAAACAGCAGAGTTATTAATTGCAGTGATGTTAATCAGAAAGATATTGGAACCTAAATCACATATGGCTCCGCCAAGCCTTGCGCTATTATTAATGAAATAAGAATCTGAGATATTTAGATTACCCTCGAAAGAATAAATACTGCCGCCATAATCAGCATTGGAATCTCTAAAAATTACATTATCGGCTATTAAATTTTTTGCATTATAAATTGAAGCTCCCTTAATCGTTAAATTATTCAACATTAATGTTCCCTTGTTTGAAAACAAATTATTTGTATTTTTATAGGTTATGATGGTATTTTCCATGCTTTTTCCAATGAAAGCATTATAGGAAGAAATAGTTTTGGATGAATCCAGTTCATAGACTCCGTCAGAGAGATGTATATTGGAATTATCCGAAATCCTAGATGATTTTAAATACTTATATGGGTTTTCCATTGACCCGTTTCCACTATCATCTACTGCAGAAGCATCAAAATAAACATCCGAATAAGAATTATCCTCAAATAATACATCCGTTGAATTATCTTCAGCAAATGAAAATGGAATTACAATTAATCCTATCAATATTGTAAAAAATATCAACTTTTTATTTAACATTATATTTTAATTTAGTTTACAAGTTAATAAATTTTTAAAAAATAAAAAATAGATTTAGGCGCTTTTAATTTCTATAGTATTAGCAACGCTTAAATCGTTATACATTGATGTAATTATATATTTTCCAGGCTGTAAATTAATATTTAAACTAGCTCCACCCGTAGCATTGGTTACTCTTGAATACATCACACCATTAATGTTGAAAGCAATGCTCTGATTAGGATATGGATTACCTTGGCCGTCCAATATTGTAACCTTGAATTTTGTTCCGTCCCTATATTTCATGACGATATCTTCAGATTCTATGACGGATAAAACAGTGATGCTATTGGAAACTACTGATTCACCATAAAATGCTGTGATTATGTAGGTTCCAGGCCTAAGATTAATATTTAAACTGGCGATACCATCGGAATTAGTAGTTCTTGTATAAAATACACCATTTATATTAAATGAAACACTGGCACCGGCCAATGGAGATCCTTTTTCATCCAATAATTTAACAGAGTATTTTGAAGCATTTTTATAATATTTCACCAAATCATAATTTTCAACTATTCTAGGAAGAACTGTTATATTATTAGATTTCAATTCACCAGTAATTGGATTTTTTAGAGTTAAAATATAGGTTTTAGGCTCTAAATTGATATTTAATTTTACAACACCCTGTTCATTAGTTTTACGATGATATAATACTCCATTGATGTTCATTTCAACAGTTGCATCAACTACAATATTGCCCTTATTATCAAGGATAGTTGCATAATATTGGGTTCCGTTTCTGTGATATTTAACAACATCTGATGAAATAACCGTTGATTTAACAGTTATATTTCTTGATACTGAAGAATTGAGATAAATACCCTCACCAGAATAGGTGACCACAACTTCATACAGGCCGCTATCCAAATTAATGGCAATGGATGTTGAACCGTCATCTTTAGTAGTCCTTTTGTTATCAACGCCGTTTAATTTAATTACAATGTTTTGATTAGATAAAGGATTATTGTTTATATCTTTAAGGGTTACATAAAATCTGGAACCGTCATGATAAAACATCTCCAAATTATCGGCAATTAAATTAGTTTTCATAACATCAATACTGAAAGCGGCATTTGCAGAAGCATTTTGATAATAAGGACTTGAAAAAGATGATTCAACAGTGTAATTACCATAATCCAAATCATTTAATATTAAAGTGCCAACACCATTAGTTGTTTTAACATTATAAGGCTTAGAGTTCACTTTTACTTCAACACTTTCATTTAATGCTTTGGAAAACTCAACAGTGATATTGACGCCTAAATCATCTGTTTTTACAATAGTTAAATTCATTGTTAATGGTGCCTTATTTACATTGAATGTTGCATTTGCACTTGCAATATTTGAATATGAACCTACTGCAGTGTACTTGCCAGGAACAAAAATATCAGTGATTTTGGATTCGCTATTTGAAACAAGAGTGTATGTTTTTTGGCCAATTTTAACGTCAATATTTGCTAAGACTTCTGAACCGGAACTGAGTAATGTATTTTTAATAATCAATTCATCCCCATAATTAACGTCTGAAATCTCTAAAGTTAAATTCGTATCTCCAACATTAGTTTTAATTAATTTGGCTGTTGATGAATTGGAATAAAGATTTTTACCATTATACTTGGCGGAAAGTGTATAATTTCCATTTGAATATAATTTAGTTGTTAATGTGGCCTTACCGTTTTTAACTGTAATGTTATATATCCTAGAATCTATGGTGAATGTTACCATACCGGAATTAATCGGATTGCCCTCACCATCACTTACAGTAGCTACAGCCTCAAATGGAGTATTAATGTCAACAAATTTCGGACTGTTCAATACAATGCTTGAAGTTGAATAATATGTAGTGAATGCCTTGATACATGCAACCTGTGATTCATAACTATGACCGTATTCAGGCATGCTCTCATTAAAATCGTATAAATCTATCCAATCTTTACCGTCAAAACTGAAAAATGATGTTCCTTTAGAATAAAGTACCCTATTTGATCTGATTTTTTCAGATACTGGAATGGATGCCAATTTATCTGTAGAAATCTTTAAAACAATTTTAAATGTGTCGCCGGTTTTTAAAGGAATTTTTTCATTTAAGTTGAAAGTATAATAACCTGCACTGGCCGCACCATCCTGAGTTAATTTTAAATCATCATTAACATAAACTTGAGCTGTCCAATTGGTTGTTGTATTGAAATATGTTGAAAATGCGGTTAAAAGCTCATTACCTGTAGCTTTAAAGATATTTTGATACCATGATTCGTTTTTACCTGTAATCAGATAATCTGTGATTCCAATAATGTCATACTGATAATTTTTATCATAATGATTTGTATCATTTAAAATGAATGTATATGATGACTTATCATAACCTCCAATCCTTACACAGTTTATATCATAATATGAGACATAGAAATAACCTTTATCACCCCAAGTTTCACCCCAGCTGTTTTTACAAATCCATGCCCCATCTCCCAGAGGAGTATTTTTAAAATTACTTTTGGAGTAGTTGTCGTCCCATCCGACAATTGTTATTGCATGATTAGGACCGGTAGTTCCTGAATAATAATAACTGTTTGATTTCAAATATGAGGAGGAATAATAAATTCCTGTTGTCACAGCACCATATTTCATGATAGCTTCCTTAACGGCATCATTGTCTGTATAATTAGTACGTGTTAGATAAACAAGGTTTTGAACATGAATGGAACTGTTTACAACCGGAGACAATACAGTATGGTCACTGTAGCTTTCTAATTCATTCCCAATAGTTCCAAGCCAGCTTACAAGGTAACCGACACCCATATCATCATAACCTCCCTTATTGGTTTCTAATATCCAGCCGTAATCTGAGTAATAAGCCATGATGTTTTTCATGTTTTCTTCGGATAAATCCAAGCTTTCACCGGATACCTTTAAAATACAGGACTCCAAAACGGCAAGTGAATTGAATGCCCAGCAATTTCCACTGCTTTGTTGATGTTTTACTGGAGTTACTTCATTATAATCCCTTAAGTCATATCTGGAAGGCAATTCCTGAATAGAAGAAAAATCACCAACGTATTGGATGTAATTTCCATTTCCAATGACCAAATTATATCCTGTGCTTTCATAATGATCTTTTCCTGTGCTTGCCTTATTATTTGAATAAGTATTTGATGATACAGTTTCATTTGTATTTAAAATAGTATAAATTGCACCACCTTCATTTATAGCTTCATTAGAATTGAATTTTGATAATTTGATTGAAATTTCAGATGAATTATCAGCAAAGACTGCACCGCCGCTTGATGCCTTATTTGAGGTGAATGAAGAAGACGTAAGAGTCATTTGTCCATACATTTTATAAATAGCTCCGCCTTGAGATTTAGCATTATTGTTTGATGCAATAATTGAGTCTATATTGGAATTAGAGCTTAAATCACAGATTGCACCACCAAATGTAGCGTTACATGAAGAGAAATTGGATTTCTTTACATTTAATGAAGACTCTTTTGAATATATCGCACCTCCTGCATTATTTAATGAATAACAATTAACAAAAGAAGAATCAGTTATCTCTAAAACAGAACCTTCTTCACTGGCTATTGCACCACCATACTTGCCAGCATAGTTATTTTCAAAAGTTGAATTGATTATTTTTACATTTGAACCTGTAGCATATAAAGCACCACCATATAGAGCAGTATTGCCTTTAAAAGAAGATGAATCTATTAAAACGTTACCGCCAGTTGAATAAACTGCACCACCAAAAACATTGGAATAACTTCCTTTATAAGCACCGCTACAATTTTCAAAAACAACACCGTAGGCATTAAAGTTTTTATAGTTACATATACTGACACCATCCAGAGTAATATTATATATGTTTAAAGTATCCTGACTGCGTAACTGATATAAATCACTTTTAATAATAGTGTTTAATGGGCTTTGACCGATTATTGTTAAATTATAAAAAGATTTCGTTCCATCCAATGTATATTCACCGTCAGCGAAATGAGCAATGCTGTTGTCAGTTAACCTTCTTGAATCAAGATGATTATATGGATTTGACTGGCTACCATTACCGTCTACACTAGAAGACGAATCAAAATAGACATCAGAAGAAAGTATTTCATCATTATCACTTATTGAAATAGTATAGTCATCCGTAAGGTTTTCACTGGCAAAACCAATTGGAACGACTAACAATAGAATCAATAAAATAATAATCTTAAAAAAATGTTTCATATTCCACCCCAATATTAATTGATTATAGTGTTAATAGATATTAATTTCATTACATATTAACTTATAATATTTTTTCAAAAAATGTCAAAAAAACAATAAATAATATAAAAGATTAATAAAAAACCATTAATAGAAGGGAGATATAGGAGGACTATTTATTTATAAAAAATTGTTAATATTGTTATTAACACTGTTCTTTATTTTTTCAGTTTCATTGGTTTGTGCTGATGATGCTGCAAATTCATCGGATAATGAAATGAATTTAGAGCCAAGTGTTGATAATGAACTTTATGAAATAAACCATCCACCGGAAAATCACCACCCACAACAACCTGATTTAATGCCTTATGAAAACTCCGTGTCAAAAGACTTTGATTTTTTTGGACTTTTTGATTTTTTTGGAAAAGAAGATAAACACGGATATTGGGTATGGTCAGGAGATATGTATAACGTAGACTTTGATAAACTCTCCAAAAATGGCGTGAATATCATATTTTTAAATTCATATGCTTTTACTGAACATGGCCAGCGGGATGTTTTGGAATGGATTCATCAGGCAAATGAGCATGGAATAGAAGTTCATATTTGGATGCAGATATTCAATACAGGCAGCTGGATTTCACCATTGAAAAATGGAACGCCTGATACCCAATATTTCAACTACAAAATCGAAGAAGCAAGATATTATGCCGGTCTTGAAGGAGTAAGCGGATTGCAAATGGATTATATAAGATATGAAGGTAACGCTTACAAATATGAAAATGGAACAAAGGCAATAACCCAATTTGTTAAAAGCTTTTCTGAAGAGATAAAAAAAGTTAATCCATCTTTAACAGTTTCTGCAACGGTTATGCCTGAAGCAGAAAACGATCCATATTATTATGGTCAGGACATTCCAACAATCAGCAAATATGTTGATGTCATAGTTCCTATGATGTATAAAGGAAATTATCAGGAAAACAGTGACTGGATTAAAAATACAACAAAATGGTTTGTAGATAATACAGGAGATGCCGAAGTCTGGATTGGCCTTCAAACATATCAGTCCGATTTTAATGTAACTGATTTATCCGCCAATGAATTAATAAAAGATGGACATTATGCTTTTGATAATGGTGCTAAAGGCGTGATATACTTCAAATGGGGAATGAATGAAGAATTAGATAACAAGAAAATTAACTAACATGATAACTGAAACACTTAAAAAGGAACTGGATCTTGAATATTGGCAGGTAAAAAAGGTAATTGCTTTAATTGATGAGGGCAATACCATTCCTTTCATCGCAAGATACCGTAAGGACGTTACCGGTTCACTTAACGATGAAGTCCTCAGGAAATTTGATGAAAGGTTAAAGTACCTTAGAAATCTTGAAGAAAAAAAATCCAAAATTATTAAAAAGATTTCTGAATTGGGCCAATTAACTGATGAACTTGAAAAGAAGATTTTAAAAGCTGAAACTTTAGTTGAGCTTGAAGACTTATACCGGCCATACAAAAGTAAAAAGAACACAAGAGCTTCAATAGCTAAAGAAAAAGGATTAAAACCCTTAGCAGATATTATTTTAAGGCAGGATATTGAAAAATCCGTGTTAAAAATAGCTAATGATTATGTTAATCCTGAAAAAGGTGTTGACACACCTCAAGACGCCATTGATGGTGCTAAAGACATTATAGCCGAGATTATTTCAGATGACTCCGGTTTTAGGAAAAAAATTAGGCGAAATACTTTTTATACGGGACAAATTGAATGTAAAGTTAAAAATAGAGATATTTCATCTGAATATGACATATACTATGAATATAGTGAAGATTTAAGAAAAATTCCGCCACATAGAATCCTTGCAATTAATCGTGCGGAAAAGGAAAACGTAATCAGGGCAAAAGTTACACTTGAAACGGATGACACTATAAGTTATCTTAAACGCCATATTCTTAAAAACAAATCCAAAATACCTGAAAAATTAGAATATAATCCTCATACAACCCCAATTATTACTGAAGCAATTAACGATTCATATAAACGGCTGATAGCCCCTGCAATAGAACGTGAAATCAGGAGCTTTTTAACTAAAAAGGCTGAGGAAAAATCAATTAAAGTCTTCGCCAAAAACCTGAATCAGCTGTTAATGGAATCCCCTTTAGCCGGAAAAACCATTCTCGGATGGGATCCTGCATTTAGAACCGGATGTAAACTGGCAATTATCGACAATACGGGAAAAGTTTTAGATACCGCTTTAATTTATCCGACAGAACCGCAAAAGAAAATTGCAGAATCTAAAAAAACCGTTCGTGATTTAATTAAAAAATATGATATTGACGTGATTGCAATAGGTAATGGAACTGCTTCAAGAGAATCTGAAGAAATTGTAGCAGACATTATTAAGAATACAAGTGTGGAATACATCATTGTTAATGAAGCTGGCGCATCAGTTTATTCCGCAAGTGAACTGGCAGATGAAGAGTTTCCAGACTTTTCTGAAGGAGAACGAAGCGCAGTCAGTATTGCAAGGCGTCTTCAAGATCCTTTAGCTGAACTTGTTAAAATAGATCCAAAATCCATTGGTGTTGGACAATATCAGCATGACATGAATCAAAAGCAACTTAATGGGTCATTAACGGGCGTTGTTGAAAAGGTTGTTAATGAAGTTGGTGTGGATTTAAATACCGCATCATACAGCTTACTTAATTATGTTTCAGGCCTGAACAAGACCACTTCAAAAAACATTATTGAATATAGAAATGAAAAGGGCAGCTTTAAAAACAGACAGGAACTGTTGAATGTAAAGAAATTAGGTAAAAAAACATTTGAACAGTGTGCAGGCTTTGTAAAGATTGATAATCCCGATTATCCTCTTGACAATACTACAATCCATCCGGAATCATACGACGCAACATTGAAGCTTTTAAAGGGTTTGGGATACACTTTAGAAGATATCGGCGGTAAAAATTTAAAATTAGATAATATTGATTTAAATGAAATTTCCGAAAAGTATGGAATCGGTACTGAAACCTTAAAGGACATCATTCATGAACTTAAAAAGCCCGGCCGTGACCCCCGTGAGGATATGCCAAAACCTAAATTAAGAAAAAACGTATTGTCCATTAATGATTTAAAAGAAGGGATGATTTTAGAAGGCACTGTAAGAAATATAGTGGATTTTGGTGCTTTTGTAGATGTTGGAGTTCACCAGGACGGACTGGTTCATAAATCACAGCTTGCAGACAAATTTGTTAAACACCCACTTGATATCGTCAGTGTCGGCGAAATCGTCAATGTTAAAGTCCTGGATGTAGACATACAAAGAAATAGAATTCAATTATCTATGAAAATTTAATTAAGATATGAAAAATTGTCATAATATTTTTAAGATAATTTTAGGACCAATAAGCTTACTGTAGCGACCATATATTAATAGAATCTGCAAACGGTCAATATGCTAAATCCGGACAATAGAACCATGACCATTATCATTATAAATTTATTAATTTTTTCATCTTCAGAAGTATTGTTATTCAACCCGAAAACAAATGGAAGCAAAGCGAAAAGAGGAATGAAGTATCTTGGCTGAAGAGAAACATCATATAACTTACCTACTGATGTCCAGGTCAAGAGCTGTATTGTAAAAGTACCGATAAATATCATTAAAGCTACTATCAATACCCCAATTCTTGATTTTGTTGATATTTCGAGCTTATTTGGATATAAAAATATTATTGCTCCCATGAAAAGCAAACCGAATAGAGTCAATAGCTGTGATTCATATGAAAACTCAACCATTGAAAAGCTATAAAGTCCTGCAAACATGTAATAGATAAAATTAAATGAATTTGCATAAGTTACAATAGTAGAAAGCAAATGATTGGACAGATAATTGATCTGGCCTTGCATGCTTACATTATTTGCTATGAAATAATCAGCACGATAAGAAAAGATGTAGTTAGGCGTTGCATAGAACTTGGTCCATAAAACACCCAATATAGCAACAATTAAAAATGCAATAATGTTATAGTAAAATGGGGTTTTAAACTTATTTTTTGGAATTATGAATATTAAAAATATTAATGCAAGATATGGAACCTTACATAAGCCACACAAAAGAACCAAAAGAGAAAATATTCCTAAATCCTTTAAATTAATGGAGTTATCTTCAGATTTAAGCATGAACAGGAAGTATCCGATAATGATGAAAGCCAATCCGTTAATCATTACATCAATGCTGAATGATGCCGCCTGAAAAATAGCTAAAGGCATGCATGCCATCGCAATCAGTGGAATCTTTAAAACTGGAGATTTTTTAACCGCTCTTGAAATTAAAAATGCATAGAGTATTAAATTTGCAATACGGCCAAGCCATAACATCCAAATAACATTCAAATCAAGGAGTTTAGCTAACAATATCCCTATTGCCTGAGCCAAATAACCGAAAAATGGATTCTGCATAAATGCCGAAGAATAAATGGTTTTGGTGTGGTCTATCTTAACATTATCAATATTGCTTGTAAAAACGGTATTTCCCTGGTCGTTAGTTAAATCCACTGCACTTTTAATGGTATTGAATCCTGAAAAGGTATTGTTTACAAACTGTGGTTCAGGTATTAAAACACCACTTGAAGTCAACTCGGACCTTACCATATGTTCAGTTTCATCGGGAACTATAGCAATTGGAGTTAAAAATGCGGTAATCAGTCCAAAGCAAATTATAATAACAAAGGCGACCTTGTGTAACTCACTGTCATGTAAAATATAGTAAAGAATTGAAAAAACACCTAAAATAATAGTTAAAATAAAGATAATTACTTCCATTACCGGATGTGAGACATTATCGATTGATACTATAGATAGGGTTAAAACGCCAACAAGTAAAAAATAAATCAGTAAAAATTTTTTATTTTCCAATGCCGCATCATAATATTTTACAAAATTTAGTTCGAAATCCATTATTTAACTATTTAGATTATTAGATATTTAAATAATATTAAAAATAAAGAGTGATACGATGTTAAAGTTAAATGATTTCAAGAATAATTCAAATGAAGATAACCTGGGAATTTTCCTCTTCATTATTGGAATAATCTTTCTTTTGATTACAACATATATAGGATTGACAAAAATTGGATTATGGTACGATGAACTATATTCAATTGCATTTTCACAACTGTCTGTCTCTGATATGCTTTTAATCGGACCGAAAGACGTTCATCCCATATTATATTATTTAATCTTTAAATCATTTGCAAAAATCCTGACATTCTTGGATATTGGAGTCGTGGGAAAAATTGTATCATTAATTCCAATATACCTGATTGGGATTTTATCAATAACCAAAGTTAAAAAGAATTTTGGATATTTGACTGCAGGATTATTCTTCTTATGCATTTCATCAATGCCTCAGCTGATGATTTACAGCGTTGAAGTCAGAATGTATTCCTGGGGTTTGTTTTTCGTGACCGCAAGTCTGATTTACAGTTATGAAATCATTAAAAATAATTCAAATTTAAAAAACTGGGCTATCTTAACAATTTTAACAATAGGTTCAGCATACACCCATTATTTTTCAGCGGCAGGATCATTCAGCATTTATGTGCTCTTATTTATTTACCTCTTCAAAAACAACAAAGAGCAGCTGAAATACTGGTTTTTATCTGCTGCAATTGGCGTTATAGTATTTTTACCTTGGACATTTATTGTTTTTAATCAGATGGCCACATATGAAAGCGGATATTGGATTAATCCGATTACAGTCAACACATTGATCAGTTATGTATACTTCGTTTTATCCCCTGCAGCATTCTTTATCCAGGCAAATGAACTGGTATCTCCTACAATTCTTGGAAGCATATTCCTTTTAATATTTTTATATTTAATTTATAAAGTAAGAGACAAATTCGCCATTGCAAGCATTGCCGCCTTTGTAATGGTACCGATTATTGGAGTTTTACTTTCACTGGCAGTCCAGCCGTGTTTCCATCAGAGATTTTTAATCCCGTCACTCGGATGCCTGTGGCTCGGCTTTTCAATCCTACTGGCAAAAATGTATGAGAATAAAAAATTATTTTACGTCATTTTATGCTTCGTCCTAATAATCGGTGTTATGGGATGTGTTAATTTCATTAATATACAAACACAGGATGCAGCAGATACTGAAATCGAGATGAATTCATTGAATGAAGTTATAGGCAGCGGAAATGTTATAATAGCTGACTTTTTCCCGACATATTTTGAACTCCACGGATATCTATTGCCAAACAACCATTATCTTTCATTCAGCGAGGATATCGGAATGCATGTAAAAGAGGCAATAAACGACCCAGGAATTCAATCGGAAATTGCCGGAGGTTCGAAAGTTTATTACATTGATGGAGGGCATGAAAATATCGATGAAGTCAGGGCTCAGGGAATAAACCTTGAAGAAGTTGGCTTTAATCAGTCATTAAAAAATAACACGTTTAAAATTTATAAAATTGATATTTAGGTAGTTTATATGAAATTAGATATTGTTGTTCCATGTTATAATGAAGAAAAAAATATTGAAAAGTTTTTCACTGAAGTAAGCTATGTTTTAAAAGACATAGACATCAATATAATCTTTGTCAATGACGGATCATCTGATAACACATTGAACGAAATAAAAAAGTTAAAGGATGTGAGTTATATTTCATTTTCAAGGAACTTCGGAAAAGAAGCTGCAATTTATGCCGGACTGAGTAAAACTACTGCCGATTATGTTATTTTAATGGACGTGGATTTACAGGATCCTCCTTCATTAATACCTGAAATGATGAAATATGTTGATGAATATGACATTGTGGCAACAAGACGTGTTACAAGAGCCGGCGAGCCAAAAATAAGGTCATTTTTTGCAAGACTATTCTATAAATTAATGAATAAGATAAGTGATATTGAATTAGTTGATGGTGCGCGAGACTTTAGATTAATGAATAGAAGCGTAGTTGATTCTATTTTGGAGTTAAATGAAAATAACCGTTTTTCAAAAGGAATTTTTGAATGGATAGGATTTAACACGAAATGGATTGAATACGAAAATGTCGAAAGAATTGAAGGCGAAACCAGCTGGTCATTTTGGCAGCTGTTCAAATACTCAATTGAAGGCATTGTATCTTTTACTGTAGCTCCACTATACATATCAACAGTTATGGGAATTATATTTTCAATAATAGCATTTATTTCCATCATATTTATTGTAATAAGAACATTATTATTTGGCGATCCTGTAAGTGGTTGGCCATCAACAATTAGTATTATATTGTTTATCGGTGGGATACAATTACTTTCCATTGGAATTTTGGGCCAATATTTGGCAAAAACATATATTGAAACTAAAAACAGACCAAAATATATTATAAAAGAAGATAATTTCTAATTAATTAATATTTAAAGATATAGAAAATATATAAATAGAATTATTAAAAAATAAAGAAAATACTCATATGAAATTAAAAAAATAAGCCCATACTGTAAAAAAAATATTTTAAAAATATCAATTGAACAAAATTCAAAAAAATAAAAATAAACAATCCAAAAAATGAACATTAATTAAAGTGTTATAATATCTGCCAACACTCTTATTATCTTGACAGTCTAAAAATTAATATAAGCAAAATATTAATATTGATTATTAAGAAATAGAATTATATTTAATATCAAATTTGCACAAGTGATTATATGAACGGTTTAATTAAAAAGTTATTTGTTGATAAGACTGACAATATATTTCTCCAATTTTTCAGATTTATTTTCGTTGGGGGAACGGCATTTTTAATAGACTTTTTTATATATTTCGCATTGGTTGAATTCGTGCATTTGAATTATCTGATTTCAGCTGCAATAGCATTTTTCATATCTGTTTTGGCAAATTACTATTTATCCACATCATGGGTATTTAATCAAAGCCAAATCGAAAATAGAGCTATTGAATTTAACCTATTTCTAGCTATAAGTTTTGTAGGTTTGATATTTACTGAAATACTTCTTTATATATTTACAGACATGTGTTCTATTAACTATTTATGGTCTAAAATCATTGCATCAATATTAGTTCTGTTCTGGAACTTCTCAGCACGTCGTGTAATGTTTTACGGCAAAAAAATTTAGACAAACTTCTTTTAAAAAATCATAATATTAAATATAATAAAAAATTATAATAATAAATAATAAATTCAATGAAGGTATTTTATAATGGTTCCAAAAGTGATGATTATATTAGGCAGCGCATCTGATATTGCTATTGCTGAAAAAAGTATGGATATTTTAGAAAAATTAGAAATTCCTTATAGCTTAAAAATCGCATCGGCCCATAGAACACCAAATCTTGTTCGTGAAATTGTAAAACAGGCCACAGATGCAGGAATTGAAGTTTTTATAGGAATTGCAGGACTTGCAGCACACTTGCCTGGAGCTATTGCCGCTTATACGCCAAGACCTGTAATTGGAGTTCCTGTTGATGTTAAAACAGGAGGTATTGATGCGCTTGATTCATGTGTCCATATGCCTTATCCTTCACCTATAGCAACTGTAGGAATTGACAGGGGAGACAACGGTGCTATACTTGCTGCCCAATTTATTGCTATTCACGACAGTGAAGTTCGCCAAAAAGTCATTAATTTAAGAAAAGAATATAAGAAAAAGGTTTTTAACAGTAATAAAGTTGTTGATGATTTAGAAGATAAAAAATTCCTTGTAAAAGACTATTTAAAAGTTGAAAATCTGAAAATTGAAAAGGAAGACCTTATTGAAATTGATGAAAGCAATATAAAGCCGGATGCGGATGTTGCCATTATTGTGGGAAGACAATCCGATTTGATTGTAGCCAAAAAAGTAAGTGCTACTCTAGAAAGGCTTCAAATTACATATAACATGAAAGTTGTCTGTCCAATCAGATCAAATCAAAAGTTCATTAGTTATGTTAATACTGTTAAAAACTCTAAAATATTTATTGGAATCAGTTCAAACTCATCACAGGTTACCGGTGCTTTAGTCGGCCTAACAGACAGACCTGTCATCGGTGTTCCATGTGAAAACGAACTTGGAAGAGAACATATGCTCACCACAGTTAACATGCCTCCGGGAGTACCTGTAGCAACAGTCGGCATTAACAACGGACGTAATGCTGGTGTTTTAGCTGGTGAAATACTTTCAATTAAAGATCAAAACATTATCGAAGTTTTAACTAAATTAAAAGATAAAAAAATTAATTTGTAGGGATTTAAATGAATATTAATGATGAAAATATTATTGAAATCACAGATGAATTATCTAGTGAATATGAAGTATCACGTGTTTTAAGGGATTATCCAAAGGATACTGTAATAATTAAAAACGTTAAAGGATTTGATATGCCTGTCATTTCAGGTATTTGTAACACACGTGAAAAGATTGCAAAATCAATTAACTGTGAAGTATCCGAGATTACTGAAAAAATCATTGAAGCAAGTGATAATCCTATTAAAGTTGATAAATTTACTGATTTTAGTGAATACAATTCTTTAGAAATTGACTTGGATAAAATTCCTATATTAACCCATTACAAAAGAGACGGTGGAAAATACATTACCGCAGGTGTCGTTTTTGCACGTGACCCGGTAACTGGTATTCAAAACGCATCAATTCACAGAATGATGGTACTGGACAATAAAAGACTTGTCATCAGGATTGTTCCAAGAAACCTTTATACCTATTTCCAAAATGCTCAAAAAGAAGGAAAAGACCTTGATATTGCAATAGCTATCGGAATAGACCCTGCAATATTGCTTGCAAGTACAACTTCAATTCCTATAGATTACAATGAAATGGATGTTGCAAATGCATTTAAAGATGGTGAATTGACATTAATCAAATGCGGAAATTTGGAAGTTCCTCAGGCAGACATTATCCTTGAAGGTAAGATTTCTGTAACTGAAACCGTTCGTGAAGGTTCTTTCGTTGATTTAACAGACACTTATGATATTATTCGTGACCAGCCTGTAATTAACCTTGAAAAAATGCATATTAAAAAGGATAATCCATGTTATCATGCTATTATTCCAGCAGGATTTGAACATAAATTATTGCAAGGTCTTCCTCAGGAACCTAGAATATTCAAATCCGTTAAAAATGCAGTTCCTACAGTTGAAAATGTTGTCTTAACTGAAGGAGGTTGCTGCTGGTTACATGCAGCCGTATCAATTAATAAACAGACTGAAGGTGACGGTAAGAATGCTATAATGGCAGCATTATCTGCTCATCCATCTCTGAAACATTGTGTTGTTGTAGATACAGATGTTAATGTATTTGATGCTGAAGATGTTGAGTATGCAATAGCTACACGTGTAAAAGGTGACAGAGACATTATGATTGTTCCTAATGTGCGAGGTTCATCTCTTGATCCTGTAGCTGAAAGCGACGGTACTACAACAAAAATCGGTGTTGATGCTACAAAATCTTTAAAAACTATTGAAAAATTTGAAAGAGTTAGTTTTGGGGAGTAATTTAAATATTTCCCAAATAAACATTCTTTATTCCTTTTTTATGGGCAATATCTCGAGCCTCATATAAAATTTCCCTGTTGGTCGGTTCTATATCTCTCATTTTATAGTAAGGGAATGCTCTTGAAAAGTGCAAAGGCACATCAGCCGACAATTCATCAACAACAAAATCACATAACTGTTCTATTTCTTCCGTTGAATCATTGTAATCATTAATTATAAGATTTGTAACTTCCAGGTGTTTGCCTGCAAGATAAATACTTCTTAAATTATCCAAAACTATGTCCAAATCGGCACCGCAAACTTTTTTATAGAATTTTTCAGACATGGATTTCAAGTCTATATTGAATGCATCGACAAAAGTTAAAATTTCACCGAGTGACTGACTTGACATGTAACCGTTGCTTACATAAATTACTTTCAAGTTTTTTGACTTTGCAAGTAAAGAAGTTTTTTTGTTGAAGGGCAAGTGTATCGTAGGTTCATTATAGGTCCAAGCAATCGACTTACAATTATAATTAAGTGCATTTTCCACAATGGTTTCTGGCAGTATTTTAATCCCATTGCCAAATTTTTCATATTCATGTGAGATGATATAGTTCTGGCAGTGCAAACATGTCATGTTACATCCAAAACCTCCGATTGAGTATGTAAAAGTTCCTGGTAAAAAGTGATTTAAAGGCTTTTTTTCAATAGGATCCGGACTTAAAGAAGATACAATACCATAACTTAAATCAAAAAGTTCTCCATTAACATTTTTATGCTGTCTGCAAACGCCAACATTACCTTCGCCAATTTTACAATAATTTGCACAAATCTCACATCGGATCTTTTGTGTCTTGGAGCTTTTTTTGTATAAATTTGTATCAACTAACATAATGATTATATCCCCTATTTTCAATTTCTTTTACTTCACCACTGCTCAATGTTATTTGGATTTTATCCGAATCATTAACTTCACCAATGACTGTATAGTCAATATCCAAATCATTAGCCTTATCAATGGTAAAAACCAGTTCAAAGTCTTCACCAATATGCAAAAGTAAATCCAAATAATTTAAACCCAATTTAGATGAAATTTCCTTATATTCATCAGATATTTCAAGTTTATCCTCATAAATCATGAATCCCAAGGAATTTGGCTTCATTTCATATAGCTCTGAAGCTAATCCATCAGTAATATCCGTTGCAGAGCTTGCACCAGCCTGTTTAATAATATTTCCTTCATTTATTCTGGCCAATGGCTTTAATGCCTTTTTAGTGTAAATGTTATCGCCGTTTAAATTAAAACCCAAAGCGGCAAGGCCAATTTCACCTGTTAAACAAATCAAATCTCCAAGTTTTGCGGTATTTTTCATTATCGGCTTATCACATAACCCCAAAGCTGTTCCGGAAATGATAATTTCAGATGCTTCATTAGTATCTCCACCAATTAAAGGGATTTTATAGTAATCACAAGCATTGATAACCCCATCAATAATTTCCTTAAAATAATTAACCTCCAAATCTTTTGGAAGAGCGATGGAAAGTAAAAATCCTAAAGGTGAAGCGCCCATAGCTGCAAGATCACTTACATTAACGGTTACGGCTTTAAAACCCATCTGAAAATAGGACATTCCATCGGGAAAATGTTTTGATTCTATGAGCATGTCACAGGTAGAAATCAGATTTGTATCTTTAAAATTAGTAATAGCTGTATCATCAGCAATAATATCCTGTGATTTAGTTAAAATATAGTTAATTAATCCTTTTTCACCAATATCTGAGACCTTTAAAGCCATGTATATTAGTATTGATTTTAAAATAAATAAGTTTTAAGATTCAAAAAAAGTAAAAAAAGTAATGTGAAAAATCACATTAACTTAAAATCTATTCTACAATTTTAATTGTGTTACCGTTCCAGATTGAGGAATAATATCCGTCATCAATCATTCCGAATAAGAAGAAATCACTGAATCCAACAGGGAACTGTTGACCGATTTGTACAAGACCGTTAGCATCAGGATAAGCACCATATGGTGTATCATTATATACAATTATACCATAATGCTCGCCTGTAATTGGAGCGCCGGTTCTTTTCTGAGTTAAAATGAACTGGAATGGCTGACCGTATTTAATAGTTGAGGATACTAACTTAACACTAGGTGTAACTCTTACTTTAATAAGGTTAGATGCTCTGCATCCTTCAAATTCGGTGGTAATAATATAATTACCTGGTTCTAAATTAATGGTTAAGGAAGCAGTACCGTTTTCATTACTGGTTCTTTGATATATTACACCATTGATATTGAAAGTTAAAGGCTTGTTTTTAGCTAATGAGCCATCATTTTCATGAACTTCTACAGTGTATTTGGTACCGGAATTGAACTCCATGGAAATATTTCCGCCGGACTGTGAATTTTTAACTACGATTTTATTTAAAACTTGAACTGTGTTAGCTTTATTTTCTTTAGTAACAGGATTAATTGCAGTTAAAATGTAAGTTCCAGGTTCTAAATTAATATTTAATTTAGCAGTACCGTTTTCATTAGTTTTACGGTTATAGAAAACACCATTAATATTAAATGTTACTTCAGTATTAGCTAAAGGATTACCTTGACTGTCGGTGAAATTAGCATAATATTGAGTATCGTTTCTATAATATTTTTTAACGTCTTTTGCATTAATTGAAGATAAAACTGTTATATTATTTGCCGTGGTTTCACCGTTATATCCGCTTACTGCAGTAATAACATAGGTTTTAGGTTCCAAATTAATATTTAATTTAGCAATACCATTTTCTTTTGATGTACGGTTATAGAAAACACCGTTAATATTGAATGTAACAACAGTATTAGCTAAAGGATTACCTTGACCGTCCATTACAAGAATTTCATATTGGGTATCATTTCTATAAGTTTTAACAAGGTCATCTGATTTTAAAGTTGATAAAACTGTGACTTTGTTAGAAGCTGTTTCGTTAGTTGAAGGATTAATTACACTAATAGTATAATTTCCGGCATTTAAATTAATAGGAAAAGTAATAGTACCGTTTTGATTAGTGGTTCTTGAATAATTTCCACCATTAATTGTAATAGGTATTTTCTGAGCTATTAATGGGTTTCCTTCACCATCAAAGAAAGTAGCCTTGTATTGAGTATCATTCTTATAATATTTCACTAAATCACTAGATTGGATAGAAGAAGTGCCATTTTCATCACCTTCAGGAGTAGAATTCTGAATTAAAGTGTCTGCACTGCCTTCATCGATAGAAATAACATTTGAATCTAAATCCTCACTAATGATATTCGTTCCATTATCAGCTATTTCTTCAGCACTTATGGAAGAAATAGAAAAAATAGCTAATAGGATAATTGTAATTAAAAAAATATTTTTAAATTTCATAAATATCACTTACAAATTATGAGTAATGTAATTTATACATTTTATTATTATATAAAGATTTTTCTTAATTTGAAAAAAATAAAGAATTAATTTGGTATTTTTAAGAAAAAGAAAAATTATTTAAAAAATAAAAAATTTAAAGAAAAGAAATGAAAATTTTATAAATTCTCAGAAATTCTGTCTTTAATAATATCATATAATCTTGTATCGATACCGAGAGGGTCTGTCAAGATTATTTCACCATCAAATTCAAAGTCTTCCTCTTCATCGTCATGATGGTGGTGATGATGTCCGTGATCGTGTCCATGGTCGTGCCCATGGTCATGATGGTGGTGATGATGTCCATGAGCATCTTCTTCATTAAAATCGCTTTCAATTCCAAGCAATGATGGAATATCCCTTTTAGTGTGAAGTCCATGAGCAACAAATACAGGAACAACAATAATTTTTTCTAATTCGTTATCTTTAGTTAATTTATTAATAGTTTCAGGAATTCCCGGCTTTCTAATTTCCATAAATCCATATTCAACAATAGCATTTGGGAATTCTTCTTTAAACATTTCAGTATAAGCTTTAATTACTTCTTCACCATCATCTAATCTACTACCGTGGCTTAAAAGTAAAATACCAGTTTTTTCATCAATCATAATAACAACTCTTTTTTTATTACTATTAATTTATAATTAAAAATATTTAAAGGTTGTTTAAAATATGAAAAATAAAAAGTTAATAATCATAATGCACTATTAACTTTCTTAACTAAAATATCGATTAAAATATCATCCGCTTTGATTGGTTCGGGATATAATATCTCTCCATCAAAGTCAATGGACGTTAAATCGTGGTGATGATGCTCATGGTCGTGACCATGTTCATGGTCATGATGGTGGTGATGATGCTCATCCCCTTCTTTTAATCCCAATATTGTAGGAATGTCATTGGTCGTGTGAACGCCCGGAGCGATGAATACCGGAATAACAATTAACCTTTCAATTTCATTTTCATTAAGTAAAACGTCAATAGCTTCAGGTATGCTTGGCTCTTCCAATTCCATGAATCCAAAATTACATGAATAATCTGTGGTTTTTTCAAATTTAGAAAAGAGTGCTGAAGTAAATTCCTTATTGTATTTAAGTCTGCTTCCATGAGAAACAATCAAAACTCCAGTTTTAGCATCTTTTTCCAATTCGGATTCAGCCAATACTTCATCGATTCTTTTATCAATGAACTTCAACAAATCATCATCCGGTCCGATAGCAGACAACAATTCAATTTCACCATCAAAATCAACATCATCAGCAATGGACAGATAATGATTTTCAGGATAATTGCCATCAGGACATCTTGGATCTACTTCTAAAGGTTCTAAACCTAAAAGTATTGGAATATCAATTTTAGTGTGAATTCCCGGTGCTAAAAAAACAGGTAATGCAATAATCTTATCTAAATTTTCAACTTCATCTTTTAAGTTTTCAACTGCGCCTGCAATAGTAGGTTCTGAGACTTTCATATAACCCACTTCTGTTGAAAAGCCAGTTTTTTTAATAAATTTATTTTTAATTTCATTAAAAGTTACTTCACCAAAAGGTAAAGTACTTCCATGACTAATAAGTAAAATTCCATAATTATTTGACATAATAATAATATTAAAAATAGTATTATTTAAAAGTAGTTATTAATAAAAATAGAAAAGTTATAAGGAAAGTATTAACTTCCCTAAAAAAAGATTATTTGATTGGCTTGAATTTGAATCCGTATGAAATAACACCATCAGGTCCATCTTCTGAAATTCTTCTAAAGACCATTTCTACCGGATCGCCAATTTCAATTTCATCAACATCACAATCAACAAGCTGTGAAGTTAATTTTGCACCTTCTTCCAATTCAATAACTGCAACAGCATAAGGTGCAATTTTTTTGAAATCATCCGGAGGTGACCTAATAACTGAATAAGTATATATTTTTCCTTTACCTGAAAATTGGAAAGGTTCTAATTTTCCTTTTCTCCTACAATTTGGGCAAACAACACGGGATGGGAAAAATACATCACCACATACATTACATTTTGTACCAACAAGACTGTATCTTTGTTGTATATGACGCCACATTCTAACAGTATCTGACATGGTATCCTCCAAATATTTTTTAATTATTACTAATTATTAACGCTATAATATAAAAAATTAACCTATATTTAGCACTTTTGAAATTTTCATATATAAAGGGTGTAAAAAATCACGCAGTCGCACTTCAACAATTAATATAAAAAATATTGTTCCAATTTTATTTTATGTATTTTAGAATAGATAATCGAGGAAATATAATTACCGGAACAACGCTTATTTTAGTAGCTTCGCTTATATTGATGGTAATTTTTATCATGAACAGTATAAATTACCTGGAAAGTGAAAATATAAATTCAATCTCTAGTGATAACTTCAAATATATCATCAAGGACTACAATAACAATTTAGGCCAGCTTGGAAAGGATTCACTAGCTGAAGAAACGGAAAAAGTATATTTTTCACATATAGTTCATGACAGTAGAGGAGACGTTAAAAAAATATTGAATAAAAAGCTGAAGACAGTCAATGAAGAGTACAGACAAAAATATGGAATTGACATCCGCTCGGATGTCATATCAGTGGAAAGTACAGACAGTCCATGGAAAGTTTTGTTTAAGGTTCGTGTTAAAGCAGATAAAGATTCAGAACAGTTCAATGGAATTCTTGAAAGTAACTGCTCAATTGAAGGATTGAAAGACCCTCTTCCATATGCCAAATTACCTAAAATTTACTATAACATAAATAATGACGGCAATAAAATCCATTATTTTGAAGGCCTTTCACAGTATTTGCGTGCCCATAACATAAAATCATATGAGTCATACATTCTAGCAACATCGCCGCTGTATATTAAAAAATGCCCATATGATCCCTATATTCATCATGGGGACGGAAATACATTAAAAGAGTGTTTAAAACAGGGTTATTTCCATGAAAGTGCAGACGGAAGCTGTTATTTATGCAGAATTGAAGGAAAAGGAGTTTGTCCTCATTACGGAATGGAAGTCTTTATTCAACCTCATACACCGCTTACAAATGAAAGCGTATCCTGCTCTGACCATGTCGTATTTCACGACCACTACACAGGAGAGAAACTTAACAAACTGGACATCAACAGTCTGATTTTAGACAATTCGCATGCAAAAAAATATGGGTTGGTTCATGATGGATAATAATGGAAATTTTACACTTGAAATACTTGTTGTGGGAATGATAATAATACTGATTTTAGGTATTATTTCTGTTGCATCTGAAATCTCACAAGAAAAAATTTCTAAAAGTGTAGAAAACAACAATATTGAAAAAACAATTTCAGAAGTTGCAGACAGTTTAATAAATGACCCTGGAATGCCAATAAATTGGGAAGACTTTAAATCAAAACGTGTTGGACTTGCCATCATTAATGAAGATGAAACGGTGATTCCAAACAGTGTATCGTACTTTAAATTATTGGAACTTGGCAGAGATTACGAAAATTTGGTTACAAAACGCATATTCAATAATAAGTTTGACTCATCAATGGAGCTGACACCCTATGAGACATCCATTTCAAGTGTAAAAATAGGCTCGAACAATGTTCAGAGCAACAATGTTTTCAGTGTAAATCGTGTAGTGAAATGCGACTTTTTCAAAAAATATGTTATATGTGACTTTCTAAATGACGGAAAATGCAATCACAATCATAACCAAAAAGATCATAGCTGCAATTACTTTAAAGTATTTAAGGGAAATCTTAAAAAAACGGATTATTATTTGCTTTTAAATGACAATGAAAAACTTGAAAACAAATATTCGATTGACACTACCCATTTTAAAAGTTACAATTCTAAAAGCATATCCAATACAAAAATTTATTTGAATAATGAATTGAATGGATTATTTGAAGCTAATGAAACCAGTTCTGTAGTTTTTATTCACTTTGACAAGAAAGATACTAAAGCCGTTTTGGTAGGCGTTCCAAAGGATTTTGATAAAAGCAAACTGAAATACAATTACTTTACAACACAAACATGTGATTTTGTCATTAAGGCTTGGAGCTAAATTAATGCTCCAAGTATTAAAAGTGAAACAGCAATAAGTGTCAAACTAGAAATAGCGTCTGTAACACTTGTAGAAATTGGAATAACGATATTATCCGGGTCCAAATCCCTGTTATATGAGGTGATTGAAATGAAATATACAACAAATATCATCAATGTTAGAAGCATGAAACCGGAAATAGTAGAAATTGATATTATGTTTACAAAACCAACACCGGTTAATCCCAAAATATCAGTTGAATCCTCAGCTATGAACCCAATCAAAGGATACATTACAACAGCCAAAATATAACAGATTAAAAAGTTATGGATACTTTCACCGGTTGGCCTATTTACTGGTTCAATTAAACCATAATGGAGACCTGAAGATAATCTTGCACTTAAAATACTTATTAAACTACCGCTTACACCTGAAAAGAGCGGTAACAATGTAAGTAAACTAGGATTGGTCAATAATGTTTCAACGGAACTGTTCAATATTCCTCCTGCTGAAACTCCTAAAAGAGAACATACAAGTAAAACAGGTGCGGACTGATAAATAATCTTTTTAGATTCTTCACCTCTTTTGATAGTATAAATTAATGCCATAATGATTAAAATAACTATTATAATAAAAATAATGTCTTTAATTAACAAATAATTATTCAAATATGTTAAAATATAAATAGAAGCAATAATTGCAGGCAATGTGAACAAATCACCGACAGCAGCAATGATTGGAGTTGTAACATTGTCCGGATCCCAACCATGATTAAAGCTTTTAAATGAAATTAACATAGTAATAGGAAGCATTATTAAATTAGAGATAACTCCTGCAATGACACTGATTAATATCAAATCTATTGTTGAAATGGATTCATAATGGAATAGTATACAGAATAATTTTGCTATAATAGCTAAAAACATTGATAATAAAAGTGTTAAAACAAAAGAAGAAATAATATTATCATTTAACTGTTCTGAAAACTCAAATTTAGGAGATATCATACCGATGTGTAAATTTGTTGAAAGCCTTGATGCAAAAGATCCGAAAATGTTTCCTCTCATACCGATTGCACCAGGAATTATAACAAGCAAACCTGGAAATGTCTCAAGGAAAAAGGTCATGTTTCCTAAGATAATTCCAGCGAATAAATCTCCTAATGCACAAATTAAAAGTGCTAAAAAACTTTCTTTTATTACTGAACTATGTTCTGAAATGAAGTCTGGAAATGAAGATAGTGAACTGCGAATCTTCTTCTTTTTTGTTTTCACACATATCACTACCTTTAATCATAATATCACTTCTTAATCTTCATCTTCTAATTCTTCTGGAATATCTTCAAATGAACAAGCTCCAGATGCCAATTTTCTTAAAAGTTCTGCACCTTCGTCTGTTCCTTTTAAAAGTAAAATATCATTTGGAAGAATCATGGTATTTTTATCTGGACCATAAATCCAGGATTCTCCTCTTCTAATTGCGATTACACGCATTCCTGTACGGTTTGCTAAAAATAGTTCTCCTAAAGTGTTATTTGATAAATCTGAATTTTCAACTACACTAATTCTTGCAATCATTTTGTCAGATTCTTCCATAACCATTTTAAATACAGGGTGTGGTTTGATACCTTTGATTACTAAATCAGCCAAATCTTTTGCAGCATTTGCCATACTTTCAGCGGCTTCTGCAATTTCAAGCAGTGCAGTTAATTTTTCAGCATCCTCATATGATCTGGCTGCAACCAGCGATTCGGTTTTAATCTGATAATTCATTGCATTAACCCTATTTTCCAAGGTTAATACCTCTTCAGCAGCATCAATGCTATTGAATAAAACTGCTGAGTAAGCTAAATCTACCATTAGCTCCGACATATTTTTCATTTCAATTAAAAGATTTTTAATCGACATTATATTCCCTCTTATAAGTCTCTTGGATTATTATTTAATAAACATGCTCTTCTTAATTTTAATAAGGTTTTTTTCTTAGCTTTCAAATCGTCAACGTCTTCTAAAACTTCTTCTATAGGTCCTCTGATACATTCAACAACTTCTTTTTGATGAGGCCATGTGCATTCCTTACAGTTCCAGACATTTTTACCCTTTATCCACTCTCCACCGGTTGATGAATCACCGCATGGATAAAAAGGACAATAACAGAAGTCACAGTATTGACCGTCCCAGTGGCATGGATAGAATTCACATTCACGGTTAGGACCATGTGCCACTTCACCATTCAAGAATTTTTCATAATGATTTCTTGAAAGTTCGTGAATTGGGGATCTTATTACATAACCTCTTGGAGTTATTAGTTTACCATCCTGAACATAAGTTATATCATTTCCAACTATTAACGTACAGGACATGTTAACGATGTCTTCGGTTAAATCTTTAACTTTAACTACAGTTTCTTTAGCCGGTTCATAAGTACTATCTACAATACCTATTAACGCATCTTCACCTTTAACATCCAATACACATTGTTTAAATCTTCTGAAAGGTTCCTTACGGGTTTTACTAATAGGATTATAAATAGCCACTATCAAATTAGCTTCAAGAGCATATTTTAACTTTTTTTCAATTTCTGATAATGGAGTTAAAATATTACTTAAACTGATAGCTGCAAAATCATTTAAAGGAGCTCCTAATTTTGATGAGGCATAATTAAGAGCAGAAACACCAGGATAGACTTTTACATCAATGTCATCATATTTTGAAAGGATCTGATATAAGACATTTGCCATTCCAAATACCCCAGGGTCTCCTGAACTGATTAATGAAACCGTTAGGCCCTCTTTACTTTTTTGAATTGCAACTTCAGCTCGAGCTATTTCATCACCCATACCTTTTTTCAGGATTTCCTTACCTTCAATCAAATCTTCAATCTGGTTAATGTACTTTTTATAACCAATAATAACATCAGACTCTTCAATGGCTTTTATAGCTCCTAAAGTCATGTTTTCTCTATTCTGACCTATTCCAATCACATTAATCATATTATTACCCTAAAACAATTTTAATACAGAATCTACCTTTATAGTACTTGTGTCAACAACTAGTTCACCGCTTTTATATGAACCAACAGCTGAAACTATCACTTTGTATGAAGGATCTTGGCTGATAACAATTTGTCCTGAAGTTGAATTTGGTGCCGCATAACCTAAAGCTTCAATAGTAAGATTCATTTTATCGTTTTTAGTGTCATCATAAGTTGTTGCATTCATTGAATCAACATTAACACCATCAACATTCGACAGCTCCTCCATCTTAAGCGCCACATCCTTATGATTTGTGAAATTAATAGGAGTTGGGTCTTTAATTAACACTTGATTTACATGTTGAGGACTGAAAAATCCGGTTATCTGACCAACCTGCATATCTATCAAGCCCTTAACATCAGGAACTTCAGCTGTGACAATTGTATATGAACTAAATAATCCTATCTCAAAAAATATTATAAATAATACGATTACTAGTAATATTCTAAGTATTTTTCCCATATAATCACATCTTTATATAATATATTAAATTTATTTTTAATCTATAATAAATATAACTAAAATTTGAATTTAATGTTTTTAGAGAAAATGAATTGAAAAGTTTACACTTGAAATCCATGTCATGGAAAAATTTCCCAAAGATATTTTTACCGCCTTTTTGAAAATAACCTCCCCAAGAAATTTAACCTTCCCATATTCTCAAAGTTTATAAGCATTGAAAATAAAAATTTTAACTAATATGACAAAGAACATCTTACTTAAATTTGCAAAAAAAGGAATTAATTTATCACCTGATGCTTACGCTAAAGTAATGAAATCAGATAATCCAATTAATTTTGCTTCTGATTTAATCGTTAAGTTAAAAAGCAGTGATTTCAAGCCTGCAGATTTAATTTCTGTCAGTGGAGAAACTATAGATAAAATTACGGGAAACGAAACTTCCCAATCAGGTGAGGATACTTCCGAAAGCGAAGAGACAACTCCTGAAAAAGAAGATTCAATAAAGCCTAAATCAAAATTAGATATTTCCGAGGATAAAGAAAAGTCATCTTCCAGTGAAGGTATTGTAAAAATGGAAGATTCGGAAAAAGTTGAAGATGCCAATGTCGAGTTTAAGAGAAACCAGGAAAAAATTAATGTTGAATATGACTTTGAAGTCATCCAGGACAGTTCCAACAAATCCTACACAAGCGGAGAAATCGGGGATTTGATTACATATTTCCAGTCAAGGTATGAAAAGTTAAGCAAGATTCTAAAGCAAAGACCTGACTTGAAAATGACAACTAAAGTTGCAGATATTGAAGACGGCCAGACTACTTTAAATTTAATATTGATGGTTAAGGAAATCAGATCCACCAAAAACGGACACAGATTCGTTGAATTTGAAGACGATACAGGAAGCATATCAATCTTATTCTCTAATAAAAATGAAGAACTGTTTGCAGAAGCCGAAAAGCTCGTGAAAGACGAAGTTGTGGGTGTCATTGCAAATAAGGATAACGATTTTGTAATTGCTAATCAGCTGATTTATCCGGGCGTTACAAGAATTCAGGAAAAAGAAATGGACTTTGGAGTAGTGTTCTTATCCGATGTTCACATTGGAAGTCTGACATTTCTTGAAGATGCATTTCAAAAGTTCATTGACTGGATTAACTGCGAATACGGTAATGAAGAGCAAAGAAAAATCGCTGAAGACATTAAATATCTCATTATTGCAGGTGATATTGTTGACGGTATCGGTGTTTATCCAAACCAGGACAAGGAATTATCCATTAAGGATATCCGCCAGCAATATGATGAGGCCGCAAGATTTTTAGGAAACATCAGAAGTGACATTAAAATTATCATTACTCCGGGAAACCACGATGCTTCAAGACTGGCAGAACCACAGCCTGCTGTTCCTGAAGAATACGCAAAATCATTGTATAAATTAAACAATGTTGAATTTGTAAGTAATCCTGCTGTAGTGTCTCTTGACGGCATTAAAGTATTAATATACCACGGAGAAAGTTTCAATGAATTGCCTATGGCTATTAAAGGACTTTCATATGAGAAAAATGAGCTTATGATGGAAGAACTTTTAAGAAAAAGACATTTGGCTCCAATTTATGGTGAAAGAACTCCTTTAGCTTCTGAATTAGAGGATTATTTAGTTATAGAACATGTTCCTGACATATTCCATACAGGACACATTCACATTAATTCCTATAAAAAGTATAATGGAATCCACATGATTAACTCAGGTACATTCCAGACTCAGACAGATTATCAGAAAATTAAAAACATTGAGCCTACTCCGGCTCAGGTTCCTGTAATTCATAAAGGACAATATAAATTATTCAGATTTATCGATTAAGTGATAATATGCAAGATAACGTTTCAAAATTAATAAAAGTGTGTAATAAACTCTACGACAAACAGTTGGCTTCAGGAAAATCAGGTAATGTAAGTATCAGACTTGATGATTATATTGCCATTACTCCCACATTAAAAGCCATTAACGGCTTGAATGAAGATGATATCGTTTTAGTTGATATGAATAGCAATACTTTAACTAAAGGTAATCCTTCTTCTGAAGCGGGAATGCATCTGGCAATATATAAAAAAAGAAGCGACGTTAATGCTATAATTCATACTCATTCACCATATACTACAGGATTTGCTTTCAGCAACAAAAAGATCAAAAGACTGGAAGGTTTCGGTCAAATAAAAAATCCTTATATAGCAAGCATAGAATATGAAGAGCCTGGAAGTGAAGAGCTTGCCTTAAAGGCATCTGAGGCTATTGAAAAAGAGGATGTTCTTATTTTAAAAAATCATGGTGTTATCTGTGTTGGCGATGATTTAGATGAAGCAGAATCACTTGCAATTTTCATTGAAGAGTCTGCTAAAACTCAGTTTGTTTCTTATATGTTAAATTCAGTGAAAGATATTGAATAATATCTATTCATCTGAATCTTTTCTTCTAGCTTCGTAACCTTCATTAATCATTTTTAAAATTAATCCGGATAATGAAGTATCTTCACGAATAGCCATAATTTTAAGTTCTTTTTTCAAATCACTAGGTAAATTTATTGTAGTTTTACTTACATCTGACATAATATATAGGTTTATTTATTATCTTAATATATATTTTTCTATAAACTAAATATTCGATTAATCACAAACAATAAATATAAGATTAAACATATATTTTTATATTATATTTAAAACTATTTTTAAATAATTTTTGAGGAGGAGTTTTATGAGCAATCAAAACATTGATGAAGTATGTGAAATACTTGACTACATTATGAATGAAAACAGTGTTCCACGTAACATTAGAGAGGCTGCTAACGAATCTAGTCAACTCTTAAAAGATGATGAAAAAGACCAATCAGTAAGAATAAGTACTGTTTTAGGAAAACTAGATGAAATTAGTAACGATCCAAATATCCCTGTTCATGCAAGAACTTTAATCTGGGAAGTATTATCTAAATTAGAAGCTATCTAATTTATTTAATTATTTTTTTTATTTCGAAAGAGCTACAGAAACCGTAACACCATCAAAAGCTGTTTTTTTATATATTAACTTTGAATCGAATCCTGCTGTAATTAACGCTGAAGGTTCACATACACCTGGAATGCCGAATTTTGACATTACAAAGTCAGATTTTTGAATGTCTTTAGATTCAAATAATCCCAACTTATCCAATTCAACAAAGTTAACCGGAATATCTAATTTTTCTGCTAAATCCAATATTCCCTGTTCATCCTTTTTAATTTCAGCAGATGATAACATGTTGATTCTGGATTTATGAATTTTTAAATCATTTAAAACAACATCAATAGCTTCATTAATCTCTTCACAGCTTTTACCACGCCTGCATCCAATACCAAATACAATGTTGCGCGGTCTTAAGATTATTGTATGATTATCGCATTCTACTTCTATTTCACCATCATTAATCCTGCTTGAAAAATAAATTGAAACATCCATTTCAAGTGTATTATTATTTAAATAATCAAATAAATAATCATAATTTCCATTGCTGTTTACTGTAAATGAGACTTCTTTTCCTTCCAAAATGGATTTGTTGAAATGTAGGATTTCTTTTGTATTGTCAATTGATAAATATAAGTCTTTAGCTAAAACATCAATACCCAGCTTTTTATTTACATCAGTTGATGTTGTAATTACCGGCGTTGCACCTATTAAATCAGCGACCTTTACAGTTAACTTATTGGCTCCTCCAAGATGGCCTGAAAGCATGCTTATAACAAAGTTTCCATTGTCATCAATGTTTAAGATAGCAGGATCTGTGGTTTTTGATTCGAGCAAATGTGTTATGCTTCTGATTAAAATGCCTGAAGCCATGATTGCAATTATGGCATCATATTCATAAAAAAGCAAATTGAAGGCATTCTTTACATCTTTATGATATATATCACATTTTATTATTGTAGAATCTTTATCTAATAATTCTTTTAATTTAAAAGACAAATCATAACCTTTTTTTGATACAGACAAAATAGCTATCTTCATATTATCACATAAATTAAACTTAATATAATTAATATTGTCAAGGTAAATAAAATAATCGTTAATTTTGATAAATTTACAGCTCGGGTAATGTCATTCCTGTCAATGCTTTTGTTGGCATCACCTAAAATGTAAGTATCTTTTTTTATCAGCTGTATATTCAATGCACCAGCTGTAGTTGCCATTGTAAAACCTGAATTCGGACTTGGACAATTTCTTGCATCTCTTTTCATTATTTTATAACTGTTTTTACCATCCAAACTCAAGAGATAAGCAGAAATAACAACATAAATTCCTGCAATACGTGCCGGAATATAATTCAAAACATCATCAAGCTTTGCAGGGAAAAAACCGATGTTAATCAGTTCATCTGTCTTATAACCAAGCATTGCATCTAAAGTGTTGGACATTCTATAAAGCATTGGAATTAACAGTAAATAAAACAACTGATTATTGAATGGTTTTATTAAAATGACTGCTGCAAAAACAGTATAATAAAAAATTGGAGCAATATAAGAATCAGTGATGTTTTCAGTCAAGCTTTCAATAACGGCTGAAACAATAAAGCTTTCGCTCAGTTCTTCAGTGTTTCTGCTGACAAGATATGAAACAGATTTTCTTGCTTTATCAAGACTTTCATCTAAATCCTTTTTAACATCAACAGCTGTCTTTAAAAGCATATTGATTGAATATGTTGATGATAATAAAATAACAAAAACAATAAACAACAATATAACATTGATTTTTGAAATTGAATAAATAATGAATAATATAATAGTAATAGTAACAGCAGTGCATAATGTCAGTAAAAAACCAGACATTCTGTTTTTATATTTAATGAAAATATTTTTAAAAAACGATGTGATTGATCCTATTATTACCACAGGATGAATTCTTGTTGGCAGTTCACCAAAAATAACATCAATTGCAAGTGAAAACAACAGTCCTAATGTAATAAACAAAAATAAATTAAACGAAACAATATCATTTCCATAAAATGACATTAATGTATTATAATCAATCATAATTTATAAAATGTTTTTATATATTAATTAATATATTCTTTTCCATATGATTTAAAATAAATATTAAATATAATAAAAAAATAAATATTTTTATTTATTATTAATTTATTAAAGTGATAAAATGATTAAAGAAGAAACTATTAAAGATTGGATAGTCGATGAAGGAATATTCAGAGAAAAGAAATTAGATGATAATGCAGATTTTCACTACATTGTAGAATTTCCAAAAGATAATATCATGGATGTTGTAAAACCAAGAGAAAAAGATTTTATAGTCATTGCTTGTGCCACTCAGGTTTCACCACAACATCTGGAATTGATGAACAATACTTCTCCAAAGGAAAGAAGCGAATTTTTACTTGACGTAAACATGGAAATAAATAAATTTTTAGTTGACTGTCAGTTAGCTATTGATCAAAACACTAACTTATTACAACAATATGTTATTACCTATCAGATATTTAATGACGGCGTTACTAAAAATTCATTATATGATGCTTTAAAAAGAGTATTTAAAGCTAAAATACAATGTGTATGGTTAATTGAAAAGACATTTGGTACTATTAATAACGTTCCTGCTGAACCTTCAAATGAAAATTCAATGTTCATCTAGAGAGAGACAGAGATGTATTGCAAGTGAAACATAAACGAAGGTATATTTGGAATGAAGAGGTATATTTCAAGTGAAAAATACACTTGAAAAACACCTTAAATTTTTTTGCTTCAAAAGCGATATAACGACTTATTTTTTCTTTATTTTTAATTTAAAGATGTTTTAAAAAATTGAATTTTTTCTTTACACTTGAAATATATGTCATGATTTTGTTTTCTTGCAAAATCTGCTTACACTTGAAACGCACCCCTCACTCTCTATGACAAATCATGATAATTATACTAAGATTTTTTTCCATAGGCTTATTCACCAATTCTATGTTAGTGTTATGCCTTAATTTTACATTTGAAATATTACTCTTTTATTTGAAATGGTACTCTATTTTTCTAAAATCTTTAAATTAATATTTATACTTTATATTAAAAATAAAGAGAAATTATTATTTTTTTTAAATGAAATAAAAGTCCTGAGACCTTTATCTCTCCATAAAATTAAAATGATGTATTTAATTTTTTACATTACACATATTTTTATAACAATTTATGAATTTTTCAATGAAAAAGTTTATTAAATACCTTATTTATATATTAACACTGGAAATTGTACTTATGTTATTTTTCTATTTTTTATGATAATTATGGGTGAGGAAATGGCTAATATTTTTGAAAACATTCAGAAAGAAAATGTAATATTCAAGGATAAAACCCCTTTGGATCATAGGTTTTTGCCTGAAAAATTATTACACAGAGAAGATCAGGTAACACAAATAGCCAGATATTGGGTTGATGCTTTAAATGATGTTACTCCTTCAAATATTACAATTTATGGTAAAACAGGTACCGGTAAAACTGCAGCGGCAAAATTTGCACGTTCACAACTTTTGGAATATTCTGCAGACCAGGAAGTATTTATTAAAATCGAATATATCAGATGCACTGATTATACAACAGAATATCAGGTTTTGGCACAGTTATGTCAAAAGCTTGGCCGTGACGTTCCACACAGGGGATGGACAAAAGCTGAAGTTGTAAACACATTCAGAGATATATTCAGAACCAATGCATTTGGAAAGAAACTTATTTTGATTGTTATTTTGGACGAAATCGATATATTGCTCAATAAGGATGGAGATGGAATATTATATACGTTAACAAGAACTGACAACGTTTCTATTTTATCAATCAGTAACTTTTTGGATTTCAAAGGATTAATCAAGTCAAGGGTAACAAGCAGTTTAAATGATAAGGAAATTGTCTTTCCGCCTTACGGTGCCAGCCAGTTAACAGACATTTTAAACGAAAGGGCAAAAATGGCATTTAATGAAGGTGTTGTTGAAAGTGATGTAATTCCATTATGTTCAGCAATGGCTGCAAAAGAGGAAGGTGATGCAAGGTTTGCTCTTGATTTATTAAAAACTTCAGGTTTCATTGCTGAAGAGGAAGGATCACAAACCATTAAAAGTGAACATGTCAGAATGGCTAAAGACAGAATCGAACATGATAAATTTGTCGATGTAGTTAAAACTCTTCCAACTCAACAGCAAAGGGTTTTAGAAGCTATTTTGAATTTAACTAATGAAAAAGAAGAAATAACCTCTGGTAAATTATACGAAGCATATACGGAGGTATCTAAAAAGGACGCTGTTACTTACAGAAGAATTTTTGATTTCATTAATGAATTAGAAATGTTGGGAATTATTTCAACCAATACTATTTCACGTGGACGTGGAAAAGGCAGAACAAATATCATTAAGCTTCAATGTGATGAAGACTTACTTGAATCAAGTTTGTACATGCCTAATATTTAGGGTTGTTATTAATCAATGTTTTTAAAATTGCCATTCTTACAGGAACGGCATTAGCTGCTTGGGTGAAATACTTATTGTATTTAGTATCATCCACATCACCATCTATTTCATCAATTCTAGGTAAAGGGTGCATAACTATTAAATCCTTGCCTTCCAACATTTTTTTATTGATGATGTAAGCTCCTTTTATTTCCAGATAATCATCAATGTCAGCGAAACGTTCCTTCTGGATTCTGGTTACGTATAATACATTTACCTTATCAATGATTTCTGAAATGTTTGATACTTCGGTATAGTTCATACCCACTTTATCCAGGTCTAGAAGAATTTCTTGAGGCATTTTTAATTTATCGGGTGAAACAAAGTAAAGTTCCACATTGTCAAATAATGTTAATGCGTTTGCAAGGGAGTGAACTGTACGGCCGTATTTCAAATCACCGATTAAAGCTATTTTTAAATTGTCAATTGAACCTATTTCTTTTTTTATAGTATATAAATCAAGCAATGTTTGTGTAGGGTGTTGACCGGCTCCATCACCGGCATTAATAACTGGAACATCAACTATATCAGATATGAATTTTGATACTCCTTCCAGTTCATGTCTTATTACCAATGCATCACAATATCCTTCAAACATTTTTGCAGTATCAGCAATGCTTTCTCCTTTTGATACACTTGAAGAACCGGTGTTTTCAAAACCTATGCATGCACCATTTAAACGTTTCATGGAGGTTTCAAATGACATTTTAGTTCTTGTTGAAGGTTCGAAAAACATTAAACCTAATATTTTTCCTTTCAATTCTTCTGAAATTTCTTTTGATTTTGCAATATCTTCTAATGTTTCAGCTTCTTTTAGAATATATTCAATATCTGATCTTTCAAAATCTTTTATTGAAATTATGTTTTTTAATTCAAAAATTTTAATCAACCCTTTTTTCAATTAACTCATTAATTATTTTTGCAAATTCTTCTATTTTATTTTTGTTTAAAGTTGGTAATTTATCAGAATTTTCAATAATTTTTTTAGACTTTCGTCTTTCGATGAAATTTCCTATATTTGTATTAATTTCATAACCGAAGTTTGAGCATATGAATGAATATTCTATCAGTTCAGTTGTAAATACTTTATTCAAATTTGCTTTCATGTCTAAATTTTCATCGTTATTTACATATAACGCATGAGGTTTTTCGAGCAGTATTTTGATATTTCTTGAGATGTACATTTTGAATGAATTTTGAACTTTATTGTATGTTGATGCTCCCAATATAATGAAATTATATTTCAAAAGACAAACATCTTTTGCATTTTTAATTGAAATAAGCACTACTTCTGCATTAATTAAATCCTTCAATAATTTAGCCGACTTTTTTGTATCTTCAGTTAATGTAGAATAGATTATTGCGATTTTCATATTATTCTTTCAATTGGCACAACAAGGATATCTTTTGCACCTGCATTTCTCAAATCGTTTACAAGTTCAAAAACCTGATCTTCATCAATCACTGCCTGTATTGCAACGGTTTTTTCTGTTGACAATACTTCAGAAACTGTCGGTCCTTCCATAGAAGGCATTAACTTTCTCACTTCTTCCAGGTCTTTGATTTTAACGTTCATCATTATAAGTTTCTTACCGAAAGCATCAATTACTCCTTTAATACTTCTGCTGACAGCTTCCACTAAGTGTTTTTTGTTTTCCAATGCCTCATCATTTGTTATCAATACAATAGTACTTTCCAATATAGTGTCAACAATTTTTAAATGATTCATTTTCAGTGTAGTGCCTGTACTTGTCAAATCGGTAATCAGATCTGCTACACCAATAAATGGAGCTATTTCAGTAGAACCGCTTAATTTAACGATTTTTGAATTTAAATTATGATTTTGCAAATATTTTTTTGTCAATGTTGGAAATTCAGTTGCGACTGTCATGTCTGATGTTAAATCTTCAACTGAATCAATTTCTGAGTCTTCAGGTGATGCTAAAACAAGCTTTGTCTGACCGAAGTTCAAGTCAATCAGTTCAACAACATCACTTTCACTTTCTTTAATTAAGTCAATACCGCTTATTCCCATATCTACAATCCCATCAGATACAAATTCCGGAATGTCTGATGCTCTTGCAAACATTATATCAATATTTTTATTGTGAGTTTTTGAAATCAATTGACGATTATTGTTATCTTTTAAACCTAATCCCGCTTTTTCTAAAATATCTATTGATGGATTACTAATTCTTCCCTTAGAAGGAATGGCTATTTTTAATTTCATCTCTACACCAACTTTTCTTTTTATTATTAATTTCTATAATATGTTTAAAATACTTTATTTTATTTAATTTAGGTATTCCTTAACTTTCCAAAATATTTAAATATAAAATGTTATATAATCATAATAGACTTATGGTAATTATTTATTACAGTCATAAGTTATTGACTGAATTTTAGTGAGGTGAAAAATATGGCAGAAATACCAAAAGCTCCTATTGCTAGAATCATGAAAGATACTGGTGTTGAAAGAGTAAGTGAAGATGCAAAAGTTGAATTAGCTGAAGCATTAGAAGAAATTGCACGTAATATTTCTATTAAAGCTAACGAAGCTGCAAAATTAGCTAAACGTAAAACTATTAAAGCTGAAGATATTAAATTCGCAGTAAACGAATTAGACTTATAATTTTTATAAGTCATACTTCTTTTATTTTTTTTAAGGTGTTATTATGGCAGATAATACGATATTGATTAAAAACGCATTTATTTTAAATCCTGAAAATCCTATTAGTGGAAAAAAGGACTTATTGATTAAAAATGATTTAATTCAGGAAATTGATGAAAAAATTGCTGAAGATAATGTGGATAAAATCATCGACGCAACTGATAAAATTTTACTTCCAGGTTTCATTAATACCCATACCCATTTATCAATGACATTATTTAGAGGTTTAGCAGACGATTTAAGTCTTGATGAATGGTTAAATGATAACATATGGCCTATGGAAGCAAACCTTAACGGTAATTATTGTTATATTGGTGCTCTTTTAGGAGCAATAGAATTAATTAAATCAGGAACCACAACGTTTTCCGACATGTACTTCTACATGGAAGACGTTGCAAAAGCTGTAGAGGAATCCGGAATAAGAGCAGTATTGTCCTATGGAATGATTGATTTCGGTGATGAGGAAAAAAGAAAAGCTGAAATCGAAGAAAACATGAGATTATTCAAAAATTGTCATGATACTGCAGACGGAAGAATTAAGGTATTTTTCGGACCGCACTCACCATATACAGCTTCTGAAGAATTGTTGAAGGAAGTCAGAAAGCTAGCTGATGAAAACAACATGAAAATTCACATTCATGTAAGTGAAACTCAAAAGGAAATTGATGATGTCAGTGCTGAAAAAGGTTTAAGGCCTTTCGAATACTTGGATTCAATCGGATTTTTAGGTCCTGATGTTGTCTGTGCTCATAGCGTATGGTTAAGTGATGAAGAGATTGAAATAATTAAGAAAAATGATGTTAAAGTATCACATAATCCATGCAGTAATATGAAATTGGCATCTGGTATTGCTCCAGTTTCTAAATTGCTTGAAAATGATATTTGTGTAGCTATTGGAACTGACGGTGCATCATCAAATAACAATTTAGATATCATTGAAGAATTAAGAACTGCCAGTTTACTTCAAAAGGTTTCAACTCTTGATCCTAAGGCTTTAACTTCTGATGAGGCTTTGGCTATGGGAACCATTAACGGTGCTCGTGCATTAGGTTTGGATGATGAAATCGGAACTGTTGAAGTCGGCAAAAAAGCGGACTTGATATTAATCGATACTAATAATGCAAACATGGTTCCGGACAGTTCAAAATTAAGTTCAAATGTTATTTATTCTGCAAACGGATCCAATGTGGATACCACTATCTGTAATGGTCAGATATTAATGGAAAATAAGAAATTGACTACATTGGATGAGCAGGAAATTTATAAAAAAGCTAGAAAAGCAATTGAAGAGCTTAAAGAAGCTCTTTAAATTTATTTTATCTAGCTTCAAATTTTATTTTATTTTTATTTAATATAATGCTTCTTTTCCAGGCGTCATTGCTTTCAGGAAAATCACTTCTGAAGTGGGCTCCTCTACTTTCACGGCGCAATATTGCTGATTTTACAACCAATATACAGATTTCAACCATATTGATTACTTCAAGGGCAGTTAATAGCTCAGTATTATATTGGTCTTTATCGGAAACGTCAATATTATCCAAATCCTTTTGCATTTCCTGCAATTCTTTTAAAGCTTCATTCAAGGTTTTTTCTTCACGTACAATAGCTACCTTTTCCCACATTAATTTTTTGATGTTTTCTTTAAATTCATTGGCTTTGATTGTACCAGGCTTTATTAAAGATTCAATTCTTTCCTTTTCAGCTAAAAACATTTCTTCATTGACTTTCAGTTCAGCATTTTTTGCTGCTTTGGCTGCACTTTCACCGGCTATTTTTCCAAATACCTGTGTATCGGCTAAAGCGTTACCGCCTAAACGGTTGGCACCATGAACTCCACCGCACACTTCTCCACATGCAAATAGGTTAGGAATTGAAGATGATGCATCGGTTTTTATCTTGATACCGCCCATGAAATGGTGTGCCGTTGGAGCCACTTCAATAGGTTCGTGCTTAATGTCAACGCCAACATTTTCAAACTGCAAAACCATGGTTTCAAGCTTTTCGTCAATCAAATCATCGTCGAGGTGTGAAATGTCGAGATATACTCCCCCATGTTCGCTTCCTCTTCCTTCAATGATTTCCTGATAAATTGACCTTGCAACCACATCACGGGTTGAAAGCTCCATTTTTTCAGGTGAATATTTTGCCATGAAACGTTCACCATCTTTATTTAATAGAATACCGCCTTCTGCCCTTACGGCTTCAGTTACAAGTACTCCTTTTTTGGATTCGGGCGTTACCATTCCTGTCGGGTGGAACTGGACCTGTTCCATATCTATGAGATTTGCTCCGGCTCTATAAGCTATTGCAAAACCGTCTCCATTTTTTTGAAAGGTATTGGAAGTTACAGGGTATAGCTGGCCGGCTCCTCCACTGGCAAATATTACGGCTTTTGCCTTGAAGTATATTAGACTGGAATCCTTCAGGTCAAATCCGGTTGCTCCGATTACCTGAAGACCGTCCTGAATCAGGGAAGTTATCATTACCTCTTCAATACATTCAATGTCTCTTCTGATAATTTCTTCCTTTAGAGCGTTCAATAGTTCGGCTCCGGTACGATCTCCCTGAAAGCAGGTTCTTCTGTATGTTTGACCGCCAAAAGGCCTTTGATTGATTTTACCGTTTTCCTGTCTGTCGAACAATGCCCCATAATTTTCCAGGTCTATCAATCTTTTAGGTGATTCGTTAACCAATATATCAACTAATCTTTTGTCGTTTAAATAACTTCCACCTTTTAATGTGTCCTTTATATGGGCATCAATTGAGTCCTCTTCATCAACAGCTTTAAAAACAGCATTATATCCGCCTTCTGCCATTCCAGTACAGCCGGATCTAAAGGACAATCCTTTTGATACTATAGTGGCTTTAAGACCAGCATCGTCAACTTCAATAGCCGCTCTTGAACCGGCGCCTCCTGATCCGACAATCAAAACATCTGTTTGAATTTCTTTAACTTCCATTTTAATACCTTTCAAATATTTAATTAATAATACTTTTGTCTTTAATAATTAATATAAATATGTTAATTGATATAATCATAATTAGAGGTTATTAAATGAAAGTTGATGGAGAAGTAACAACTGGCTTGGGAAAAGCTGCTTTCTTTTTATCACAGGATTTTTATGTTGACAATTTCATTAAAAATTGTGGTTTCAAACCCTATCCGGGAACTTTGAATGTCGTTGTTCCAGAAATACATTTGGATAAAATTAATGAAGTTAAAGACACCTGTGAAAATATAATTAAGCCTGATGAAGGTTTTGGTGCTGTAAAATATATAAAAGCTACTTTAAATGATGAAATTGATGGAGCTATTGTATTTCCGGCAAAAACCGAACATACAGAAAATTATTTGGAATTTATCGCCGAGAAGAAGTTAAGGGATGAGCTGAATTTAAAAGACGGCGATATTGTAAGCATTGAATTTTAAATCAAAAATATTTTATATAATAATTGATAAACTTTTTAGTACGTTCTCAGGGTGAGGTGCAATTCCCTACCGGTGGTGATTTTAATAAAATAAGTCCACGAGCACGAAAAGTGTTGATTTGGTGAGAATCCAAAACCGACGGTGATAGTCCGGATGGAAGAGAATAAGTAGATTATTTTTTAACCCTGGTTCTAGTACACAAGGAGACATTACTATGAATCAAGAAACAAATTTAGATAAAGCTTTAGAAGCTATTAAAAATGGTGAATTCGTTCTAGTTTTCGACGATGATGATAGGGAAGGGGAAGTCGACATGATTATCGCTTCCGAATTTGTAACCCCAAAATCAATTGCAACTATGAGAAATGATGCTGGCGGTTTAATCTGTAATTGTTTACATGCAGATTTCTGTGATGCTATTCATTTGCCATTCATGGTAGACATTATGAAAGCAGCAACTGAAAAATTCCCAGAACTAGCCGAATTGGCACCTACCGATATTCCTTATGATGAAAGATCTTCATTTTCCATATGGACAAACCACAGAAAATCATTCACAGGTGTTACAGACCATGATAGAGCAATGACCATAAGTGAAATGGCTTTAATGATGAAAGATGAAAGATTTGATGAATTTGGTGCAACTTTCAGATCACCTGGTCATGTCTGTCTTTTAAGGGGAGCAGACGGTCTTGTAAAAAATAGAAGAGGACATACAGAAATAGGTCTTGCATTATGTGAAATGGCCGGTGTTACTCCGGTTTGTGTTGTCTGTGAAATGATGGATGGCGAAACTGGTCAGGCCACATCTATTGCTGATGCACGTAAGTATGCTGAAGAAAATGGATTGGTCTTGCTTAGAGGCGAAGACATCATAAATAAATATTTAGAAGAATACTAACTGTACATGTTAGTATTATCCATTTTTTTACTTTTTATATGCTCAATTATAAATTGAGTATTTTGTTGTATTTTATATGAGTTATAAATACTGAAAACTACGTATTTACCATCATACATGCCGATTTTTAAACCGTCACGTACTTCTTTTGTAGGTTCAACAAGTGATATTTTGTCCCATGGAACCCTTAGGGTCTTGCTTTTGAGAGCCTTTTCAAAATGAATTCCGTCATCAAGGATTTTAACTATTTTGACTACACGGCGATTTTTGGGAGAAGCGATTTGAATGTCTCCGTTTTCGTCAAAAACATAGTCTGGAATTAAACAGTTTGCTTTCCATCCTTGACGTATTTTTCTTAATACCTGATATCTGTCTTTTTTTGTTAGTTTAACTCCTTGTTCTGGGCTTAAGTTAAGTGCCATTTATATCACCTTATCTTTTATTTCATTGAATGGAATGATTCTATTAAATTTAACTTCCTGAGCCATGTTGGCTATTTTTTCTATATCTAGGGATTCCTCTACTAAATCAAGGGCTGCTTTAGTAAACAAATCATATCTTATTTCAATTTCCGGCGTAAATCCTCTTGTTTCCAGTTTCAGTTTTCCAACACTTAGTATATCATCTACTTTGGTATTGTTTCTAATATATGGGACAACGTTATCGAATATACTTTCATTATATACTTTATTCAACAATATTGCCTTAACATCTACACCGAATTTATTTAACATGTTTGCATGTGCTACAAGATCCACTGCTGCAGATTCAATTCCTCCCTTGTTTACTCCGGAAATTAACAGCATCGGAATATTGGATGACATTGCAATTTCAGCAGCGGAAAAAGGTACCTTTTCATTTAAAAGGCCTGTAAATACACTCATAACTCCTTCAATCAATACAATATCATAATCTGATGTGTTTAATTTAGCTATTGTAGATTCTATATCCATCCATCCTAGGTGTCCGATTTTAATGGAACTGAATTCATTCATGTAATCTTTAGTCAAGTATAATCCCGGTATAATGTCACGCACATCAGGGCCGACTTTAAGGAGTGCAACCTTATATCCTCTTTTTCTTAGTGCACCAGCAAGGCCCGTTAAGATAAATGTTTTACCTGAATCGGAACCGTTACTTCCTATCATTAAAAATTTAGGTTTTGAATTTATCTTTTTTTGAGGTATCTTTATATTTGAACTTATTCCAACTTCTGACTGAATATATTCTTTGACGCTTTTGTTTCTATTGTAAATGTCTTCCATATCATCAGTGTCTATTTGTTTCAGGAGGTTATCTACTAAAATAGGATTTTCGTCTAAAATATTATGTATCATTGTCCCGATAACGTTTCCATCATCATTACAGGCTCCGGAAAAGATATTATAGTCTTCGGCTTTATTTGTATCTCCGTAATTCATTCTCTGGACTTTTGAATAGAATAACGGCTTTGCATCACCTACGACTTTGCCGTAGGTATGTGTGTGAAATCCCTTTACATCCTCATTTTGGTTTTTGGTTAAAAAGGAGTTGTCAAAGACTTTAGCTATTACGCGGTCGCTTGTGATTAATGGTGAGAATTCAACATCTATCAGGCCCAATCCATCTTTCACGATAGGAACTTCTGATTTACGGCCGATATCTATCTGATTTGATAGAAGCTGAAATCCTGCACAGATTCCAATTACAGGTTTTCCCATTTTTGCCATTTTCAGGATTTCCTTATTTAAATCCATGTTAATGTCATTTGATTCTATCAATGTTCCGCCAGGTATAATTAATGCATCAAGTTCATCACTAGCTTTATTTCCATTAACCAGACCATTTTCCTTGACTATATCTGTTGGTAATTTTCCAAATTCTTCAAATCCAGGAACAGAACCTTTAACATAAGCAAGTCCAATTTTTGTCATAAAATAACCTCAAATAGTGCTATGGTTTTTATAAGTTTTAAAGTTTTTTTAAAGGTATATTTCAAGTGTAAAATATTTTAAAAAATAAAATGGTTGGGGTTAAAAAACCCTTAATTTTGAATATTTTCAAATACGCTCATAGCTTTAACGATTTTTTCATCGTCTAATGGTTTAGCTTGTATTTGAAGACCTACTGGAATGTCATTAACGGTTCCTGCTGGGATACTTGCTGCCGGAATACCTGCAAGGTTAGCAATTACAGTCAATACATCGTATGCATACATTTCCATAGGGTCTAATTCTTCTCCGATTTCGTGAGGAAGTTTAGGAACGGTAGGACCTACAATCAAGTCAACGTTTTCGAGCATTGAATTAATTTCATCACGAATAAGCGATCTTGCTCTTAAAGCTTTTTTGTAGTATTTTCCACTGAATTCAGCTTGTGCAATGTGGGAACCGATTTTGATTCTTCTTAAAACTTCATCTCCACAAACTTCTTCTATTCTGTAACCGTAATCTCTTCCGTCGTATTTTCTGGTTGCTGAAAAGAATTCAACATAGTTGATTAAGTAATATGTAGGTAGACATAAGTCAATATGGTCGAATGAAACTTCAACAAGTTCAGCGCCAGCGTCAACTAATTTATTAATAGCTTTGTTAACTGTTTTATTGATTTCATCATCTGTCACTTCAATGAAATCTTTACAGATAGCTATTTTCATACCTTCAAGGGATTTGTCCTCTAAACTTTCTGTGAAATCAGGTTTTTCCCAGTCAATTGTGGTACATTCGGTTTCATCATAGTCAACAATTGTATTTAATGCAAGTGCAATTCCGCTGACATCCTGAGCAAATGGACCGATTTGGTCTAGACTCATTGACAAATCAAGTAAACCTTGTCTTGAAACGGCACCGTAAGTCGGTTTGAATCCGATAACACCGCAGTGGGATGCTGGATTTCTGATGGATCCGCCGGTATCTGAACCTAATGCAATATCACACATTTCAGCTGCAACGGCTGCTGCACTTCCACCTGATGAACCACCAGGGATTCTTCCTAAAGCATTAGGGTTTTGAGTTGGACCATAATAAGAAGTTTCAGTTGAACTACCGGCTGCAAATTCATCCATATTCGCTATACCAATAATTATTCCATCTTCTGCTAATACTTTATCTACTACAGTTGCATTGTAACTTCCTAGGTAATTTTCTAATGTTTTTGAAGCTGCAGAAATAATCAAGTCTTCCACATTAATGTTTGCCTTGATAGCGAATACCAAACCTGCAAGGCTTCCGACTTCTTCTCCATTAGCTATTTTTTCATCAATTTCTTCTGCTTGTTTTAAAGCATTTTCTTCGTTTAATTCAATAAAAGCATTAATGGAGTCATTTTTTTCTTTAATTACTTTAAGGAAGTTTTCAACATTTTCCTTAGCTGTTAATTCTCCATTTTTGATGGAATTTAATTTTTCAATAACGTTCATTAAAACACCTAAATAAATATAATAAATATAGATTTATTTTTTTATATTTATATAACTTGGTTTTTTTAAAGCTGAATTGTTTACTTATAACTTATAAGTTTTCATTTATTATCACTTATAACTTATAACCATGAATAAATTTAATAATTAATTTTTCAATATTAATTAATATGAAAAAGGCTATTGTATTTGATAACTCCGGAACGTTAATAGAGAGATATAGAGTCATTAAGGATGTTACTTCAGGTAAATTATTCACAGACATTAATTCTCTGGATTTGATAGACCAAACTGATTCTCTTGCATTGGTTGTTCTTCAGTATAATACAAATAAGCTACTGGATTTGGATTCAAACACATTGCTTTCAGATGTCATCAAGGAGTTTGACATTGACTTTGATGTAAGCTTTACCAATTTTAAAACTACAAAAGAAGAGGTTAAGGATATTTTATATAATGAAAAATCAGCTGTTGTATCAGATATTACGGACGGTTTTCCAATTTTGAGAGAGAAAGTCCCTCATATGGAGTTATGCAACGGCTCTGCCGTTATACTGGATATGCACCTGGGAATTATTTCATATACCATAACTTCTGCGGGAAGATTATTTGATGGTGTTCCAGAGACTATTGAAGATTTGCAGTCTCAGGGCTATGAAATAGTATTGGCTTCAGGAGATAGGAAAGGAGCCATCAACAGATTGGCTGAAATGCTTGGTGTCAAAAAGGATAATGCTCACGGCAGTGTTTCTACTCGAGGTAAATGTGAGGTAGTCAAGTCCCTTCAGGATGACGGATATCAGGTAATGATGGTTGGAGATGGCTTGAATGATGTTTTGGCATTTAAGAGAGCCGATGTTAGTGTATTAACTATAGAACAGCAGGAAGAGGTCTCACCTAAGTTAATGGACAAGACTGACTATATAATTGAAAGCATACGTGAAGTTTCACAAATTGACTTTTAGATATTCTTTTCAATTACCTTTTTACTTTTCAGGATATTGTCAAAGTTATTGAGTTCTATAATTCCTTTTTTAACTTTTTTAAGCAGTTCCAAATCAAGTGTACCTTCACCCAACGTAATGTGCTGGTCTTTAACTCCGTCATTATCGTTTAAATGACAATAGGTTATATTTTTCAATTCAAGCAGTTCCTCATTGTTTTTGGTAGTATTTCCGTGACCCACATCTATGGTTAAATTACATCCAGTTTCCTTTTGGACGAATTCCAGCTCTTCAATTTTATTTCCAAGAAAAACCTTTCGAACAGGCATGTTTTCTATAGAAACAATTACGTTTTGTGCATGGTCAACCAACTCGCCAACGCTTTCACAGGCAAAATCCATTGCCGCTTTTCTAAGTGGAGGATCATTTCTTCCAATTTTTCCCAGATGAACTGTCATTGCATAGGCATTAATGCTTTCCGCATAGTCAATGCATTCCTTCATTTGCTTAACGCTTTCAGCCCTTATTCCATCATTCAAACTAGCTATATTAATGTCTACTGTTGGAGCGTGAATTGACACTTCGAGTCCGCAGTCTTTAAACGCCATTGTATTTTCTTTTTTGAAAAATGGTGATTCTCCAAGGATTTCAATCATTTCAAAATTATATTCATGTGCCTTTTTTATTATTTCCAGGTTGTCATCCATAAACATAGCCAGTGTTGTAAATCCGATTTCCATATTTAATAATAGTCTTTTTAAATATATTTAATTTTACACGTGTGTTTTCTATATGAATGTCAAAAAAACCTACAGGCGAATGGGATGTAGTTGGGAAAATATGCTAAGATTTTGACTAGAGATTGATTAATATATCAGATTATTTTTTTCTTTTCTGCAACCTATCGTTTACTTAAAATAATGATTAATTAAATTAATTTTAATTCATGAACTTAATTAATAATCAAGTCTTTTTTTAAAATTTAGTCATGATGTTACATTAATTGAAAGCAATGTCGCATTTGGTATAGCTATTCATTACTAAAAAAATAAGAAATGAGGAAATTAATCCTCATTGATAAATAGTTATTGTATTTGAAGTACTTGCGGTTTCATACATGGATGTTATAATGTATTGTGCAGGCATTAAATTAATGTTTAAGCGAGCAATACCATTTTCATCAGTTGTTCTGTCGTAGTATACACCATTTACATTAAATGTAACGACTTTGTTTGCAAAAGCTTTTCCCTGACCATCAAGCAATTTGACTTCAAATTTGGTTCCGTCACGATATCTCATGGTAATGTCTTTTCCCTGTAGGATAGGCAATACTTTTATCGTGTTTGAATAGTGCAATTGTTTATATTCTGCTGTAATGATATAGGTTCCTGGATTTAAGTTAATATTCAATTTGGCTGTACCATTTTCATTAGTCTTTCTTTCGTAAAATACACCGTTAATATTGAAATTAACTATTTCACCAGCGCCAACAGGTTTTCCGTCATCACCAAGAACAGTAATATAATATTGGGAATCGTTCCTGTAATATTTGGTTAAGTCCTTACCTTGGAGTATTCCTAAAACAGTAACTTTATTTCCATGCATTTCGCCATTAACAGAGTTTATTGCCGTAATGATATAGGTTCCCGGATTTAGGTTAATATTCATTTTGGCTACACCGTTTTCATTAGTGGTTCTTTCATAAAGGACTCCGTTAATGTTAAAGTTAACTTTTGTATTTTTTAACGCCTGTCCGTTTGAATTGAGGAATGTAGCATAGTATTGTGTGCCGTTTCTGTAGTATTTTACAATGTCATTTCCTGAAATTGTGGATTTGATGTTCACGGTATTTTCACAGAATGTAAATTCATTGTCCGGATATACTGCAGTAAGTGTAACGTTTCCCGGATTCAAGTTAATGGCAATTGATGCTTTTCCTTCACTGTTAGTTGTTCTTTGATAGAAATTACCGTTAATATATATTTTAACAACTTTATTAGCTAAAGGTTTATTATTTGCATCAGTTAATTTAACTTCATATTTTGATCCGTCTTTATAATACATTTCAAAGTCATTTCCGGTTAACTTAGTTGATGTTCCCGCATCGAATATACAAGCAATATCGTTTGTTGTAGATGAAGCGAGATATTTGTCCTCACCTGCAAATGTTGAAACAACTTGATGATATCCGTTTGCTAAATTATTTATTGTAAAACTAGCTTTTCCTTGCTTATTTGTTGTTTTACTCTGTTTTTTACCCTCAATGTTAATTTCTATAGTTTTGCCGGCCACCGGATTTCCATTAACATCAGTTAAAGTTACTTCATAGGTTCCACTTTCTGAAGGATTTCTTAAAAGAATACTGTTTCCGCTTAGTTGGGTTGCAACTTTACCTTCAATAACATTAACGGTTCTTGAAGCAGCGAAATTGCTGCTTGATGCAGTAACTGTAACCTGACCAGGGCTTCCAGTATATTTGCTTTTTCCAACATTATTCGTAATGATAACGTCTGAAGGATTAAAGTTTGGAGTTACACTTACGCCATATTTTGGCATTTCACCGTTTAGATTGCCGTAACTGTTAGTTTTAAATCTGACAATTTCTGTGTTTTCATTTTGTTTAATTTGGGTTGGAACTGTTAAGTCAAGAACTACCCAGGTATTGATATTTCCAACATTGTAATAGTGAATATTGTTCTGGGATACTTTGTTCTGGGAGTTCCAGTAATTGTATTCAAGGCTGTTAATGGAACTTTGATATGATTCGATGTCAGAACCGGTTTGGCTTGCATAATTGTTTTTGAAGATATTATAGTTTCCAGCAAATGCTGTATTTTCTAAAAATATTGCACCACCATATATTGCAGTATTTCCTTCATATGATGATCCTTGTGTATTTAGAACAGAATTCTGCATATAAATAGCTCCACCACTGTTTGATGCCTTATTGATTGAGAAATAATTGTGGTTTGATAAGATTAATTCCTGTACATTATTCGCCCTTATAGCTCCTCCGCTGACACTTGCGGTATTGGAGTAAAATACATTTTCACCCTGGAAGTCAACACGAGGTGAATCAATTAAAAGGACAGCTCCTCCAATTGGGGCACTGTTTGAATTAAATGAATTCTGTCCTTTTATCATTGCATTATAGTTTGCTATATATAATGCACCCCCTGAACCAAGAGCTGTGTTTTGATTGAATACATTAATTGAATCTATGTATAAATTGGCTCTGTATGAATAGATTGCTCCACCAATGTTCGGTCCGCTTCCATAATTGGCATTATTATTGACAAATGAATTTTCACCATAAATGTTTAGGCCTTTCCCTTCATGGTTAGATATTGCTCCACCCATGCTTGCTCTGTTGTTTGTAAATTCGTTTTTACCGTTGATAGTCATTATCGTGTTGAATAAGCTATTGTCAATAGCTCCTCCTCTGTAAGCCTGATTGGATTGGAAGATGTTGTTCCCGTTTAAATTGAAAGTACCGTTTTCGTTGTTAATAGCTCCTCCTTTTCCGGTTGGAAGCATTACTTTGTTGTTTGTGAAAGTATTTTTTCCACTAATATCAGCTATTGCCTGGTGGTTGAATATTGCTCCACCGTCTGAATTTCCAACGTTGTTTTTGAAAATAGTTTCTCCTTCAATATGCAGGTAGGATTTTTTGGAGCGGTCACTTTCATGGGCAAATGCATTCATTATTGCTCCACCTTTACCTTCATCAATTCCTATAGCAGCTCGGCCTGTAAAATAAGCACTATTTGAATCAAATGTGTTTTTACCGGAAATATAAAGGGTTGATCCCCCACCGTTTGCTATTGCTCCACCATCTTGCCATACTTTATTTTGGAAAAAGATGTTTGTTCCGGTTATCGTTGTTGTAGCTCCTTTATCACATGAAATAGCTCCACCATCACGAGCGTAATTGTTGTTGAATTCACAGTTCTCAATAGTCAATGTTCCCATATTCAATATGGCTCCGCCATCAAAATCTGATGTAAGTGTTTCTGGCAAGTACCCATTAACAAATTTAATGTTTTTTAAGGTTAATTCTCCTCCCGGAAGGATTTTAAATATTCTTCCAAGATTATTACCGCTTATTGTATGTCCGTTTCCATTTATTGTATACTTATTATTTTGATATATATCGATATCATAGTCATTAGCATTTCTTGTAATGTCTCCAGTCAATGTAATGTTGTTAGAACTGTACATTGCATTTCTTAAATCAGATAAACTTCCCGCACCAACATCTGCTGAAATTACAGTATCATCAATGCCAGTTTCAATTGGGATGTCAGTATCGTTCAAATCAACTGCGCTGACGGATGACATTACAAATATTAAACAGAAAACTGTTATTAAGAATAAAAATATCTTTTTCATTGTAAGTCTCCCCAAAATGTAAATTTCATAATAAAAATGTACATATAATATTATTTTTTGAATATTATATTATAAATCTTATTATTTGACTTACAATTTTCATTATTATAACTTTAATCTAAAATAATTGTCATTATAAATAAAAAATAGTTGAAAAATTTTAAAAAAATAAGATTTTTATCATGTTTTGTATGTAACATGATAAATTTTATAATTATTTTCTTCATAAATCTCATCAAATGTCACATTGTCATTTGAAAATTTACTTAAATCATGCGGTGTTGAAATATAGCTAACATTAAGGGTTTGCAAATCATTAACATTTAGATTAATATAGAATATGTCCGCAGATGCCAATAAAAATTCTGTAGGAGTTTCATTTTGGAATGTGACACAAATGTGGGCATATCTGTTATATATATCTTCATACTGATGATTTTTGTCTAGACTGTGCCATTTATCCAAATCCGGATATGTATTAATGGAATTTATGGTTTTTGCACCAACAGGAATTAATGAATTAAGATATAAATCAGTTACAATCCAGTTAGCGTTAGGATCTTTTTGTACAATGCTTTCAACTTCATGGATGTAATTTGATTCAAAAACAACATCAGTGCCTGTGTCTACAGGATTGACTAATGCGCCGGTTAAAAATGCCAGTACAATGCATGAAATCAGAAATACCTTTTTTCCTTTAGGTGAATGTGATAGGAATATAACTGAAAAGAATACAGAATATAAGACTACCAATATTACAATCATCCATAGTGCATAATAGTCATTATATAGGAATGTGGATGCGTAAACGACAATTGCTGATAATACAACGGATAGAGCAATTATTAATTTTTTATCTGCAAATTCCCTTAAGCTTGAAATGGAACGTATCAATATCAAGCATGAAACAAATCCGATAACACAAACTATTCTTCCGGTTCTGACATGGCTTCTTAATGTAAGGCTAATGACAGAGTCCGGAAGTGATACAAGAAGGAATATGGAAAGTATCAAATATAATGCAAGCAATCCATATAAAAGTTTATCTTTAGTCTTTTGATAGAATAAAACTATAAAAGATAAAATCAGTGGTACAGGGAAAAAGTCTACAAATGTTGATTGTTCAACAACATTAGCCGGAACTCCATCAGGCATTATTGGGAAATAAACTGAAGCTACATAATTGAATAAATATGTAAAATCATAGCCTCCGTTAAAGACTTCATTACCTGGATATACAGTATTCATTACTATTTTAAGTGTTTCAGCGGAATTCTGTAGAATATGAACCATCAATGCGCATAATATTGCTAGGGATCCTAGAATTATTAGAAAATCATATTTATTGAATGAAAATGTCTTTATGTTTTTCAAAAATATCCAGATGGCAAGCAGGACAAATACATATCCGAAAGGTATCTGCCATGATGGATACATTGCCAGTCCAAAGCCCCCAACACATATTACCAATCCAAGAGCTATTAATAGACGTTTTCTATAGTCTAGCGTATTCATATATAAGTTAATCAATAAAACGGCGAGCTGACCGAAAATCAGTTGCTCGACAAGTCCGTTGATTGCAAACCACCATTGAACAAGGGGTGAAAAGGTAATCAATAGGCTATAAGCCAGAGCGAGTTTTTTGTTTTTGTTTGTAATCAATTTGCCGAATTCAAATGATACTAAAAACAATACTACTAAACGTGAAATCCAGAAAAATGATAGACCCTGGCCCTGATTCAGGAACAAATAACCAATTAAAAATGGCTTGAATATAATTCCGATATCCCATACAGGCTGGCCGTAAAGTAAAAACATGTCTGTTGGAACCGCCCTTACAATATCGCTGAAATATGCGAAATTATTTAAATACTGGGAAAATGCAAGCATTGTATTGACATTAAATTCATCTGTTCTGATTTGTCTTGAAACACCGAAGAGAATGTTATGGTCAACATGGAAATAGTTCAATTCATTAATTGATGATCCGTGAATCTGGAATATGACACATACAACTAAAAAAAGCAATGCCAATGGGAATCTATAGAGGTAAATAAGATCCAAAACCTTTTTCTTTCTTGTTTCACCATAAAAAATGTATAAAATTATAGCAAATATAATTAAAAACATTAAATAATGTTTAAATGAAAAATATTTAAGAAAGTTTCCTAGTGAAAATGCGCTTATTATATTTGAATGCTCTACACAAACAATGTAACTTTCCAGTAGAAATGGAAGAATTAATGCTAAAAGAACATTTAAAATTTTACTTTTTTTAGTTATAAACATGATTTTTATTTTATTAATATGTATTTATATTATTTTCTAAATTTACTAGTTTTGAACTTGAATTTCCCTTTCAAATTGATTAATTGAAATAAATAATCTTAGGATAAATATTAAATTAAATAAAAAATAATTATTAATTATACCCTAATGGAGATTTTTTTTATGTATGACATTGATATCGATTCCTTAAAAAATATATATATGAATCTTTCAGATGAGATTTATATTTTTGACACGACTTTAAGGGATGGTGAACAGACGCCGGGGGTTGCTCTTACAGTAGATGAAAAAATCCAAATTGCTCAAAAGCTTGATGCTATTGGTGTTGATAAAATCGAAGCTGGTTTTCCTGCCGCATCCAAAGGAGAATTTGAAGCATGCAAAGAGATTAAATCTTTAAATTTGGATTCTACTATTGTGGGTTTGGCACGCAGTGTCAAAAATGATATCGATTCAATATTGGATGCTGATTTAGGATATGTTCATACTTTTATTGGAACCTCTCCATTGCATAGAGACTATAAATTAAAAATGTCTAAAGAAACTATTATTTCCACTGCAGTCGAAGCCGTTGAATATGCTAAAGATCATGGATTAACTGTAGAATTTTCTGCTGAAGATGCTACCAGAACTGAAAAAGATTTCTTTTTTGATGTTTATAATGAGGTTAGTAATGCAGGTGCAGATTTTCTAGATATTCCAGATACTGTTGGTGTATTGACACCGGTTTTTACTCATGAATTAATTTCTTATGCTAAAAGTGTATTTGATTTACCTATTAGCGTTCATTTCCATAATGATTTTGGTTTAGCTACTGCAAATACTTTAATAGCTATTGAATGTGGAGCCAATCAGGCACACGTAACCATCAATGGTATAGGTGAACGTACAGGTAATACTCCACTTGAAGAACTTGTCATTATTCTCAATACTGCTTATGGAATGAATTTAAATATCGATACTTCTCAATTGTATAGTCTGTCTGAATTTGTAGGTAGATTAACTGGTATTAAAATGCCGGTAAACAAACCAATTGTTGGTGATAATGCTTTTGCCCACGAATCAGGTATTCATGTTCATGGTATTTTAAATAACTCTTCTACATATGAACCTATTTCACCGGAAAGTGTAGGTCATTCTAGAAAAATTATTTTGGGTAAGCACACAGGAGCAAATGCTTTAAAATCTAAATTAAAGGAATATCACATTGATTTAAATAATGAACAATTTGATAAAGTATTCTCACAAATTAAAACCTTGGGTGATAAAGGTAAATGTGTGACTGACGATGATTTGAAAGCTATTGCTTTAACTGAACTTGCTTCAGCTCGTGAAACTCTGATTAAATTAAAAGGATTAGGATTGATGTGTGGGGCTGCTGTTTCTCCTACAGCAACCGTTAAATTAGAGATTTATGGCGTTGAAAAAGAAACATCCCATACTGGCGTCGGGCCTGTTGATGCTGCATTAAATGCTATTAGATATTTAATTCAAGATACAATGGATATTGAACTAGAAGAATATAATCTTGAAGCTATTAATGGAGGTACTGATGCTTTAGCTGATGTATTTGTTATTTCTTCAGACAATGAAGGAAATAAATCTACAGGAAGAGCTATTAATGATGACATAGTCATGGCCAGTATTTTAGCAGTTTTAGACTCAATCAATAAACTTTTATTAATGAAGAAAATCTAGAGAAGAAATAAATTCTTTAATCCAATAAATCATAGGGAATGATAACATGGAAGAAAATACTATATACATTGGAAATAAACCAGTAATGAATTATGTATTGGCTGTAGTTACACAATTCAATGAATTTGATTCAGTAACTTTAAGAGCAAGAGGAAAAGCTATCAGTCGTGCTGTTGACACGGCAGAGATTGTTAGAAACAGTTTTGTTCAGGAAGCTGATGTTACAGATATTCAAATTTCAACCGAAGAGGTTGAAAACTATAACGATGAAAAAACTAATGTTTCAGTCATAGAAATTAAAATTGAAAAATAAATTAATTAAATTTTCTTTAATACTTTAAAATCTAATAAGTATTTGGATAATTTGATATTTGAAGTACCTTTACCGAGGGCTTCCACTTTACTTTTTTTTATAGCTTTAAAAACACTGTCAATGTCTTTATCACAATCTATTTTTGAGTAGCAATCACCTACGAATTTGTAGTAATGGGCGTCACTTGCTCCAAGACCTGGCAAGTTTTCTTTTTTGGATAATTTCTTTGCTTTATTATTGCAGTAACCTACAATAAAACGGGCGTTTTTAGTTTCAATCGCATCAATTTTTAAATCTTTATAATCAGCTTTACATAATAGCCCGTGTCTGTAAAAACAGTATGGATGAGGTATTATTGCAAGGCCTCCCTGGTCGTGAATAAGGTCAATAGTTTCTCCGGCAGGAAGATCTCTTTTAATGTTTTCTTCACATCCAAAACCTAAAATATGGCCTTCAAGTGATGATATTTCAATTGAGGGAACTACTAATAAGTCATCATTTTTTGTTAATCTAATTGCTTCTTTTGAACCCTCAACCGTGTTGTGATCGCTTATTGCGATAATATCAAGACCTCTTGTTTTGGCTACTGCAAATATATCTTTCAGTTTTGATTTAGAATCCGGTGAATATTCACTGTGAATGTGTGTATCCATCTTAAGCATCATATTCCTCTAGAGCTTTTATTAATCCTACAGTTCCGGTCATCATAACATCGCCTCCAGGACATGCATGATGCCAGTCGAGATTTGTTTTTTCTATTAATTCACGTTTAGGACCGGTTACTATTACTTTTTCTATTTTACTGATTGGGTTAATTACGTGTGCACCATGGCCGTGGTCATTATAAACTTCCTCGTTTGTAATTATTCCTTCAGCTAAGCGTTTTAAGTAATTTTCCAAGCTTTCAGGTGTTAGGGATGATGTGTGATGTTCAAATATTCCCTGTATTTTACCGTCTTCTATTGATGCTGCTGTTGTGTGACCGTTACCGATATCTATTGCTATAAAGCTGTTTAATTTAGCTGCGTCATCATCATAACACATTCCGGTTATTGATGCAAATTTAGTGTCCATTATTAATGGATTTATTTCTATTCCCTCTGCTTTTACAGATCTTTCAACCGCTTTCATTCGGGTATAGTAATCCGGAACATTTCCCTTAAATGCAAATTCTTCAGGTTTAATCGGTTCGGATAATTTTTCACGGAATTTTTCAAATCTGAAGTCTCTGTCTCCCATATTTTCATTATATCCATGGTCCTGAACAGCTATTGCTATTGCATCAAAATCGAACTCCAAATCATATCCGAGAAGGAATTCAGACAATTTTGTAATGTTTATATCTCCTAAAGCTATTTTTGTAAAGCCCTTATATTCCTTATCTTTTGATGCGATTTCTATTCCTATCGCTTCCACCTGTGATAATTTATCCCTTATGGTTCTTGCCGGAACTTCTTCCATTACTACTTTATATCCTTTTTCCATATGTTCCAAAAGTGTTTTTTTAATTTTTCCTCCTCCCATTATCTCTCCTGTGAAATATAGGTCATTTTCTATTTCTCTTACTTGTTGGGAGATATATAAATGTGGGGAAGGTAAAACTATTTTAATTGAATTTTCCAATTCCTTTTCATCATCATATACCATTATGTCCTGTGTTCCGGTTCCTACATCAATAGCTAAAATTCTCATATTATTTTATTTTGATGTCATTTTATTAATATATTAATTGTACATTTTTGTACAACAAAGTTTTAAATAGTACATTTTATATAGATTATTACATGAATTACAAAATTACTTTAGATTCCGATGAAGTGCCAAAAAAATGGTATAATATTTTGGCTGATTTGCCAAAAGCACTTCCGGAACCAAAAAATAGTGAGGGTAAAAATCAGATTGCTGATTTACAAAAAGCATTTACAAAATCTGCTTTAGAACAGGAATTTGCTTCTGATAGATATATTTCAATCCCTAAAGAAGTTAGAGAATTATACATGCAAATGGGTAGGCCTTCACCTTTATTTAGAGCTACTAGGCTTGAAAAATTCTTAAATACTCCTGCTAAAATTTATTATAAAAGAGAAGATACTTCTCCTACAGGATCCCATAAATTGAATTCAGCTATTCCACAAGCTTATTTTGCTAAAAAAGAAGGTGTTGAAAGGTTAACTACTGAGACTGGTGCTGGACAATGGGGTACTGCATTATCACTTGCTTGTAATATGCTTGATTTAGATTGTACTGTTTATATGGTTAAAGTCTCTTTCAATCAAAAACCGGACAGAAAAAACATCATGCATATCTATAACAGTAATGTTTACGCTTCACCTAGTGAAAATACTCAAATCGGTAGAGATATCCTAAAAGAAAATCCAGACCACCCAGGTTCTTTAGGAGTAGCTATTTCTGAAGCTATGGAAGAAGCCTTACTTAATGAAGAGGTTAAATATTCATTAGGCAGTGTTTTAAACCATGTAATGTTACATCAAACCGTAATCGGTCAGGAAATCAAGCTCCAGCTTGAAAAAGCAGAAGAAGAGCCTGATGTCGTAATTGCATGTGCTGGCGGTGGAAGTAATTTGGCCGGATCATTTTTCCCACTGCTTAAGGATAAGTTAGATGGAAATTCCGATACAGAATTTATTGCCGTTGAACCTAGCGCATGTCCTACATTGACAGAAGGCAGTTATGATTATGACTTCGGTGATGTTAACGGTTTTACTCCTATGCTTAAGATGTTTACCTTAGGGCATGATTTTGTAGCACCAACCGTTCATGCCGGCGGATTAAGATATCATGGAATGTCTCCAATTGTTTCACTTTTAAACAATGAAGGAATTATTTCTCCTAGATCAGTCCATCAAAAAGATGTATTTGAAGCTGGAATTACCTTTGCACGTAATGAAGGTATTGTTCCTGCTCCTGAAACAACTCATGCTATTAAAGCAACTATTGATGAAGCATTGAAATGTAAACAGACTGGTGAAGAAAAAACTATTGTCATGAACTTCTCAGGTCATGGTATGCTTGATTTAAAAGGATATGCATCATACTTTGAAGGAACTATGCAAAATGCAAAATAGTGTGATTTTTCACACTTTATTTTTTTTAATATTATTACTTATAACTTATCACTTATAACTAATAATTTATCATTTCTTATCACTTATAACTAATAACTTATCTCTGAAAACAAATACTTTATAAGGTTGAAGTTATAAAATATAACTTAATAGTTAAAAGTTAAATCTTTTAACTTAGTAATAATAACTTAAATGTTAAAAGTTATTTCCTATAACTTATTCATGTTAACTTAAAATTTATCACTTTTAAGTTTGAAGGTTTAACTTATCTATTCTAAGTTACTCCTTCGTTCTTAGAAGTTTTAGGTTAAAATTTACCAGTTATTCATGTTAACTTATAATTTATCTCATTTAAGTTGGGAGGTATAGCTTTTCTGTTATACCTTTTAACTTAAAATTTCATGTTAACTTAATTATGTATTCATAAGTTGAAGGTATAGCTTTCCTGTATGCCTTTTAACTTAAGAGTTCATCATAAGTTATAATGTATCCCATTTAAGTTGGAGGATATATCTTATATCTTCCGACTTAAATTCATTTTAATTAGGAGAATTATTTAATGAGCGAAGTAATAGCCGTAATGAATCAAAAAGGAGGTTGTGGAAAGACTACTACCGTCGTTAATACCGCAACTTCACTTGCAGTAATGGGTAAATCTGTTCTGGTAGTGGACATGGATCCTCAGGCAAATGCAACAACCAGTTTTGGCATTGATAAAAACGAGTTAGAAAATACCATTTATGATGCAATCATAGGGGATATAAATGTTAAAAAAGCTACAATTCCAACATTTATAAAAAACTTATTCATTATTCCAAGTAATATTTCATTAAGTGGGGTAGGCGTTGAGCTAAGCCAGAAAGAAAATTATCATATTATTTTAAAGGAAACGCTTAAAGACGTTATTCCACTGTTTGATTACATATTCATTGATTTACCTCCTTCATTAGGTGTAATTACCGTAAATGCATTAGTTGCATCTGACAGTGTATTAATACCAATTCAGGCTGAATATTATGCACTTGAAGGTGTTGCGGATTTAATTAACACCATTAAACTTGTTGAACAGAGACTTAAAAGTCCAACTCCAATCAAAGGTATTTTACTTACTTTGTATGATAAAAGGACTAGATTAAGCAGGGATGTTTATAAGGAACTAAAAAGTTACTTTGGTAAAAGCAATCTTCTATTTAAGACTATTGTACCAAGAAATATCAGATTGGCTGAAGCACCAAGTTTCGGAAAACCATGTTTGATATATGATCCAGACAGCACTGGAACTAAAGCCTATTTAAAATTAGCTAAAGAAATTTTAGAAAGGGACGGAAGTGATTAGAATGACACGTGGGCTTGGCAAAGGATTAAATTCTTTAATACCAGAAATTTATGACGAAAATTTTGACAGTAATGGAGCTCAATCATTAGAGGATATCTTAAACGAAAAATCAGAAGATGATATTACTGAAAAAGAATCTAGTGAAGACATTATCGTTGAGGAAACTGAAAAGGACGATAATAAAGAGCCTGATGTAGATGAAGTTGATGATAATGATGAAAAAGATAATGACGAATCAAACGAAACGTCAGATAAGAAAATCCAAGAAAAAGACGATGAGGATACTAGCTCATCCAAAGACGTATCTGGCGATAAAAGCACTGAAGAAGGGTTATCAGATTCACAAGATGTCAAAAAACAAGAAAATGTAGCTGAAGTTTTAGATATTGTTGATAAAAATCCAAGAATAACATTATGGTCTTCAAGATCTGCTGCAGTATTTAGATATTTAAGAAAAACTGAGCCAGAATTTAGTATCAGTCGTGAAGCTTCTATATTAATTGATGAAGCCGTTTCTAAAAAATATCCGGATATCTGGGATTTATTTGAGGATTTAAAATAATTAAAAATTTTCCAATAAGCTTTGGTAAGCTCCGTCTATTTTAATATATTTTTCAGCCCTGTCAATAACCACACCTAATTTTTTTAATTCATTTTTATTTTTAAAGGGCATTTTTTTTCTAATAGAAATTATTTTTCTTGCAGATTTTACACCGATTCCAGGTACACGTATCAGTTCCACAAATGGTGCGGTGTTAATTTCTACAGGAAATATATCCATATTTTCTGCAGCCAGAATCTTCGGATCTTGTGTTAATGAAAGTTGGTTATTTTCATCAAATACCAATTCATTAAGTTTAAAATGATAATCATTAAGTAAACTATCTGCATTATATAATTTTGCAGTTCTATCTGTACTGCAAGCTTCTTTATTTTCGAAATCTGTCTCTTGAATTGGTGAAAATGCTGAGAAGTATGTTCTCTTTAATTTAGTTTTATTGTAAATTTTTTCCATTCTATGTAGAATTTCCCTGTCACTTTCGCCGTTCGCACCGACAATCAATTGTGTAGTGTGAGTAGAGTTTGGATATGTAGTACTTTTGCCATGTAAATTGTCAATCCATTTCAATCTTTTCAGGATATCTTTATTATAATCTTTTGTAGATGACAGTTCAGCAAGACCTGATGGTGTAGCAGCTTCTATATTAATACTGACTCTATTTGCAAGTGCCATTGCTCTTTTAATGGAATCTTTGGAAGCTCCAGGTACAATTTTTAAATGTATATAATCATCATATCCATAATCTTTTCTTAGGATTCTAATAGTTTCTATTGTTTTTTCCATTGTAAGATCTTCATTTTTATCAACGCCTGAACTTAAAAACAAACCGTTTACCAAACCTCTATTGTAATAACCTAGAAATGCATTTGCAAGTTCTTCGGGTGCAAGTTCAAGTCTTGTAAAGTTTCTTTTGGATTGATTAATACAGTATTTACAGTCATTTTTACATTTATTAGTTAGAAGAGTTTTAAATAGTGGAATTTGACAGCCATTATGTCCCGTAGCATGATAAATTCCTGGCAGATTAACTTGTGAGCTTTTGTTATGATTGACATAATCACATAAATCATACTGTGCCGAATCAGTTAAAATTTTCATCTTCTCTAAAGTACCCATATTATATTAATTATATTTTTTGATATTTATTTTTATCCAAATAATATTATTCGTTGTGTATTTAGGCTATTGGATATTTTTTGGCTACAATAGAAAATATTTATTTTCTCATTTTTTGTTTGTTATCTATAAAACTAATGTTTTTTCTATAAAGTACCTATAATAACACTGTTATAAATTGATTTTGTCAACTTTTTTTGAAATTTTTGCACATCAAAATAAAATTATATCAAATAGATAGTAAATTGATTAATTTTTAAATATTTTATTATTTGTATGTATAGTTTATATATAATAAATAATCATAAAGTAATTTAAGCTATGTTCGTATAAACCGTGTTATGATATATTGGATAATTAGCTTGTAAAATGATTAATAATGTGACATTATACTGACAAAAATAAATGTTTATATAATTTCTTGAGTCGGTTATATAATTATTAAAAAAATTAATTTAAGTTTAAAAAATTCACGGATGGGGGGTAGTTATATCCTTGTTTTTTAAACAACTGTCATATTATTAAATCAAAGAGGTTTAAATTAAGAGAGATTTTAAAAATCAATTAAGGTGATATATAAATTTCTAAAATTATTTTAAGGTGAATTTATGAAAGGTAAGTCGATTTTATACGCATTATTATTGTTAATCATTTTGTCTGCTAGCATTGGAATGGTTTGTGCTAGTGAGGATATTGATGATTCAACAACTGATTTTTTATCTTCAGATGATATTGTTATTTATGAGGGAACTTCTGAAGTATCATCAGACACTTCATCGGATGAAGTAGCAAATGATGTTTCACTTGGAGTAACAAATGATGTTTCCTTTAAGGAAAATGAAAGTAAAAACACATCACTAATTGCTTCCGCAGAGAGTAAAAGTTTATTGGGAATAAGTAATGAAGATAATCATGTTCTTCAGGCAAATGTTATTCCGGTTACTGGAATGTGGTTCAGTGATGTAAGAAACGCAATTGAAAGTGCAAGTGATGGTGATATCATAGATCTCGGGGGAAGAGAAATAGTTGGGTCATATCCTAACGGTAACCCTAGCATATCAACGAGTAAACAATTAACTTTTATAAACGGTATTTTCAATGCCGGTAACGTTACTTCGATTAATATTAATAAACGTAATTTTATTGAAAACTGTAAATTTGAAAACATAACTTTTAAAAACTTTAATGATACATGCATGTATCCGAATTTCTTTATAAACTGTACTTTAAGGCATGTTTCTTTTGAAAATTTCACCCTTGCTGTAGCAGGTTTTGTTATAAGAAATTCCGACTTATATGATGTAAACTTTACGAATTGTCATTCTTTGGCACCAGAGGATGAAAATGATTATGAATATGCTGCAATGGCTGTAACATATAATTCTGTTTTAGACCATTGTAATTTTGTTAACTGTACAACCAATAGACACTCCGGTGCGATTTGTATCGCTGGACAAAGGGGTAATAGGGTAGACGTATTTAATTCAAATTTTATAAATTGTAGCGCAGGTGTTGGTGGAGCAATTTATGTACACGGTAATGCGGCAATCAACGAAAATTACCACTCAAACATTATAAATTGTACTTTCATTGGTAATTCTGCTACTCAGAAAGGTGGAGCTATAGGCTCTAGTCAAAATTATCTTGTTGTAAAAAACTGTACTTTTGAAAATAACACTGCTAAACAAGGTGCAGCTTATATGCTTGCAGGTATTTCACATGGTTTGGATGGAATTCCTGAAGGGCATTATAATAATATTGTAGACTGTTACTTTAGAAATAATACCGGTACTGAAGAAGGTGGAGCAGTTCACATAACCGGTGATAACAATAACTTTGTAAACTGTACTTTTTGGGATAATTATGCAACCAACGGAAACGGTTCAGCAATTTACATTCACGGTCAAAATTCATCCGTAATCGATTCTGAATTTCATGAGCATGAGTGTTCAAGGGGTACTGTATATATTATAGGAAATAATACTTTAATTGATGGTTCAACATTTGATAATAACTCTGCTTCTAGGGGTGGAGCTGGTGTTTATGTAGTCGGTGATAACACTTTAGTTAATAATTCCGTATTTAATAATAATGATGCAATCTATCATGGTGGGGCTTTGCATTCTGAAGGTGATAATCTTAGAGTATTGAATTCTAATTTTACTTCAAATACAGCAATTGCTTCAACAGATAACATGGAACAAGGTTTAGGTGGAGCTATTTACATTAAAGGAAATAATTCTAATATTTCTCAAAGTTATTTCGAAGGAAATGTTGCACGTAATGGTTCTGCTATTTATAATAGAGGTCAAAACTTAACTATTGAAGATGATACATTCATTGAAAATCAGGCTTGGAGTTATCTTTTAACAACCGTATCTAATGAAAGACGTATTTATTATGATCCGGAAGGTGTTGTAACAATTAATGTTACACATAAAGGTGGGGATAACATTATCAATGCTATTTATAATGATGGATCACCAAATAATATATTCTTTTTAAATGTAACTTACGAATCTTCTGTAAATAAAACACAAAATACTGGAACTGTAGTTGTTAACCCTGTAGATGGTGTGGAAAAAAGTGAAAACGGTACTCTAATTTATCAGGATTCACGTGAAGATTTACAAAATATTACGATTGTCGTGACACATCTCGAAACGGGCAAAGTTGTTATTAACTTTACCTCACAAACTGGTATTTTAGGTAATACAAGTGTATCTGAAAGAGGTCTTCTTCCGGGTAATTATTCTGTTAACGTTACTCACGTTGAAGACGGATTATATAAATTTATTACAAACACAACTTACTTTGAAATTTTACCTGTTGCTGATTTGGCTATTGAAAAATATGTTTCGAATAAAACTCCTGATTTGGGAGATGAAATTGTTTGGACACTTAAAGTAACTAATAATGGTCATAACAATGCAACTAATGCTTATGTTATCGATAAATTGCCTGATGGTTTAATATTTGTTGATTCAGATGGAAATTATAATGCAACAACCGGACGTTGGGAAATTGGCGATTTAGCCGTTAATCAAACAGTTTATTTAAAGATTAGGACTGTTGTAAATATTACAAACACTACTATTTTGAATGTTGCAACTGTTAATAGTAGTACTTACGACCCGGATGAAAAGAATAACATAGCTAATAACACTACTAAATCAAACACTCTTACAGACTTAAGTGTAGTTAAATTAGTATCTAAAGAAACTGCAGTTATCGGAGATGAAATTGTTTGGACTATTGTAGTTACCAATAATGGTCCGGATATAGCTGTTAATGCTTATGCTATTGATAAGCTTCCTTCAACTTTGGATTATGTCAGTGATGATTCCAATGGTAAATATAATCCATCTACTGGGCGTTGGGAAATTGGTGATTTAGCTAAAGGTGCTAAAGCTATTTTAAAAATCATAACTAAAATTAACACGGACAATACAACTATTGAAAACAATGTATTTGTTAACTCAAGTACTCCCGAATCAAACACGACCAATAACAACGCTTCAAATAAAACAACCGTTCTAGATTATAATTTTGAAGTTCAAAAGATTACCATTACACCTCTCGTTACTCTAGGTGATCAGGTTACTTTCCAGATTGTTTATAGAAACACAGGTTTAACAGATTTAACCGGTGTATTCATAGAAGAATCTAGTTATGACGGATTGATATTTAGCCATAACTTAAACCAGCCTCACTGGAAACATTCAATTGTAAATGGTAAACATAGGTGGACATTAATAAACAAATTAGGCATTGATGAATTTGCTTCATTAACACTTGTCTTTAACACAACTAAAGAAGGTACTTTTACTAATGTTGTAGTTGCAGGCAGTAATGAAACCGATAATAAAACAGCTAAAAATGATACAACTGTCGTAACACCTAAATTCACTGTTGAAAAGATCAGTTTAACTCCATTTGTCAGTGTAGGTGACCAAGTAATCTTTGAAATAGTTGTAACCAATACAGGTTTAGTAAATATAACTGACATGTTTGTTGAAGAATTCAAGTATGACGGTTTGGTATTTGACCATGCTTATCGTTTAGGTAATTGGGTTAAAGACAGTAATGCGAATATATGGAGATATTCAAATGTTTTAACTCCTGGAATGGTTAATGGTTTCTTTGTAGTATTTAACACTACCAAGGAAGGTAATTTCACCAATATTATTGTTGCCGGTGCTAATAAGACTGATAATAAAACAGCTAACAATACCACTGAGGTCGTTGAACCTAGGTTTGTTGTTGAAAAGATTACTGTGAATCCTTTAGTTGCTGTCGGTGAACAGGTTACATTTGAAATTGCCGTATCAAACACAGGACGTATTGACTTAAATGGCGTATTTGTTGTTGAATCCGAGTATGACGGTTTGGTATTTGACCATGCCTATGGTTTAGGTGATCATTGGGTCGAGTCTATTGTAAATAATAAACATAAATGGACTTACAAAGAAGTATTAGCTCCTGGAAATGCTCATGGTTTCTTTGTTGTTTTCAATACTACTAAAGCAGGTAATTTCACTAATGTTGTTGTTGTTGGTGCTAATAAGACTGATAATAAAACAGGCAATAATACTACTGAGGTTGTTGAGCCTAAATTCGTTGTTGAAAAGATTACTTTGAATCCTTTGGTTTCAGTCGGTGAACAGGTTACATTTGAAATTGCGGTATCCAATACTGGTGAAATTGCTTTGAAAAACTTGTTTGTTGTTGAGTCCGAGTATGACGGTTTGGTGTTTGACCATGCCTATGGTTTAGGTAATCATTGGGTTGAAACTGTTGAAAATAATAAGCATAAATGGACTTATACCGAAGCATTGAATCCGGGTAAAGCTCATGGTTTCTTTGTTGTTTTCAATACTACTAAAGCAGGTAATTTCACAAATGTAGTTGTTGCCGGTGCTAATAATACTGAAAACAAATCAGCCAATAATACTACTGAAGTTGCTAAACCTGAATTCAGTGTAGAAAAAATAGCTTTAGACCCTGTTGTTCATGTAAATAATTTAACCAGGTTCCAAATTGTTATTCAAAATACTGGAAAGGTACCGATTACAGGATTATTCTTGGAAGAGACTGATTATCAAAATTTAACTTATCGTTCATTTATAGATACTGATGACTGGTATTTTGTTACAAATGGAAAATACTCATGGACATATCCGAAAGTTTTAAAACCAAAAGAAGTTGTAACATTAATAGTTATATTCAATGCAACTGAAGTGGGTAATTGGACAAACACAGTAACTGCAGGCGCAAAAAATGTCGAAAACAAAACTGCAAACAACACTACTGAAGTTGTTACATATGACCCTGAATGGAATGCAACTAATCCGGATATCAGTATTGAAAAAATTGCATTGGACAAATTAGTAATAATAGGCAACACTGTTACATTTGAAATAGTTGTCCATAATATTGGAGATAAAAGATTACACAATGTTACAGTTTATGAAAAATTCGATGATGGTTTGGATTTCATCCGTATGATTGATAATTCAGACTTATGGATTGATAATAAGGATTTAACCTTTACATTAAATACTACTTTATATAGAGGAGAAACACTTAAGTTTTATGTTGAATTCAATACAACTAAAGTAGGTGTGTTAAGAAATATTGTAAATGTAAGCTCAAGTGAAACCGGAAATAAAACTGCAAATGACACTGTAGAAGTAGTGGAACCTCAATTGGAAATCAGTAAAGTGGCAGATAATTCTACTGTATTTGTAGGCAGTCAGGCAGTATTTGAAATCCTTGTTAGAAATACTGGAAAAGTAGATTTAAATCATGTAATAGTTAAAGAAACTTCCTATGATGGTTTGATTTATGATGGATGGTATGATGATACTGGGTTATGGACTAAAAACAACGATTTAAGTTGGTCTTTAAAACCTAAATTAGTACCTGGTGAATATCTTGGTTTCTTTGTTGTATTCAACACAACCCAAACAGGTAATTTCACTAATGTAGTCGTTGTCAAATCTGATGAAGTGCCTAATAAAACAGATAATGATACTGTGGAAGTTTTAAAACCTGATTTATCAATAAATAAAGTAGCTATTAATAAAATTGCAGAAATTGGCGATCAAGTAACCTTTGAAATTCTTGTTAGAAATACTGGTCAGGTTCCTTTAAATAATGTACTAGTTAGTGAAACTTCATTTGACGGTTTGATTTATGACAGTTGGCATGATGATACTGGTTTATGGATTAAAAACAATGATTTAAGTTGGTCTTTAAAACCTACTTTAGCTATTGGTGAATATCTTGGTTTCTTTGTTGTATTCAATACTACAAAAGTAGGTAACTTCACTAATGTTGTTGTTGCAAAATCTGATGAAGTGCCTAATAAAACAGGTAATGATACCGTAAATGTATTCAATCCTGAATACACACTTGAAAAAGTAACTATTAATAGAACTGTTCTTGTTGGAGAGCAAGTAATATTCCAAATTATTGTTCATAACACGGGTAAAGTGAATATTAATAACATTACTGTTAGAGAATCAGAATATGATGGTTTAACTTATGCCGGATGGTATGATGAAACCGGTTTATGGGCTAAAAACAATGATTTAAGCTGGACTTCAAAATATGATATATATCCTAATGGAATTATCGGATTCTATGTTGTATTTAATACTACTAAAGAGGGTACTTTTAAAAATGTAGTTGTTTCACAATCAGAAAAACTTCCAAATAAAACCGCAAATGACACAGTAGATGTATTAAAACCTGAATTAACTGTTGAAAAGGTTACTGTAAACAATACTGTTGTTGTTGGTGAACAAGTAATATTTGAAATTATTGTAAGGAACTCTGGTGATGTTGATTTAAATAATGTAACTGTTCGTGAATTAGAATTCAATGGTTTAACATATGATTCATGGTTCGATTACACTTCCAAATGGATTAAAAACAATGACTTAAGCTGGACTTATAATTCAACTTTACTATCAAAGAAACATGGATATTTCTATGTTGTATTTAATACTACTACTGTTGGTAATTTCACTAATGTTATTGTAGCTAAGAGTAATAATACCAATAATACTTACGCAAACAACACTACAAATGTAATTGGCGCTGATTTAGCTGTTAAGAAATTGGTAAGTAATTCTACTCCTAATTTTGGTGATGTTATTGATTGGACTATTGTTGTTACCAATAATGGGCCTGCTGATTCAAAAGGAGTTTACGTTATTGATAAGTTGCCTAGTGGTTTGGTTTATCAGTCTGATGATTCTCAGGGCAAGTATGATCCTGTTAGTGGTCGTTGGGATGTTGGTGATTTGGTTAATGGTGCTAATGCTACTTTAGTGATCAAGACTTTGGTTAATATTAGTAATGCTACTATTTTGAATGTGGCTACTGTTAATAGTAGTATTTATGATCCTAATGAGACTAATAACGAAGGTAACAACACTACTGATGTTAATCCTGCTGCAGATTTATCAATTAAGAAATTAGTCAGTAATTCCACTCCTAATTTCGGTGATGTTATTGATTGGACTATTGTTGTTACTAATAATGGTCCTGATACTGCTGTAGGTGTTTATGTAATCGATAAGTTGCCTAGTGGTTTGGTTTATCAGTCTGATGATTCAAGTGGTAAGTATAATCCTGTTAGTGGTCGTTGGGATGTTGGTGATTTGGTTAATGGTGCTAATGCTACTTTAGTGATCAAGACTTTGGTTAATATTAGTAATGCTACTATTTTGAATGTGGCTACTGTTAATAGTAGTACTTATGATCCTAATGAGACTAATAATGTGGGTAATAATACTACTGATGTTAATCCTGCTGCTGATTTGTCTGTTGTTAAGTTGGTAAGTAATTCTACTCCTAATTATCTTGATGTTATTGAGTGGAGTATTGTTGTTACTAATAATGGTCCTGATACTGCTGTGGGTGTTTATGTAATCGATAAGTTGCCTCGTGGTTTGGTTTATCAGTCTGATGATTCTCAGGGCAAGTATGATCCTGTTAGTGGTCGTTGGGATGTTGGTGATTTGGTTAATGGTGCTAATGCTACTTTGGTGATTAAGACTTTGGTTAATATTAGTAATGCTACTGTTTTGAATGTTGCGACTGTTAATAGTAGTACTTATGATCCTAATGAGACTAATAACGAAGGTAACAA
>NZ_JAZRKF010000063.1:0-40242 GCF_045646205.1 Methanobrevibacter sp. | reverse complement strand
AAGGAGAAACAAACATTATCAAAAAACTGCTTGAAAACAAGACACCATCCGAAATATCAGAACAATTGGACATACCACTCGAAAAAATAGAAAACATTCAAAAGTCCAAATAACACCAAAAAAAATAATAAAAAGAGTATAAAATTATACTCTTTCTTCCACATCCTTCCAATTCGGATTTTTAGCAGGAAGCAGTGTAAATACTAATGACCCTACAAGCAACAGGAATGCACAAATAATCATGAAAATTGACTGCTGAACTGATCCAGTAGATATAACCTCAAACAATCCCCCAATCCAAACGATTGCAATAAAAATCGGAAGAATATATTTAACAATTATTAACCACCATTTACCTAATTTAACTGCCCTACTTCTTTCATTTAAAAATCCAATAAGTTTTTCTGCCTTAAATATCCAAGCAAATAAAATACATTCAATAATAACACCCAATAGTAATGCAATCTGATTAATGAACATATCAACATAGCCTAAAAGTTCAGCACCGAATGCAGTGGCATATAACATGGATACGCAGGTAGCAATAACAATCAATATTGTCATTGTTTTTGACCTTGTAAGACCGAACTTATTCTGAATTGAAAAGGACAAAGGTTCAATTGTTGATAAGATACTTGTAAGTCCTGCAAGATAAACTGCAGTAAAAAACAGAGGTCCTAAAACATATGCCCATTGACCTAAAACATTAAATACCGTCGGATAAACGATAAATACAAGACCTGTTCCCTGAGCTACAAGATCAGACACTGCAGTTCCGGATTGCAGTGACATGTAACCCAAAATTGAAAATACTCCTAAAGCAGCGAAGTTTTCAAATAAAGAGTTTGCAAAAGCTATTGAAATAGTATTTGTAATTAAATCAGTATCATCTTTAGTATAACTTGCATAGGTAAACGCAATAGACATTCCCAAACTTAAGGAAAATACAATCTGTCCGAAAGCAGCCATCCATATATCAAAGTTTGCCAAAAGTGACCAGTCAGGAGTCGGATAAGATTGGGAGATTGCTCTCCCGCACTCTCCCGAGAACCGTACGTGTGGCTTTCACCACATACGGCTCAAATAGACGTTTATCCTAAAATTTACTGGTTGAAAAGAAACGTTTCTCTAACTTTTCTTTTATTTCCATCATTTTCGGCACGAAATATCCTATGTCTTTGTTTATTTACATACCTTTTGACTTTATTCCATTCGGTTTCTCGCCAAATTGTAGCGTATGATGCTGTGGACTCTAAAGCATCCCTGCTTTGAGCATAACTCATCTTATCACCATCCTTTCGATAAACAAATTCACTAGTTTTATTTACACGTTGTCTACTCTTTGAAAGTCAGCCATGTTTCCATGCCACCCACTGGGAGTGGTATCCGTTCACAGTTATTATATTCCCAGTTTACTGCTACCTTTCGGTTATTAACGGCATTCGCTTCCTTCAAAATCCTCTACCACCTGAAGAATTAGGCATCATTCACAATCAGCTTACCAAGATTTCTTAATCTTGGACTTCAAATGGCTTACCAAGTTAATCTCCCATCAGATACGAATAAGGGAAGGTTCAATCTTTACACCGGTAATCCTGCGGGTTGTGACATTTAAGTACGTTCAAACTACTTATTTCCTGATTACATAGCAGTAGCAGAAAGATTTCTGCATTGTATTCCACCTGCTTTCCGGAGTGACGATGCTTGCAATTGTTCACATAATGTTAACCATTCTTATTCTTCCTCTAGCCTTTTAAATCAGAATACTCTCATTAAATTAGGCATAATATCATGCAACTCCCAATTTCCGTTGCCAGAACAGGGATTTCAATGGAGGAAATCCTACACAACAAGGATTGAATTATTACACTAATTTATTTCTAAATTAATATTCAATTCACTGACTTTAAGGGAATTGGAGACGCTTCTTGTCGCACTTGAACAGCTCCGCCAGACCAATTGATGCACCAGGCAAAGTCAAAGAAAATCCGACAATAACAATCATAATAATAAATAAAAGAGGTACTAAAACTTTACTAACACGACCAAGACCTGCTTCCAAGTCCCTGTGTGAAATAAACCAAACAATAACCCAACCAACAAGCATTGCAACAGCAATAATGGAATGAAAGTGAATATGCCAGAAACATCTCCTGAAGATTGTAAAAGAGTAGTCATGAAATAAGTATTCGGGTCTGCTCCCCAACCTTTAAAGAAACTCAAAATCATATAAATTCCATCCCAGCCCAAAATAGCAGAGTAATAAATCATAATCATAAAAACAGCAATCGGCAAAAACCAGCCGAGATACTCAAATTTTGAATTGATTTTTCCTGCAGCCTTTGCAAAAGAAGATTTAAAATTATATCCGACACCATACTCCAAAATTAAAAATGGAATTCCCATTAAAAGAATAGCTACAATATATGGGATATAAAAAGCTCCTCCACCATTAGAGTAGAGTACATAAGGATATCTCCAAATATTTCCAAGACCAACTGCAGAACCAATCATTGCCAATACGAATGATAAGTTACTGCCCCACTCATTTTTATCTGCCATAAATTAATATTTTATTTTAATATTTTTAATATTTATGCAAAAATAGGTTAAAAAAAGAATAGAAGTTAAGGAAATAATCCCTAACTTGAAATGGTAATTTTATTTGCTACATTCAATTGATTATAAGTGGATGTGATAATGTATGTACCAGGCATTAAATTAATGTTAAGTTTTGATACACCGTTACTATCACTTAATCTGGTATATAATACACCGTTGACGTTGAATGTAACGTTTTGTCCAGGATATGGATTACCTTGACCATCTAAAACGGTTGCATTGAATTTAGATCCATCTAGATATTTCATGGATAAATCCTCTGTTACTAAAGTAGGCAATACTTTAATAGTGTTTGCAACAGTACAGTCGTTATAATATGCAGTAATGATATACTCACCAGGTTCTAAATTAATATTTAATTTAGCTATTCCAGATGCGTTTGTTGTACGGGTGTAGAATACACCATTAATGTTGAATGTTACATTTTCACCTGCACCGACCGCATTACCTTGACTGTCCAATATTTTTACAGCGTATTGAGATTCGTTTCTGTAATATTTAGTCAAGTTGTTGTTATCTGTAATAGTTGACAATACAGTTACGGTATTACCTTTTTGTTCTGAATTTACAGGGTTAATAGAGGTAATTACGTATTCTTTAGGTTCTAAATTAATGTTTAATTTAGCTGTACCGTTTTCATTGGTTTTTCTTGTATAGAACACACCATTAATGTTGAATGTAACATCTGTGTTGTTGAGGACGTTACCTTCAGTGTCAACAAATGTTGCTTCAAATTGGGTTGCGTTTCTAAACATTTTAGTAAGGTCATTTGCCTGGATGGTGGATAGAATTGTAATATCTGCAACTACACTTTGATTTTCATAGGTTGCTGTTGCATTATAACTACCTGCATCCAGATTAATGTTCATTCTAGCAGTACCGTTAGCATCGGTTTTTCTGGTGTAATCTTGACCACGGATTGATATTTTAATGGTCTGATTTGCAATAGGATTACCGGATGCATCGATTAATCTAAATTCTAATGCTTTAGCATTACCGAAGTATTTTTCTAATCCGTCAGTTATAAGGAAATATTTATCCATTTTTGGAGTGTTGTTGTAAACAGATGAAGTTTCCAAATCATAATCTACGGATGCATCACCGGTTAATACGTCAGCTACAAGATAATTATCTTTTACTAAAGCGCTGATTTTAGATACATCGATAGTGTATTCGCCAGTTGTTTGAATTTCATTGTCGGTTATTGTAGCATTACCAGCTTTTCCTAAAAATGCAAGAGCTGTGGAATCATCTTCAGCAGTGATATTGATAGAGTTATCTTTTACAGTTACATTTTTGGATAAGGAGTAAATAGCAATTGCATCAGATCCGTCAAGAACGAAAGTGTTGTTTAAAACATTTTCATTTAATCCCATTAATTCCATACCATATACAAAACCGCCTTCTGCAATAATGAAGTTATTGGAGTATTCAGCCTCTAAATCTCCACCATTCATTCCGGAGTATATTCCGTAAACAAGAGGTGCTTCTATATAAATGGTATTATCAGTGATTACAATGCCTTTTGATGCTTCAACTTCAATAGCATTTGCATAATAGGTATCGGATTCGATTTCAAATACATTATCTTCAACAGTTGCGTTATCTGCTTCAATATACAATCCATAAATGTAGGTGTGGCCTAAAGCACTAACATCATTTTCACTTATATTAGCGTTAGCGCAGTCTTTAATGTCCATTACATAAAGGGTGTCATATGCACCAACAATGGAATTGGCTCCAACAATGATTTCATTATTGGTTAATACTAAATCAGGACAACCGTCAATTACAATAGCTTCAGAAACAGGATATTTTACCCAAATACCGCTTCCGGCAGGTTCTTCTTTCCAGTCAACATAACATGAAGGCATGGAAGCAAGGATTTTATTTTCAGATAAATCTGCAACACAGTCTTTCAAGTTAATTGCATTGTTTATAGTAGATCCGTTAGTATTTCCAATATAAGTAATATTATTTGAATTAATGCCAATTATTGAATCTTGAGCAATGATAGCATAGGAATCAGCTAAAGCATTATCTTCAACACATATTCCATTGTTTTCGATAGTAACTTCATCACCATTAACTAAAATACCAATTGAGTTAGAAACAATCTCATTTTCTTCAATAATAGCGTTTGAACCTTGTATGTTAATTCCTGCAGTCATTGGCTTAAATGTTTCAACAGCTGTTGAATTTCCTAAATTAACACCTAAAGCATTGATAATATTTTTATAGACATAAACTTCTTCTGATTGAATAGCTAAAGCAGTGGTTTTATTACCGTTGACAGTGATTGTATTTTCGAAAACATTTTCTACACTGCCGCATAATTCCATACCGTAAACGATATCAGCAGTTGCATTGATAATGTTTGCAATGTAGTCAACTTCCAAGTCCCCTCCATTCATACCTGAGTATACTGGATAAGCAAGACCCGGAGCAGTGATATCAAAATTATTGTTGCTCACAACAGCACCGACAGATGCTTCAATTTCAATACCGTTTGCATAGTAATCTTCAGCGCTTATAATAAAGTTATTGCTGTCTACAGTTCCGTTATCTGATTCAATATACAATCCATAAATGTATGTGAAACCTAAACCAGCAATTTCATTTCCACTTACATTGGCATTTTCGGAATCTTTAATGTCTATTACATAAATAGTGTCATATGCACCGACAACTGAATTAACTTCAACATGAACATCATTGCCAGTAAATACTAAGTCAGGAGATTCTTTAATTACAACACCTTCAGAAATAGGATATTTTACCCAAATACCGCTTCCGGCAGGTTCTTCTTTCCAGTCAACATAACATGATGGAATTAAAGCTGTGATTCTGTTATCTGTTACATATAGAGTATCACATTCGCTTAAACAAATAACATTGTTTATAGTTGCACCTTCGGTATCTCCAACATAATTAATTTCATTTGAATCAATTATGATTTCTGATTCTTCTGCAATAATAGCATATGAATCATCTAAACCATTATCTTCAACATTTATTTCACTGTTTATGATGGCAACTTCACCGCTATTAACTAAAATACCAATGGAGTTGGAGTTAATTATATTTTCTTCAGCAGTAGCTTTTGAATTTTGTAAGTTAATTCCTGCAGTTATTGCAGCAAAAGTATCTGGTGATGTGGAATTTCCTAAATTAACACCTAAAGCATTGAGAGTATTGTTAAAGATATAGGATTCTTTTGACTTGATAGCTAAAGCAGTGGTTTTATTACCTTCAACAGTAATTGTGTTATTATAAACGTTTTCTATATTACCACATAATTCCATACCGTAAACGACATCTGCAACAGCATTAATATCATTTCCAATGTAGTCAACTTCCAAGTCTCCTCCATTCATACCTGAATATATTGGATAAGCAAATTTAGGAGCTGCAATATTAAAGATGTTATTGCTGATGACAGCATCGGTAGATGCTTCAACTTCAATACCGTTAGCATAGTTATTATCAGAAACTATGCTGAATAGATTACTGTCAACAACTAAGTTATCTGCTTCAACATATAATCCGTAAATGTAGGAGTGACCTAATCCGCTAACGGAATTGTCTGTAAATTCAACATTTTCACTGTTTTTAATATCAACAGCATAAACAGTGTCATATGCACCGACAACACCGTTATAAACAACAGTGATAATATTATCAGTAACTGTTAAATCGGAACATCCGTCAAAGACTACACCTTCACTAACAGGGAAACCTACCCAAATTCCGCTTCCAGGAGGGATTTCTCTCCATGGTACAGCGCATGATGGGATATATGCAGAAATCATATTATTTTCTACCAATACATAAGCAGAATCTAAAACACAAATAGCATTATTTACAGCAGCACCGTCAGTTGTGGCATTAAAATCAATTACATTATTTGCAATGGTTAAATTGTCTGCATCTTCAGCATAAATAACATAAGCATCAGCAGATTCATTTATTACATAGGTTGTTGTAATGTTTAAAATTGAAACGTTTGGTGCGTTAATTAAAATAGCAGAACCATTACTTAAAACAGGTGCTTTGTCAAAGTTCAGTTCAAGGTCATATAAAGAAATTCCATCTGCAAGTAAGATAAATGCCATATCATTCAAGTTAGCATTTAAACCTTCAATGGATAATGTTTGGTTGATTGTAATTGCATCAACTAAACCATCAAAATCACCTTTAAAAATTAAATCAGTGAAATTGAGACCTCTGTAATTACCGTTTTCATCAAAGAAAACAAAGAAATTATCTTTAGTTACAATATTGTCTATACCGCCATTATCATGTACTGAGTTTCCTTCACCAGCTTTTACTGCAGCATCACCTGTAAAGTTAGCTGAAATCAAATTGTTTCCGGAAACCTCATTTCCAGTAGTTGTGAATAAGTCAACTGCATATTCATCATCAACTGAAATTGTATTGTTTTGAATAGTGTTGTTTTTGGATTTTACATTAACTTTTGATAAGATAACATTATTAGTTAATGTGGTGTTTAAAGCAGCAGCGTTAAGAGTTACTCCTTTTTCACCGATTACATTATTGTCAACAATACAGTTAGGTTTGGATAATGATAATGAGTCCATTGTATTATCTTTTATAGTACTGTTGGAACCCGCAGTCATTGAGCCTTCAACACTGTTATGTTCAATATTTGCATTAGCACCTGTAGTAAATCCACATCCACCAGTTAAAACATTGTTTTTATAGGTGGAATTACTATATTCTTTAGTTGTTCCCCAAAGATATTGTAATGCAATACCGCTAGGACCATTGTAATCAATCACATTACCTTCAATTAAGTGATTGTCCCCAGCAACAACCAATGCCATACATAATCCGGATTTTTCACCATGAATGTAATTGTTTATAATTTTATTTCCAATAGGATCATGGCCTTTCCATTGAGCAGGAACATAAGTGGTCATATAAATCGCATTACCACTGGATCCGTTAACAACAACCTCATTGTTATCTATAGTACAGTAATCAGAATAACCGATAACAACAATACTTGAACCAGTTCCTCTGTTTTCAAAGTAGCTGTCTTTAACTGTTACGTATCTGGAACCCGCCTGAACACACATAAATCCTGTACCTTGACCAATACCACTCATATTTGCCATCATGTAAATATTTTCTATATTAACATCAGAAGCATTTGTTACATAAAAAGCGGAATTTATAAAACTAAGATCAGTTACATTAGTACCTGATCCACCGTTGGAAATGTGGAAACATCCCCCAGTTGAATCCTTTTTACCAATTTCATTAAACAACGCATCCCCAGTACTTGAAATAATATTTACTGGTTTAGTAATATTTACTTTATAATCTACACCAGTGAAAGTACCTTGGAAGTCCAGAGTGGAGCCTGCAGTAACATTATCATTCAACTCACCAGCAGTAAAATAATTACCAAATGTTGCGTTTGTAATGACATATGTTTCGCCAGCTCCCAAATTTTCATCAAAACTAGCTTCGCCGATAACATCAGCGTCAACTGCAGTGTCTTCACTTGCAATTATATCTGAAGTAACATCGGCTGCACTTGCCGAACTAACCCCTAAACAGAAGATTAGTACAATCAATAAGCAAAAAATTTTTTTATTAATACTCATTTTTTCACATCAATCAACTTTTTTAAAAAAAATATTGACATGTTAAACTATTTCTTAATAAATATTTAAAGTTTATGAAAAAATATCAAGTGTACTTGAATAAATAGTAAAATAAAAAAGAAGAATTAAAGGATAAAAAGTAGAATTGACCATTTAATAAATTTTAATTGATATAAATTAAGAAAATATTTCGATTTTTTTAATTTGAAAAATAAATATTGAATTTAATTTTAAAATATCAATTTATAAAAAGAATTTGACATCCAATAATGTTTAAATATCACATAGAAAATTGTATGATAATTTTGACTTATTGAACCTGTCGAGGTTCTTGGGATTGAAAAAAGGCCAATGAACATTGAGATATTATTTTTAGATATCATTTCCATTAGAAAGTACAATATCAACATTAAAAAATAAGCATGAACGTACATATTGTAGAAAAACTACAATATCCAACAGAAAATACCCAACAAATTCCATTTGTAAAGTAATGCGAATATCGATTGTTTCCATTACTTTAGAATGAAAGCATCTCTGCCACACATGATGCAAATTACATTCTCCTACGACATGAAAAATACAAACTCAATCAAATTAAATAACTTATTTTAAAAAAATAACAGTAAAAAATTAGTAAAAATAAAAGTATCCCTAACCTTACGATTCTTCGCCAAATCACAATAATAATTTAATGGACTCTAACAATACCATCAATCTTATCAAAATCGCTGTCAAAACTGACAATTTCATTTATTCCTTCTTTTTTTGAAACTGCAACATACATGGCATCAAAAAATGAAATTGTAGAGTCGTATTTAGTAAAAATATCCATTGCCTCATCAAAAATCAAATTATCATCAATGACCCTGAAAATATTTCCTAAATTATTATAAATCTCCGAAATATCCTTTGTTTTAAGTTTATTTTTTAAAACAGTGACAGTTTCTGCTATAACCAAATTAGATATGACCAATTCATGATTTTTAATCCGGTTGTAAACCTTTAATGACTGGGAATGCCACTGATCATTTGAAACAAAGAGTGCAACTATGAATGTTGTATCTAGAAAATATTTCATTATAATACCCCATTTTTAAACTTTTGTTTTAACTCAACACCATTAATTGAAGTGTTTGAATAGTATTTACCTACCATATCATTTAAAGTTAGACGTTTTTTAGGTGATGCAAAATGATATTTTCGAGATGACGGATTAACTGTATTTACTGGCTTTTTTGAAATATTATTATAATTCATAATATCACCTAACATTACTTTATATTCCTAACTACATATACTTATCCTAACATATTATTTTTAAAATCATGTTTCAAATCAACACTGTTGATTGGTTCATTAGCCACGTATTTTCCAACCATATCTTCTAAAGAAAGTTCTTTGAAAAATTCTAACTCGACTTTACCTTCACCAGTAATCTTCCATTGAATTTTATAGGATTTATCTAAATTAAATTCTTTTCTGATTTCAGAAGGAATAACCGTTTGAAACTTATCATATATGCTTGTAACAACAACCATGAAAATACCCCTAATTATATGTTAATATACCTAACTATATATAGATTACCTAAAAATAGGATACTTAACAAATAGTGCATTTCATCATCAAAGGAAATCATCAAAAAAAGCATGAAAGTTGATACTTCATATTGTAGAAAAAACTACAATATCTAACAAAAAGTACCAACAAAATTCATAAGTAAGTGGTTTTCACATAAGTTAATCATCTATAAAATATTCGACACTTTCTTTAACATTTTATTTCCAAGTTCATATTCAATTAATGCAATCCATACTGATTACTAAACTGAATAATTTACATAATTAGTCCAACAAAAATCGGAAAAATAGTCCAACAAAAATAGTATAATTGGTCAAATGATATACCATGAAAATTCATATGGGAATATTCTGTAGTTGTATTGTTTCCGGAATATGATTTATTTCATTGTTTTTTCCATGTACTGCAAAACCCTTTTCATCAGCAAGGGCAGTCAAATTCTTGGATGTGATGCTGTCCTCATAGTCTGATAAGTACTCCAAAGTATATTCATTGCCGAATACAGATACTTTATCTGCCGGCAATTTAACCGCAGCATACTGATGGCCGGTATACATCTCCACATACCAGACCTCCTTTTGATCAGCAATTAATGCAATGTTGGACTCGTTGCTACCATACGTATCTATTGTTTTTAAAAGAACGTCCACAGCTTCACGGGTTGTTTTGCTCTGACAAACCACAAGGTCTGTAGCAGTATTTTCACAAAGTCCCCCATCTACCAAAGGATCTGCTTTCAATGCATCTTCATTTGGAAATGCCGTAACGGACATTGTCATGGATACGCCATATTCATTAGTAGCTACGGCAGCGTCATGTTCCTGTAGAATATGCTGTTGTACTGTTCATATATGGAGTTGCAGTGTATTCATAAGTGGTGAAGGAATTTCTGTTTTTACTTCTCCGTCATTACTTATAGGCATGAAACGACCGGGTTCATTCTCGACTGCGGGAGTCACTGTGATATGATTTCCCCAAACCTCCTGATAGTCATTTGACCTTGCAATAATTGTCGAACCGTCAGTACTGACATCAGAGCCCACAATTACTGCAGTACATGCCGCACTGGTCTGCATGGTGCACAGCAATAGCAGACAGAAAACTAAAACGACATATTTTTTGGATAAATATTTTATCTTCAATGAAAACTCTCCAAGATTGATTTTTTTATAGTTTAATGATTTATTCGATTTTATAGATATTACTTTTGTTTATGTTTTGTGCACAGAAAATTAATATTCTTTCAGTTTATTATACATTAAATAGTTAGGGAAATTAAATATTTGGCAAAAATAGGTATGTTCAAAATGAAAAAAATAATTATTTTTAATATTTTCCAAAATCCAAAGTTTCAGTGATGTGATTATACCTATCCTCTTCGGGAGGCAATTGCATATAATCACCATAAAGACTTTTTAAAATATTATCATAACCTGAAGGAATATTTACTTCAATATCCTCAAATTTAATTCTTTTGACTTCTTTAAAATCATCTTTTTTAAATATTTGGGGGTACTCTTCAGCGGTAGCGGAAATATCAAAAACACATTCCACATCAGGATTTTTATATTTTTTCAAGAAATTCAAACATCTTCTATTTAACGTTGAAGGTTTGATTCCAAATAAATTTAAAATATGATAACCCGTATGAGTTATTAATTTAGTAACAACAGGTAGATCATCCAATTTGATTTTAGACATGATTAACAGTTTGTTATAAAGAAAACATTTTTTAAGCTGATAGTTTCTTTTGAATTTACCATCAGCCAAATCATCCAAAACAAAAATATCCATGTTAATTCCAATATGAAAATCAACCTGACTGACCCAAGATTCTTCAAATTTAGTGTTCTTAAGCATTAATTTTGAAAGCAAGTGGAAATAATCACTTTCTGTTTCATTGCACAATAATTCATACTTATCATTATTGGATGAGATAAAAATCTTTTTGAACTTTTCAAAATCATCCCTAAACATGATAACATCTAAATCATCATCCCAAGGAATAAAACCATTATGGCGCACAGACCCTAAAAGAGAACCTGCATACATGTAATATGTTAAATTATTTTCTTCACAAATCTTGATAAAATCCTTTAAAATCATCAACTCCAAGTTTTGAAGATGTTTTAATGTTTGATTATCATATTCATTATATTTCAAAGGCATCACTACATATTATTTAAGAATTTCATGAAATTTTCTTTGTTTTCTATTGCTGTTGTTGTTGGTCTTCCCAAATCGTCACGGGCACCAATAGAACACATTACTTCAATAAAACATAATTTATTCATATCTTTTGCTTTATTGAGTTCTTTATCCAAATCTTCAAAATTATCAACAGATACTGCATAATGATAACCGCAGGCTTCGGCAATTGCAACCAAATCCATATTTGATGCTACAGTAGGCATTCCACCAACAGTCTCATGAGCACCATTATTAATAGCAATATGAATAAAATTATCTGGATTAACATTACCTACGACAGCCATAGATCCCATATGCATTAATAAAGCACCATCACCATCAATACACCAAATACGTTGATTAGGCTTATTAATAGCAACTCCTAAAGCAATTGAAGATGAATGGCCCATTGAACCAACAGTTAAGAAATCATACTTGTGTGATTGATTAGAATCAGTTCTGATTTCAAAAAGCTCACGGCTTGCCTTACCTGTTGTTGAAACAATCGGGTCTTCACCAGTTACATCAACAATGTGATTAATAATCTCTTCACGAATCATATCATTGTCATTTTCATATTTAACTTTCTCATCATAGGTTAAAGCATTTTTACGGATAACAAAAGCAACATTTTTACCATTATCTAAAAGTTCACCATATTGATTCATGATATTTTTTAAATCATCAATTGTAGTTTCACTATCGACTACAAAATTCTCAATATCCATCAAATCAAGCAAATCACAGGTGATTTTTCCCTGATAGATGTGCTGAGGTTCATCATGAATTCCAGGTTCTCCTCTCCACCCAATCACAAAAATACAAGGAATAGCATAAACCTGATTATTTAAAAGTGATGCAACAGGATTGATAATATTTCCCTCACCACTATTCTGCATATAAACAACAGGGACTTTTCCCGTTGCAAGATGATAACCTGCAGCTAGTGCAGTACAGTTACCTTCATTTGCAGCAATAATATGGTGTTTTTCATCAATACCATAAGTATTCATCAGATAGTTACATAATGCCTTAAGCTGTGAATCAGGAACTCCTGTGTAAAAATCACAACCTAAAACATCTACAAATTCTTCAACTTTCATAGTATTCTATTCCATTTATTTGTTTAACTGAGGAGTAATAATTTTTTCAATTAAAAATTCTGCTGTCTTTTCAATGTCATCATATTTTACTTCTTTTGGAAGGTCTTCATTGAAAGCACCTTTAACTTTAGCTATTAAATCATCAGTGTAAATTAATGTAGCATCTTTAATGTCTTCTACTCCATCGAGTGCCAATGATTCACGGTTTGCCTTATCCATTTCATCAAAGGTGAATACTGACTCGTCAATCCAAGCAGATATTTTATCATCTTTGTATCCTATAATTACTGGATATCCACCAATATTCCCGAACACACCCGGAGAGAATACTTTTTCATCTTCACCAGTTCTTATTGCATCAATTATTGCTGAAATGATACGATAATTACTTGATGCATTCATCATGTTTCTTTTCTGGTCTACAGGCATGCTAATGGAACATCTGCTGTAAATTTCATCATGAGGAATGTCCTGTTCTTCGCCTTTGTAGTATATTTTAAGCGGTAAGTCTACACCTTCTGTTTGTCCTTCTTTACTTATGCAGACATCATGAAAGTGTGCAGCTGCAAAGTTAAAGTCAACATTCCAGAAATCATCAACTCCCAAAATATCTGCTACTGTAAATTTCATTCTTGGAATCAAATGATTTAAGTTACCGCTACCAAAGTCAGGATATGCTTTACCTGCACTTTTAAGCCAAGGAATAACAGCATCAGAGTAAGACGTGTTAATTACAACTGCATCAGTATCTGCATTATCGCATGCTTCCATTATGTTTTTAGTGAATTTAATTGATAATGGAGTCCAGATACCATATGCGCGGACATTATTCCATGAAATACTACCATATTTAAGTCCAGGATAAGCCCTACTTGAATTAACAATAAAATCCGGACTATATTTACTTATTGCATTTTCAATTGATGAAATATCATTTAAATCAACACCTGCTTCAACAATTATTTCAGACTTGTTAACTTCACGGATAAGTCCTGCAACACGAACAATATTAACATCAGACTGCATCTTTTCTTCATTTCTTCCAACTACAACCAATTTTATTGCAGGGTCGTTTTTACTTACTAAAAAGTCCAATAAATAGGTACCTACACTACCTAAACCTATAATCATAATAGTAATTTCATCATTTTTCACATGTTCTTCTACAACTTGTAATCTTTCATTTAATGATTTCATAAAATATTCCTCCAATATTCTTTTATAATTTTATAATCTTTACGTGTATTACAGTTCACCCAATGATTAAAGCCAAAAACCTCAATCTTATCATTTTCTATTAAATCAAAGTACTTTTGAATTATTCCAAGATTAGTATCTGCTATGAGATACTCTTTAAAATTGTCATTGGCGATTTTTAATGCACCCATGTCATTGAATTTCCATATTTGACCTGAATTAAAAATTGCCTTAAATGGTTCGTTAATAGACAATAGACCATGGTCACTGTTAAATGCATAAACAAAATCATCATTTTCATTTTGATATAAAACAACTGCTTTATTGGAATAAATTGGTTCCGGATTGGTTGTTAAAACACTGTTTTTTGAGTTGATTACTTTTCCAAATGATTCACCGTCAACATCCAAATCCCCTTCAACAAAAAGAATTTCTGAAATATCCTCAGAAATATTAAAACTTTCTTTAATTCCAAGATATAAACTATAACCTGAACTCAAATCATCAAAATGATCATTATAGACCAAATTGCATTTATCCCTAATGTCTGAAGGAACATGCTCCCCAATATAATCAATCAAATCATCGAATTTAAATCCTCCAACGACGATAATTTCATCGGCATATTTTACTTTTTCAAGCATTCTATAAATTAAAGTGTCTTCAGGGTTTTCTTCATAGTATAAGCATTTCAATACCATTTCATCGTTGGGAACATCTTTATTGAACCTGCTGGATATTCCTGCAACTGTGATTATAACAATTTTCAAAATTATTCACCTAAATTAGTATAGTTTTCAACACATTCATCCAATCCTTTATCCAAGTTAATAATCGGATTCCAATTGGTTCTTGTCCTGATTTTTTCAGTGGACAATAATCTTCTCTCCGGATCAGATTCACGATATCCTTCAAATTTAATTACAGGATTATCGATTCCCATTTTCTCAGCAATTAATTTTGTTAAATCAATGATGGAAATCTCTTCATCAGTTGCAACATTATAAATTGTACCGTCAAGTGCAGAATCTGTTTTTGCAAGTTCTATAACTGCACTGCAACTGTCATAATTATTTAAAAATGTCCTGCAATTCTTTTTAGAGTTTTCAAGTAATGTAACTTCACCATAATTCATGAAACTATTTATGATATGTGGAATGATGTGTTTTGGATATTTTTCATCTTTACTGTAAACATTAGCAAAACGGATGGAACATCCTTTGATTTTTCCGTTATCAACGGCATCTTTCATGAAAAATTCTGTCAATAGTTTTCCGGTTGCATAACTTGTCCTTTGACTGTGTTCCGCATCAGCCATTGTAATAAAATCAGATTCTTTAACTCCCCCATCTTCATTCCAGGAATTCATAGAATAAATCTCCGAGGTGGAACAGTTAATGTATTTATCAGCCCCCACTTCAATAGCTTGAGCTAAAAAGTCATTCATTCCCACAACATTAGTTTCATATGTTGAATAAACCTTATAGAAATGTTCTGTATGAACTACAGCTGCACAGTTGATGTAAATAACCTCATCAAATTCACTTTTTGATTTTAAAACCAAATATTTTATTTTTTCCATTTGTTCTTTGTTGTTTAAGTCATATTCAAAGAATGTGAAATCTTTATTGTCTAAACAGTCTTTAACTGTGTCAATTGAAGATGCAAAGAAATTGTCAAAACCAATAATTTCAACACTATCTTCTTTTTGGTTTAGAAGCTGGCGGACCAACTCATTACCTGTCATTCCAGTTACACCACTAATAACATATAAAATTTTCATATTAACACCATTATATTCCGTTTTCTAATCTTTTTTGATAAAAATCATCAACACTACCATCAAATAATGCCATTGCCTTTTCTTTTGGATATTTTACAGATTTTAAATCAACAGACATTACATCCGTATCTAAAATTGCATATTGTGCATTTGGATTGTGATTTCTAGGCTGTCCCACAGATCCTGGATTTATAAACAATACAGATTTTTTATTTCTCATATCTGGATTATCAACTTCATAAAACTTTTGAAAAACATGAGGATAATGGGAATGTCCAGAAAAAACTATGTCATAATCTGAATAGTCTCCATTTACATTATCCGGAAGAATAGCTTTCCAAAAATAATCATTTAAAGATCCATGTATTGCCAAAACATTATTATTGTCTAAATTAAATTCATATTTTCCGGTATTGATTAACTCATTATTGAGATACTCCCTAACATCATCATCCAATTGTGAATCAGTGAATTTTGCAGATTCAACACCTCTTTGGCTTGAGAAAAAATTAAAATCTCCAGTTAAAATAGCTCTTTCATGATTTCCCCAAATATTACATATAATTTTAGATAAAAAATTGTTCTTAATATACTTTACAACCTCATTGGATTGCATACCATAATCAATTAAATCTCCAAGCAATATTATTTTTTCTATATCCTGATTTTTTAAATCATCAATGACCGCACTTAATGCATATAAATTACCATGAATATCTGATAAAATAGCATATTTTGACATTTAATCACTTTATAATTCATCAATTAATGTAATGATATCTTTGATTGATAATAATTCTTCATCTATTTCATGAGCTCTGTGATGTTTTAATATGCTTTTTGCTGCATTTTGCATTGCAGGAAAAGCTGCTCTCAATAATTGATTTGCATAAATGACAATATTAACACCATGTTCAATGAGTTCCTCTTCAGTAATCGTATTGAATGATGAAGGAACAACGACAATCGGAGTTTCTTTATCTTCAGCTCTGAATTTATCACAGAATTCCAATATTTCATCAGGTTCTTTTCTTCTGCTATGAATCATGATTCCATCTGCACCCGCATCTCTGAATGCAAATGCTCTTTTAAGTGCATCATCCATACCCTGTTCAAGGATTAAACTTTCGATTCTTGCGATAATCATGAAATCATCTGATAATTGAGCATTTTTACCCGCAGAAATCTTTTCACAGAAGTGTTCAATATCATCCTGGGTTTGCTCTACTTCAGTTCCAAACAAAGAGTTTTTCTTTAATCCAACTTTATCTTCAATAATAACTGCAGAAACACCCATTCTTTCTAAAGAACGAACCGTATACACAAAATGCTCTGCAATTCCACCAGTATCTCCATCAAAAATAATTGGTTTGGTAGTAACTTCCATAATATCATTGATTGTTCTAAATCTGGATGTCATATCCACCAATTCAATGTCAGGCTTTCCTTTCTCAGTACTGTCGCATAAACTTGAAATCCACATTGCATCAAACTGGTCAATATTATCTTCTTCAGCAATAACTGTTTTTTCTACAATCAAACCAGTTAAACCACTGTGAACTTCCATAGTCTTTACAACGGGCACGATATCCAATAATTGTCTTAATCTTGCTCTTCTAAGTTCCGGCATTGCTAATTTTTCTCTCATTTGCCTATCAATTTTTTGAACTGCAGGATTGAATGTGTATGGAACTTCAATTAATTCTCCACCATATTCATCCAAAACATCAAGAATATTTTTTCTAATAACTTTCATTGAATCTTCTGACCAATTATCTCCATGAATAATATAATCTGGACGAAGTTTTTTAACTACCTCATCATACAGCATATTATCTTGAATAATAACTTGTTTTATATCAGGTATTGATTTGACTAAATCAACACGTTGTTCAGTAGTTTTTAATGGAAATCTATTATACTTTATCATTTCAGAATCACAAAGAACGCCTACAACAACATCCCCGTATTTTTTAGCCTCATTAATTAAATTTAAATGTCCATCATGGATTACATCAGTACAAAAACATGTATAAACAATTGGATTAGAAGATTTCATATTAATTACCTTTAATTATAAAAAACATTATAGTTTATTAATATATAATTATAATAAAAGAAATATTTAAAAATTTCCAACAACAGAATTAAATAAAGTGAACATGTGAAAAATATTTACTTTTGATAAAAATAATTTAATAGTATAATTGGAGAAATACCATGTTTAAATCAGATAAATATGATGATGAAACCTTAAAACACCTGCAAAAAGTACAAAAAATGATGCTTACAGATTTTATTAAAATTTGTGAAGAAAATGATATACTTTACTTTGTTATTGGTGGAACACTGCTCGGGACAATTAGACATGGCGGATTTATCCCTTGGGATGATGATATAGATGTATTGATGTTTAGAAAAGATTTTGAGAAATTAAATAAAATAATGAGTGAAAAACCAAATAAAAAATATGGTTTTATTAATGTTCTAAATGAAGAAACATATCATTATACCTGGGGAAGATTCACACTATTAAATACTGAAATTAGAGAATGGTGGGCAGATCAAGTTGATTACAAGCCAAATATTTTTATAGATATTTTCATCATGGATAACATTCCAGATAATAAAATAAAAAGATTTGTTTTTAAATGGAGATGTTTTACACTTAATCAGATGGTACAATATTCATTAGTTAAATTTGAAAACGAATCTAAACCAAAAGAAATAATTCAAAAATTAGCTTATTATATTTTAAAGATTATACCTATCTCACCAATGACTATTAAAAAGAGATGTGTCAAAACATACCGAAAATATGAAGATATCGACTGTGAAGAGACATGTGACTTTCCTTCTTTAGCATTCATGCCAATATACAATAAAAAGGAATTATTCCCTGTAAAAAAAGTTAAATTTGAAGATATTGAAGTGAATGTTCCGAATAATTATGATGAAATTTTAAAAAGGCTTTATGGAAATTATATGGAATTACCTCCAGAAGACAAAAGATTCCGTCCAGCCCCGGAAAAAATAGATTTTGGTGAATATTGAATTAATTTAGTTTTTCAAATAAATAAAATACATTTTACCAATAAAATAATAATCTTAGACATATTTTGGCATTTTAAAGAAATTATAATTCATATTAATAATATTTAAATAACTTTAAATATAAAGTAAAAATGACTAACTAAAAAATAATAGTGATTTTATGAATTATGTAATAATTTTAGCTGCAGGATTTGGGACGAGAATCAAAAACATTGACATCCCAAAGCAATATTATGAAATTAATGGAATTCCAATAATTATGTACACTATCAAAAAATTCATGGACATTAATAGTTTTGATTATATTTATCTTACTGTGGATAAAGACTATAAAGATTTAATGACAAAACATTTGAAAAAGCATATTGCTGGATATGAAAAAATTGAATTAGTTGAAGGTGGAAAAGAACGTATTGATTCAATTTGTAATGCTATGAAAATTATTGAAAAGAATGACATAAGTGATGATGACATAATTCTTGTTCAAGATGGGGTTAGACCTTTCGTAAGTAATGAAATAATTACAAATTGTATTGAATGTGCAAAACAACACGGAACTTGTGCTACATCAAGTCCAGTTAATGACACAATATTCCAGTCAAATGATGGTGATACAGTAGATAATATTCCTGTTAGAAGTACGCTCTTCTGCGGACAATCCCCCGATGCATTTAATTTAAAGAAATTTATAGAAATGATTAACTGTCTTAGCGATGAACAAAAAAGAAAAATAACCGGAACATCAGATATATGCTTATTTTATAATATCCCAATTAAAATGATTAGGGGAAGTAATTTAAACTTTAAAATAACAACAGATGCTGATTTGAAAATAGCTGAATTACTATTAAAAGATGTAGAATTCTGATATTTGTTTTTAAAAATGTGTGTGGGAAAATGATATTCAATAAAATAATAACTGAAGATTTAGAGCAAATCATTGAAGAGAATAATGGATTGAAAGAATTATATGACCAGACCATTATGGTAACTGGAGCTTCTGGATTGATTGGGAGTTATTTTATTAATACATTTATAGAATTAAATGAAAATTATGGTGCGAACATCAAAATAATGCCTTTAGTTCGAAATTTGAGTAAAATAAGCAAAGAAATAATTGATAAAGATTACATTATCCCTATTGTTCAAGATATAACGAAAACAATAGAATATGATGGGGATGTGGACTATATAATCCATGCCGCTAGTCCTGCCAGCCCACCACTTATGAGAGAAATGCCCGTTGAAACAAATTTGGCAAATACTGTGGGTACAGCAAATGCGTTGATGTTTGCAAAAGAACACAATACCAAAAAATTCTTATTTATTTCATCAAGAGAAGTATATGGCCAAAGTATTTCAAATGAAAAATACTTCAAAGAAGATGATTTGGGCGTAATTAATCAGTTAATACCTCGTAATTCCTATGCTGAAAGTAAAAAAGCTGCTGAAAATTTGTGTTTAGGATTTAATGAAGAGTATGGACTAGATACTAAAATTGTTAGGCTGGGTCAGACATTCGGCCCTGGAATGAATATTAATGGTGGAATGGTTCATACAGAATTTCTGAAAATGTTACTCAATGATGAGAATATTGTATTGAAAAGTGATGGATCTTCAATTAGAATATACACATATATCAGTGATGCAGTTAGTGCAATGTTTAAAATTATTTTAAACAGTGCCGATATTGTTTATAATGCCGTTAATAACAAAAATGAAGTTTCAATAAAAGAATTAGCTGAAATAATTGTTAATTTATGTCCTGAAAAAAAATCAAAAGTTGTATTTGATATTGAAGAAGAAAAAGAAGGATATGATTATGCTACTTTTAAATTTTGTTTAGTATCTTCAGAAAAAATTAGGGATGAATTAGGATGGAATCCAAAATATTCTATTGATGAAGGATTTAAAAGAACAATCGACTATTTCAAGATTAATAATTCACATTAATTGAAACAAGTTTTTCCACCATAAACCCAAATAAAAAAATATTTTCAATGTTGCATTATGTAAAATTTAAATTAAGTAAAATCTAAAATTTTACATAGTTAATTTTCGTAAAAGATTACGGAGAATAGGTTTACTAAATACAAACCCTAAAATTCTTGAAATCAATATAGCAATTACATAATGATTTTTAACAACAAAATAATTTAAAATATTAAAAAGTGAACTATCAAGTTTCTTTATATCCAATTCTTTTTCTAATCTATTAATTTCTTTAAACATTTCTTTTCTTTTTTTATTAGATACGCTTGGCATAATTGTATAAACCTGATACAATAGAACATTAATCTCCCTATTTAAAACATATCCTTTGTCACCAGCCCCATACTTATCTAATAAATCATTAAACAAAATTATTGATTTCTTTCTTGAGTTAAACATTTTTTCATTTCTAACATTTGTAACTGATTTTTTTTCATCACTGTCACGTAATTTATTATAATAACCATTATATTCAATGAAAACAACTTTTTTTGAATTAAATAATGCAGTTAATGTGAAATAACCATCTTCCCCAAGTTCTTTATGACATTTAATATTATGTTCTAATACAAATTCTTTATTATATATAGCAGCACACATACCTCCCCGATAATATTTATAATATTCTTTAATATTTTCCCCATTTTCAAAAGTTAATACTTGTTCTTCTTTTAAAAAAGGATGAGTAGTTTTTGAAGTTTTATCTCCTGCTACAAATGTCCACTCAGAAAATACATAATCTGCATTTGTTTCAACGATTTTATTATAGAATAATTCACATGCATCTTTTTCATATTCATCATCGGCATCCATAAACATTAAATATTTAGAAGATGCCCGCCTTATTCCAATGTTTCTAGGAATACCTGCACCACCATTATTTTTATCTAGAAATATTCCTTTTACATTAGGATATTTTTTCTCATAATCTTTAATTACATCCCTAGTATTATCAGTAGAACAATCATCAACAATAATTAATTCAATATTTTCAAATCCAATTGTTTGATTAATAACTGAATTAACTGCAACATCTAAACAATCATCACTATTAAACACAGGAATAATCATTGTTAAATAATACATAATTCACCTTTTATCTTTATTATTTAATCATATATTTTAATAATTATGTCCTTTAACTAATTATTTTTTTCCATTATCAACTAAGATTTTAATTTTTTTAATCTTCACTTTTGATTACTTAGCAGTTTTTTATTTTACCTCTTAATCATGTTTCTTATTTGATTAGTGAGTTATTATTTATTTTGGATAATTTTTATTACATCAATTGATATCTTTTCCATTATTGTTAGTTAGCTGCAACATTACTTTAAATTTAAATTAAATTATTTATAAAAATTTTGTTAAATTAAAAATATAGAGAAAAAATACAAAAGTATCTTATAAAATAATTAAAACAATAACTTAATAAAATTTATTTCATTCCATATTAATCTTGTTCTCGCATTTATTATTAGAAATTACGAAAAAGATTTATGATTCAAATAAGCATAAAGTAATTATATCGTGAAAAAATAAATTCAATTATATAATTTAAAGATGATTTGAATGGACTATAAAATTAGTGTAATTATTCCCGTTTATAATGCTGAATCAACATTAAAAACATCAATTAATTCTGTTATTAATCAAAGCATTGGTTTTGAAAATATTGAACTTATAATTGTTAATGATAAATCAACAGATAATTCTAAAAGCATTATTGACGAATATTGCAATAAATACAAAAACATTATAGGAATTCATCTTGATAAAAACTCAGGTTTTCCGGGAAAACCCAGAAATATTGGCATAGAACAAGCCACAGCACCGTATTTAATATTTTTAGATGCTGATGATGAATATTTTCAACATGCATTTGAAGTTTACTATAAAACAATAATAAATGAAAAATCCGATATGGTGATGGGATCTCATTATTGGAACTTAGATAATGATAAAATGAAAGTAAGAATTTTACATGAATGCGATGATGAATCAGATTTAATCAACATTAACCCTCTATTAAATGAAAAGACATTTAATATGACAACTTATTATAATGTTGCACCATGGGGAAAAATATTCAATAAAAAATTAATAATGGATAAAAATATCAGATTCCTTGAAGATTCATTATCTGAAGATGCATATTTTTATTATAAAACCTTATTAAATACTGAAAGAATTACATTACTTCCTAATGAAATTTTATACAATTATAATGTTATTGAATCAAAGGACTCCATAATCCACACACATAACTTAAAAACATATAATAATTTCTTAAAGGGATTTAAAGAAGTTATAAATTTATTTAATGATTGTCCATATGGATGTAAGCAGCCAGTTAGAGCTAGTATGTATAGTCTACTTTTATTATTTTCTAATTTAAATTTAAATGACAAGAGAAACAATATAGAAAAATTATACGAATTTGAAATGTCAATTAACGAAGAGATTTTTATCACCCTTAAAGAACTAAAAATAATGAATGATCAAATATTAAAACATCATTTCACAAGAGCAATTATAATTTCAGAAATATACTCAAAATTATATAATAATGCTACAATAAAAAAATTATATAGAAAATTTAGATAAAATGTTATAAGAAAAAACGATAAATAATTAACATGCTAATAAAAGTATGTTAAATAAAGAATTTTTTATTATTTTTAAGAGCATTACTAGTTAATTTAAAATATTAAAGGTTAAGGTTAATAATGGCTAATAAAGTTAGAACTGCATTTGCAAATATGGGCTGGATGATGGTTTCCCAAATCATTGCTAGTGTCTGTGCATTTATCTGGACAATCGTCACAGCATGGTACCTAGGCCCTTCAGATTATGGTATTTTTGGTGCGGCAGTTTCTTTTGCTGCACTTTTTGGAATCATAATCGATTTTGGACTTCCAACTTACATAGTTCGTGCCATTTCAACTGATTTTGAAAATGAACATAAATATTTAGACAATGCTGTATCCTTGAAGCTGTTCTTATCAGTATTATACATATTGGCAGTCTTTTCTGCATCAGTAATTCTTGGATGGCAAAGCAAATTAATTACAATTACTCTATTAGTTGCTTTTGAAAATCTAATTAAATCATATCATGCACTATTATTTGCATCTTTCCAAGCTCATGAGAAAATGAAATATCAGGCAATTACAAATACTATTTTAAACGTATTGACACTGATTTTTATTATTATAGTTACATTTACTGACTTTGCTTTAGTGGGAATTGCATTTGCCTATATTATAGCTAACTTTATTGCATTAATCTATGAACTTTATGCGCTTAAAAAGCATACAATACTGCCAAAATTTTCATTTGATTTTAGTTTTTACAAAGTCTTATTAAAAGCTGGGCTTCCATTTGCATTGACAGGGTTATTTTATACAATTTATTACTCAATAGATTTGGTTATGCTTAATCAATTTTCAACAAGCTATGCTACTGGACTTTATAACTCAGCATATAAATTAATTACAGTTTTAACATTGTTTTATACAATTTATTCCTCAGTAGTTTTCCCAGTGATGAGTAAATTATTTAAAGAAGAAAAAGATTTATTAAAATTCAGTTTTGTTAAATCCATCAAATATTTATCATTGGTTACAATACCAATTTCTGTTTTTACCCTATTTTACGGTTATGATCTGATTGGGATTTATGGAGCAGAGTATATTGAAGCTGGCGGTGTTTTAAAAATATTGATCTGGACAGTCTGTTTCTTATTCATAAATGGAGCATGTTCATTGGTTTTAAATGCATCACATAAAGAATATTCAGTAACCAGAATATATACAATAGCTGCTGTTTTTAACATATGCTTAAATTTAGTTTTAATACCTAACTTTTCCGTTTACGGGGCATCAATTGCAACAGTTTTAAGTGAAATATTGATTTTAATTTTAGAACTGTACATGCTTAGAAAGATTAATCAACTTCCAGATAAACACCTGATTTATGATATAATAAAAATATGTGTAGCTTCAGTAGTTTTAGGAATTGTTTTATATGCCCTAAATTTAAATATATGGGTAGCGATGATTATATCAATAATCGTTTACTTCGGTGCAATATTACTTTTAAAAACTGTTGATTCAGAGGATAAATTAATTGTAAAACAAATCCTAGGGAAATAATTAAAAAATTTATTGATACAATGAAAACCAAAAAGGAAAGAATATTCTACTACGATGTATTAAGAGCGTTTGCAATAATAGCAGTCATAATCTGTCATGTAGACCATTTTTTTGGACCATTAACAACTCAAACACAGATAATTGCTCAAATGACATTTCATGATATTGGAAGGATTGGCGTGCCCATTTTTTTAATGATTAGTGGAGCGTTACTTTTAAATAGAGAATATCCTAATCTATCAGATTTCTTAAAGCGAAGATTTACAAGAATCATTTATCCATTTATCTTTTGGATAATTCTTATTTTAGCTCAGCTTTACTATCATGGCTATAACAATACATTTATGTGGAATGTTTTCAACGGCAATTCATCCATTACATGGTATTTCTGGACATTGATTGGAATATATCTCTTCATTCCCGTTATTAACTCATTTGTAAAAGAATATAAATTAAAAGGCGTTGAATACTTTTTAGCAATTTGGTTTATTACAATGATTTTGAAAACATTTAATTCTTATCCTTTATGGACCAGTTTCGATTTAAACCTATTTGCAGACTACATCGGCTATCCGTTGTTAGGTTATTGGTTAGCTAACAAAGAATTCAATTTAAGTGATAAAAAAATCTGCATTTTAGGACTGATAACTCTTTTAATCTCTTTAAGTGTATTTGTATTTTGCCACTACAATAAAATAAATTTAATATCCAATATTTATCAAAACATTCCAATAATATTTATGGGAACAGGATTATTCATATTTGTCATGTATTTGGATAAATTAAATAAGTTTAACTCAGTTAAAGATAATTTCATTGGAAAAGCAATTATTTCCTTAAGTGTTTGCAGTTACGGTATGTACTTTTCACATGTAATAGTTGTAAAAGCCTTATCATATCATAATCCTGGATCCAACATTCTATTTCCATTGATGTTTGTGTTGATAGTATTCTTAAGCTGGCTTATGCCATACATTTTCAGTAAGATTCCATATGTTAAAAAGGTTTGTGGAGTTTAAACGTGAAAATTATCTTACGTATATTTCTGCAAGAATTATTCGAAAAAATAACATGGAAAACTTATTATGACAATAAAAACAAAGTATCAAATAACTATTAATTATTAACAGTGCATATTTAGGGGAATTTGAATGAATATAGACAAAAATAGACTGATAGCTTTTACTGATGCTATTATTGCAATAGCTTCAACAATTATGGTTTTGGAATTGGTAAATCCCCATGTTCCAACCCTTCAGGGACTGGCTGAGCGATGGCCGATATTTTTAGCTTATTTAAACAGTTTTGCAATGATTTATCTTGTTTGGTATAAGCACAACAATCTACACCACAAATTTGAAACTATTTCCATGAGAATATTTTACCTGAATGGAGTGTGGCTGTTCTTTTTAACTTTAGTGCCTTTTGCTACAGCATGGGTTGGAGAGTTTCCTTCAAGCCCGATACCTGAGTCATCATATGCTCTCATAATATTCCTGTGGACATTATCTTTTGAAGTGCTTGATATGCAGATAACAAAGGAAAATCCTGAATTAAAACGTGATTATTACCATGAGCCTAAAATCAGGATGTTTAATTATATAAGTTTAATAATAGCAATGATTGTGGCTTTCATTGAACCTTTACTATGCTTAACAATTATTTTTCTAATATCCGTTATCAACGTGATAACCATAGGCAGAAAAAATAATGCTAACAATTGAATAATCACAGCACATACTGTCAACAGACAATTCCCAATTAAGAGATATGCAGTTATTAGGTGATAAAATGCAAAATAAACTTTTTAAAATTTCCATAGTAATCTTTTTGGCATTGTGTTTTTTAGGAAACATAAATAGCCAGGATTCTGTAGCCGCTGCCGATAAAGACAACATCAAATTTTCAAATGATTCATCAGATTTCGTTTTATTGAGTGATATTGTACCTGATGCAATTTTAGAAATAAGATACTATTCAACATATAATTTTGTAGGGGAACGTATAAACGGTTATGACGAGCCCACTGCACTTTTAACTAAAGAAGCTGCAACCTCCCTCAAGGAAGTGAGTGACGAGTTAGCTGAAAAGGGATATCGTTTAAAAATATTTGATGCGTATCGCCCTCAAAAAGCAGTTTATCACTTTGAAAAATGGGCTAAAGACGTGAATGATACGAAAATGAAAGATTATTTCTATCCTAATTTAGATAAATCAGTACTCTTTGAACAGGGATATATCCTCAATCATTCCGGGCACTCAAGAGGCAGTACCGTTGATTTAACATTATTTGATATGAAAACCGGAAAAGAAGTTGACATGGGCGGAACCTTTGATTATTTCGGAGAGGAAAGCCATCCTGATTACAAAAACATCACTACCGAACAGTATGCAAACCGTATGATACTTCGCGAGGCGATGATGAATCATGGATTTGAACCCTTAGCTGAAGAATGGTGGCATTTCACTTTAAAAAATGAACCGTATCCGGATACATACTTTACATTCCCGGTTAGTGAAAGTTCCATTCACAAATAAGTAAATGAGACTGATATCATGAAGACCAAAAAAGAGAGAATATTCTACTACGACTTATTAAGGGCATTTGCAATAATAGCTGTTATAATCTGTCATCTAGACCACTTTTTTGGTCCCTTAACAACACCTGCGCAGGTAATAGCTCAACTGACTTTTCACGATATCGGAGACATCGGCGTTCCTATTTTTCTAATGATCAGCGGAGCTTTATTATTAAACCGAGAATATCCAAGTTTATCAGACTTTTTAAAGAGAAGATTTAGCCGAATTGTATATCCGTTCATCTTCTGGATTATACTGATTTTAGGCCAATTATATCTTCACGGATACAACTCCAAATTCATCTGGAACGTATTTATAGGAGAGCCTTCAATCACATGGTATTTCTGGACACTGATTGGAATCTATCTATTTATACCAGTCATCAACTCATTTGTAAAGGAATACGGCCTTAAAGGCGTTGAATACTTCCTGGCCATATGGTTTATAACAATGATTTTAAATACATTCCACAGCTATCCTTTATGGTCATTCTTTGATTTGAACATGTTTGCAGGCTTTATCGGATATCCATTGCTCGGATACTGGCTTGCCAACAAGAAATTCAATTTAAGTGATAAAAAAGTCTGCATTATAGGTTTATTGATACTTCTCATTTCACTGGCCATTTTCGTATACTGCGGATATTCAAAGCTTGATTTCCTATCACCAAGATATCTAAACATTACAAACATATTCATGGGAATTGGAATGTTCGTGTTTATTATGTATCTTGACAGATTGAATGCATTCAAAAAAATCAAAGACAATTACATCGGAAAGGCAATAATCTCCTTAAGCGTATGCAGTTACGGCATGTACTTTTCACACGTTATCGTAGTCAAGGAACTTTCCTACCACAATCCCGGATCCAACCTGCTCTTCCCATTGATGTTCGTGCTTATAGTATTTTTAAGTTGGCTTTTACCGTACATCTTAAGCAAGATTCCCTATGTTAAAACTATTAGTGGCGTTTAAACAATACTTTTTCACATCAGGAAATTATTGTATTCTTTTGATATAAGAATCAATTTTTTTAACACTTTTTAGTCAATGATTTTCAAAAATAATTATGTTTTAAATATGGTGAACACCAAATATTATATTTTATATATCAAATGGAGTTTTTATTTTGAAGTTAGAATACTCATCGAAAAAATTGATAGGTTTATTTTTTTGTGTACTGCTGATTTGCAGCATGCAGGCTTCCGGCGCATGTACTGGAATATATGTAGGTAAGGATGCCAGCGCAGACGGTTCAACAATTTTTGCAAGGTCAAATGACTATCGTGAGGATTGGGGAAATCATATTACAATAACTCCTCATGTAGACAACAGTCCGGGCAGATTAATGCCTGTAAGTGCAGATGGAGAGGTGAAAACCGAGATTCCTGCAACCACTTACAAATACACTGCAACGCCTTATATGGACAGTGCCGGAGTAGTGGCCAACAGAACTGACTGTGATGCGGCCGCATGTACCAATGAGTATGGTGTATCCATGACCATGTCAGTTTCAGCCCATTTAAACAATGAATCATTGAAAGCAGACCCTCTGGTTCATCAGGGCCTTGCCGAAATTACTGCAGCAGACCTTGTTATTTGTCAGAGTAAAACGGCCAGAGAAGCTGTAGAGGTTCTTTTGGGAATTGTTGATAAGTACGGTAATTCAGAATCCAACATTGCAATCATTGCTGATCAAAATGAAGTATGGTATGTGGAGCTATACGGAGGACATCAGTACGCTGCTGTAAAAATGCCGAAAGACAAAGTGGCAGTATTCGGTAATGAGTTTTCCTTAGAGTACTTATCTGACTATGAAGACTCCATCACATCACCGGATTTAACTAAACTTGCGGAAAAAAATGGTTTTGCTGTAAAGGGCAAAAATGGTGAGATTAATCTCTTTGAAAGCTATGCTGGAACAAAAATTAATAATGACACTGCCCATATGAGGACATGGGAGGGACACAGACTTCTTAATCCTTCAGAATACAGTTCAGAATATAATCCGAGCGAGATGTATCCTTTATCTTTCACACCAGACAATAAAGTTTCACTGAATGATGTCGCACACGTTTTGCGTGACAGATATGAAGGAACACAATATTCCCCCGATGAAGCAGGAAGAAATGATTCAAGAGCAATCGGAAGTGATGAAACACTGAGTGCCCACATTATTCAGATATTTCCAAATCTTCCAGCAGAAATGTCATGTGTCAGTTGGGTAAGTTCAGGCCCTCCAGTTTATGGAGTCTTTGTACCGGTATCCAATGACTGTGTAAATGTCAGCTCAGAGTATGGGGCTAATCAGCCTGCAAGTGAAATGGGTGTCTTTGATGCAGAACACTATCCATATCATGTCTTCAAAGGTCTCTGCACTCGCTGTATGGGGCCGGACCATTATAAAGATTATGGAAGGCCAGTGCAGGCATACTGGAATCAATCACAAAGTAATATGTTTGCTGCAATGGGTGATGTACTCTCAAATGCGGAAAAAATGGATAATGATGCAAGGGCAAATTATCTTACTTCATGCTGTAATGATATGCAGACCAAAGCATTCCATGACGGAAATCTAATATTTCATAAAGTGATTTCATTACAGAACGGAAATAATACTTCAGGCCAACCAATGGAAATAAAACTTAATGCATCAAAATACATTGATGTTCCTCCGGTGCCTGAGGGTTCTACAGGATTTTTCGATTTTCCTTTTCCATTGTAATTTCATCACAACCCTGAAAATAACTTTTCTTTTTTCTTTTTTGATTTTTTGGATGGAAATTAGCTGTCGACCCTGTAATTTGATACTTCTATTTTAAAAGCATTTGCATCAGAAATTCAATCTCAGATGATTTTTTCCATAATCAGAAAGTTATATAATGCGCCAACACATCCGGACGCATTTCCAAAACGGCATTTTTCGATTGCAGGTTCATTTATTGCTTCTGAGGATTTGATTTTAATGAATTCATGAAGGCTTTGGCGTATTTCATCTATCAGTGCGTCCTGAGCTGAAATTCCGCCGCCGATGCAGAACTTTTCTGCATCCAATATGGACTGGATATTAATGATTCCTGAAGCAATCATTTTGGAGTACTCTTTCAATGCCTTTTGGGCGGCTCCATCACCGTTTTGATGCTTTTCAAAGAATTCATAGCTGCCTATGCATTTATCGCCACCATAATATTCAATCAGATTTTTATGGCCTCCGATTTTGCCGAATCGCTTTTCATTGTCTGGATTTTCAAGGCAATTAAGCATGCTTGAAAATTCCCCGGAAGACCCGAAAGATCCCCGATATAATTTTCCTTCAAGTATTATTCCACCAGCTATTTCTGTGCCAAGTCCTATAAACACACCGTTTTTTACATCAGACAGGTTTCCCTTCCAAAATTCAGCCAATGCTCCACATTTACCGTCATTTTCAATCCACACCGGTTTTAAATATTTCGCTTCAAGGATTGATTTTATGGACAAATTAGAAATCTCCCTGAATGCTCCTGCAGTATGGACGATACCCTTTTCGGCATCAATTTTGCCTGGAAATGAGAGTGCAATGCCACTTATATCATTTATGTGGGGAGCAATTATTTCATCCAATGAATTGAAGAGTTCTTCCTTATCCCTATTTGTTTTCATTTCATTGATTTTGCGGATTTTTGCGCTTCTGTCGGTGAGGACATATTTTATTGCCGTTCCTCCAACATCTATCGCCAGGTATTTTTCACTGCACATAACTAATCATCAGGGTTGTGTTTTTGATAATCTTTTTCTTCTTTCGGATATTAATGATTTTTGATGTTGCAATTAATTCAGATTAAGCTTTGGTGAGTATCCCATTGGCTGAATCGATGAGACTCCTCTTAAAATTCACAAATTTAAAGTACCAAACAATTGTTATCAACAAATACAAAAGAAAAATTGAGAGTTTTCACTCCCACTCATGATTTTTCACACTTTAACAGGGACATCCCTTAAAAATTCAAGAAAATTAATACATGGAATTTTCAATTTTTTACATACATATTCGATTTTTCTTTCGGGATTATTATTCATATTTTCTTGGGTAACCAAAATGACATCCTTATTGACCAAAGCCGAAGCTATCAAATATGGATCAGCCCATGGTTCCTTTTTCATACCCCATCTTTTAAAAACATCGAATCTTGAATCAATAAGAATTTTTTCAACGGCTTGGGACTCTTCTTCACTTAGTTCTCTAAAGCAATCCTTATAATTATCCCATAATTCCTGCGAATCTTCCAATTCCACATAAACCTCTTTTAAAGAATATGCAATACCCTCATCAAATAATCCATAGATTTTATCCCACAAAGTAGGCAAAATATCATTGGGATATGTGTCCTCAAAATGAATCAGTGAGGATGAATCAATGACATATTTTTTCATTATTCCACCCCGTAGATTCTATTTTGCAACTCCGGAATGAATTTTTTCTTCAAGTTAGTGAATTTTGAAAAGTCGCCACTGTTGATTATTCCAGATTCATAAGCCTGCAGAACAATTGCACAGTAGGATTCACCGTTATATTTTAAAATATTATTGAAATAACTTCCGCCAGACCCTTTTGAAAGGATTGTATCATCAAAATTACTAATCAGATTATTATAATCATATCTGCCAATGTAATTTGTATCATATAATCTTCTTGAAATCACATGAGAACTAACGCCATAGACATTTGATAAAGCATTTATTGTATTTTTAGACAAAAGATTATTCCGACCTACATTCTTTCTTAAATCATTACCCGGAACTAAAAACTCTCCTGCAACAGCATTGCAGAAAATTTCTTCTTCATTGCTTTCATCATCATCACAAATGGCGCTTTCTCCAATCAACAAATGAGTCAATTCATGGAACAATGAAAATATTCTACCATTAACACTATCTTTACCATTCAGCAATATTATCGGTATTTCCTGATGGAAAATGCACAGTGCCCTCATTTCTTCAATCGAAACACTTCCTGTTTCAAAAATTAAAACACCCATTTTTTTGGTAATGACTTCTTTCCACTTATTTAAGAAGTTATAATGTTTATTATCTTTAACTCCATTTTTTCTAATCCAAGTTTTTTGATTATCCAGTGAAACGTCCAGTGTTTCACGGATATAATTAACAAAATAATTTTTACCGAATGATTTTTCAATTGTCTTGAATGAAGGAAAATCAAATTCCAATTCAAACAACAAATCTAAATAATTTTCTCGCCTATACTCAGAATTGCGTATTTCCTTAATTAAATTTGGAGATAGCTTTTTAAAATCATTAGCACCCATTTTTCTATAATTTACCAATTCAGGAAAATCATCAAAATCCGGAATCTTGCTCATGAAAAAAAATGCTGTCGGAACATTATATTTTTTGCTTACTTGTCTTAATTGATTCCAGGTAGGATATTTTTCTCCAGATTCCCATGATTCATAATTCTTTTTAATATATGCGGGCAATAATTCTTCATATTCGTCAATGAATCCTGCATATTCTCGGGCCCATAGCATCATTTCAGGATTTATACTCACTCGTGTTACCATCAAATCATCCCTCAATTGTAATTTTTCATAATGTTTAATATTTTCTCCTTTTTTTGAGAATCCATGATTCCCAACATACCAAAACTCAGGATTAGGCCCAATTCTTACATTTTAACATGAAATCAAAAATAACATTTGTTAAAATTATATTGTTTGAAATAATATTTAATTCTTGTTCAAGTGTGAATTTTTAAAAGCTTTATATATAATTTTGGTTAATGCCATCAAATCCTTAATGAGTAACTGCAAATCAATTAACTTAAAACGATTAGTTGTGTTTAATCCAAAAATTAATAATTTAACTTAATACATCCATATGCCACGATAATTAAAATCATGATTAAAAATGAATATCAAAATCATGAAAAGAAAAGTTCAATTAAAATAATAAAAAATTAATGAAACGACAGAATGGTGAGGTCTGCCGTTAATTATTCAATAGCTGATTTGAGAGAGATTTTAAAATTATCTTTTCAGCACCATCATGTGTTGATTTCAACTTCCCTTGAAGTATAGAAATCATAGAATTTGGCCATTATAACAAATTTAGTACCAATTTTTGGAATTAATTCAGCATAAATCCTATTTAAATCTTTTTCTTCAAGTATTAAATTTAAATTAGGAGTTATGATAAATGAAAGACAGTCAATATCGTAAAGTGCACCGTCATAAGGATTTCCGTTATTGAAATAGAAAGCCACATCTGCTATAATAACAGGTTTGCTTCCGTTGTAATCAACAGAAACATCCAACTTCAATTTCAAAGGATCAGAATCAACTTCATGCCAATTTGGAATAAAAATAGGCATCCATTCAATTAGCTGATCATTTTTGGAAGTCGGATTGACTCCTCCCCAAAAGTTGTTGTTGACTTTTGAATAATCACCACAGTTGTATACAGTTTGGCCTTCACCATCGGCATCATTTCCTATGAAAATATCATTGAGCAATGTCAGTTTGGAGTCCTTTGAATCCAGATAGATTGCTCCGCCCTCATCACCGCAGTGATTGCTAATAAAGGCACACTGTTCAAATGTAACCTTACAAGCCGAATTGATATAGATTGCTCCGCCATCACTTGATTTTGAAGATGCTTCATTATCACGGAATGTCTGATGCTTAATGCTGGCTGAGGTAAATTTATCGACATACAATGCTCCGCCGTCACCCTTGGCTACCCTGTTTTTTAAAAAGTAGGAAGGAGAATCTGAAAATTTCATTGAATTTGCATAAATCGCTCCACCATGATTGTCGGCAAAATTCATTAAAAATGTAGAGTTGTTTACATATGCATCGGTTGAACGTACAGCACCGCCGTAACATTTTCCTGATGCTCCTGTTGCCTTATTTGACTCGAAAAGACAGTGATTCATATTGACATTTTTCTTGGAAAAAATTGCTCCACCATCAACTAAAGCCTTATTGTCTGAAAGATGGGCATTTGAAATCTCAACGTTACCTTCAGCATATATAGCCCCGCCATTATTGTCATCCGCATGATTTCCGATAAAGAAAGTGTTGAAATCATCTCCTGATGCCTGGTTGGAGTTTATATAAACATCAACTGCATAAATTGCTCCGCCGTAATCATCAGCTGAATTTTTTTCAAAGGTACAGTTGTTTGCTCTGACTTCATTTTTTGAACGTATTGCACCGCCGTAGCACTGGGATTTAGCTCCTCCAGCTTTATTGAGACTAAAGTAACAATTTTCAACATTTGCTTTGCCGCAGGTGTAGATGGCTCCTCCGTCAACTTTCGCTTTATTTTGACTGAATTCTGTGTTTTTAGCCTTTAAATCACCATCAGTATAAATTGCTCCACCCTGATCATCATCTGCCTTATTGTCTATGAAATAAGAATTCATGGATTGTGTATTTGACTGGCCAACATTGATGTTGACATTGGAAGCATAGATTGCTCCGCCATAATCCTCAGCATTATTGTATTGGAATGTGGAATTTTCAACATTTACATTGGATTTTGAACGGATTGCACCACCATAACAATCTGACAATGAACCTTTAACCTTATTTGACTTAAATAAACATCCGTTGACATTTACATTCATGATATCGTAGATTGCTCCGCCCTCACTGTATGCAGTGTTGGATTCAAAAAGTGAATTTTCAATATTTAATACACCATAGGAAAATACAGCTCCACCACAATCCCCAGCCTTATTGGAGAGGAATACGCAGTTTTTTATTGAAAGAGACTTATCTACCCCATTGTAAATAGCACCTCCACTACAATCCACACTATTTTTTTCAAATGTACAGTTATCAATGTTATACTGTGCGCTGCCCATTATACGAACGGCACCACCACATCCCTGATAATCCCTGCATTTAAGATTTGCATTGATTATTTGTATATTTTTTATGCTTATGTCCCCGCTTGTTGAATAGAAGCCATGACATCCCTCTGCATTCAAGCAGTCAATGGTGTGGCCATGACCGTCAATTGTCAAATCCTTATTTAAATTAATTACAGAACCTGGACTTCCCTTATAATCCCTGTACAAATCCAGAACAGATCCTGCGGGAGCATTATTTATTTCCAATTGAAGGTCTGCAAAGCTTCCTGGAGTTTGATTTGTTTCAACTACTGAAGAAGCTTCAACCGCCTGTGTTGAGTCAACTGAAGAAGCATTATCCAAATCAGCTGCAGAAACTGCAGAAACTGATAAAATAAATAATACCATACAAACAAATAAAATTCTTTTAAAATTCATAAAATTCACCAAAAATGAAATTCTTTATCCAAAGAAATTTAGGTGTCCCAAATATATAACTTTTTTGGAAAGCAGGCGCTTGCATTCGCAAATTTATATATACAACATTGTAAATAATTAGAAAAGTTGGAGTGTAAACATGGTTAGTTTAACAATGATTTAAAGGGTTAAATTAACCATGAAAAATGTTTTAATAACATTTTAAAAAAAATAGGAAATGGTGAAAATGAAAAAATTAAAAGGAATTCTGCTGTTTATAGTATTGCTCAGCATTTTATTTATCTGCATTTCATCAATAAATGCTTCTGATGTAAGCGATGATATGAATATAACATCAGATGAGTCAGGCAATATAGCGACTGACAGCAATAATTTAAACAGCTGTAACGTAAGCAATGAATTATTAAAAAGTAATCAGGAAGTTAAATTAGGAAGTAACATTTCAAATAATGGAAATTATTTAAATGGCGGAGATATTTCAGATTATGTAAATATAAATCAGACCACAGACAATAGCTTCGTATTGGAAATGGACAATACTACTACAAATATTTATAGAGCACATATTTATGATTTGGATAGCTTTAAGAACGTGACAAGAACTATTTCATCAGGATTATTTTCCTACGATACTGTAGTCATGGACTTTAAGGACAATTTAATCTTGGAAATCGATGCAAACAATGGCTATCTGATTAATCCGGGATTTGTCAAAAACATGATATTGAGAGGAAATAATGTAACGATATCAGTCAGAAATCCGAATGAACGTGATGAAAAGCATTTTATGGCAGTCGGCGAACATGATACACTATCATTGAATGGCATTACCATAAAAGGATTCAATACTGCAATAATGAATCATGGAGTGTGCAAATTCAGAAATGTGAATTTTGACTCAAACCGTGAATCTTACATGTTAACAGCAGACCACGGAGGAGCAATAAGAAACTACGGAATCCTTACATGTTCAAACTGCAGTTTCAGCCAAAACAAAGCGAAAACCGGCGGTGCAGTGTACAATTACAAAGGATCACAGTCAATGTTTTTCAACTGTCTGTTCTCAAATAACATTGCTTCAGCCAATGCAGATCCGGGCAATATCCAAACCGCAGATGGAAATAACATCTATACCTGCAAAGGAGCAAATTGTTTTATGACCTCTGATAACGACAGTATCTACACCATATCAATAAATACCACATCAGAACTGACAAATGCTTTAAAAGATATAAATAAACTTGGCCATGTAAGAGATTTGATAATTAATTTCGCCCCTGATGCAACTTTTAAACTTGCAAAAGAGGAAGGAATTAAGTTTTCATTCGATTCTGTAGAAAACCTTTTCATCATTGGAAACGGTGCAACAATATCTGTTGATACAGAAAATTCCGATGAATGCCATTTCCTGAAAGTATTTAAAGGACAGAACTACCAAATCACTAACCTCACCATAACCGGATTCAACAAAGCCATAATCAATGAAGGAAGCCTATCACTCACCGACACAACTTTAAAAAACAACAAATGCGATTATTACTTCAGCGAGGACTATGGAGGTGCAATATATAATGATGAAGGAATATTGTATCTGACCAGATGTAACTTTGAAGATAACTATGCCAAATACGGCGGAGCAATATACAATAATCATGGAGTTTTAAGGTTTAATGACTGTTATTTCGAATCCAATAGAGCATATAAAGATGGTGGGGCGATTTACAATTATCAGGGCCATTTAACCTCCATCAAAACCACTTTCTCAAAAAGCAAAGCCGATGATGACGGAGGAGCAATATACAATGACCATGGCGAAATGGTGCTGAATGACAATTTCTTTGACAGAAGTTCAGCCGATGACGAAGGGGGAGCAATATATAACGACTTTGGAAAAATTACATTAAGCAATAACATATTTACAGAATCATATGCCTCTTCAGGAAAGGATCTGTTCACATACGGAGATGAAGCAAAATACTATGTGGCAAACGATTCATTTGTCATTCAGGAAGTAGAAGACGGATTTGTATGCAAAACACTTAAAGTCACCTCAGATACTGCAAGTGAAGCTATCCGATGGACTTTAAGAATTACTGAAATTGGTTTATGTGTTGCAATGTGTATAGGATGTACTCTAAGCGGAATGCCTGAAACTGCTGCAGGAGTCATCGGATTTATCGGCGGAGCTCTTTTTGCAGCAGGTGAAGAAGTTATAGAAGACTGCTATCTTGACCATAACTTTAACATTTGGAATGTAGTTGTAATGGCAGGAATAGCAGGATTTTTAGATATGGTAGGAACTGGTTTATCAACATGGATCGGTAAGACAGTTTTCCATGTGCAAAAAGGAGTAGATCTTGCAGCAGCCGCAAAATTTAAACTTGAAACGATATGTTTCTTTATAGAGTTAACGGCAGAGGTAATTACTGAAGTTATTCCACGTTTTGACTTCAGTGAATTTGAAGTGCCGACACCACCTGAAAACAATGCAACTGCAATTGCAATAAGTTAGGATTAATATCCTGATTTATTTTTTCTTTTTTTAGTCACAAACATCATCAGGCTTATTTTCATTAAAGTTAGTATTTTCCAAATCATATACACAATCTTCAAGATTCATTGCGCCACCGGAATTTTTGGCAATATTTTCACTAAAAAGAGAATCCTTTAAGCTTAATTCACTGTCACAACCGTAAATGGCCCCACCGTTTTGTGATGATTCGTTGAAATTAAACAGACAAGCATTAATTGACAAATCACATCTATCGGCACATATGACTCCACCATTATGATTTGACCTGTTTTTAGAAAACTTGGATTCATGTATGCTCACTTCACCGCGAATATGCAGTGCTCCACCATCTTCAGAGGAAGTGTTGGATTCAAAAATACTTTCAGAAATGACTATGTCACAGTTTTCATTTAATATTGCACCACCATTTTCAGCATCGTTTGCTTTAAAAGAGGTTTTTTGAATGTTCAGCTCACCACCGTCATTATTGACTATTGCACCCCCATTACCTGCAGAATTATTACTGAAGGCAGAGTCGTTTATATTCAATGCACTGTCATCATTGAATATTGCACCACCACGATTCGCCCGGTTGGATTTAAAAACAGAGTCTGTAATTTCCAAATCTCCCCAGTTGTTTATAGCTCCGCCAAACTCAGAGGATTCATTGTCTAAAAAGGAAGATTTTACAATGGATAAAACTCCCTCTTCATTAAATATTGCACCGCCATCTTCTGATGATTGGTTATTGCAAAGTTTTGATTCGATAAGCGTTAATTCGCCTTCATCAATATGTATTGCTCCACCGTTTTCTTTGGAAAATCCGTTTTTCAACGTCAAATTTTTAATTGTGATATTTTCGCCAGTGCAGTAAAACAAACGTGCTTTACCGCATGCATCAACAGCAAAGCCGTTTCCGTCAATTAGCAAATCATCAACATCCAAGTTAATGCCATTGGAATAATTGAATTCCTCACTTCCTTCCAGAATGATATCTGAGTCCAGAACAATTTCAGTTACTTCACCGTGAATTAATTCATCCAAATATTTAAAATTTTTAGCCATAGTTACACCAAATTATTTTCTTAATGTTAACATTTCCTTTAACTCATCATTGTCCATTTCAGTTATGAACGTCTCTCCGTTCCCAACTGTCAACTGTGCCAATTCCTGTTTTTTATTAATCATGTCATTAATCTTTTCTTCAAATGTTCCTTTACATATGAATCTATAGACCATTACGTTTTCGCTTTGACCTATTCTATATGCCCTGTCTGTTGCCTGGTTTTCAACTGCAGGATTCCACCATATATCATAGTGAATCACATTGCTTGCAGCAGTCAAATTCAAACCTGTTCCGCCAGTTTTAAGTGTAGCTACAAAAATCTTATAATTTGGATTTTCTTGGAAAGTATCTATTACTTCTGTTTTCTCTTTAAGGGTTTGTGAACCATACAGGAACAACACTTCAGTTTTAAACTTCTTGGATATGAGTTCTTGGATTATTTTACCCATTTCAACATACTGGGTGAATAT
>NZ_JAZRKF010000062.1:0-101061 GCF_045646205.1 Methanobrevibacter sp. | reverse complement strand
TTGCCTCTATCATCGAATAAATCGATTTTATCATCAAACTTTGCCATTTTTTCCCTCCTAAATAAATAGAGTTTAACTAATATACCACATCAATGGTAAAAACTTTTTTTTACCAAATTGAGTATAAGCTACAAAGCAAGTTTTTGCAAATAGCCAGCCATATGGTATACAAATTTATCTTTAATTAAGATATAATATAAATATTACCCCTAGAAATTTTTAGAAAAGTTTATAAAGAATAATATAATAATTTGTTTTTAAGAAAAAACTACTCGAAAGTAATACTTTTGAAAATAGATTTAAACTAGTTAAACTAAATAAAAAAACTGAATTTAAATTTAATTAATTAAAAATTAATGGTCATAAATAGAATTTAATTTTAAAAAGGAAATTATATTTTTTAGGCAAAACAAATAAATTTAACAAATTAATACTTTTTTCAATTCCAGTAATAAATAATACTTTTTTTAATACTTTTTTTTGACAAATCCATTTATATAATAATAAACACAAAATTTAAAACTATGCATATTGTAGCAGATGTTGGAGGAATACCTGGAAAAGATTGTAACGGTTTTTGCAAATACTGTTACTTCAGAAAGGTAAAGGAGATTAAAGTTTTTGGCTGTGCACACTGTCTTCCAAACAAAATCGGCTGTGAAAGATGCTCAAAAGGAGTGGCTGACGCTCAAAGTGAATTCAAAAGTCCCTTTGAAGTATTGAATACTGTTCAAAATACACTTATGATGAACATGGCAAGGGGAGAAATAATAGCCGATATAAGTGGTGGAGGCGATATTAGCTGCTATCCTCACCTGGAATCACTGACAGCGCAGTTTCACCAGATGTCAATAAAGTCACACCTGGGATACAGCTGCGGAAAGGGAATAACAGACAGTTCAATAGCTTCAAGACTGATTGATAACGGTGTTGAAGAGGCCACATTCACCGTTTTTTCAACAGATGCGAAGCTCAGACAGCAGTGGGTGCGTGACAAATACCCCGAAGAGGCGCTGGCTGCGTGCAGGACATTCTGTGAAAACATCGAGCTTACAGGTGCAAGCGTAATAATTCCCGGCGTTAATGACGGAGACGTTTTGAGAAAAACATGCGACGATTTGGAAAGCTGGGGCGCAAAAGGATTCATTTTAATGAGATTTGCAAATACCTTTAACGAGGGACTGATTCTTGGAAACGAACCGATACTCAAAGGCCATGAATCCCAGCCAGTAGAGGAATTTGCACAAATGGTTAAGGATTTAAACAAGGAATACGGCTTCAGAATAACCGGAACACCACTCTGTGACCCGAAAACCGGAGGTCCATTTGCAATAGCAAAGGATGAAAATGAAATATTTCTCCAGTTCATAAAGCCGGTTACAGGCGAGGCAACGCTCATCACTTCAAAAATAGCTGCACCATTCATACAGAAGATATTCGACAAGCTTGAAGTCGAAAGCGTTAATGTAGTTGCCGTTGAAAAGGAAATAGCCTGCCTTATTACAAAAGAGGACCTGGAAGCACTTGACTTAAGCGAAATCAAAGATGCCGTAATATTACCGGGAAGGTCATTTGTTCACCAGCTTGACGCTGAAAGAATCTTAAGTAGAGACGGCGTTGATCGCATCATCGGACGTGGACCCGACACGTTAACGGTGGATGGAGAATTGAGTATAGATATGACCGATGAAAATGTAATCGAAAGGGAACTGGAAGACTTTAATGACCTGGTGGATGCGATTAATTTCTTCGGAATGAGATTAATTTAAAAAAAAGAGAGTTCAGTTCTCAATAAGAGAACTTTCACTGTTGATTTTAACCAGAATATAATCATACATTTTAGACTTTTTAATATCAGCGATTTCAGACAGTTTTTTACCGTCAATTACGATATTTTCAATCACTTCATGATATTTATCATAATCGAGTTTTACACGAACACCATCAAGCTGAGTTGTGAGAGGGGCTGGAGAGATTGCATCCTTGATTTCAGGAAGCTGATTTTCTATAGCATTTTTAACGACGATTGAAGGAACGAGCGGTGGATCTAAATTCATTTCACGTTTTTTATTTTTCAATATCTCTTCAATGGTTTTAACCAGCCTATCCAATGCCCTGACATCAGGACCTCTTCTTAACCTTCTAGGAATTCTTCCCAAATCTCCAACGTAAGCGTCGGCTCCAGGAAGCTCTTCTACAGGAATGTCAGGAGCTCCGGTTACGATTACAGGAATGTCAATGTCATCATATAGGAATGCCTTGTTTTTAATACAGGTTTCAAAGCTTCCAAGTGCAAAAACGGCAATGTCATGTTCCTCAATGAGTTGCTTTTCCTCTTCGGAAATTCCTGCAGTTCCTTTACCGTCACCTCTTGCAAGACCTATCATGTTGTCCTTTGCACCGAATTCACGTAAATATTCTGATATGTCACATGCAGCGTGTGGCAAGTGATGTCTTGCAAGTGTAGGAGAGACAATAGCTATTTCAGAACCTGCCATAGGCGCTACGGTCAATTCCCCCAAGAGTTCCTTAGATTTTTCTTCAATTTTGTCCATATCATCGAGAGGAACGGCCATGTTCAGTACCAATTCCATCTGTATAATGTTTTCCTGAAAAATGAATCCACCTAAATCTTCAATTAATTCCTTAATCTCTTCACTTTTGTGAACTCCACCAGTAAATGTTAATGTTTCATACATTTTTATCTCTCACAATAAGTCTATAGTAATAATAATTTATCAATTTATATCTATATTAATTTTTCCAAAATCCCGTATCTTGCCTCGATTCTTTCAAAGGGATTTTTAGAAACAAAAGTGTGTGAGGGAATTTCTACGCATTCACAAACTTCATTCAATACATTTTCCTTCAAATAATCAGGATAGATGACATAATCGTAATCCTCATCATTTATTTCAAAGCCTATATTTATTATAATATCCCTTAGGAAATTTGATAAAACACGGACTTTGACGTGGCTGTTATCATGATCTTTCAGGTATTTTAAAGCAAGTTCATATCCTTTAAAAAATTCTAAAATTTCTTCATCATCCAGTTCTCTTTCCGTTAATTTGGAAACCTCCTTAATGCTTTCAAATAACTGTTTTGGAGTATTGAGCTTAATGGCAAGACTGTCCATTTCCACTTTGCTTTCAGACAGAAGTATTGCCAGGTCCCCTTCTTCCAAATCGGGATTCTTATTTACCTTATATTCTTTTATTCCGGCAAGTCTTACGACTTCCTCACACATCAGTGTTGTGACAATTTTCATATATAATATTATATAACTGCCGGCAATATATACTAAACTATGAAAATAACATTGAGTTTTGAGGAAAGTATAAGCGACGACGTTTCGATAATGGTGGATGTCTTAAGGGCAAGCACCACAATAACCGCCGCCTTGGATAAATTTACACAAATCATTCCGTGTTTTACTCCCGAAGATGCATTTAAACTCAGAGACGAAACGGGAGGAGTCATTGCAGGGGAGCGAAAGGGAGCTAAAGTGGAAGGCTTTGACATTGGAAACTCCCCCAACAGTCTAAAGGAATTCGACTGCGATACGGATACATTAATTTTAACTACAAGTAACGGCACGAGAATACTTGAAAATATGAAATCAACCGTGCTGATAGGATGTTTAAACAATGCCGAATCAGTAGCCCAGGCAGGCCTTGATATTGCCACAGAACACATCGATCTTGTAATGGCAGGAGTCTGGGGAAAATTTGCAATTGAGGACTTTCTTGCCGCAGGAGAGATTATATATGAAATATCAAAAAGATGCGAAGACTGTGAAATAAGTGAGTATGCAAAGTCTGCAGTTTTGGCAAGAGGCGATTATGAAGCGGTCAAAAAGGCATTTCATGAATCAACATCCGGAAACAAACTTAAAAATCTCGGCTATGAAAATGACATCGAATACAGTTTATGCAAAAATTCCTCAAAAAATGTCGGACTCTATAGGGATGGCACTATAAATAAGATTAACTTTAAATAATTGTAATTAGTAAACTACATTATAATATATTTTTAACGAGTGTTTTATTAATGAGACGTGAATGCCTAACAATCATTGGAACAGCCCACGTATCTGCTGAAAGTGTTGAAGAAGTAAAAGATGCGATTTATGAAATACAACCGGATAGAGTGGCTATTGAACTTGATTTTGCAAGATATACTAAAATCAAGAATAGAATGAACGGTATAGAAGAAGACGATACCATATCCGTTACAAAAATCATAAAGGAAAACAAGGTCGGCTTATTTTTAGTCACCACAGTATTGAGTTACTTCCAGTCAAAAATCGGTGATGAAGTGGATGTTGCTCCGGGCTCAGAAATGGTCGGCGCAATTGAAGCTGCTGAAGATTTGGGAATTCCAATAGCTTTGATTGACCGTAACATCAACACCACATTAGAGCGCGCATTGAATAAAATGTCTTTCATTGATAAAATCAAATTCCTCTACGGAATACTGGTCACCGATACCGATGATGAGGAAATCGATATTGAAGATTTGAAAAATCCGGACAAGCTTGACGATTTGCTTGAAATGTTTAAGGATGAAGCTCCTGGAATCTATGAAGTACTGGTTCATGAAAGGGACGCTTATCTTGCAGGAAGCCTTTTAAGAATTCCTGAAGACAAGGTTGTTGCAGTTGTAGGTGCAGGCCACCAGCCAGGTATAAACAGATACCTTGATGACCCGCAGTCAATTCCCCCCCTTGAAGAGCTAAATAAAATTGAAGATAAAAAAGGAATTCCATGGACTAAAATAATTCTTGCATTGATTCCGATTCTCTTTGTTGTGATATTTTTTCTGGCTTATTTTAGCGGGATAAACATTACATACAACATTTACCAGTTCATTGGGATAAGTATGCTGATGGGATTTTTAGGTTCAATATTATCAGGATCAAAAATCCAGTCCGCAATCGTCGGAGGACTTGTTGCTCCGTTAACTATCATTCACCCATTGCTTGCTGCAGGATGGTTTTCAGGATTAACCGAAGCCAAATACAGAAAAGTAAGACAAAGCGACATTGCTGGTTTAGCTCACTTTGAAGGATTTAAGGATTTATGGCACAACAACATTTTCAGAATATTGTTGGTTGTTATCGGTACAAATATTGCAGTCAGCATAGCTACACTTGTGATTTTGCCTTCACAGGTATTCATTCCATTATTCATGCAGCTTTTTGGCGGATAACCACATCATCATAAAATTGCTTTAAGCGAGTTATATTGTATGAAAAGGTAAAATTGACCTTGATTTGTAAAAAGAAAAGATTTAAATACTTTATTTTTCAAATTAATTGGCATGAATTCCTTAAGTTACATCTCCAAGCAAAAACGCAACTATTATCAATATAATGATTATATCTTTAAACAAACTGTGCAGAGACGAGCAAATGGTGTTTTAAAGCTACTTGGAATACCCTATACAATCAATAACATCATATTATCCGAAATAACAGATTTGGGACCTAAAATACACAGACTGGATTTTGCAGGAGAAACAGTTAAAAACGGTGAAGACATCTGTTTTGTTCTTGAATGCCAATCTCAGTTACCTACAGACGATGACATATTAAGATTTTTTCAATACGTGTCTTCATTGCTTGTTTTGAAAAAGAAGAAAGTTGAACTCTACATTCTCTGTATGCAAAAGGCACCCTATGACAAAAAGGAGTTTGTATTGAATGATGACTGCACATATACGATGCACGTGATTTCTCTAAAAGACATCAAAGCAAATGATATATTTAAAAGGATGGAAGACAAAAGATATAATCATATAAGTGATGAAGATATCGCTGCATTACAATTGATAGCATACACCGATTATAGTGAAACAACACTGGAAATTCTAAAAAAAGCACACTATACCGTTGAAAAATTAGACATTGCCAATCCTAACGAAAAAGAAGCAATACTTTACATTTTAAACATATTAAGCGTCAACATGCTCGATGAAAATGACTATAATGAATTTATGGAGGAAACAGAAATGATATTAAACCCCAGAGACAGATATCTTACCGAAAAAATTAGAAAAGAAGAAAAAGAAAAATACAAACAAAAACTAAAAGAAGAAACCGAAGACAAAGAAAAATACAAAGAAAAAATAAAAAAATACGAAGAAAAAATAAAAGAATACAAACAAAAACTAAAACAAGAAAATATTCAAACAACATAACCAAAGACTAGAGAAAAAGAAACAGTAATGCAAAAACCCATTAACTAAAATATATTAACACCACGAGGGGGACAAAAATGATATTAAACCCAAGAGACAGATATTTCGCCGAAAAAATTAGAAAAGAAGAAAAAGAAAAATTTATAGAAGAAAAAGAAAAATACGAAGAAAAAATAAAAGAATACAGACAGAAACTAAAAGAATACGAAGAAAAAATAAAAGAGAAAAATATTCAAACAACATAACCAAAAAAACAACAGAAGAAACATGCCGGATTCAAAAAAATTAAAATAAAAAAATTTATTACCATGCACTATAATTTTTAACAAAAAGTTTTTTATACTTCTAATAAATAATGTTTATATAATCTAAATTTTAGGAAAACTATCATGTATTTTATATTTCGTTGCGATTGTGGAAGAGTTTTATATGCTAAAGAAGGCGTTGCCACCAGAAAATGCGTATGTGGTAAAACTTTAAAAGTTAAAGGTCGTAGAATCTTTAAAAAAGTAGAAACAAGAGAAGAAGCCTCTTATGCAGTACAGCAAATGCAAGATGAAATATATGGAAACACTGGTTTCATGAAAGCCAGTGATTTATGATTTAAGGTCTGTTAGAAATGGCTGGCGAAATAATTGAAATAATTATTATATTAGTTTTAATAATACTTACAGGTTACTTATCAATGGCGGAACTTGCTGTTGTGTCGATTAGAAAAGCAAAAATGCAGAAATACTTGGAAGACGGGGACGAAAGAGCCCAAATTGTTTTTGATTTATTGGAAGATCCAAATGAATTCCTATCAACAGTGCAGATTGGAATTTCCCTTATTGGTGTATTAACTGGGGCTTTCGGAGGGGTTACTCTTGCCGAACCGCTTTCAAAGTTAATTTCATTCGTTCCATACAACCAACCAATAAGTGTTGCAATCGTCGTTATCATTACCACTTACCTGACACTGGTTGTCGGAGAAATTGTTCCAAAGGTTATTGCTTTAAACGAACCGGAAAAAGTCTCTCTTAGAGTTGCAAGAAGTATGGTCATTCTTTCCAAAATATCAAAACCTGTCAGTTTTATTCTTGCAAAATCAAGCAGTTTTCTTTTATGGCTGATGAGAATTGAAAACAGGACAGACGACACTGTTACTGAAGAAGAAATTGAACTGATGATTAAGGAAGGAAGAGAAGACGGAACAATCGAACAAGAGGAAGAAGACATCATTAAAAGGGTCTTTAAGCTTGATGACCAGAAAGTCGAATCAATCATGACTCCAAGAAATGAAATTATTTGGATTGACCTGGAAGACCCTAGAGAAGTCAATAAGGTTAAAATCATTGAAAGTAAAAGGTCAATTTTCCCAATAGCTAGTGGAGAGCTGGATGATTTCATTGGTGTTGTTCAGGCAAAGGATATTCTATCCGTAATGTTCACAGATGAGGAATTTGACATCCATAAAATCGTCAAGGAGCCTTTGGTTGTTTCTGAGAATTTGGAAACCCTGGAACTTCTAAAGGAATTTAAAGAAAATCAGGGATATGTCCATATGTCCCTTGTTGTTGATGAATTTGGAAGTGTTGAAGGTTTAATTACCTTAAACGATTTACTTGAAGGAATTGTCGGAGATATTCCGGGCATTGATGAAGACGATGACCCTATAGCTACCCAAAGAGATGACGGAACCTGGTTAATCGACGGAAGATTTGGAATTGACCGGTTTAAAGAACTCTTTGACATTGATGAGACTTTCCCTGATGAGGAGGAAGACGGCTATACAACCCTTGCAGGATTTATTTTAAGCATAAGCGGTACAGTACCTGACGTTAATGACAAATACCAATGGGAAAGATTCTGCTTTGAAATCGTTGATTTGGACGGACATCAGATAGACAAGATTCTTGTCACTGACTTGGGCGAAGATTACAATAAGGATGAAGAAGAGGAAGATTAAATGGATTTCGTTAGTATAGGAATACAATTTGCATTGCTGATTGTCGGTTTTGTCTTATTGATTAAGGGATCAGACTTTTTTGTTGACGGTGCCAGCAGTGTCGCATCACTGTTGAAAATCCCTGCATTAATCGTAGGTCTTACCATTGTCGCTTTCGGTACAAGCGCTCCCGAAGCGGCCGTAAGTATTACATCATCCCTTAGCGGAAGCAATGCATTGGCAGTAAGTAACGTTATCGGAAGTAATCTATTTAACATGATGCTTATTGTAGGTTTATGTGCTCTTTTAAATGAACTTAAAATTGGCCGTGATGTTGTAAATAAGGATTTGCCGTTTTTAGTCGTAATAACCATAATTCTAACTGCAATAATATTGATCGGATGGAACATTTCACAGATTGAAGGTATTATTTTACTTATTATAATCGCAGCTTATATTTCATATCTTGTTTATAATGCCAGAAAATCAAAAGAATCCGAAATTGTTGAAAAACCGAAAATGAGCCTTTTAAGAAGTATTATCTACATTGTTTTAGGTATGGCCGGAATCATAATCGGTGCGGATTTTGTTGTAGACAGTGCATCATATATAGCAATGGCATTCGGAATGAGTGAAACTTTAGTCGGTTTGACCATTGTTGCTATAGGTACCTCTTTACCTGAACTTGTCACTTCACTTACCGCTTTAAAGAAAGATGAAAATCAGATAGTAATAGGAAATGTTATAGGTTCAAACATTTTCAATATTTTATTCGTACTTGGGGCAAGCAGTGCAATAAGTCCAATGATAATCAATCCAAACATGCTAACAGACATCATGTTAATGCTTGGAGTCACAGTATTGTTCTTCATATTCGGTAAAACACAGGACAAATATGATAAAAGAGAAGGAGCAATACTTGTCGGATTATTCATCGCATATATGGCATTTGCAATCCTAAGAAACTAAATCCTTTTTGATTTCACAGGCCTTGCAGATATTTGATGAAGTCGGCTCACCGCAAAGTTCACATTCATTTAAATTAGTGGAAATATCGTTTTCAAAGGTGAGAATCTTTTGAAATGATTCCATGATATTCTTTTTTAAGCCAGGATAGGCATCCTCATTGACATTTAAAAACTCCTTAATTTTAGCTCTTAAAGAGAGATGTGAATAAGGGCATTCATCAAGGTGAATTTCAATATTGTTTAAGATAGCCCACGTTCCCACATCCTTTTCGGGAGTATTCCACAAAGGCTTGATTCTTGGAACGAGTTTCGGATGAATAACGTCAAGTTCCGGACCGAATTTGGAGAATTTAATAGTGTCACCACGAGCAAAACTCATTAAAAAAGACTGGATTTCATCATCAAGATTGTGTCCTGTAGCAATTTTGGATGCTCCCACTTCATAAGCAGTTTTATTTAATATATTTCTTCTAAAAACACCGCAGGGAATGCATGCGCTTTTAAATTCCTGATAAATATCATCCAGAGCAAAACCTTCATCTTCAAGAAATGATTTTTGAATCAGTTCAATTCCCAGTTCACGAGCGTTATTAACGGCAGCGTCAATTCCATGAGCCCTATATCCTTTAATGCCTTCATCTACACTGATAGCTACCAGATCAAAATCCAGAAATTCCTGATATCCCTTTAAAGCGTGCAATGTCAAAACACTGTCCTTTCCGCCGGACAATGCAACGGCTATAAGCTCATTTTCCTTAATTAACTTATGTTCACTTATTAAATTATTGATTCTTGTAAAAATCATCTCATTATATTCATTTACATCAAGTTTTGCCATATCAAATGATTTATAATTAAATTAATAAATAATTTTTTGGTGTATGACATATCAGGTTAAGTTTTTTAACATATCAAAAAGTAATTTTGACAAAAAAAGTATATTAAAAGTCAATAATGACTTTTAAGCTAATTTTTCAGAAGCCTTTTTAACGGCTTCAATGACTAAATCCAAATCATCATCGGTTAATGATGGGTGGACAGGCAGTGAAATAACACCGTTTGCTGCAGTTTCAGCATTCGGACAGCTGCCGGTGAATCCTAATTTTTGATAAATAGGCTGATTGTACAATGGTACCGGGTAGTGAACACCAGTGCCTATTCCTTCTTCAGTTAAAACGTCAATCCAGTCATCACGGCTGCCTTTTTCAACACGGATGGTGTATTGGTGATATACATGTGTTGAGCCTTCTCTTGCATAAGGAGTAATTACTCCGTCAACGTCAGCCAAACCGTCATTTAAGTATGAAGCATTCTCCGCCCTTTTCTTATTGAATTCATCGATTACATTCAATTGTGCAAGACCAATTGCTGCTGAAATGTCAGTCATTCTGAAGTTATATCCAATGTCATCATGATGATACTTCACACGGGATCCGTGAGCCCTGAAAATATGGGCTTCCCCAACAAGCTCTTCGTTACTGGTAGTAATCATACCTCCTTCGGAAGTGGTCATGTTTTTGGTCGGATAGAAACTGAAACAGGCCATATCCCCTAAACTGCCAACTTTTTTTCCGTTGAAAGTGGATCCGTGAGCCTGGGCGGCATCCTCGATTACAATCAAATCATTATCTTCAGCAATGTCACAAATCGCACCCATGTCAGCGGACTGACCATATAACTGCACAGGCATTATTGCTTTTGTATTCTCTGTTATTAATGATTCAATGCATTCGGGATCCAATGTATAAGTTTTTAAATCGATGTCTGCAAAGACCGGCTTTGCTCCGGTATAAACAATTGAATTTCCACTTGCAATGAAAGTGAATGGAGTTGTAATGACCTCATCTCCGGCACCTATTCCTGCCGAAAGCAATGCAACATGCAATGCCGCAGTACCGGAGTTTGTTGCAACACCATAATCTGCATCAACCCATGATGCAAATTCCTTTTCAAATTCTGAAACTTTTGGTCCTTGAGCAATCATTCCAGATTTCAAAACCTCAACTACATTATCTATTTCTTCTTGTCCAATAATCGGTTTTGCTATGGGAACTTTAATATCTGACACAATATCACCTTTTCAAACTATACTAATATTTAAATTTAATAATATTTAAAATAATAGTAAGTACTAATTAAAAGTGATTATTTTGGATGATTATAAACTTAAAACAATTGAAGAAGGATTAACAAAAATAGAATTCCCCGAATATGAAAAAGTTTCATCAGACGCTCCGGTCTTTTATAATCCACACATGGAACTGAACAGGGACATCTCAATTTTGGCTCTTCAGACATATCAAAAGGAACAGGACCGGGAAATTAACATCTGCGATCTGTTTGGAGGAAGCGGCATAAGGGGAGTGCGCTATAAAAACGAAATTGACGGAGTCGGACACGTATCAATAAATGACATAAGCGAACTGGCCAATGAATTTGAAAGGCATAATGTTGAGCTGAACGGTCTTGAAGACATTTCAATCCACAATCATGACGCAAGCATATTCTTAAGGCAGAACCGTGGAGAGTTTGATGTGATTGATATCGATCCGTTTGGAACCCCTTCACCGTTTTTGGACTCTGCCGGATACTGTGCGAGAAGAGAATCCCTTCTGTGCGTAACCGCAACGGATACATCAGCACTATGCGGAACCTATAAGGAGCCATGCATACGCAAATACAATGCAAAACCATATAAAAGCGAATACTGCCATGAAACGGGAATAAGAATTCTTGCAGGTTTTTGCGCACTGACATTATCCAAATATGCAAAATGCATTGAGGTATTAATGTCACACAGTACTGAACATTATATGAGATTATACCTGAAAGTTAAAAAAGGTTCCAAAAGAAGTGACGAATCCCTGAAAAATATCGGTTATATCAGCCACTGCAAAGAATGTCTATACCGAGAATTTAACAAAGGACTGGCTACACCGATTCCAGATATATGTCCCGAATGTGGTGAAAAACTAATTCAGGCAGGACCGTTATGGCTTGGAGAAATCCAAAATAGAGAATTTATTTCCAAAATGATTGAAGAGTCAGAAAACAAGAAATTAAACAGTGAAAAACAGCTGCTGAAACTGTTGAATGCATGCTTGACTGAAGCCGATAGTCCTGCCACATTTTACGATGTACACTCCATATGTCGTTCATTAAAGATTAGCGCACCAAAATTGGACTTGATTTTTGATGAAATTAGAAATAAAGGATTTGAAGCTGAAAAAACCCATTTTACTCCTACCGGAATTAAGACAAATGCACCGATAAATGATGTAAAAAATATATTCATAAGATTAAATGAATAAATGAAAAGTGTTCTTATCTCTAAACATGTACATAAAAAAGCATCAATAAAAACAAACGTTCGGATATATAATAAATAAAACTAAAAAAATAATAGTATAATATGGATACAAGATATGTTTTAATTGAAAAAAATATAATACATTCTAAAAAAGATACAAAATGTTTAAATAATTTATAATACATATTTGTATTAAGGATTAACTTCATAAGGAGGAAAAAATAAATGGTGAAGGAAAAAGATAATATAGTTAAACTAGATGATACAGACGTAAAAATATTAAAAATCATCAATAAAGATGTTAGAACATCTTACAGACAAATATCCAGAGACTTAGATGTATCTGTTGGAACTATCCACAACCGTATCGATAAAATGGTTAAAACTGGAGTTATCAAAAAATTCTCACCTGTTATCGATCACGAAAAATTAGGATTTGTTCTTACAACAATCATCGGAGTTAGAGTCAAAGGGGGAAAACTCAAAAACTGGGAAGAAAAAACATTCTTCAATAAAAATGTTGTTGGAATATACGACGTTACTGGAGAATATGATGCATTTTTAATTGCTAAGTTTAGAAATACGAATGAGTTAAACTCATTTATTAAAGAATTACTAAAAGACCCAATTATTGAAAGAACATACACACAAACCGTTCTTGACGTAATTAAAGAAGATATGGGTTCTTCTAATATTTTATAATACGGTAGTTATCTACTGTATACTTATTTTTATTTTATTGCCTAAAATTACATATCAAAAAATTGCTTTTTTTACTACCTATTTAAATATCTTAAAAACAATAGGTATATTATTAAAAATTAATTAGAGGTTATGAAATTGGCAATTTGTTTACCTGATACTCAAGATGATGCGCCAAATATTCCTATTAAATTAACTAGAGTAGGAGTAACCGGTGTTAAAAAACTCTTGCAACTGGAAAGACCAAATAAAAGGCCTATTATTCTATTACCAACATTTGACGCATTTGTGGATTTACCAAATAATCAGAAAGGAGTCCACATGTCAAGAAATCCTGAAGCTATCAGTGAAGTATTGGAAACTGTATCTCAGGACAATACCGTTGGTGTAGAATCATTATGTGCTCGGATTGTTGAAAAGATGATGGACAAACACGAATATGCCAGACGTGTTGAAATTTCCATGACAACTGACTATATGTTCATGCATGAGTCTCCTGTAACCAAACATCAAACTCAGGAGATGGCAAACCTTAAAGCAAAAGCTGTTGGTTTGAGAGATGAAGAAGGAAACGTGGAAATCAGAAAAAGTATAGGGGCAGAATTAATTGGAATGACCGTTTGTCCATGTGCACAGGAATCCGTGAGAGAATCCGATAAAATCAAATTATTAGAATTCTTAGATGAAGAAACTACACAAAAAGTGATTGATACCGTTACATTTGCATCCCACAACCAAAGAGGTGTTGGGACATTATTAATTGAAGTTCCAGAAGGATGGGAAGTGAAAGGAGAAGATATAATTGACATTATAGAAAAATCAATGTCCTCACCGGTATGCGAACTTCTCAAAAGACCTGATGAAAATGCGACTGTAATGAACGCACACAGAAATCCTGTTTTCGTTGAAGATTGTGTTAGAAACATGATGGAAATGATTGCAGAAAAATACTCAGATTTACCTGATGACACATTAATTACTTCACGTCAAGAAAATCAAGAAAGTATTCACAGACACAACGCATTTGCAGAAAAAGTAACTACAATGGGCGAATTAAAATCAGAATTAAACTTATAAGGACTTGATGTAATGCAAAAGAAATATGAAATAGCAGGAAGTGTTATGGGCTTTTTTGATTCATTCAAAGGATCCCGTCCAGCTATTGACAATGATAAGATATTGATTGTCAGAAGCCGTACAAGAAAAATCATTCCTATAAATGAACTTGAAGATAAAGTCTTGGAAATTGGAGAGGAGCTCGGCGGTGTTGAAGTACCTGCAACCTCCAGTAAAATAGAAGACATCTTAAAATCAGGCGATAAGCACATTAAAGAAACTGAATTGACCACCGACCCTATTGATGGAAAAGGTTTCATTAGAGTTAAAGAAGAACTGGAATCAATGGGACTTGTAGTGGCCTATAAAGTCTTTGAACTTCCAAGTTTTGATGTGATTATTGCAATCTGGGAAGACAAAAACGAACTTCCACCATTATACGTTGAAGTTACAGTTTCTCAAAAAGAAGATTAAAAAATGACAAAATATTCAAAAGAAGATATTCTTTCAGTATTGGGCGCGAAAGGTTCAGATATAATAAAAAACATGTCTGAAACTACACAATATAGAAAGAATAATCTTATTACTTATTCTAAAAACGTTTTTATTCCACTGACTGAAATCTGCAGAAACGATTGCGGATATTGCAATTTTAAAAAAGACCCTTCAGACAGCGAAGCCATCATTTTAAAAACCAAAGAAGAAGTTTTGAATGAGTTAAAAATCGCTGAAAAACAGGGGTGTAAGGAAGCTCTTTTTACTTTTGGTGAAGATGCAGATGAAGAAGAGGCAGTTTTAAAAAGATTGAATGAATTCGGCTATGATAATATGGTCGATTATGTTGTTGACATCTGTCAGATGACACTTGATGAAACCGCCCTGCTTCCACATACAAACGGAGGCAATTTTTCATACGATGCATTGAAAAAGCTTAAGGAAGTTAACGTGTCAATGGGAATGATGCTTGAAAATTCATCAAAAAGACTGATGGAATTGCCTGCACATAAAAAAAGTCCAGGTAAAGATCCTGAATTGAGACTTGAAAGCATTTCAAATGCAGGAAAATTAAAAATCCCATATACTACAGGAATATTGATAGGCATTGGCGAGACACATGAAGAAATTGTTGATTCCCTTTTTGACATTCGTGAAATCTATGATAAATACGGACACATTCAGGAAATCATCATACAGAACTTTACCTCAACGCCTGAAATCGAAATGAAGGATTCCCCGGAGCCTAGCCTTTTGGACATGATCCGTACAGTGACTGCTGCAACATTATTGTTCGGCGATACTGATGTAAGCATTCAGGTTCCTCCGAATTTAAACTATGATACTGCACAGGTCTTTTTATTGTGCGGAGCCGATGACTGGGGCGGAGTTTCACCTGTAAGTCATGACTATGTAAATCCGACATCCCCGTGGCCGACAATAGACACGTTAAATGATTTGACCCGGGACAGCGGTTTTGAGCTGGTTGAAAGATTATGCATTTATGAAAAGTACATTAATGATGAATGGTTAAACGAGACTCTTTTAGAAAAGTCCCTTAATCTATTAAAGCATCTATAACAACATGCTCTACGCCGGGAGCATATTTTTTAATTTTATTTATTTTCAATAATTCAACATCCCTATCCCCTGCAGCCTGCCTTATTCGAGAAATCGGTCTTTCACCAATAAGTTTTTCGGGAACGGTTTCATGATAATGAATTATTCCTCCGGAGTTCAAGCTGTTAACGGCGGCTTTCAAATAATGATGAGTTGTTTTAACGTAACCCATCAAAATCCTGTCTGCTTTAAAATTTGGTGCTTCAACAAGACAGTCCCCCAAAACGGGAGTGATATTGTCGCATTTGTTTAGTTTTATATTTTCACATAAATAATGATATGAATTTGGATTGATTTCAATTGAGATTACCTCACGGGCATTCGAATGAACTCCTATAGGGATGGAAAAATAGCCGATTCCAGCAAACATGTCCATGACAGTCTCGCCATCACCAACCAGCTTCGCTATTCTTAAACGTTCATTAACGTTACCCTTTGACCACATCACCTTTGACAAATCCAGTTTAAACAGGCATTTGTTCTCCTTATTTATGGTTTCAGTTTCCTCACCATATAAAAGCCTGTAAACAGGTTCTCTTTTTGTTCCCTGAATATGGTCAATCAGCATTATCGTTTTAACGTTATGTTTTTTAGCTAAATTATCCAAATCTCCAGTATTATCATTTAAAATTAAGATATCTCCAATTTTTTTATATTTCATTACAAAAATATATGGATTGAATTATATTTAAAAATTGCCTTAAAATCAAAATATTAAAAATATAAAGAAAACTTTATATACTTAGAATCATTAATAATTAATTGTTAGTTTAAACTGACATATTGATTCTGATTTTAAATAAAATTAAATAATATTTTATTAATGATAACCTAAAAGTGTTGAAATAATATTTTAAATACTTATAGAGGTGTTTTTAAATGGATGACAAAATTTTAGAAGGTACAACAACAGTAGGTATTACCTGTAAAGATGGCGTTGTATTTGCAAGCGAAAGAAGAGCTAGTATGGGTAACTTAGTAGCTCACAAAGTCGCAGAAAAAATATTTAAAATTGATGATCACATAGTAACAACCATAGCGGGTTCAGTTGGAGATGCACAAAGTCTCATGAAAATAATTGAAGCAGAAGTTTCCTTATATCAAATGAGAAACAACGATGCTATCAGCGTTAAAGCTGCCGCATCATTAACTGCAAACATTTTACGTTCAGGACCTATGTATGTTCAAACATTACTCGGCGGTATGGATGGAGACAAACCTTCCTTATACTCACTTGACCCGGCTGGCGGTATGATTGAAGATACTTATATCTCAACTGGATCTGGTTCCATCGTAGCATACGGTGTTTTAGAAGACAGATACAGTGATGACCTTACAACTGACGAAGGAATTGAAATAGCCATAAGAGCTATAAGAGCTGCTGCTGAACGTGACACATATTCTGGAAACGGATATTTAGTCGCTAAAGTAGATAAAGACGGCTTTGAAATGTTAGATAATGAAAAAATTAATGATATTCTAGAGAAAATTTAAGCGATAACTGATTTTTCATAAACTAACTATTTTTTTATATAATAGGTGTACATAGTTTGTGAAGTTTAACTGATTATAGCTGAAAGCTTTTCACAGACTATTATATTACACTAAACTTTTTTTGAAGGGATTATATGACTTCAGATATTTTAGAGGATATTAAAAAAGAGATTTTATCTAAATTACCGAAAGATACACAGGTTACAAAAGTTGAATTTGAAGGACCTGAAGTGGTGGTTTATACTAAAAATCCACAAGTTATTACTGAAAACGGTGATTTGGTAAGATCACTAGCAAAAGAGCTTAGAAAAAGAATTATTATTAGATCTGACAAAAGTGCATTACTTGAACAGGAAGAAACAATCAATAAAATTCATGAAATTGTTCCAGACGGTGCAGAAATTACTGACATTTACTTTGATACAGTAACCGGAGAAGTTGTAATTACTGCCAAAAAACCGGGACTTGTTATCGGTAAATACGGAGCAACTTCAAGAAATATTGTTAAAAATACCGGTTGGGCACCTAAAATATTGAGAACCCCACCGATCAGTTCAGATGTTATTGGAAAAATTAGAACTACTTTAAAAAACAGTAGTAAAGACAGAAAAAAATTATTACAAAGACTTGGACGTCAAATTCACCAGGGAAGTAAATACCCGAATGACTGGGCTAGAGTAACTTCCATGGGGGGATTCAAAGAAGTAGGACGTTCATCCATGCTTTTACAAACACCAAACAGTCGTGTTTTATTGGATTGCGGTGTTAATGTGGCAGCACCAGATAACAAAACTGCATTTCCTTACTTGACCGCTCCGGAATTTTCAATTGAAGAATTGGATGCAGTTATTATTTCTCACGCTCACTTAGATCACTGTGGATTTGTACCATACCTTTATCATTACGGATATGAAGGACCGGTTTACTGTACAACTCCAACCAGAGATTTAACTACATTATTACAATTGGATCATATTGATATTGCTCAAAGAGAAGGTAATCCCTTACCTTTCAGCGTGAAAGATATTCACAAGGCAATTAAAAATACTCTCACCCTTGATTACGGTGAAGTAACTGACATATCTCCAGATATCAGATTGACCCTGCACAATGCAGGACACATCTTAGGTTCAGCAATTTCACACATGCACATTGGAGACGGTGCATACAACCTTGTTTACACTGGAGACTTCAAATATGAACCATCAAGATTACTTGAACCTGCAACCATAAGATTCCCACGTGCCGAAACAGTAATTATGGAAAGTACTTACGGAGGTAAGGAAGACGTGCAGCCATCAAGAAATTCCGCTGAAAAAGAAATGATGAAAACCATCTATAAAACTTTAAAACGTGGCGGAAAAGTATTGGTTCCTGTATTTGCTGTGGGAAGGGCACAGGAACTTATGGTAGTGCTTGAAGAGTACATGAGACACGGAATGATTGATGAAGTACCAATTTACATTGACGGTATGATTTGGGAAGCTACTGCAATCCACACAGCAAGACCTGAATACCTAAGTAAAGATTTAAGAGATCAAATATTCCACATGGGTAGAAATCCATTTGTCTCAGACATGTTTGAAAAAGTTCAAAACTACAATCAGAGAAAAGACATTGTCGAAAGTCCGCAGCCTGCAATCATTCTCTCAACTTCAGGTATGTTAACCGGAGGTAATTCAGTGGAATACTTCAAATGGTTATGTGAAGATGAAAGAAACACATTGATATTTGTAGGTTATCAGTCTGAAGGATCACTCGGTAGAAGAATCCAGAAAGGAAGAAAAGAAGTGCCTCTTGAAGATGACGACGGAAGAACCAAAGAATTCCACGTTAATATGGAGACTAAAACCATTCATGGATTCAGTGGTCACTCCAACAGAAGACAATTAATGGAATATGTCAAAAGACTTAATCCAAGACCTGAAAAGGTCATTACCTGTCACGGAGACCCTAAAAAAGCAGTCGACTTAGCTTCATCAATCCATAGAAGTTATAAGATTGAAACAAGGACTCCGATTAATTTAGATTGTGTTAGAATTCATTAAAAAAAATTATATACTAATCGATACAAATATTTAAATGATATAAATTGATTTTCAATAAAAAAATGCAATTGGTGAATATATGGTTACTTATTCAGAATCCGGTGTTGACATAGATTTAGAAGCAAAAACTGTTTCAGAAATTGCTGCTAAACTTCAATCAACATTAGAATGTAGAGATATTATTACCGATAGCGGCCATTATGCTGCATTGGTCAAATTAGGTGATAAAGCTATTGCAATGAGTACCGACGGTGTCGGAAGTAAAATTTTAATAGCTGAAATGATGAACAAATACGATACTGTTGGAATTGACTGTATTGCAATGGTTGTAAACGATATTTTATGTGTCGGTGCCGAACCGATAGCATTAGTTGATTATCTTGCTGTTGAAAAACCGGACCCTCAAAGAGCAGCTGAAATTGCAGAAGGTCTTGTTAAAGGAGCAAATGAATCCAAAATAGCAATCATTGGTGGAGAAACCGCTTCACTTCCAGGAATCATTAAAGACTTTGATCTGGCAGGTACAGGTATCGGATTTGTAGATATCGACAAAATAATTACCGGTGAAAATATCCAACCTGGAAACGTTTTAATCGGTATTAACAGTAACGGTATCCATTCAAACGGTTACAGTCTGGCTAGAAAAGCATTGTTTGATGATGCAGGATTAAGCGTTGACGATAAAATGCCTAATGGTGAAACTACTGTCGGTGAAGAATTAATAAGACCAACTGAATTATATGTTAAACCTATTGTAGCATTATTCGAAAAAGAGTATGAAATTAATGGATTGGCTCATATTACCGGTGGAGGATTTACAAACCTCAGACGTTTGAAAAAAGGAGTAGGCTATGAAATTACAGACCTTCCTGAAACACCGGAAATATTCAAATTAATCTATGAACAGAATGTAGACATCAAAGAAATGTACAAAGTATTCAACATGGGAATTGGTTTTGTCGTAATAGCTGATGAAGCTGAAGCGGCAAAAATAATGGATACTTTAAAAGAATACTGTGAATGTCAAATAATTGGAAAAGTAACTGACGATGAAAAAATTGTTGTCAAAGCATTTGAAGGCTCAACAATAGAATACTGAGAGGGATATAATGAAGATAATGAAAGACAGTGAAATGACATTAGTAAAGGAAATACTAAAGAAATTGGGAGCAAGTGAAGAAGACTGTCAATTAGTTGCGGAAGCTACAATTGATGCAGACTTGAAAGGATTTACATCACACGGACTCGGAAGATTCCCACAATATTTAATAAGCATTAAAGCAGGAACAATCAACCTGGAAGACAATATTACCATAGAAAAAGAAACACCTGCTATCGCATTAATTAACGGTAACAGTGGATTTGGACAGGCAGTATCCTACAAAGCAATGCAGCTTGCAATTAAAAAAGCAAAAGAAGTAGGTATCGGCTGTGTTGGAGTTCACAATACAAATCACTTTGGAGTAACTGGATTTTATTCTGATTTAGCATTAAGAGAAAACGTTATTGGAATGGTTATTGCAAATACTGACCCTGCAATTGCACCGTTAGGCGGAAAAGATGCATTAATCGGTACCAACCCAATAGCTATCGGTATTCCTTCAGAAACTTACATCACTGTTGACATGGCAACATCAGTTACTGCACGTGGAAAAATCATTGAATCAAAAAGAAAAGGCTTGGATTTACCTGAAGGCTGGGCATTGGATAAGGACGGAAACCCGACAACTGACCCTGATGCTGCACTTGACGGAGGATCAATTTTACCGTTCGGCGGATTTAAAGGATATGCTCTTGCATTAATGGTTGAAATATTAACCGGACCATTAGTACAGGCAGGATATGGTATGGGTGTTACCGGAACCGCTTCACCAGAAAAAGACTGTACTAAAGGAGATTTATACTTAGCTATTGATCCATCCAAATTTGGAGATTTCGGAGACTTTGTAGCAAATACCGAAGACTTTGTATCACAAGTAAGAGCAACAGGTGAAACTGTTGCAATTCCAGGTGATTTGGAAGTTAAAAGGATCGCTGAAGCAGAAGAAAACGGAATTGAAATCGATGCTAAATTATACGAACAGTTAAAAGGAATCTGTGACGATTTAGATATTGATTTAGATTCATACCTTGAAGAATAGATAATATGTTTGAAAACAGAAGCAGAGGAAGGGCTTTAGCCAAAAGAACTTCCTATGTTTATATTATTTTTGCAATCTTATTAACAGCAGTTGCTTTAATGCTGAATTCTGAAATGGGTGCTCTTGCACTGGCTCAAAGAGGTGCTGATTTAACCACATTATTCTTCGGAATAATATTATATGTTATTTTTGCAGCAGTTATCTATCTGCTTTCAACCAAATATGAAAATGATGAAATTTTATGGAAATTATACATTGTTATCGCTATATTAAATTTCATAGTCATCGGATTCAGCATAATACTAATCGTATTATCCCTTTTACTTATCGTTGCCGGAGACGATATCAGAAAAGAATTGCAATAATTATTTTTTTAATTGATATATCCACCATTTACCATTTTTTCATAACCAAATTTAAATAACCTTATTAATAGAAATAATTATTACCAAATTATTAAATTAGATGAAATTATGAAAAGAAAGATATTAATGATAGGACTGCTTTTATTAGTAGTTTGTGTTTCAATCAGTGCTGTAAGTGCTGACTTTAATTTTAGCTTTTCTTCAAGTGAAAGCAGCAATTCCAATGGGGATTCAATAAAATTTGACAATGGTAAATTAGTAATCCAAGGTATTGAATTTGCAATTCCTGACGGATACAAAGAAGTAGATAATGCAAAAGTTTTAGGCAATGACAGTAAAATATACAACGGTTTCAAAGAATCTTCAGACACCTTCGCTAAAGGTAATGACAAAATTATTGTAAAAGTTTCATACAGTGATACAACTGGAGGAGAATACACTCCATCCAATAATACTGTAGAAAAAACACTCAATAATCAAACTGGATGGTTTGCTCAAGATAATACTGGTGCATTCTTTATATTCATCAAAGATAAAAAAATTGTTGAAATAGATGCTCCTGATGAACAAACCATTGCTTCAATAATCAAATAGAATATTTGTATAACTTACAAATATTCCCCTTTTATTTTTTAAAATTAGATTTTTAATGATTTTCTTTTGTAGAATATTATAGAAAGACCTAAAACCAAAACAATAATCGCAACATCAACCATTAACTCGAATTGAGAGGCATTTGAAAATAACTCAATTATTCCAATCCCCCATATTATTATCAAAAATATAGGGAGAATGTATTTAATTACTGCTGTCCAAATTGATCCCACTTTAATTCTTGATTTTTCGTTTAAAACAGGAACGACCTTTTCAGCACCATAATACCACCCAAATATAATGCATTGAACTGCAATTAAAAGTAAAATACCGAATTTGTTAATAAAACCGTCAACAACACCGACAAGATAACTACTTATTCCACAGGTAAACAAAAGAGAGCATAAACAGCCAATAATGCTTAAAATAGTTGCAAGTTTTTTACGGCTCATGTTAGTTTTTGATGAAATCGAACCAATAATCGGCTCGAAGAATGCAAATGCTGAACTTATTCCCGCAAATAATACTGCCAAAAAGAACAGCGGTGCTAAAATACGCCCAAGAATTCCCATTATACTAAAAATCATTGGAAATACAACAAATATCAGCCCAGTACCTTCACTAACCAATTGGACCAGAGGCGTTCCGGCAGTTGCAGACATATAACCAAGTATTGAAAATACTCCAAATGCAGTAAATATTTCAAAACTTGAGTTTGACAGAACAACAAAGAATACATTATCCGTTAAATTTTCATTATCCGGCAAATAAGTTGCATAAGTAAGAGCTAAGGCCTCACCTATCCCAAGTGAGAATATAATCTGTGAAAAAGCAACAATCCACAGGTTTACATCAAATAAAAGATTCCAGTTTGGATTGATTAATGCATTTATTCCTATGCTTGCACCAGGCAACATCAATGCAAAAACAACAATAATTGCCATTATTACAAAAACGGCAGGTATTAAAATCTTTGAAGCCAACCCTATTCCCTTATCAATTGACCTGTGGGATATGAACCACAGTATAAACCATGAAACAATAACACCTCCGGCAACAGGAATGAAAAAATTACCTATTTTGGATAGATTTTCACCACCACCAACATTCTGTACAAAATAAGCTGCAGGATCACTTCCCCAGCCAAAGGATAAACTTTGAACCAGATAAATCAAATCCCAACTGATAATAACCATGTAATAAATCAGCACTATCGATATTGAAAAAATAAGTATCCATGCTACGAATTCAAATTTGGGATTAATCGATTTAAAAATTTCAGTAAAGGATTTTTTAAATGAAAAACCAATACCATATTCCAAAATTAAAAATGGAATCCCCATAATAGCTATTGCAAAAAAGTATGGGATAAAAAATGCTCCCCCACCATTGGAGTAGACTATATAGCTGAATCTCCAGATGTTTCCAAGACCTATTGCAACACCAATCATTGCAAAGATAAATGTAAGGGTCGAATCCCACTGTGCATACTCACTCATAATATAATGATTTGTTTGATTGCCTATTTAATGATTATATTGGTGTTATTCAAAGCTATTAAAAATTGCTGAATTAAGATGGAATATACTACTCCCATTATTCAAATATGAAACATAATCATCAACCTTAATCATCAACCAACCGACTTTTTTTATTTTTAATTAAAATCGTTTAAATCATAAAAGAAGTAATTTAAAGAATTTAAAAAAATTAATCATCAACCAAAAAATATGTTAATCATCAACTAACAAATATCAAATTTTGCGTTTGCAAATTGCAAACACCATTTGATATTAATAACATCATCATTGTAATGTTATTTTTTAACATATTTTGCATAGAACCCATCAGTATCTGCATAAATAGCTTTAAATCCATATTTTTCAGATTCTTTCATTGCATGCTTAATATATTGCCTTCCCCAGGAAGTAATAGCTTTTGCACATTCAAATGAATACCACCTGAAGCGAGGAAATCCATAAATACCATACATTGTATTTGCCAGACGTTTAATGGCCTGCTGCTGTACATCAAGGGACTTTCTCTCTGTCGGGTCTTCACAAGCTTTCATTTCCCTTTTGATTCTGAAACGTTCCTGTAAAATCTTATCAATAACTGAAGGAATGAACCCTTGAGGAGTCTTTTTAAACTTTAATTCATGTTCAGGTGCAAAATTATAATCGTCAGGATTATCTACATCGCCATCCACCAGAACGTCAGGAGAAATGTTTTTGGAAATGATAATACTAGGATACAGACTCCTGAAATCGAACTGAACCAGGTTTTCATGAAGTCCCTTATCGGGCTCAAGTACGAATCCCCCTTCGTTATCTTCCGCATTTGCACGGTCTGTAAAATTTGACCCCTGTTTATTAGGTACAACTTCACCATCAAAGTATGCCTGTTTTACTAAAAACCATTCTGCCTGCTGACCTGTTGCCATACGGCTTACGTCAAATAAAGGCTGACCTATTATACGGGTCAATTCCAGGTTAAGAGGCAAGGTCTGTTCTGCAATTTTTAAAGTGGATATAACATCATCAAGTGAATAATCAAAGAGATTATCCAATTCTTCACCGCCATTGTCCCAGAATTCCCAGATTCTGTCTCCCGGAACGTCAATTTTTTCCTCACCGAAGAGTTCATAATAGACCCTTTCAAGAGTATATCTTTCCAAAGTCATGTATCTTCTCATGACAAGATACAAATCAACGTGAATTAATCCTTTCATTGATGCAGCATTGGTAAATCCTCTTTTAATAAAGCGGATATCTGATCCGTCCATTCCCAAGTCCAAATCAACGCCGTGAATCTTTGCACGGTCAATCAGGTATGGAAAATCAAAATTGTCTGAGTTGTATCCCACAATGATATCAACATTATTTTCCTTAATGATATCTGCAAATGTCTGTATCATGTCTTTTTCAGTTGCTACCTGGTTTACAAAATCATCACGGTCAGCAGAATTGGTTTTTGTTGAAATTACTTCATTTATTCCAAAGTTACTTGCAACCCCAATCATGATTATCTCATCATCCTGTGAGTCGGGCATTCCATGAGGATTTCTGACTTCCAAATCGAAACTGAGTATTCTAAAGTCATTTACATTGTCATCAATTCTTTCAAGAGGCTTGTCAAGCTTGATGATTTCAACATCATGGGTTTTGCTGTCAAGAGCTGAAAATGAATCTATTTTTTCACCGGATGCCCTTACCTTGGTCATAGGTATTACATCCCTGTCCATCAGGTATCTTCTATAGAATGGAATATCGAATTCCCTTATCTGCAATACACTGTCCAAATCCCTTATTTCATCCCTGTGTTTGGACAGCTCCTGAGGGTGCGTGAATGTTAATTTGATGAATGTTTTTTCAATCTGGAAATCTTTTTTAGTTACTTTTTCGATTTCCACATCCTCCAGCAATTCATCCAAATCTTTCATACATTCATCAGGTTTATTGCTGTAAACGTAAAGGTATGGCGTAAATGAATCGTCTATCAAAACGACATTTTTATCACCGTCTTTTGAAAATAAACGTATTACCGGCTTATCTTCATAGGATATATAGTCAATATCTAAAATAACAACATCTTTTTCCATTATTCAGACTCCTTTAATTCCTTTCTAAAACTATCCAGAACCGCATAGGTAATACCCAATATCAACGGCCCTATAATGAAACCAACGATACCGTAAACCAAAGGTCCGGATAAAAATCCAACGAGCAGTATCAGCGGATGAATATCTGCATGATGTGAGGATATTGCGGGTCTGATATACATATCCACCAGACTTAAGAAAAATCCAAACAAGAGAACAACAATCACCCTTGGATAATTACCGTTCAATGCATCCATAATAGCCAATGCCCAGTAAATTGGCCATGGCCCGAATATTGGAATCAACTGTAGAATTCCGGTTATTACACCCAGAAATATACCATAAGGATAACCCAGTAATGAATAGCCTATAGCACCGAATATTCCGATTATTACGGAAGTTAAAAAGTGACCATAGAAAATGCTTTTTAAAACATCCTCCACAGATTCAACTGTTCTGTCAAAAAAGTCGAGGTGTTCATCGGGAATGAAGGATTTGACAAAATTAATGCAATTTTCCCCATCCTTAACAAAGTAATAGACAGAACAGACCAATATGAACAAGTCCAGAGTAATATTTGCAATAGACCCTACTTTTCCAGCCAGATAGGATAATACATATTTTCCGGCACTTTGAATAGTCGGGACAATATTGTTTCCATCGAAAAATGGATTTTGCGGGACATATGTGGATAATTGAGACAATGTATAGTTAATGTCCAAATTAGGGTTTGCAGCAAAAAAGTCCGTTAAAACTCCAGATATCACAAATACAATATACGCTATCAGAAGTATTAACGGTATTAAAACCAATATCATCGAAATCAATATGGAAATAGATTGGAATCTCAGTTTAGACTGGATTTTTAAAGCAACAGGCCTTATACCATAAGCCAAGATTGCCCCAAGTATTATCATGTTCAAAACAGGAAATATGAACATTAATGAAATTGCCAAAAGAAATAATATTAACATTACTGGAGGCGTAATATACTCTTTTAAATCTTTTTCCATATAAATCACTAGCTAATATTTAACACCAGATGCGTCACGTCTGTATTTTCCAAATTCGTCTATTAATTTAATCTGTTCATTGTCGAAAACCGGCCCTTCGACACATATTCTCCAGCCGGTATTGTCTACACAGCACTGTCCGCAGACTCCCAGTGCGCATTTCATATATCTTTCAAGAGAATAATCTGCAGGTATGTTGGCATCTTCAAGGATATCGAATATTCCTATCATCATTATCTCAGGCCCGCAGACAAATGCATAATCGTAAGTCGATTCTTCAAGTAAACTGCTAAGACAATTTGAGGCGTAACCTTCAAATCCGTATGACCCGTCATCGGTACATGGATGGAGGTTAACATCAAGATTTTCAAACTTCTCCAAAAATAGGAGTTCGTCCTTTGTGGTTGCGGCAAGCAAAACATCAACTTCATTATTTTCAATTAATTTATGGGTTAATGCGGTTACCGGAGCCATACCTACTCCTCCGCCAATAACAAGCAATTTTTTATCTTTAAAGTCTGTTTTAAATCCATTACCGTAACTGCCTCTAACACCAATCATGTCTCCGACTTCAAGTTCATGGAGCTTTGAGGTAAAGTCTCCAATATTTTTAACGGTGATTGACAATTCCCCATCACCAATATTTGAAATGGACATAGGTTTTTCATCAGTCACGTTCCAAACCATTAAAAATTCACCAGGATTGGCCTCAATGTCTGTATCAAATTTAAAAGTTTTGATTGTAGGAGTCTCATCAATGATTTCCTTGATTGTGACTGCTTCAGGAGCTCTAATCATATTAGTCACCTCCATGAGCAAGGCCAACCATCTCATCAATGGATGAATAACCTTTTTCTTTCATGAATGCTTCCAAATCATTGTTGATTTTGCCAAATACTTCAACGCCTTCGTCCATGATTGCAGTACCTATCTGGACAGCTCTTGCACCTGCAAAAATGAATTCAACAACGTCTTCAAAGGTATAAACACCACCGACACCAATGATAGGAACATCAACAGCTTCATAAACAGAATAAACATTACTGATAGCTATAGGCTTGATGGCCTTACCGCTCATTCCCCCAAACTTGTTAAATAATACAGGCCTTGCAAGATCAATATTGATTTTCATTCCCGGCCCCAAGGTATTAATTAGACTTAAGGCGTCAGCACCTGCATCCTCACAGGTTTTTGCAATTTCTGTAATGTCAGTTACATTTGGAGTGAGCTTAGCTATTACAGGAACTTCACTTGCATCTTTTGAAGCTGCAACTATAGTGTGGCTTAAATTACAGTCCTGACCGATTGAAGCTCCATAGCCTTCCATAGCGTGAGGACATGAAATATTCAGCTCGATCATATCCACCAAAGGATTAATCTCTTCAACCAAACTGCTGAATTCATCAGGAGTGGCACCGTAAATTGATGCGATTACAACATTATCGTCTCTGTCAATCTGTTTTAATTCCTCTTTAAAATTTTCAACACCAGGATTTGATAAACCGATAGCGTTAATTATTCCGCCATCAACACCGACAGTGGTGGGATTTTTATATCCTGGATGAGGATTTAAAGAAAAGGATTTACTAATAACACCTGCTGCACCGGATTTTAAAATCCAATTCATGGAAGAAGCAGTACTTCCCATGATTCCGGCAGCCAGCATTAAAGGATTTCTAAAATGAACTCCACAAACATCTGTTTTTAACATGATTTTCCACCAAATTTTTATTATAATTTAATATTTGTATTACAAATAATTTAAAACTAGTGGAAATTAAAAAAAGAAATGAAAATTATTTTTCATAATTTTCAAGCAATTGGCGATAATTGTCATTCTGGCGTTTTAAAGAAATGATTGAAGTCTTATGGGTTTTCATCATCTCTTCCTTTTCTTTTATTAACAGTTTAATCTGTTCATCCTGATTTTCAATGATTTTGTCTTTCTGATTAAGCAAACCTTCATAAGTTTTAGAAATCTTTCTAAGCTGAATCTCGAGATTTTCGGTATTGGAATTAATCTGGGCCTTATAGTCATCAATCAATGATCTGAGATACTTGACCTGGTCCTGCTTATCATCAATGATGTCTTCTTTTTCCTTAATCTTTTTATCCAGGTCATCGAGCTCTTTGATTTTAGCCTTTTCATTGCTTATTTCGTTATCCAATTTATCTTCAAGATTTTCCTTTTGATACTTTAATTTGGTTGAATATAATTTTAATTTGTTGATTTCTTCTTTTTTACTTTCAAGTTCCATGGTGAGCTCATCGATTTCACCATCTTTCAATTCTATTGTTTCTTTTAAATCTCTAAAACTTTGCTTTGACATCAATTGAAATATTTGATTTTAAATAATTAAAAACTTTTTGAAAGCCAAAATATATTAAAAATAAAAAGAAAATCTAAACACATGGAATGTTATGTTACTTACAGTGTTAAAGGATTTTACGCATTTAATGAAAACAATGAATTGATTGGGCAAAGATTATTTAAAGAAGATGAAATGCTTGAAAAACTTATTGAAATTGACAATAAAGAGATTCCTACAGAAGAAAGTGAACTGATAGAGGAATTGTTAAAGGATTATGATTCAGTAATTGTCGAATCCAACAAGCGTTCATCCGATTATGCTTCTGACAGGGTTAAAGTGAAAAACCCCAATCCTGCAGGAGAATATCTAAGAAGCCATTCTGATTTGGATGTTGATAATGAAATATACCAGAAACTGGCAATTTACAGGATGAAAAAGGCTCAGGCAGGAGACGATAAACATTTAATTCAGGCAATCAATTCCATAGATGAGATTGACGAGTCCATTTCCAAATTAATTGAAAGAATTCGTGAATGGTACGCACTGTACTTCCCAGAAATGGATTTAATCAAAAATAATGAGACTTACATCAAACTGATTTATGAAAATAAAACCAAAGAAGAAATCATTAACGCCAAAAGTGACGCATTTCCAGAGGACATGTTAGATATTGAAGATGATATCAACCCACAGGATTTGGATATCATGAACAATTACGCCAAATCAATTTATGAACTTCAGCAAACCAGAAAAAATATTATTGATTATATTGATGCGAAAATGGAATCCGTTGCACCTAATTTAAGACTGCTTGTAGGTGCATCACTCGGTGCAAAGTTAATATCCCACGCAGGAGGACTTAAAAGACTTGCAAGTTATCCTTCAAGCACCGTTCAGATAATGGGTGCTGAAAAGGCATTGTTCAGACACCTGAAAAGTGGAGATCGTCCTCCAAAATACGGATTAATATACCAGCATCCCCAGGTTCGTGGAGCTAAATGGTGGAATCGTGGAAAGATTGCCAGAATGCTTGCAGGAAGAATATCACTTGCCGCAAGAAAAGACGTTTTTACTCATGACTTTAACCCAGAAATATTTAATGAATTTACAGCTAAAGCTGAAGAAATAGAAAAAAATAATCCATTTCCAACAAAAACCACTAAAAAAAGAAAAGAAGAAAAACAGAAATCAAAAAAGAAGCATAAAAAAGGTAAAAAAAGAAGGAGGAAATGAAAATGGATGTTTTTTTAAAGGGCGATGAAGTTGCAACACGTAACTTGACACCAGGAATCAGCGTTTACGGCGAAGAGTTAATTGCAGAAGATGTCGAATACAGATTATGGAATCCAAGAAGGTCAAAATTATCAGCAGCCATTTTAAACGGACTGGAAAATTTAGACATCAAAAATGATGACAAGGTCTTATATCTTGGTGCATCTACCGGTACGACAGTTTCACATATTTCAGACATAGCTTATGACGGAAGAATATATGCAGTTGAATTTTCACCTGTAACTGCTAAAAAGTTAACCAGACTATCACGTCAAAGGCCTAATATTTATCCTATACTCGGCGATGCAACAAAACCTAAGGAGTATATGAATATAGTTGAAAAGGTTGACTTTTTATACTGCGATGTTGCTCAGCCTACACAGTCAGAATTATTTATGAAAAATATGAATTTATTCTCAAAGGACAATACTTTAGGAATGATAACAATTAAAGCCAGAAGTATTGACGTAGTACAAAAACCTAAAAAGATTTTCAAGCAAGAAGAGAAGAAATTCAAAGAGAAAGGTTTTAAAATTATTGAAAAAGTAAAACTGGAACCTTACGAAAAAGACCATATAGCTTTTTTAATAGAAAAAAATTTTTAATGAAAATAAGTGAATTTTCATAGCATATTTGAGAAAAAACTTCTTTAAAATTTTATTAAAAAATGTTAAAAAATACCCAAAAAAGTATTACTTCAATAGCTTTATATACCATAAAATTAAATATAATATATGCTAATGCAAATAAAATAAAAGTTCACTTTATAATCCTTTAGGTAAATTCACTCTACTAATCACTTCATTTAAATAAATCCTAAAGGATTGAACTTATTTTATCATATAACTCGTTTTTATGAATTTTAATTTTTAACCTAAAATAATGTCTTTTTATCAAAAAAGTATTACTCATTACTTATTTTTCCCAATATAAAAAACCGCATCAAAGCAATATTGACATTAACTTAGCAGAGAAAAAATTTTTGAAAAATCACCACCAATTACTTAAATACTATTTAAATAAAGAACATAGAAATAAGAAAATCAGTATTAAAAAATATCATCCAAAAAATAGGTGGAAAAAATCCTGCAATTTAATTGATTTTGTGACTAATTAAAATAGTACTTTAAAAAAATAAATTAAAAATATTGGATGCTAAATTAATTATTTAACATATACCAATGAACAAATAATAAAATACTTTGTGCTATCTACATGAAGTCTTCTCAGAAATCACATTCATAATAGTTTTAGCGATTTCATCCTTGCTTGCAAGAGGAACGGATAAAACATCATCATCGATAATAAGAACTTCATTTTTATCGGATCCGAAGTTACAGTTCTCGTTAGAAACGTCATTTGCAACCACAATATCAGTTCCTGCATTATCAATCTGTTTTCTAGCACAATAAATTATCTCATCACGAGATATATTGAATTCAGCCTTAAATCCGACAAGAAAAATGTCCGGATTGATCTTTTTAATCTGGCGAATAATCTTCATGGTAGGCTTTAAATTAATGGACAGTGAAGATTCAGAGTCAATCTTTTTATTTTTTGGCTTTGCAACCTCAAAATCAGAAACTGCAGCGGTTGAAATGAAAATATCAAAATCGTGGACCACTTCAAAAATAGCATCGGCCATCTCCTTGGATGTTTCAACAGGAATGACCTCAAAAAGAGGAGAGATTTCAACACTTACATTGGCAACAATCAATGTGACATCAGCCCCAAGAATATAGGCCTGCTTAGCAAGAGCCAAACCCATTTTTCCAGAGGATTTATTTGTAATTCCCCTTACAGAGTCAATTGGTTCAAAAGTTCCACCAAGACTTATTAAAACTTTTTTTCCACGAATAAAAATCACTTCTTAGCCAAATTAATGCATCTTAAAGATTCAAGAACAATATCCTCATTGGAAGGGAATTTTGCCTTACCCTCATCCATTACAGGAGGCATGAATGAAGCTGAACCCTCAGATTTAATCTTTTCAATGTTTTCTTCAATAGCCTTAAACATTGAATCATGCATGGACGGAACAAATAAAATCGGAGTGTCATGTCCATAGGCAGTTATTAATAAAGTAGAAATAGGATTATCAGCTATTTTATAAGCGAATTTGCTTATTGTATTTGCAGTGGCCGGAGCAACAAGAATCAAATCTTCCTGAGAATATCTGACATGCTCAATATTACCTGTTAATTCAGTGATAACCTCATTTCCTGTTGCAAATTCCATAGAGTTTGGATGGATGATTTTACAAGCGGCTTCGCTCATAAAACATTTTACTTCCATACCCTGTCTTTTAAATTCTCTTGCTAGTTTAATACATTGGCTGGCCGCTACACTGCCAGTAACACATAATATAATCATAAAATACCTCAAAAAAATAAAAAAATTAGTTAATTTTAATTTGTCCTATGATATAATCGGCAGCAGGCAAGTTTGCCTCATATTTATCTATAGGAGCACTGTACATTATAACATAAGCCTGATTGCCTCTTTCAAACCATAGCGCCTTATGCTGTTTGACAACACCGGTATTTGCACTTGAAGTGTAAATGTATTCCAAAGCTTTTTCATCGTTGATTGAAACCTCACCGGAAGACACTAAATCAAATGCACTGTCAGCCCGAATATTGGTGTAGGACTTATTGACAAAGGATTCAAAGTCTCCTGAGAATTCTTTCTTCTCAACATGAATGTTTACTTGACCGACCTCAAGATTATCAACAGCGCTTTCTTTAGAAATTGCAATTACAGAGTTATTTGAAGTTGCCTGAGACAATACCCAATTTGATGGATAATTAACTGTAACTCCACCTTTAGACATTGTTAACATAGTAACAGATTCATTGGAATTAGCGTTGCTACCGTTACTGCTTCCAGTATTGAAAGTAATATCGTTAACAACAATATAGCCGAAAACTGCTATGACAATTAAAAGTATTGCAACTCCAATTATTGTAAGTTTATTCATAAATTCACCATTAAATAAGAATTATAGTGAGGATTAGCCCACAGTTTGGACATTTCCTCCACCGCCTTGGGAGCCGCCGCCTTCAGAGCCTCCACCTTCGGAGCTACCTCCTCCTTCGGAACTGCCTCCTCCTTCAGAACTGCCTCCGGAATCAGGAATATAACCTGTATCTGAAGTAGTTTCTATTTGAACATCACTTGCATTGTATGATGTTGTAACATTAGAAGTAGTATTTACGTGAATATCGGCCACATCAGGAAATGCTGTGTCCGTGACAATAGCCGAAGCATTTGTATCTGAAAAAGATGCAAAATCAAAACTAAATACACCAAAACCAGCACCTACAGTAAACCCTATAGCCAAAATTAAAATAGCTAAAAGTTTAAAGGTACCTGAATCCATAGGGGTTTTTTCTTTAGTTTTTTTGTCCCCTTTCTTCGGATTAATAATATATTTTTGAACTAAATCTTCTTCTTCTTTTCTTTCATTTCTAACATGTTTTTGTTTTTTAGGAGAATTGGAAGGCTTACCTTGCATAGATCTAATTCTATTAGTAGCTTCCCTAGCATCTAAAGCATTTAATCTATCTTCATATTTTGAACGGAAATAAATATATTTTTCTCTAGATATTTTTCCATGAGCATAATCAGACTCTAAACTTGCCATAATTTCTAGAAGTTTATCCTTATCATTAGACATACTAACCCTCCCTAAATTTAGTTAACATTAATAATTATATTAAAACATTAATTTATAGTTTACTTAAATTCGGGATAGGAACCTAGGACTTTAAAAAAATAGGTATTATCATCAATGTCCATTATAATTTTTTTAATTACATCCTCTTTATAATGGCCATAGAAATCTACGAAAAACAGGTATTTGCCCAAACCCTGCTTGGATGGTCTTGATTCGATTTTAGTTAAGTTAATATGGTATTTCTGAAAGATTCCGAGTATATTATATAGGGAACCAGGGCGATCTTCATATATTGAAAAGATTATTGATGTCTTATCGTTGCCGGTAGGTTCAGTTTCCTCTTTTGACAATACTACAAAGCGGGTTGCATTATTGTCAACGTCCTGAATGTTACTTTCAAGGATTTCCAGATCATATAATTCTGCGCTTTTAATATGGCCGATAGCCGCCTTTGACTTGTCACCGACAATGCTTTTTGCTGCGCTGGCCGTGCTTACTGCATAATGAGGCTGAACATCATGTTTTCGGATGAAATTCTGACACTGGGAAATTGCCTGCTGATGTGAATATACATCCTTAATATCTTCCATTTGAGAACCTGGATTGACGATAAGATTCTGATTAATGGAAATTACAATCTCACCAACGACATTTAAATCAAATTCATGGGCAAGACAGTCAAGAGTAATTCCTACAGGACCTTCAATAGAGTTTTCAATCGGGACAATTCCTTTCATGCATTGTCCGGAGTCAATACTTTCCATGACTGCAGGAATGGTACAGAAAGGAACCAGATCATCTCCCAATAATGATGCGGCTTCATGAGAAAATGTCCCCATAGGACCTAAAAAAGAAATCAGTTCATCCATTGAATCACCTTTAAAAAAAAAGTTTAGAAAGTATAGCTAAAATAGCTACACTATGCTTCTAATTTTGAAATTAATCTTAAGATATCAGTTTGAGTTATTATACCAATAACATTATCATTTTCTACAACAGGTAACCCATTATAACCGGTTTTCATCATGATTTTAGAAACCTCACAAATAGGAGTGTCTTTTGAGACAACACAAGGGTTTGTAGACATGATATCTTCAATTAATACTTCTTTGATTTGAGATTTTTGATATTTTTCCGGAACATTTTTCCTAAAGTCAATGAAAGCTCTCATTAAATCTTTAGAAGTAATCATTCCAACTAATTCTTCATCATCCATGACAGGAAGTCTTCCGACTTTATTGTCTATGCTGACTCTTCTTGCATGAACTAATCTTTCGGATGGTGAAACAGAAATGATGTCTTTAGTCATTATTTCTTTAGTACATATTTTTTCATATTCCCCATCAATTGCTAAAGTTACAAAATCAGCTTTTGAAACAATACCTACCATTTTATCATCTTCCATGACAGGCACGGATCCAATTCCGTTTTCAAGCATGATATTAGCTACTTCTGCTAAACGCATGGATTGTGGAACTGAAATGATGTCTTTTACCATTACGGATGAAACATGAAGCCTTGAAGCAGGCATGCTTTCATATTTTGAAGAACCTAGCTTTTTAGCAATATCTCTTTCAGAAATAATACCTACTAATTCTTTATTGTTAAGAACTGGTAGACGAGAAATTCTATTTTTTCTAAGTAACTTTAATGCATCGCTAAGATTTTGGTCTTTGTCGATTGTGATTAAAGATGTAGACATTAAATTTTTAATTTGCATTGGTCTACCTCCATTTTTTTATAATTTTTTAACAGCTCTTAAAATATCTCTTTCAGTGATAATACCGACTACAGTATCATCTTTAATTACTGGTACACCACCAATATTGCTTATTTTAAATAATTCGCAGATTTCACCAATGGTGTCTTCCGGTTCAACGACAATTGCGTCTTCAACCATAATATCAGATAATTTTGTTTTTTCTAAAATTTCACTAGCTGCATTTGAATTTAAGTTATCGAAAAATTCTTTTGCATTAAAGAAGCGGATAAGGTCAGTTGAAGTTACAATACCTAATAATTTTTTAGCTGCTTTGGAAATGTCAGCTTCTCCTCCAACGATAGGAATTCTTCTTAATCCGTTTCTAACCATGATTTTACATGCACTTTCAACAGGAGTACCTGGGGTGGTATTAAAGACTTTTGTAGTCATATAATCTTGTGCAGTTCTATCATCAATTCCTTCTGCACGGGTTAATGCGATATCTCTTTCGGTTACGATTCCGACGAGTTTATCATCGCCGTCAACAAGAGGAAGAGCTCCAATTTGATTTGAGAGCATAGTTTCGACAACATCATTAACGGAAGCTTTTTCAGATAAGCAAATGACGTCACGAGACATGATTTCACGTACAGGTTCATTGATAGCTGCTAAAAAGTTGTCTTGATATTTTTTCTCAATAATGTTGAATTTATTTCCTCCACCAAAGAAATCTAAAATATCCATTACGGTTACAATACCCAATACTTTTCCAGAACCTGGATCAGTGATTGGTAATCTTCTAAATTGGTGTTCCATCATAACTTTCGCAGTATCTTTAATACTTTTACTTGGGGGAATTGATATAACATCTTTAGATGCTATTTTCATTATATTTTCGTTCATTTATTCACCTCAAAATTATAATTATCGCCTAAACAGAATCATTTTACTCAATATTCAAAATCTTATGAATTTGAGGAATGGTGGATACTTCAAAATACTCTCCAACAATCTCGGAAAATTCAAATAAAGAATCAGAAAGATTTTTCCATTCATTTAAAGGACTGGAAGGTTGAATAATAACTTGAAGATTATTTTTATAAATTATCTCTTTATCAATTTTTTTAATTACCTCTTCAAATGATTCAATTTTTAAGCTTGGCAAAATAACTACTTTACAATATACATTTATAGATTTTTCTATTAATAAATTTAGTGATTTAATTTCATTTAAAAAAATATCTTCTTTATAATCGCCATTAAATTGTTCTTTTAGCTTAATATCAAGCGAAACAATATCTAAATTATCAATTAAATCAATATTATCCGGCAGAGTCCCATTAGTCTCAAGCATAATATTAAGGTCGGTAAGCTTGGAAACTTCGTTAATAAATTCTGGGTATAACGATGGCTCACCACCGGTAAAAGATATAGTATGACAGTCAGGGGTTAAAATACTTTCGATTTTTTCAACAACTTCAGCAGGTGTCATAAGTGTTCCCTGATTTTTGGAAATACTATTTTTAGTGTCACAGTAAGCGCAATTTAAATTGCAGCCTGCAAATCTAACAAAAATTTGTCTCTGACCGATTAAAACTCCTTCTCCCTGAAAAGAAGAAAATATTTCAATTATTGGTGCTTTCATATTTATTCCACAAATTCCTTTTTAAACTGGGCACCCTGACCGATTCCTTCATTAACACAAACTGAAATATATTCCAAATTATCATATGTTTCTGACAATTTGCGGGCCAATGTTTCTGCAAAAAATTTAGATAACTCTTCTGCAGAAGTATATGGGAGAGGCAAGAATACACAATCTTCAGAAGGAATTGAATAACCTTTACCGTCAACCTTGAAAAAGACGGTTTTTTCCTTTTTCAAATCAAAAATTGAATTAGACTCCTTGTCAAAATCCTTAAATTCGATTAAAGTATTGTAAACAGGAATTAAAAGCCTGTGATCCAGTTCATCACATAAAGCCTTAGTATATTTTTTAACGTCTTTAAAGTCAACGACAAATTCAAAATTCCCTGCTCTTTCACCTTCGATTTCCACATCAACAAAATATGAGTGGCCATGTATGAATCCGCATGATTCGTGGCCCGGAATAATGTGGGCAGATGAAAATCTCAAATTGGATTGTATACCGTTTACCAGAATTTTCATAATAACACCTTTGTTTTGCTAATATCTTTTTCAATTGTTTCCAGCTCATCAATATAGCGATTAACAACTTCAAAAATCAGGTCTTTTAAGTTCTCTTCATTAAAGACCTTTCCATCATCAATATCATATAAACCGATAGTTTCAACGTCATCGGGAGTTCCCTTATCTTCCAGATTAAGTGCAAAGTGAATTTTTGCAGAACTTAAAGAAACACTGGCAATTGAAATGCTGAGTTTTCTTCCGTCAACGAAAATGTCATCACCTTCACGGGTCGTTTTAACTCCCTTTTCAGTTAAAATTTCTCTAAAAATCATTACAAGAAGCCTTTGGCGAAGATATGCAATCCTCATGTTGGTTGGCTGCTGGTCAAAGAATTCACAAATGAAATTCACCATATAATTGGACTTAATTTCCAAACCAACATCAGCAAAATCCTTTAAGTTGTCAGGAGTGATATTTACAGGCCCAATCCAAGTGATTATGGAAGAACCGTAAATTCCAAACTCTTGAAAAGCCCATGAAGGATTAATCTGGCTTCCATCATATTCAAAAATTTCTTCAATATGTTTATGAGTAATGTTCATATTAAAACCTATAATGTAATTTGCAAAAATGCATATTTTTTCATTTAAAAATCAATATTAAAATTGACAATAATAATTTGTAATCAATGTTATTTAAAAATTAATATAACATAAAATTTAATTTAATAGTTTAATTGAACTTCCCCGTCCTTTTGAGGACGGGGATTCGCAACCCAAAAAATTATATTTTGGAATTTTACTGCCCCGCCGCCCCGGCGAGTTCTAAACCTCTTCTGAGGATATTAATACTGGAGTTGACATCCCTATCATGATGTGTATTGCAATATGGGCAGTCCCATTCACGTATTCCTAAGTTTTCCTGTCCTTTTATTTTTTTATTCTGTTTTTTGCATTTGCTGCAGATTTGGGTGGATGGGAAGTTTTTAGGTACTTTGATGAATTCGATGTCGTTCCAGTCACATTTGTATTCTATTTGGTCCATGAAGGTACGTGGCGCATTTAGTTGTATGCCTCGGCTTAAATATTTATTGTGTTTCCATGCAATGATATTTTCGTTTTGAACTGCTATAAAACAGCTGTTTTTTACAATATCTGCTGTTTGTTTGTTATAATAGTCATTGCGTTTGTTTATTAGTTTTTTATACCATTTGTTGTATTGTTTTTGTGCTTTTTTGTATCTTATGGACTTTGGGTTGTGGTGGCTCATTATTTTTTGATAGTGGATGATTTTTTCTGTTTCCTCTGTTAGATTAAGATTGGGTATCTCTTTTTCGTTGGAGAGAACGGCTAGTTTGCTGCATCCGATGTCTATTCCGATTTGTTGGCGTGGACCGATTATTCTATCTGGTGTGTGTATGCATTCGATGTTGAAAACGGCATAGTATTTGGTATTTTCTTTTTTGATTGTTACATGTTTTATTTTTGCTGTGGAATCATTGGTGTTGCTGGCTTTTCGTAGTAATTCTCGATATTCTTTGCTGGTTTTGAATTTTATTAATCCTAGTTTAGCCAGTTTGATTTGTTCGAATCCATACCTGTTTTTTTGAATTCTTACGTTGTTATTATTGTTTATTATTCTGAAATTATCTTTTACATTTCTTTTGTGTTTAAATACAGGATAATTGGATTTTAAATTAGGATTATAATATCTTTTGAATGCTTGTATGAGATTTCTTTGTGACTGTTGGCGACTACTTGATTCTGCTTTTTCTAAAAAAGAATTTTCCGCACGTAACATCTTTAAAAGCATATTACAAGAAGAATCATTAACAATAACCTTATCCCCATAACCATGTTGCACCAATAATGATTTAAAATAATTTATTAAAGCCAATTCATGATTATAGATAAAACGGTGAATACCTATATTGGACTCAATTTTGTTAATACTAACAATATTTTCGCCTTTATCATTCTTATCCGCTTTTGAAGGATAAATCCTAACTTTAATATTCTTATTAACAACTTTCATTTAATTATAACCACCATTTATTAATAAAACCCAAATAAAATATGTATTAACTACAATTATATAATATAAACGACATACATATATAAAGAAATACCGAGAGAGCATTTGATGACTATTGTGCAAACATATAAATTATAAAAAAAATCAAAAAAAATAGTATACTGAATGAAAAATTCAATACAAATACCATGAAAAAATAGCCTATTTTAGAAAATCAACAAGGAAAATTAGCAAAAATAAAAGTACCCCCAACAATGTGATTCATCCCCAACTCTGAGAAGTTGAGGTATTCTCGCTAAATTATGATAAATTAAGATTAAAGGAGTTATATTTATGCAAGTAAGAACAAGAGATTTTATTTACACGACTGATGGAATGTATTTCGCATCAACAAATTATATCCATCCTGAAGATAGATACATCTCATTTTTAAGATATATACCTGATGAAAATGGAGACCGTGAAAAAGACGGTATTAGATATAGAAAAGTAGGTTCTGAGGAAGCTTATTCATATTTACGTGAAAATTATCCGGATTATTTATACTTCTGTGACGTAACTAATGTTGAAATGATGGGAGTGCCGCTGGACAAGGTTGAAAGAGTCATAAAGCCTGAAAACAGATTACTAGGCCTTAAAAAGACCTTTGAATCCGGTGGTGAAGTCAAAAATCCAGAAATCATTTCCAAATTAATGGACGTTTGTGACTTTTTCCATTACATTGCAGGCATTGACTATGAAGATATGGGTATTTCAGGATCAATTTTACCTGGACTTCAAAAAGATGACGTTTCCGATTTGGATTATGTTATTTATGGTCTTGATAATCACAGAAAAGCTATTGAAGCATTTAAAAAACATAGGAACGAAGAAGTCTACATTGAAGAGGTTGACAAGCATATTACCCTTAATGGAATTACAGACGATTACTGGGACTTTGTTTACAATAAAAGAATGAGCGATTCAAGCCTTACTCCTGAAGAATTCAGATGGTATGAAAACAGAAAGGCAAATCGTGGAACAATAAACGGTACATTATTCGATATTTTAGCAACCAAAGGCTATGAGGAAATTGAAGGCAGCTGGGGAGATACCAGATATGAACCTCAGGGAATAGCCAAGATAGAATGTGATATCGTTAGTGCTCTTGGAGCCTTTGACAATCCGTCATTATACACAGTAGAAAACGTTGAAATTCTTGACGGGGTTGAAAAAGACATTGTTGAAGTCGTATCATTTACACACACCTACGCAGGTGAAGTGGTTGATGGAGAACATGTCATTGCCAAGGGTAAAGTTGAAAAGGTAATAAGCGAAGGAAAAGACGATTATTACAGACTTGTTGTTGGAACCACACGTGAAGCAATAGATGAATATCTTAAGCTAAAAATTTCCCCAGCATGAAAATATTGCCTTAAGAGATAAAAATTCACATAAAACGATATTATTCACCAAACATCACCACAATTACTTATTTTATAAAAATTGAAGGCATTTAAAACCTCTATTTATTTATACTAGGACAAACAATGTATTATTACAAAAATAAAGAGGTTAAAATATGATAAGCATTTCTTCAATAAGATCACACATGTATTGTCCAATGAAATTATATCTGCAGACCCATGTGGATACAGCAGAAAGCAAAGATATAGAATTGAATATTGAATTAAAAAAGATTAAAATAGATACACAGGATTTGGTACAGAAAAATATGCGTAAACTAAAAAAAGACATGAGTCTGACAGAAATTGAAGACACATTATCAGAAAACATTGCAAATTATCTTGAAAGTACATTTTCTTCAATCCAGAATATGAATTTAGGCCTAACAACAGAGCAGATTATTGAAATAAACAACGAAACATACTTCAATATTAAAAATTATGCAATAAAAGCCAAACAGGCAATGGAACTTTTAGGAAGAAACGGATTTGCAATCGTAGATATGTTCTTTCCAAACTGCATGTACTCATATCACCTGAAAGACATGAAATTAGAAGTAACCGGATTGTGCGACAAGATTGAAATCGTTGACGGGAAATATTTTCCGATATCAATTAAACATTCAACTCCCCCTCTTAAAGGCGTTTGGGACCAGGACGCAATAGACCTTGCGGCAAATGCTGTATTGATTGAAGAGGAATTTGAAACAGAAGTCTTTGTAGGTTTTGTCGATTATACCAAAATTAACGAAAGGCGACCGGTAGTGATGGACGTTAATATCAGAAAAGCGTTATTTGATATAATTAACGAAGTAAAGGAAATTGAATACAATAAAAAAGTACCGACAGTAAAAATAAACGATAGAAAATGTGGAAATTGCGAATATAAAAATATATGTTTAAAAGAATAGGGATTAACCCCTAATTCTTTTTAATCATAGAATTTACCAAGGAATTCCTTCATTCTTTCATTATCTGAAGAGAATACTTCTTCAGGAGTTCCTTCTTCAATAATATATCCATCATCCATGAAAATAATTTTATCAGCAACATTACGTGCAAAGGTCATCTCGTGAGTAACGATTACCATAGTCATATTCTCAGCAGCCAGATTTCTGATAACAACAAGAATTTCACTTGTTAATTCAGGATCCAAAGCTGAAGTAGGTTCATCGAAAAATAATATGTCCGGATTCATTGCAAGAGCACGGGCAATTGAAACCCTTTGCTGTTGACCGCCAGATAATTCGTGAGGATAAGCATCCTCCTTATCTTCCAGACCCATTTTCTTAAGCAAATCACGAGTTGTTTTTAAAACTTCATTCTTATCTCTTTTCTGAACTTTAATTGGAGCATTTGTAATATTTTTTAAAACATTATGATGTGGGAATAAATTAAAATCCTGAAATACCAGACCGAAGGTACCGTCAAAATTTATTTCACCACTATCCTCATGGTCTAATTTAGTAATGCAACGAAGTAATGTAGATTTACCTGAACCTGAAGGTCCGATTATACATAATACTTCACCTTTCTCAACATTAAGGGAAATATCTTTAAGTACAACATTGTCATCAAAACTTTTTTTAAGATTCTTAACTTCTAATAAACTCATAATAATCCCCTTAACTTAAATAATTGAAACGGTTTTCAAGACGTGCCATTACAAATGCAACAATTATATTGAATATGTAATAGAATATACCTGCAACCAATAGCGCCGCAATTGAAGCGTCTGCAGCTGCAATCTGTTTAGCTACAGTAAACATTTCCGGAACAGCAATAACGAATGATAATGAAGTATCTTTTACAAGCGTAATGACCTCATTAGTCACTGATGGAAGAATAATTCTAAATACTTGAGGCAATATGATTGTGAAAAATGTCTGAATTTTACCATAACCCAATACCTGGGCAGCCTCATACTGGCCTTTAGGAATAGCTTCGATTCCTCCACGATAGATTTCAGCAAAATAAGCTGCATAATTCATAGTAAATGCAATGATGACAGCAATGAATCTATAATCCGGTGAAAGAGTCATTCCAAAAATATAGTAAGGACCAAAGAACACGACAATTAACTGTAACATTAACGGCGTACCCCTCATAATGGAAATGTAAATTTTCATTAGCCATCTAAGAGGAGCAAAACTGCTCATTCTTCCAAATGAAATTAGTAATCCTAACGGAAGTGAAAATAATAAAGTAAGTAAGAATATTTCGATGGAGGTAATCATACCCTCCATCAAAAGACTTACCATAGATTCTAACATCATATGATATTCTACCTCAATTCAAATCTATTTTTGAATAAGAGAACCTGGAACACCATAAGTTGTATAGTTTTCTGCTATTTTAGCAACAGTACCATCTTTAAACATTTCATCTAAAGTTTTTTGTACTTGGTCTTTTAAGTCAGTGTTACCTTTTTTAAATCCAATACCATATTGTTCAGATGAAATAGAATCATTTAAGATTTTTAAAGAACCGGTATCGTTACCACTGTTGACTTGGTATTGTGCTACACCGATATCCAATGCTACAGCATCACAAGCACCGGATTTTAAATCCATGATTCCAGTATTATAATCTGCGACTTCCACTAATTTAGCAAAAGTATCTGCAAGAGTTTTGTTGTCTCCTTTAAGAGCAGCTAAAGCAGATGAATCTTTTTGTGTTTCTACAGTTTTACCTTTTAAATCAGCAAGTGAATTAATGCCTGAATCCGCTTTTACAACAACAACCTGTTTGTTATCAATGTAAGGTTCAGACCAGGTGTAATCGTTTTCTCTACCATTTATAGTAAATCCGTTCCAAATACAGTCAATAGTTCCGGAATTTAATTCAGCGTCTTTTGCATCCCAGTCAATTGGTTGTTTTACTAAAGTCCAATTGTTTCTGTTACAAACTTCTTGAGCTAAATCTAAATCAAAACCTTGATATCCCCCTTTTCCATCTGAGAACCCGTAAGGTGGGAACTCAGCATCAAAACCAACAATTAAATTAGAATCATTATTGGTTACTTTTGCGGTACTATTTCCACCGCCTAAGAAGTCAAAAAGACCTGCACTAGCAGTACCCATGACTAAAAAGGCGATTAAAACCAAAGCCAAAATAAAACCTATTTTTTTATTCATTTTAAAAACACCAATATAATATTATATCTAGAATAGAATATTTCTAATCTATACAATAATTTTTATATTTTTATATATTTAATTGTATTAGATTTGAATTTGGTAATATGGGAGTTAATAATTTTAGGTGAAAATTTATTAAAAAAAGAAGATTAATATTTGATGTTGTCGCCTAAACGGGAAATATCAAATACAGCAGTATCAGCAATGGACATTACTGCTAAAACTCCGGCCTGAACCGGATCAGTTACAATCAAATCAGCATATTTTGTTACACTTCCAGGCATGTTTAAAGAAATTACAATTAAATTATTCTCTTTTTGAACCTTTTTAACAGATTTTGTAATTTCTCCGCCCATTAAAGATCCTGCAAGAACCAAAGCGCTTACACGAGGTAATCTTGAAATGGCTTCAACAGCCTCAGCAATATTACGTTCTCCCACTAAAGGAATAGTATCTATACTTATACGCTCACCACGTATGTTATGCCTGTCAGCTTCAGTTATAGCACCCATTGCAACCTGAGATACCTGAGCACCGCCACCGACAATAATAATACGTTTTCCATAAATGTCCAATTGGGAACCGTGAAGTTCAACTGACTTGACTTCAGGAATCTTATTCAAATCCTCAATCAATGCATCAATGTCATCCACATGTTCAAGTTCCAGATTGATGGAACCCATATTATTTTTTTCAACATAAAGATGAGTATAGCTAATATTAGCACCATAATTACTAATCACGGCAGTAATATCATCTAAAACTCCCTTTTCTTCATAAGATACAATTGTAATACTATAATCATTCATTTTGTGGCCTTATTTTATCTAATTCTGCATGGGCTTTTTTCCACATGCGCAAATAATTATCCTCACGAGCAACCGGAATAACATCAAGACCCAAATCACGATGTTCACTAATCCATTCCTCATGAAAGACCGGTATTTCAACCTTTATTGGTTCAGAGGTTTTATTTACTACTATGAGATTCCTATACGGAAAATCCCATTCTACAATATAGCCTCCAAGACTTACCATGTGATATGGTCTCATAACAAATTTCAAAATAATCACCTCTTATAATAATCCAAGCACTATAGCCAATATTCCAAGCAATGTAGCTCCGAGAATAGACGGTAAAAGCTGCCTATTTGTAAATACCGGAGTGAATGCTGAAAAGATTCCCATCATCAATACAAATACCAAAACAACAACTACATTTAGCAATATTGATGGAGACAATATTGTTGCCGGAACTCCAATAAAGAGTACTGAGAACAATACTCCAAGAGTGAACATTAAAAATCCTCTTGTAATAAATACTATTGACCTGTATTTGGATGCATACTCCATGTATGGTCCTTCAATAACGTCACATTTAGCCTTAATTATTGAAAACGGATATTCATTTAAAACAATCATATAACCGATGAAAAATACAACAGCTGCGATTCCACCGGATACTGTAAATAAGAATGGTCCGTTCGCCTGCTGATATAAAACAATATCTTGAAGAAAAATACTTCTTGCTGCAGTTACAGGTGCAAACAATGCCAAATACAATGGGAATGAACCGTAAGTAATCATTCTTAAAGATCTTTTTGCACTGATATCCTCAATAAATGAAAGTGTAGTTTTCGGGTGTGCCGCACCTTTTACTCTGTCCGGGAAAGGCATTCTAACAGACATGATTGATTTGGACAGGGACCCCATTAATACATAACAGATTTCTTCAACTTTCAAAAGACCGACAATTGCAACCAAACTTGCAAGAGCAGGAATAGCAAATGCGTAAGGAGTAAGGGCAATTAACATTGACAATACTACCAAAAAGCATATTACAGGCAATGCTTTGTACAATCCTGGCACCGGAGAAGAAGGTTTGATATTCTCTTTAAATAAAAACTTGATTGGTGCCATTATTCCAGGACTTGTTACCGGAGGCCCAATTCTTTGCTGAATTCTAGCATGAACATATTTTCGCTCAATTCCAGGCAATAACGTAGATATTATAAAACAAACAACTACAGTTATTATAACCGCTAAAATTGAATTAATTGCAGTAGTTTCAAACATGATTCTATCTCCTAATTATTTCTATTGCCCTGTCAGTACATGTAAAACAAGGGTCACACTGTACAATACACAATTGCGCATCTGTAACATGATCTCCGATACAGGCATATTGCATTGCACCAATATTTGCCATTGACGGAGTCCTTATAATACAATGTCTGATTCTTCCGGTTTCCAGTGCGTATGAATGATAAAGAGTTCCTCTTGGAACTTCAATATAACTTTCAATAAGTCCAGTGTCAAACATTTCCCAATCCCTGTTAACTATTTTACCTTCAGGAATATTTGCAACAGCTTGACGGATAATTTTTATTGCTTCAAATGATTCGAAAACTCTCATTAATAAGTTTGACTTAACGTCTCCGTCAGGCTGGGTAACAACATTGAAATCAAAATCATCATATTCAAACATGGTTGTTCTTAAATCTCTTGCAACGCCTGTTGCTCTTAGGGAAGGTCCTGTAACGGCTAGTTTGATAGCCTGTTTTGCAGGTAAAACCCCAACGCCAGTGACTCTTGAAACCAAAATTGAATCTGCCAGGAATCTTTCTGCAAATCCAGTCAGACCTTCTTCAATCTTATCCATATCGTTTTTTAATCTCAATAATTTGGCTTCGTCCAAATCACATCTTGGCCTTACTCCACCGATGATAGGACAACCGTACTGAACCCTATTTCCCCCAATCATTGCGAGAAGTTCCATTACTATTTCTCTTAAGTAAAATACCCTCATTGAAAAGGTTTCGTGAGCTACAGTTTCACAGCCGTGAGCTAAATAAAGGAAATGTGAGTGTAATCTTTCAAGTTCACCCATTATAACCCTAATATAACGGGCTCTTTCAGGTATTTCAATGTCAAGGCCGATTTCTGCAGTTCTGCATGAATTCCAAACATGTGAATTGGAACAAATACCGCAAATCTTTTCTGTTAATGCATTTGCTTTTTCAACCGGCAGACCTTCCATAATTCTTTCAATACCCCTATGATTAACACCAATTGTTATTTCAGCTTCCTGAACAACTTCATCTTCAACAAAAAGCCTTACTCTATAAGGTTCCAATGCAGCAGGGTGAACTGTACCCATTGGAATTTCTGTTTCGATAATATTACTTCTTGGTACTTTTTCCTCCATTCAATCACCTAATCCGCATCTAATAATGTTGGTAATAAGGTTACCACTCCAGCTAAAACATCTTGAGGTCTTACTGCACAGCCAGGAACTTTAGCTGCAACAGGTATGATGTTTTCAACCGGCCCTTCAATTTCTTCAGATGGAATATCTCCATGAATATTCTTGTATACTCCACCCATCAATGCACAGCTTCCAGCAGCAACAACCAGTTTAGGTTCAGGGATAGCTTCATAAATAGCTTCCAAAGGTTTTCTATTTAAATGTGTGACCGGTCCTGTTACCACCAATACATCGGCTTCACGAGGATTCCAGGTTAAGAAAACTTTATATTGCTCAGCATCAAATCTTGGGGACAATATTGAATTTACAATCTCAATATCGCAACCATTACATCCGCCGGTATAAACCAGCATGACATGAATTGCTCTTGCTCTTGAAAAAGATTTAATACTCATTTATTCACCATCCTCACTATGTTTTAATACAGTTTTATCTGAAAGATATGCAGAAATTACTTTAAGTTTATCTTCAGATATTTTAAACGGTTGTTCTATTAATTCATTAACATTAACTTCTTGATCTCCAACTGAATTTGGATGAACTGCTCCTTTTTGTCCGTAAAGTGAATATATCGGACAAAAATCATGACAGTGATAGCAAACAACACATTTTTCAAGATTAATTTCAGGTACTTGATTTTTAACCCAATTTTCAGTAATTTTAACTGGAGATGCCAGATTTTTCATTTCTATAGCATTTGTTGGACAAACATTAGCGCAACCTGCACAGCCTATGCATGCAGATTCGTCAACTCTATCCTCCACTTCAACAGATAATGTGGAAATTTGTCTTCTCATTTCCATATCAGTTACTCTATCTGCTGCGAAAAAGATTCTTTTAAAGTTAGTAAACGCTCCTTCCAAAGCTACTCTTAGCATACTTTTCATTTAAATACCCTCTATTGAATCTTTAAAATTTCTCTCGAAGATAAATGCGTTTGCAGGACAGCTGTTTTTACATGCGCCGCAATATGTACATTTCTCTTCATTAACTATAAATTCACCATTAATTTCATCAATTGCTTCATATGGACAGACCTTATGACATAAACCACAATGCATACACAGTTTTTGGTCAATTAAGTTGAAACCACCAGAGATTTCAGCCTTATACATTGTAGATTTAGGAATCGCATTGACAGGACAGTGAACTGCACAGTTTTCACACAATATACATTTTTCCAAGTCCACTGAAATTGTACCTCTATTCAAGGTAATTGCATCTTCCTGACATTCTTCACAGCATATTCCACATGATATACAGTCATCTGAAACACTTCCGTCCCAGCTGGCCACTTTATATTGTCTTGCATGAGTTACATCACAGACTTGAACACACTTTCCACAGCTTACGCAGAATCCTGAAAGTGCAGGAAGCTCTACCTCATCAAACTCATCATAAATAAACATTTCATCGTCTTCATGCAATATTTTAATAGGACAATGACTTATAGCCACATCATGAGTTGAATCAACGTCTTTGGTTGGGTCATATCTCAATCTGTTGTCATCCTTGATGAGTGATCCGTTTTCACATAAATCAGCACATAATCCGCAGTTAAGACAGGATATGATATGGCCTGTAGGCTCCTGATTAATCTTATTCACGACAAGTTTAAAGTCATCCATTGATATTGCATTGTGAGGACAAGCCTTCATACAGTTCAGACAAAGTGTACAGCTTGTCTTATCAATCATCTGGAGTTTATTCATTGAGCCGTTCGGACAAACGTCATAACAGATTTTACATCCTCTACAGATTCCGTCATCCCTGTCCTGAACAACTTCAATAGCTCCCGCAGGACAGTACTCGGAACATCTTCCGCAGAAGACACATTTATCAATATCTGTTCCGAAGTATCCTCTAGTTACTTCCTTAACTTTTTCCTCCCTCAAAGGAAGATTGTCATAATTCGGAATCAATATGTTCATTGATTCAATGAATGTGATTTGCTTATCACGGGTAAAATCTGCACCGTCGACTCTGGACGGACATGCATCACTGCAGACACCACATCTGGAACATAATCCGTAAACAATTCCATCTTCAATATGAATATTGTTTGTAGGACAGTTATACATACAGACTCCACAGCCGTTACATTTTGCTCTGTCTATAACGTATCCTCCATAATTATTAATGAAAATTGCATCATTTGGACAATTCTGATAACAGATTCCGCAAGTAAGGCAGCTGAAAGCTTTTCCATTAATCAAACGGATTGCTTTTGTAGGACATTGTTTAATACATTCTCCTTTTCCATCACATGTATTAGTAGATAAAAACATTTTAACACCCCTTAGCTACTCCTTGCTACTATAAATTTTGACAACAAAATACCGATTAAAGCGGAGGCAAATCCTGTGGATAATGGGAAATAATCATAAAATGGGAATTCCCCCAATTGCCATGCCATTATTAATCCTGCTATTATAATAATCACATAAGAGGAAGCTTTAAATGATGTATCACTGATATTGCCTGTCTTAATCTGAGATCCTATAATCAAACCTAGGATAAATCCGAATAAAATTGGTCCTATAGATATCATTTTAATCAACATCCTCCTCAATAAACTTTTTAAATCCGGCAAATGCAATTACAATAGCACTTAATCCTACGAATACTTTTAAACCAACGAATATGTTTAAGTAAGGAATAATACCAGCATTAGTAACATCAGGATAATGGAATATGGTCTGAATTGATGCCGGAACAAGATTAAATATGTCAGCTCCAACGTTATAGAGGAAGAATCCTCCTGCAAAAAGACCGACTAAACCTAAAACGATGTAACCTAATGCACCGATTGATTCGAATACTTCAATATAAGCATGTGAAAATTCTATTGGAGAATTACCCAATCCGTAAACAAGAATTGATAATATAACACCGGAAGCAATCATGGCTCCGCCCTGGAAACCTCCTCCCGGAGTAATGTGTCCTCCAAGAATTGTCATTATACCTAAACAGATTAAAACAATTGAAATTGGTAAAGCTATTAATTTAAGAATTTGGCTCATAGTTTACCCTCCAATCTTCCTTTACCGAATACAAGTAAAACTACAAGTCCTGCAGTTAACAGTATAATTGATTCACCTAAAGTATCATAACCTCTGAAATCGAAAATAACAACGGTTACCATGTTTGGTGCAATTTGAGTTCCCAGCGCATTATAGATATTGCTTACACCAGGAGTAATTATTTTACTTAAATGGAAAACTGCATCAAATAAAGTAACAGATAATATTGCAGTTATAACAGCGGCAAATATGCTTCTGACATTAGACAAGAGTACCACCCCAATATAAGAATATTACAATTAATCCTAACACGACAACTGCATAGAATAACATTTTTTCTAAAGAATCCTCCTGTTCTATTTTGAATTTAGGAATGAGAGGAATATTATTTATCAATACAATAGCTAGAATTAATGTTACCAATCCGGCAAGTAAAAGACTAACATGCCTGAGCAATAAGGAAGCGACCACTATTGAAACTATTATAAATATTTCAGCCGTGATACTGCCTGAAACGTCAGCATTAGTTACAGGACCTGGTGAAAATAATTCTTTAAATTTCTTAACTATATTAAAGATTTGATCGTAAAGCCTCATAGTAACAAGCCTCCTACGTAATTGGAAATTCCACCGGTTACCATATCTGGGAATAAACCTAATGCAATAATTACAATTAATAAAACTGCCATTGCAAATACCATTGCTCTTGGAACCTCTTTATCAACAACTTCTAAATCGTGTGGTTTTGGACTTAAAAACATAGAGTAGAATGTTTTTACAAATACTACAAAGGTTGCTATACTAACCATTATAGTTAAAATGGACAATTCGGGATAACCACAACTTAAAGAAGCCTGAACGAGCATTAATTTGGATTGGAAACCGCTTAATGGAGGTACACCTGCCATAGCCAAACCGCCGATTAAAAGCATGATTCCGACTTTCGGATGATATGCTAAAAGACCTCCCAATTTACGGGTGTCTACCTCATTGGTTGCATGTACAATAGCTCCAAATCCTATGAATAACAATGCAGTAATGACAATTTCATTTAAAGCCTGGAAAAGACCTGCAGTGATTGCGTATTGGGTTCCAAGACCTATACCCAATCCGATGAAACCAAGTTCCCCAACAGCTAAAAATCCGATCATACGTCTGAAATCTGTCTGGGTTAAAGCCATTGATACACCTAAAATCATGGCAACAACTGAAAAGAGCACTATAAGGACTTCAAATATAGGTAATGTTGAATATATTCTAAACATTATCAATACGATTGAAATCATTGAAATAACTGTAAATGACTGGAGAAGTGCTGCTCCATGAGGTTCTGCCTTACTGTAGATTCCTGATTTGATAGTGTGGAACGGAGGTAAACCTGATGCGTATAACCATCCGAAGAATATTAAACCAAGTGACAACATGAACACTGGAGAAGTCACATCCAGAAGTCCGCCACGAATGATTGACACTAAATCAGTAACGTTTACTGTACCTGTCATAGCCAATAGGAATCCAATTCCTAAAAGCATTATCGGACTTCCGATTGATCCTAAAATCATATATTTTAAAGCCATTTCATAACTGTAATCTATTGAGGAAGCCGCTACAATACCGACTTGGGCAAGTGCCAATATTTCAAAGAACACAAACATATGGAAAATATCGTCAGTCAATATCAATGCTGTAACAGCAGCAGTACCCATGAATAACAGGAACAGATATGATCCGGAAGCCTTTTTATACTTGGTTAAGTAAATAAAGACAACTAGGAAAGTCAAAAGACCAATCATTGCTATAAATATCTGCTGCATGAAATCAAATGAATATGTGATTGCCGGATGATAAAGGATATTTGTAACGTTATCCATCATCGGCTGATAACCGCCGAAGTAATGCAATCCGTAATTTGAAAGCAGAGGAATTATCGGCAGACAAATACCAACAACCAATGCTAAACATTTAATAACTTTATTAAACTTTGAAAAAGCACTTAAAAGCAAAGCTGCCATCATAGGAACAATAACCATTAATGGGATTAATTCATTCATCGTATTCCTCCTGTTTTGATGTGTCAGCCAACATTACACGAGTACTTAATGTACCGTACTTTCTATAAAGGACCATTACCAAAGCAAGCATAACGGCCAAGGTAGATGCTCCGATAACTATACTGGTAAGTACCAAACCATAAGGAAGCGGATATGACGCATTTGATGCAAACCAAGTCGTATTCATATTTGGCATTAAAATCGGAACGATACCACCAGCTTTATAACCAATTCCTACAATGAACAAATTGGCACCCTCTTCAATAAAGCTGATACCTATGATTTTTTTAATAATGTTATCTACAAAGATTGCGGCATAAAGACCTATTACAACTAAAGCAATAGACGTAAACAGTATAGCAAGTTGAGTTTCAGCCATCATGCATCACCCCTTTGTGTTTTTTTAACTGCCAAAGCAATAAATACCGGTACAATAGCTGCACCAACAATAGCCTGAGTCAATGCAACATCCGGAGCAAGCAATACCTGGAACAGCACTGCAAGAGCTCCTCCGGAAAATCCGGTTAAAATTGCCGCTTTCAATAAATCTTTTTGAATAAGAGCAAGAATAGCACTTACAATAGTTATTATCATTAATATAAATTCTATCATCTTACTCCTCCTCAATAATATCTAAAGTTGAAATTGTAAAGCGATCATCAGTCTTGAGCTTTTCGGAATCTTCATTTTCAAGTTCCTGAACTTTAGACCTATGAACTATAAACGGATTTGGATTATCCACATCCTCTTCAACTACATTTAATTCAACGTTATTTACAACATCTTCACTTTTAAAGAATGCATTAGCAATAGCATGAGCTGTAAATGGTGCTAGAATAAAGTAAATTGCTGCAAGTAAATATTGGCCCAAACCAATCATTGCAATAACGCAAGCAATATCAAAAATACCTACAATATGAATTCTAGCATAAACAACATTTTTCATATCCTTAGAAAGACTTATAAAACCAACTGCAGATACGATTACTAAAAATGCTGCGATTAATAGGAGAGCAGATTGTATGTATTCTACAATCATCACTTATCGCCTCCCGCAACAATAGAAAAAGCAACAGTACCTACAAATCCAAAGAATATTAAAGCTAATGATATATCCCTATAAAAAGTGAGATTATACAATTCTCCAAAAACAAGTAAAGCTCCTGCAAAAGCTACAACAACAACGGAACTTCCAAGCAATCCCATTGAAGAGCCTTTGTAAGCACTTGCTCTTAAAGCTGCAATCATCATTATGACAAATGCAATCATTAAAATATATTTTGATATAATCAATATGTCCATTACTATCCCACTCGATTAATTAAATATAAAGAAGACTTTTTTTAAACTACTCTAACATCTTCTTGATATATGGTTCAAAAGGAATGATATCCTCTTTACTTCTTGGAGAAATAGCAGCTACTTTAATAATTTGATTTTCAGAATCTAACTCTACAGATAAAGTTCCCGGAGTTAATGAAATACTATTAGCCAAAATTGTCTGAGAAACAGGTCTTTTCAAAACTGTCTCAACATCAATAACTACGGGATTAATATCTCTTCTCATAATCTTATTAAAAACAACGTCAACCGTTGATTTAATAATCTCGTAAATAAGGTCTAAGAAATAAATAATTCCATAAACAATTCTAGTCAAAAACATTAAACAAGCTCCATTTCTTTTAAATTTTAAGTCAAAATCTTGACTACCTAAATATACATTATTATTTATCATGATTATTTATTATAAATGTATGCTTTTATGTGAAAAATCATAAAGAAAAAATTTAATTTAAATTTAGTAAAATTAATTTAAAAATATTAAACTTACTGAAAAAAACTATAGACTTTTAAAAAAAGATTAAAATAAATTTAAAAGATAAAAAATATTTGAATTAAAAAAATAATAGTGAAAAATTATCATGAAATTTAATCATGACAATTTCTTCAAAAAATCAGTATTACCCGTTGGATGTGGAATCAATATCAGCCCAATATTTTTCTTTAAAGCGTTTGATAGTGACTCTTGCGTAAATATAATTTAAAACAGATGCGATTATTCTACCAACGGCAAGACCAATCCAAATACCGGTTAAGCCATATCCCAGCACAATTCCAAAAATATATGTGCAGCTGACCGTGAAAACTACTTCCCTAATAATTGTCCATGCCAGACTGGTTGTTCCCCTTCCAAGTCCCTGATATAAAAAGCTTGAAGGCATACCAATACCAACTAAAAGTAAACCAAATGAAGCTATACGCAGGAAATTTGTGATTTCAGGAATTAATCCCATAGTTTCTGGAGTGTATGCAAAAATCAAAGCCAATTGAGGAGCAAATAGAACAAGAATAAGCATCATTGCAACACCAAGCAGCATTGCAAATTTTGTACCGTACTTATGGGTCCTGTCCAGATAATCGGCATTTTTAGCTCCAAATGCACTTCCTGAAACTGCTGCAACAGCACTACCGATGGCTGTAAGAGGCATTATGGCAAATAAATATAATCTTTGACCGGATGTGAAGGCAGCAATACCGTATTCACCAGCGATTGATGAAATAAATATTAAATATAAACTCATAGCAAGAGACATCATAAGCATGTCCAAAGAAGATGGAATTCCCACTTTCAAAACGTCCACAACAATCTTTGAATCAAAATGGAAGTCCTTAAAAGTAACATTAACATAAGTGTCTTTTTTAATTAAAATCCAATACATTATAACAAATGCAGAAGCAAATGAACTGACAATTGTAGCAAGAGAAGCACCGGCAGAGCCCAGGTTTAAAACATAAATGAATAAGGGATCCAAAATGAAATTAAGAGCTACTGATACAATAATAGCATACATAGCTCTTTTCATGTCTCCTTCACCACGAAGGATTCCGCTTCCACCATTAGCAAACATGAATGAGAATAAACCTAAAAATAAAGGAGTTCCATACTTAATTCCTTCAGCCAATGATTGGCCGCTAGCACCATATGTTTTAAGCAGCGGTTCCTGAATCAAAATGAAGATTACTGTTAAAATAATAGATGCCGCCAAAAATATCAGAAGTGAATGTGTTGCTGAATTATTTGCTCTTTCATGATCTCTAGCACCGACAGCACGACTGATACTGCTGGTAGCCCCATTTCCAAGTCCTATACTAAAACCGTTTAAAATCATAAATATCGGCGTTACAAAACCAATACCTGCAATAGCCGCCTGACCTAAACCCGCTACCCAAATTCCATCAACAATATTATAAGATGCTGTTAAAAGCATTGAAATCATAATCGGAATAGCAAGCTTTCTAACCGCTATTTCAGGTTCTCCCCTCATTAATTCCACATTATCATTAGCCATTTAAATTACTCCCCAAAATCTTTTAAAATCTCTTCGCTTTTTCTTGCGATTTTTCTAAACTTTTCCATAGAATCATCATCCAAATCCAAAACGCCAACTTTTCTGTTCCATTCTTCAAGCTCGTTTATTTTCAAAAGAGCCAGTTCATCACCTTTTTCTGTGGTTTTAAGAATATATTTTCTACGATTACTTTCATCAACACGCCTTACAATATATCCTTCATCCTCAAGTGTTCTGAGATGCTTTGCAATAGTTCCCTTACTTTGACCGAAAATATTTGCCAAATCATCCTGAGACAGATTCTTTTCATTGTATATATGTATCAGATATTTACTTTCATGAATCAAAGGAATATTATTGGGATTTTTCATCGTATAATCCAATTTATTCTTGTAGATATGATGAGCCAATGCGAAAAAAGGCATCATGTCAAAAATATCTTTTTCATTTTTCAAATTCATCATATACATATTTCATTTAATAACATATAAATGTTTTTTAAGAAACTGTTCATCGATGAACAATTAGATTATTAAAATACCATGATTTGCTTTTACCGAGCAAAAGCAATATTACAAAAAGAAGGGAATATTGTATGAAATAATAATTGACCAAACTTCTTTTTTTAAAATTTAAAAACTTTTAATCGATTTTTAAAAAACTTTTTAAATATTCCCATTAACTCAAAAAACACTTTTTATCAAATAAAACTCCGAAAAAATAAACTCTCATGTGAAAGCAATATTGCTTTTAAGAGGTTAAATTGCTTTAAAAAACTACTGACTAGTTTATATAGCAGTAAATTAAAGAAAAAGATTGGTGATAAAATGATAAATGACACAGCGATAGAAATAACAAAAATAATGAAAGAAGCCATACCTGAAAAAACCATTGCACAATATTTTTTAAGTCTAGGTAAAGAAGAAAGAACCCTGACAAAAATTGGGCAGGTAAAAGATATCGACAGCGACCATAAAAATGAGCTTTTTGATGGAATATTTAAGGATCAAAACGAAATAATCGTTGATATCAGATTATTGGAAGAAAAACCATCAGAAAAGGAATTAGAAAAAATGAGTGAGTACTGGTGGGCATTGCAATTGCATTTCAGAAAAAGAGTTGAACCGGTATTCATCATAACAGGATAGAAATTCTATCCAAAATAATATATATGTCAACTAACAAATTTAGTCATACCTAAATAATGGTGTTGTGATGGATTTAATCGAGAAGCTAGAACCGGTAATTTTAATAGCAGCAATAATAATTGGATTGATTTTTACAAATATTGAAATTTTATCAAAAAATACTGGAAATCTGATTAATATTTTCCTATGCTTAATGTTATATGGTCTATTTCTGGAGGTTCCTCTCAAAGAATTGAAAAAAAGCTTTAAAAACATTAAATTCACTTCCACATGCATGATAATTAATTTCATTTGGACACCATTATTTGGGTATTTTTTAGGAAATCTCTTTTTGAATGGAAATATTGACATTTTTATCGGGTTTTTCATGCTGATATTGACTCCATGTACTGACTGGTATCTGGTATTTACCAAAATGGCTAAAGGAAACCTTAATTTAAGTCTATCAATACTTCCAATTAATCTAATTCTGCAAATCGTATTGCTGCCTGTTTATTTAATAATATTTTTCTCAAGCAAGAATACAATGAACTATGCGGATTTAGGCTATTCACTGTTAATAGTTATTGTAATACCATTTGTTTTGGCACAGATAACAAAACTACTTTTAAATCAGGATTTAAACGAAAAAGTATCCGGATTTTTTTCAAAATATCAAATAATATTTCTGGCGCTTGCAGTCTTTGCAATATTCAACAGCCAGGGAAAACTTCTTTTTGAGAATTTGAATTCCGTTTTAACAATATTCATACCGTTAATGGCATTTTTTGCAACAAATACAATAATAGACTTATTGTTATCCGAACAAATCCGTTTTACATATGAAGAATATGCCAGTTTAACGATGACAACGCTTGCCCGCAATTCTCCATTAGCCCTTGCTATTGCAATTAATTCATTTCCTGGACGTGAACTTATAGCCATTGCACTTGTAATCGGTCCGTTAATAGAGCTTCCTGTTCTATACATCGTTTCAAGATTTGTTTTATTGGTGAAAGATTCAGGACTCTTCTTTAGCTGCAGACTCTAATAATTAAGAAAACTTTCAAATAATGAAAATAAAAATGGTGCTCGGTACAATAGGGCAAGTACGATTAGAATAAATATTGACGCTATTGCAAAATTTTTATAATACTCCCTGGAGGATATTGGAGCAAATAATTTCACTCCTGCAGGAGTAGTCGCATCAAGAACTATGTGTGAGAATAAACCTAAAAACAATGCCAATACTATTTGAATATAAGTTATTTCAAAAGATTGCAGTAAAACAACTGAAATAAAAAACAATGGAATAAATATAGGCAGTAACCTTTTATTCAGGAACAGAAAACTTAAAAGGGCAATCAGGATAGAAATCAAGTAGTTGTTTGGAAGGACTGTTACATTGATAATTAACTGCCATGCCCATATTAAGATTAATGCTGTTGCAGAAGCCAGTATTATAATTCCAGGGATAGAATGGGTAAAACTTCTGTGTTCGGAAAAATAAAAGGTCACACCCAAAAATACAATAATTAAACCAATATAATAAGGTAGATTTAGGATATATAATGAAATGAACACCAACAATCCTAAAATTATCAACTTATAGACATGCTCCTTTCGAACTTTATGATCAAAGTCGGGAATGTTTGCACCAATTATGGATAAGGCAATTATTAGAGGATTAAACGAAAATAATAATGCCAAAATTAATGCAAATAGAGTATGGCCTTTATAAGAAGACAATATTATCACCTTACTCTTAATATATTAATATATAAAATAAGTAATTAGTGGTAGCATTTGAAGAGTATTCAAAATCCAAAATAGGTTAAAAAGCTTTTCATTTGCTCCAATGACTTTTCAAAACTGCCTTTTCCAATGGATGCGAATGGAGATAAAACTTCACAGGTAATGGCAGGAGTTCCTCTTAGATTGCACACATCTTCAACCGCACCTTTATACTGTGAGCCTGCAATATCAAATGTGATAATTTCACTTCCAACATCATCAGAAATGAATTTCGCTATTAAAAAGCTTTCAGGAGTAGGGTTTTTAGAAGAAAATACGGCCTCAAAACCGGGATTGCTGTTATATGCCGTTGAGTGAAAGTCCCCTACAAAATCAATTTTTAGCTCTTCAATAGTCTGAATAATCATGTTGCTTAAGGAATTTGTGATATGTGCTGATCTGTTTAAATCCATGTCGTTAAATGAACGCTCGTTGTTCATGGTTGACTTTGGAGAGGCGAAAGGTATGAAATAAACTGTATTGTTTAACTCTTCACCAAGCAATTCATTCATCAGCTCCAAATTGGCCAATTGAGGAGGAAGTTCATTTCCATGAATTCCGGATAAAATCAATAATCGCTTTCCGGAATTTCCCATTTTAAAAATTGGAGTTCCATAAACGCAGGATTCCAAAACAAGTTTAGTAAATGACGTTAATTTGATGCTGTCAAAAATATGCTTGTTTTTAGAAACATAACCTCTTGAAAGAAAGGAAACGTAAGTCATTTCTACATTTTCAAAATCATCTAGCCTATCGAAATCCATATTTATTAATTAAATCAAACTTTTATTTAATATTTTTACTTACAGTGATAAAATTGAAAAAGTATATCAAAAAACTCATTAAATTAATCAATTATGAACGGGAAGCCGAAATAGAATTGATGGTATCGGAAATTGAAAGTATGTCCGGTCAAAAAAGGGAAGAACTTGGAAGAGCCATCAATAAAGTCAAAGGAAAGTACTTGGGAAAGGAATTGGGCTTAAATATTGTGCAGTTTGGAAGATCAGAAATCATCGACACAGAAATCAGCGTTGGAGACATGATTTTAGTAAGTACAGGCAACCCCTTAAGAAGTGATTTGACTGGAACGGTAACAGAAAAAGGTGCAAGATTTATAAAAGTTGCATTTGACAACAGGGTTCCCAAATGGGCACTTAAGAAAAAAGTAAGACTTGATTTATATGCAAATGACATTACCTTTAGAAGAATGGAGGATAACTTAAATCATTTAAGCCTTAAAGGTAAAAACGCATTGGAATACTCCCTTAAAAAAAGAGACCCTCAGCCAAACAGAGATAACATTTACATTGACTATATTGACCAGTCATTGAATAACTCCCAAAAGAAGGCTGTTAAAAACAGTTTAACCACACAGAATTTCTTTTTGATTCATGGCCCGTTCGGAACAGGAAAAACAAGAACTCTGGTTGAGCTGATATCACAGGAAGTAAGGCAAAACAGGAAAGTCCTGGCAACTGCTGAAAGCAATGCTGCAGTAGACAATATTGTTGAAAGACTGGTTTTAAATAAAAAATTAAAGATTACCCGTTTAGGCCATCCGCAAAGAGTATCAAAGGACAATATCACATACACACTGGCCTATAAAGTGGAAAAGCATTCCCTTAACGATAAAATAAAAAGAATTCATAAAAAAATTGATAAGCTGATTGAGAAAAGAAGCAGCTTTACAAAACCTACTCCACAGTACAGGCGTGGCTTTTCAGACCATGACATATTGTATCATGCCTCCAAAGGAAAAGGAGGGCGTGGAATAAGTGCTGAGAAAATGAAATCCATGGCAAACTGGCTGGATTACAATTTGGAAATCGATGAAATGCATGATGAAATTAAAAGAATAGAAAACAAGATGATTAAAGACATCATCGAGACAAGTGATGTAATCTTATCAACAAACTCATCTGCAGCACTGGACAGCATTTCAGACACCAAATTTGATGTTGTCATTGTTGATGAAGCTTCACAGGCAACAATTCCAAGCGTTTTAATTCCAATAGCTAAAGCCAGAAGGTTTATTTTGGCAGGAGACCACAAGCAGCTTCCTCCAACAATCATAAGCGACAGAGCCTATGATCTGCAGGACACATTATTCGAATCGTTAATAGAAAAGTATCCCCACAAATCCCAACTGTTAAATGTTCAGTACCGCATGAATAAAATGCTTATGGAGTTTCCGAATTCAGAATTTTATAATAATAATTTAAAAAGCGATTCAAGCGTGAATAACATCACATTAAAAGACATTTCAGATGTCGAGGATGATGACGCCATATTATTTATTGACACCTGTGATTTGGAAAAGAACCATGAAAAACATTTGAAGGATTCCAAATCCATTGTCAATCACATTGAAGCAAGAATTGCGCTTAAAGTTGCAAATGACTATATGAAAGCTGGCGTTGATGAAAAGGACATTGGAATTATCAGTCCATATGCAGACCAGGTGAAACTGATATCTGAAAAAACAGATATTGAGGTTAAAACCGTTGACGGTTTCCAGGGCCGTGAAAAAGAAATCATAATAATTTCAACTGTAAGAAGTAATGAATTTGGTCAAATTGGATTTTTAAAAGATTTAAGAAGGCTGAATGTTGCAATTACACGTGCCAAAAGGAAACTTATAATTATCGGAAACAGTGAAACTTTAAAATCGAATGCAACCTATGAACGCCTGATTGACTTTGTTGATGAAAAGGATTTGAGAGTAATAATTTAGGCATACCTAAACTTTATATAGGATAAAGTTTAATATATGTTACAGAGAATGAAAAGTGGACTTTCCAAACACTTTCTAACTCTGCTCTTAATTGGGTGTTTAATTTTTCAAAAGCCCATATAACTTTTCAACCTCAATTATAACCCCGATTAAGAGTACTCTTCTGTCAAAACTTTTTTTGAAAAATACTATAATAATATATATTATTAAAAATATAATTAACAACTGATATTCATTTTTATAAAAATTTTTAATATGGTGATTAAATGGACAAAGTAGTCTTAGCATTCAGCGGTGGATTAGATACCTCTGTATGTGTTAAATTATTAGAAGAAAAATATGATGTAGAAGTAATTACTGCATGTGTAGATGTAGGACAAGGCGAAGAAGAAATGAAAAAAGCAGAAGACATGGCTGCTAAAATTGGACCTGGAAAACACTACACAATAGATGCCAAAGAAGAATTTGCAAACGAATATATTACAAGAGGAATTAAAGCAAATGCTGAATATGAAGGATATCCATTAAGTACTGCACTTGCAAGACCTTTAATTGCTCAAAAAATCATTGAAGTTGCAGAAAAAGAAGGAGCAACTGCAATTGCACACGGTTGTACTGGAAAAGGAAACGACCAATTCAGATTTGAAGCTGTAATTCTTGCAATGTCTGATTTAGATATTATTGCACCTATCAGAGAGTTAAACTTAACCAGAACTGAAGAACAAGCATACGCAGAAGAAAAAGGCATCAAATTAAATTACGATAAAATTTACAGTATTGATGAAAACATTTGGGGAAGATCAATTGAAGGAGGAAACTTAGAAGACCCTGCAAACGAACCTCCTGAAGACATTTACGAATGGACAAAGTCATGGGAAGAAGCAAATGATGAACCTCAAAAAGTTACAATTGAATTTGAAGAAGGTATTCCTGTAGCTATTGACGGCGAAATGATGCCATTAATCGAATTAATCGAAAAAGCTAATAAAATTGCTGGAGACAATGGTATTGGAAGAGTAGACACAATTGAAAACAGAATGATTGGTCTTAAAAGTAGGGAAAACTACGAAGTTCCTGGAGCTAAACTGTTAATTGCAGCTCACCAAGCACTGGAAGAACTTGTATTAACTACTGACGAATTAAGATTTGCAGAATACATGTCTACCCTTTATGCTGACTTAGTATACAGAGCATTATGGCAAGAACCTTTAAGAGAAGACTTAGACCAAGCTATTGACAACATGCAACAAAGAGTTAGTGGTGAAGTTACAATGAAACTCTTTAAAGGCTCAATTCAGCCATTAATCAGAAAATCACCTTTCAGCTTACACAGTATCGAACAAATTACCTTTGAAGATAAAGATACTGATCAAAGGGAAGTTGAAGGTATGATTAAATACCACGGTTTGCAAGCTGCAAACTTCCAAAAATTAAACAGATAGCTTTAATGCTATCTAATATCTTTTTTTAATGCTTCAGTGAAATAATCATTGAAGAAATTCCTATTATACTCAAACAAATTCTTAAAATTAGAGTCTATTATATACATATCACAGTAATCATCCTTATCACGAATACCACGACCATAGGCCTGCATTATAGCCATTACCGCCTGATAGAAATACCATGACGGGTCAAGAGATTTACGATATTTTACCTGTTCATTCAGCTGAGGATAAGGAACCTTGAATATAATCTGAAAACGGCATAAATCTCCCTTTAAGTCAACACCGTCCTTTATCGATGCTCCGATGATAATTGCTGCATCCTTACTTTCATTAAACTCCTTTAAAACCTGATTTCTGGATTCGCCACCAACAAACAATAGATTATATTCCTTTAAATTGTCCATTATCCAGAAGGCCTGTTCATTGCTTGAGGTGTGAATGACCCCCTTTTGATTAGGATATCTCTCAATCAGTTCCCTGATTTTTAAAATGGCTTTCTTATTTTTCCAATGGGGAACTCCCTTGCTATGACCGCTCATGTTTGAAACGAAATCCATGTAAATTGGCCTGTTTGAAACGTCAAAAGGACTTTTTTCATAGATATAATAAGTGTTTTCCGGATTTATATTGTTCCACTGGCAGAATTTCTCCATGCTCCCCAGAGTGCCTGTGAGAAATATTCTGGTATTTCCAAACTCAAGTAAGTTCTGTGTGGCATCGGATACGGAATATGGCTTGAATTCAGCAGATATATCCATTTTATTATCCTTTATTAATTTAAAATCCGGCACGTCAATAATCAGGTCTCCACTTTCCAGACCTAATCGGATTGCATTAAATCCTTTCAAATCACTTTCAAGAATCTGCTTTTCAACATAATCGACATTTGAATATTTGGAAGGATTGTTTTCAAATTCATCTAAAGTAACCTGAACATCATTGCCTGTGCCTTCTATCTTTTCAATATGTTCCCTGCAGACCTTCATTAAATTTTCACAAACGTCAATCCAGTACTGAGATTCTTTTCTTATGTGGGAGTATGAGACTTCCTTTTTCATTACGGCTTCAAAAATGTCAATACCGAATTTCGTTGAAATGTATTCACGTTCGAGCGCATGAGAAGAAAGCATGAGCATTTTCCTCTCAAGATTATGTGCCTCGTCAAGAATCAGAAGCTGCCTTGGATCAAGCATCTGATTGTCAACACCAACCCTGTACATGAAATCATAATTTGTAATAACGTTTTCGGACTTTTTGGCCTCTCTAAATGCAATAAGATAATTGCAGTCACTGCATCTGGCCAAATTGTATTCTGCCTTAATACAGAAGTCGCAGTTTCCCTTATAATTGCACTCATAATTGCCCTTGCCTTTAATTTCAACCAGCATGTCCCCAAAGTCATCCAGATACTGTTCCTGAAGTTGCTTTGTCATGGTTAAAATGTAGGAGTCCTCATACATGTTTGCAAGGGTTGTGGCTATTGCTGATTTACCAATTCCTGTCCCCGCTTCGAGAATAATGTTTTTATAGCCGTTTTTAATAGCGAAATTAATCTTATTAATCAGTTGTATTTGGGTGTTTCTAGGATGGTGTTCGGTTAATGACCAATGAATCATCCAATCAAGATTAGAATAATTATCTTCAGAATCATTTTTCATGTTATCACATCTTTGTAACAATATGAATAATTATATAACGTAATGTTATATAATCTTGTTGAAAAATGAAATTATCTGTTTCTGATTCTGTTTTCAACCTTACAGATGGCCTGAGTCATTGTTCCCATAGGACAGTAGACGCACCAGGACCTTGGTTTAAACAAAATCATGGTCAACAATCCCAAAATTGTTGACGTAAGCATTACGCTGTAAAAACCGAATGCATACTGTGAAACCCACGGAGCGATAACGTCTCCATGATATGCCCATGTCCAAGGAACGTTGAATGTCCATAAAAGCGTTACAGCCTGAGTAAGGCCTTTTGTTCCTGAAAAAACCAGATAAGTGTTCCATAGCATTACAAAAAACATTGTGAAGAAAAATATCAAAAATCCATAACGGAAAGCTTTTGAATACAGCCATTTAGGAACATCCCTTTTTCTTGAAAGACCTAAACGTCCACCAAGCAATCCTAAAAGCTGTCCTCTATCACAGTAGCGATTGCAAAATGCTTTGTTTCCGCAGAATATGGCAAACAATAACGGCACTATAAAGCAAATCATGCCAAGCCATGCAAAAATGATATTGAAAAATCCCAATGAGAAATAAACGATTGAAAAAATCCATAGATAATCATACCATCTCTTAAAGCGAACCTTATTGTCCTTTTTAGAGCATTCTCCTTCAATGATAGAGGATGGACATTCTACCACACACTTCCCGCATCCGATACATAAATCAGAATCTATTACTGCATACATTCCATTTTTAACTTCAATAGCTTCTTTAGGACACACCTTAATGCAGCATCCGCAAGAAACGCACGAATCTTCATCAACCTCAGACTTTCTTTTTGCCATTTACTCACCCAAAATTTGTATATTTATTACATATATATTTGATTTTTAAGAATTAAATTTTACCATTATTAAAAGATTTATATTAAGCTTTTAGAAAAAATATAATAATGACAAAAATTAACAGACTACAGGAAATAATTGATTCCTCCGACAACATTGTATTTTTTGGAGGTGCCGGAGTATCAACGGAAAGTGGAATCCCTGATTTTAGAAGTGCTGACGGGATTTATTCAAAAACTCCAGAAGAATTGGTATCACACACATATTATTTTGAACACACTGAAGAATTCTTTGAGTTTTACAAGGAAAATCTCATTTTTAAGGATGCTGAGCCTAACCCTGCACATTATAAGCTGGCTGAACTTGAAAAAGAAGGCAAACTAAAGGCCGTCATAACACAAAACATTGACGGGCTTCATCAAAAGGCAGGATCTAAAAACGTTTTAGAGCTTCATGGAAGCGTTCACAGGAATTATTGCCAAATATGTAACAAAAGCTACGATGTAGACTACATTTTAGATTCAGACGGAATTCCAAGATGTGAATGCGGAGGCATAATAAAGCCTGATGTAGTATTATACGAAGAGCCGTTGAATAATGCCATATTGAATTTTTCCGTGAATTACATTTCCAATGCGGAAACATTAATTATTGGCGGGACATCACTTGTTGTTTATCCTGCAGCGGGACTGATTAATTATTTCAACGGTAAAAATCTGGTTTTAATAAATAAAAGTGAAACTCCATACGACAATCTGGCGACATTAGTAATTAATGATGCAATTGGTGAAACCTTATCAAAGCTCCGATAAGTCAAAATCAATAGACTGAGGGATTAAATCAATTCCATCAAGACGATTGTCACATTTATAGACCAGTATTTCAACACCGGATTCATAAGCTTCATTAAGGGTTTTTGAAAATACCGGATCATTTTCCCAATTCGGTCTGAAGGAATCACCCAAGGGATGCTGAATCAGGAAAAATACTACCGTTCTAAAACCATCTTTTTTTAGTTTTATAAGTTCCTTTAGGTGTTTTGTTCCTCTTTCTGTTGGTGCATCGGGAAATCTTGCTTCCGTGCCGACAACCAAGGTTACCCCTTTAACTTCCACAAAGCATGGCTCTTCAAGAAATGACATACCGCAACAGTCGTCAACTTCATTGGCCAAGTATATATCTATTCTGGAATTGTCTATTGTTTTTTCTCTCTGATGATAATCATAACCTGCAAGTTCCTTTATCTGGCCATTGATGATTGCATCATATACAATACTGTTAGCTTCCTGAGAGTAAATTGATACCAGATGTCCACGGTTCTCAACAAAGTGAAGTGAAAACTTAGTCTTTCTTTTAGGATTGTCTGAGGGTTCAAGCCAAACGACAGCATCATCCACCAAGAGCTCCTTGCAGCGTCCGGTGTTCGGAACGTGAGCTATTTCAATGTTTCCATTAACTTCAACTTCAGCTATGAAGCGATTTGGTCTTTTTTTAAAAATTCCCTTAACATAATCCATTTTTAATCACAACTGGAATATATGAAACTAAATCCGTAGCCGAAAATCCGTTTCCTTTCACTTCAAATGCCTCGTCACCTGCAATACCATTGATAAAGACACCTAAACAAGCGGAATCAAATGCATTGAGTTTAATGGAAAGGAGTGCAGTTACAATTCCCGCAAGGGCATCCCCCGTTCCTCCAACAGTCATTCCTGCATTTCCCGAACGGTTAATCCTGAATTTGGAACCGGACAATATTAAATCATACTGGCCTTTAACAATGACTGTACCTTTAATTGCTTTTGCAACTCTTTGAAATTCAGTAACGTTATCATTGACCTTTTTAAAGTCATATGAATCCAAATCTAGCTTTAAATTAGTGTTGAAAAATCTGTTGAATTCCGCCAGATGAGGAGTCAGCACAATATTATCCTTATTTTTTATTAATGATATATCAACCTGTTTTAAAGCATCAGCATCCAAAACTATTGGTTTTTTGATTTTTGTAACCAGCACATTGAATAATTTTGATGTTTCATCGTTAATGCTTGATCCTGGACCTATCAACACTGCATCAACCTTTTCTGCCAATTCAAGAATTTCATCCAAATGACCCAAATTCAAGTAATCCCCTTCAAGTGATTTTACAATCAAATCTGCTGATGCGGATTTTACAGGAATTGCAGCATTTTCGGGAGTGGCCACATAAACCAAATCAACACCTGCACCAAAGGCTGCCATGCCTGAAATTACCGGTGCTCCATGATAGTCCTTGCTTCCGCCGATTATTAATATGGAACCGTTGTTTCCCTTATGTGATGTGGATGATCTGTTTTTTAACCTTAAAAAGTCACCATAGTTTACAAAGTATTCTGCCTCCAAAGGTATTCCAATATCGGCCGTAACCAGTCCGCCAACAAGTTCTTCATCAGCGTCCCTTACGCCAGTTTTGATTTTATGAAAGCTGATAGTATAGTCGGGAACAACCGCAACATCATCAATATTTCCCGTTAACGGATCCATTCCGGACGGCACGTCAATACTTATCTTAAGTCCTTTAGATTCATTGATTACTTCGATAGCTTTTCTTATTTTTTCCTGAAGCTTTCCTTTTATACCCGTTCCCAAAAGACCGTCAACGATTATGGATTCCTCATCTCCAAAATTGCAGTTACTGACATCGTCCAAAGTCTTTAAATTATGAATAGTCAACCTGGAAAGTCTAGGTTTCATATTTTCCAATATTTCCAGATTGATTCTGGCCTCATTTGAGTGAATATTGTCCTTCAACATGAAAATATCCACATCATAACCCCTGTTTAATAAATAACGGGCTGCGACAAAAGCATCCCCACCATTTCCACCGGAACCTGTAAACATCAATACCTTAACAGGCTTTGAGAAAGTAAAAACAGCGATTTTAGCAACTTCTTCACCTAATGATTTGCCGGCAGCTTCCATCAGGCACAATCTTGACAATCCCAAATATTCACAATTTGCATCAGTAACCATCATATCTATCGGATCCACATTATCACCATAAGTTTAATTTAATACCTTAAGGTATAAATATACATATCTTAATTAAAGGAATAGATTTATGAGAAAAATTACATTCAAATTAATAACACGTTTATCAACAAAATACATTGAAAATGGAATAATTTTAATACTAATATTATTCTCATATGGAATAATCGGATCATATTTCATAATGGGATTGAATTTAGTCGATTCCATTTATTATGCAATCATTACCATGGCCACTGTAGGATATGGAGACTATACGCCGACTACAGGAATTCAAAAGCTATTTGCCACAACATTGGCATTGGGCGGTGTTGCATTACTTGCCTATGTATTTAATGTTATTTTAACAAATTTTCAGGAAAGAATGGGTTTATTTTCAAGAGGGGCTAAAAAAATGAAAGCAATACAAAATATGGATTCATATTATATTCTTTGTGGTTATGGAAGAGTTGGAAAAGTTGTTTATAAAGAACTGAATCGACGCCAGCAAAACATTGTAATTTTCGAAAAGAATGAAGAGCTTTGTGAAGATTTTGAAGAGAGCACATCATCAATTATTCTTAACAAAGATGCGACAGAAGATGATTTAATAGCTAAATTAGCAGGTAAAAAATGTAAAAGTGTTATTATAAGTACCGGAGACGATGTTACAAACTTATTTATTGTATTGACAATTAGAGAAACCAATCCTGATGCATGGATTGTCTCAAGAGTCAGCAAATTAGAGAATTTTTCAAGATTGCGAAAAGCAGGCGCAGACAAACTTGTTTCTCCAGAAATAATCGGTGGAAAAGATTTATATTTGGAATCTGCAAAGCCTCATCTTTTAAGACTTACCGTCCAGCATACTCCTGAGGAAATTCTTGACGAATTTAAAGTAATCAGCAAATACGATTGCACTCTTGAAAATATTGATTACCACATTCCGGGAATCGAAACGCCTCTAAGCCGTGACATAAAAACGATGCATATGGAAGACGGCAAACGTTATCAAAATTATTTAAAAGAAAATGAAGAAGCTATGGCCGCTTTGAAAAATTTATATAGAAGCGTCAATAACATCCATTCTCATTGGATTTCAGGCCCGAACAGAAATACATTAAATGAATTGGTTAAAGAGTTAGAAAAACAGGAAACAATAATAGGAAAAAATTTAACCGATAAGGAAATAGCAGAAATAACAAAAAAAGAAATTGAAAGAGAGTAAAACTCTCTAGAATAAGTCTTGTAAATGGATTTGGTAAGGACCTAAGCTTCCGCCGTAGTTACCAGCACCAATTTCAATAACACCAGGAACTTGACAAGCAGCTTCAATACCTGCTTTCATAGCAGCCCTAACGGATTCTTCGTCAACACCATCGATAACGATTTCCATGTTTCCGAATACGTTTTCTGGTAATTCAGTTTCTACTTGGTCTTTTAAAGTTACACATTCTTTTTCGTTGGTAGATGCACTCATGAAAGAGTATTTGGAACCAGTTTTAGAACCGGAAGCAACCATACCACCAGAGAATGGAGTGATTACACCAGCAACAGCGTGAATAGCATCTACAGCAGCTTCAGCAGCAACAATGGAAGCCATTTGACTGTCAGCCATAATGAAGAAGTTACCACCAGCAACTCCGTCTTTCCATCCCATTTCATCTTCTACTAAGAATTCACCAGACATGATTGGAATTACATGCATTTTTTTACCGTTTACGTCTTTTTCAGTTTCGAATCCGTCACCGAAGAATTTTAGTTGTTTTCCGGTTGGGAAAGCTTCTTCACTTTCAAGAGCATTAAATGCTGCTGCAGTAGGAGCAGTTAAAACACATTGACCGATTCTGTCCATAATTTGTCCGCCTAAAGCTTTTTTGGACATGTGACAAATCATAATTGCGTAACCTGGTCTTCCATCTGGAGATTCAGTTGGAGGAATGTATTGGTCAATACCTGCTTCTGCAGGACATCCGATAACTGAAGTAGCAAATCCGGTAGCTTCAGTAGCTGCAATTTTAGCTAAATGTTTAGTAGCTGCAGTAATAATTAATCTAGATACTTTTATTCCGAAACCTTCAGCAAAGGTATCTTGTATATTTACACCGTTAATTTCCATAATTTCACCAAATTATATAGTACAAAAAATAAATTTTTTGCTATACTAAAATATTTAAAATAAAATAAAATAAAGTTTTCTATTTACCGGTAAATCATTCAAAATTGCAAAACTGTGAGACAATAAATATTCGGAAACTGACCATATTGCATAGCTTATGCAGGAATATGAAATTATAATGTTGGTGAACAGCCAATTATCTATTAAAAGCACATTAATGATGATAAAAGAGATTGGAGAATCAGTAAAGCCGAATTCCATATTATCGAAATACATGCAAATATTAAGATTAATTGACAACATTCATTTAATATACAACCGTTAAATACAAAACCGAATATTTTTCTTTATTTATCTTTTTATTCAATTTTTCTTTATTATTCTAACCAAAATATGATTAAATTTATTTATCATAAATTGAAAAAATAATATTACATTTGAATAAAATGTAAATTACATGAGGAATTATAGGGTGATAGAAATTAATAATAATATTATTGAAATTATACGAAAAGATTTTAAATCCGCATTTTCAAACCCAATTGTTACAATTGTTATTATCGGATTAATCATTATCCCTTCCCTTTATGCACTATTAAATATTCAGGCATGCTGGGATCCTTATGGAAATACCGGCAATGTCGCATTTGCAATCGCAAATTCTGATAAAGGAGCATCTTTTGATGGCGTGAACATCAATGTTGGTGACGAACTGGTAAAAGACTTGAGAAATAATGATAAGTTTAACTGGACATTTGTCACTGAAGATGAACTCCGGGATGGTGTTTATAAGGGAGAATATTATGCGGGAATAGTATTGCCCGAAAATCTGAGTAAAAATGTTGTTTCAATCACAAGTGATGACCCTCAACAGGCAAAATTAGAATATATTGTTAATATGAAAGAAAATCCTGTCGCTGCTAAATTAACAGACAGTGGTTCCACTGCTGTTTATAATGCATTAAATGCAAAGATTATTGAAATAATAAATCTTGCGGCTTATGGAAAACTTGGAGAACTGCAATCCGGTTTGGCTTCAGGAGCTGGCCAATTAGCTAGCGGTGGAAGTCAGCTTGCATCAGGAGCAGGCCAAGTATCTTCCGGAGCAAGTCAATTATCAAGCGGTGCAGGACAATTATCTGACGGTGCAGGTCAGCTGGCCGATGGTGCCCAGCAATTATCTGACGGTGCAGGTCAAGTTGCTGCAGGTACACAGCAGGCATCTGACAAAGTAAATATGTACAATACAGAAATTCATCAAGCTACAGGATATATCAGAGAACACACCAGTAGCTCCGCAATACATGAAATTACTGATGAAATTGATTCTAGAAGTGATAATGTCGCAGGCAAAGTTGGACAATTGAACAATGGTGCAGGCCAAGTAGCAAACGGTTCTTCATCTTTAGCAGCAAATTCACAGCTGCTCAAGGGAGGTATTGATGAATTAGCAGAAGGTTCTCTTTCCCTTGCAGCAGGTTCCGTATTGCTTTCAAATGCTGCAACACAGGCACTGTTTACAGCAGCTGCATCTCTTGCTTCATCTGCAGATTCCCTTGCAAGCATTACAGGTATTAATGAAACAATACTTGGAGACTATTTCTATGCTCCTGTAAAATTGGACAGACATGAATTGTTCCCAGTACCTGATTATGGATCACAAGTATCTCCATTTTATCTTGTTTTATCCATGTGGGTTGGTGCTTTAATTACATGTGCAATGTTAAAACCTGGAACCAGTGAAGGAACGAAATATTCTCCTCTTGAAATGTATGCGGGAAAAGCAGTGATATTTTTAATATTGAGTCTGCTGCAATGTAGCGTTACGATAATTGGAGCGCATCTTTTAGGCATTTACATTTCAAACGAAATAATGTTTATACTGTCGTGTCTTACTGTATCGGGAGTATTTATGATTTTTGTCTATTCTCTGGTATCTGCACTGGGAGATGTTGGAAAAGCAGTAGCTATTGTTCTTTTAGTACTTCAGATATCCGGAACAGGAGGAATATATCCTGTTGAAATCATGGCTCCGCTTTTCAATATAATGAATCCAATCTTGCCTATGACTTATGCAATAACATTGGTGCGTGAAGCACAGTTAGGTTTGATTTGGTCAAATTACATTCCTGCATTAGCCGTTCTCCTGGCTATTGGATTTATAACAGTTATTGTAATGTTGGTCATTAAATCAAAAGCAGATAAAATAACTCATTACTTTGAAAAATGTTTAGAAGAAAGTGGACTATTTTAGAAGTTGATATTAATCAACTTCAATATTTATTTTTTTAACTTATATATTGCAAATATCTTAAATTTCTCTTTTTAACAAGCGATTCAAAATATCATAATGACACTTAAGAAAAAAGAATAGAAAAGGAAAGTTTTGATTATATTGATGCAATATTTAAGAATACGGACTATTTTTCGTCTTCACTTTCATCAGATATTTCTTTTGAATCTGAATTGAATGAGATTTTATCTAGAACAGATGAACCATAATAAGGTAAAATTACCATACCAAGAATTGTAGGCATCCAGAATGAGATTAATCTTTCAATTACAGTTGCTGCTGCTGAAACAGAAGCGGAAATACCTGCAGCAGAATAGAATATAATCATTATACCGTCGACTGCACCAAGACCTCCTGGAAGAAGCGGAATCATACCTGCAAGTGATGCTAAAATAAAGACCTCACCAATGACAACGGGACTTACATTAGCTCCAAATGCTAAAAATACCGTATATACCCTTAAGATTTCAAATACCCAAATCAAAAATGACAGAGGAAGCGCATAGTACAATACCTTTTTATTATGGATAAGCATGTTCATTGTATCCTGAAAACCTTTTATAATTCCATGGATTTTTTCTTCCAATTCAGCTGAATTCTTTTTGTAGAATCGTCTGACAAGGCCAATGATCCATCCGTCAACCCTCATACCAAAACTAGGGCTGATACACATATAAATCAATAGGATTAAAATTGCTACAATACCTATTACCGCAACAACCATTACTGCAAGCAATCCAGGAGAAAGATCAAATGATAATGTCATTCCAATGATTGTTAAGACCGCCAGAACTACGAATGGAAAAGTGTCCAGAGCTCTATCTGCAACAACGGCAGCGAAAGTTTCTTCCATAGGATATCCCTCCTCACGGGAAAAGATATATGCTCTTACAGGCTCTCCACCACCACGACCGGACGGAGTGATGTTATTAACTGCAAGACCAACCAATACCATAGGAAGGAGTTTTGAAATACTGCTGTCCATATTGGCAATCCCATTTAATATTTTCCACCTTAAAGTATACAAAAAGAAGGTTCCGAATTGAAATGCAATAGCTAAAGCAATTAATGTCATATTAGCGTATTTTAAAGAATTTATAACCTCTTCAATGCCCACAAAATACAGCATTACGAGCAATATAAGTATACTAACACCAAAGAATATGATAGTTTTCTTATCCATAATATCAACATTTCATTAATTAATATTAAATTTTTACTTAAAAATTTATATATTTATTTGTTCAAATTTTAATCTGTATTAATTAATGAGAAGGTAGTGCATGAGGTATATTAACAAAACGGACATATTGGTAATAGCTAGAAATTCCGGTATGCTTATGATAGGGATTGGAATAATGTGTTTGATTCCAATTATTGTTGATTTAATATATCTCGAATTCAATGCAGTTTGTTTTCTCATACCAGGATTAATATCTATTTTTATTGGTATCATATGTGTTAAAGCACTTAACAAATATTCCAAACATAAAATGCGTCTAAAGCACGGTATGATTATCTCATCACTATCCTGGCTGTGGGCATGCATTATCTGTGGACTTGTACTCTATTTCGCTACCCAAATAAACATTGTAGACGGTATGTTTGAAAGTATGTCTGCACTTACCGGCAGTGGAATTACCATTTACGGAGATGTGGAAGTCCTTCCAAAAAGCGTGCTCTTTTTTAGGTCTCTCCAGCAATGGGTTGGAGGACTCGGGGTTGTTGTGTTAATTATAGCAATATTGACAAAACCAGGAACAATATCTGCAAAACTATACCAGTCCGAAGCCCGTGAAGAGCGTATTAAACCATCCACCAAAGCTACACTTAAAAAAACCATCAAGATTTATCTGATTTATACTGCTGCAGGAATAATACTATATCGGCTTGCAGGAATGCCCGTTTATGACTCGATTTGTAATACATTCAGTATTATATCAACGGGCGGCATGAGTATTAAAAATGCAAATATCGGATTTTATCAAAATGACATAATTTACTTTATTACTATTGTATTGATGATTTTAGGAGCAACTAGCTTTTTAGTTCACTATAAAGTTATTAAAACCCGTGGAAAATCATTGATTCATGATTTGCAGTTTAAGATAATGATTACATTAATTGCAGGATCAACAGTCATTTTATATTTGGCATCACAGATAGTGCCTATTGAGTTACTCTTCACCGTTGTATCAGCCGTGACGACAACGGGAGCCAGCGTACAGAGTTCTGCAGTAATGGGAACCTGGCCAACATTTGTAATAATCGTTCTGATGACACTGATGACCATCGGTGGTTCCAGCGGATCTACCGTAGGTGCGCTTAAGTTAATGCGTGTAATAACATTCTTTAAAGGAACATACAAACACCTGCGTGAAATACTGTCTCCTGAAGGAAGGGTTGTCCCTCTTCAAATTTCCGGCCAAAAGCTATCCGACAAGGCAGTTGCACAAAGTGGAAACTACATAACCCTTTATATATTATGTATCCTGATTACATGGGCATTATTATGTCTATACGGATATGAACCATTTTCATGTCTCTTTTATACAATGTCAATTCAGGGAAATGTCGGTTTAGAGATTGCTACAATTGCGCCAACATTAGAACTTCCATTAAAGCTTTTAAGCATATTCAACATGTGGACCGGAAGGCTGGAAATCTATCCTGTATTGATTACATTAAGAGCCATATTTGAAATCTTTAAAAGATAGATTTATAAATATCAAAAATACAATATTCATTATTTAAACATAAAATGGTGATTATTGTGTATGTTATTATAATGGGACTTGGACGTGTAGGAATTTCTCTTGCAAACTTGTTGATTGATGACGGTTACGATTTGACATTAATCGATGACAATGAATCATTATGTACCGAAGCGGCAGCAGAACTCGACGCTTTAGTTATCTGCGGAAACGGTACCAATTCAAAATTGCTTGAAGAAACAAATATTGAAGACGCTGACTTTTTTATTGCAACAACAGGAAACGACGAAGCAAATCTCCTGTCATGCATTCTGGTTAAAAAATACAATGTACCAAACATCATTGCCCGTGTAAGTAATCCGGACCACGAAGAAGCATTTAAAGCTGTTGGAATCGATAATGTAATCAGTCCAGAAATTACAGCAGCAGAATTCTTAGAAAAATTAGTTACAAGACCAAACGTTGCAGATTTAATATCTATAGGTGAAGGTGACGCAGAAATCTTTGATATGACCATAACCAACGATAAAGTGGTCGGAAAACGTATCGATCAGATATCCCCAACCAAGGATTTCATCATAATAGCTATGTATCAGGGCGGAAAATTAGTAATTCCACAGGAAGACAGCATTATTGCCCGTGGAGAAAAAGTATCTGTCCTTGTTAAAAGAGGATCATTTTCAAAAGTGTCTAAAAAATTGGAAAAATAATTAAAATTGACTGTAAGACAATTTAATATGTTCTTTCCCATTTCCTTCCACAATAGGACCGTGTCCAGGAAGCAAATTAATAACATCCAATTCAGTTAATTTGAAAACGGATTGTTTTAAATCATCAAAATTACCTCCGATGTCGAATCTTCCAACACCACCATGGGAAAATACGGTATCACCGGAAATTAGATTAACACCATCCCATAAACATATTCCACCGCTGGTATGGCCCGGAGTGTGAATTACTTTAAAGCCCCCTATTTCATCCCCGTCCTTTAATTCAATATCAACTCTGGAATTGGCCGCATTTTCAAAGGCATTCATGGAAGTTCCAAGGTCATCCTTATTTTTCATTGAAATTGCATCCAGTTCATGAACAGCGATTTTTGCATTTTCAAAAAGGTAATTGCCGCCAATATGGTCAAAATGACAATGGGTATTGACCACTAAAGAGATATCCTCTCTTTTAATACCATGTCTTTCAATCTGTGAAATTAAATACTCTTCATTTAATCCTGTTCCGGTATCAACAAGCATATCTCCAATCAGATAGGAATTGGAGTCCATATTATAACCCGGAATAAATAAAATATTATTGGAATTCATAAAAATAGTTATTATTAAAAGTAGTAAAAAAAGTTTAGTATAAAAATGGGGTCACAGGGATTTGAACCCCGATCCTGGGATTTCTCTTGCCTCAGTACTCCAATTGATCATCACAACAAGTACTGTTCAGTTACGCGTATATTTCTTCAAAGACAACTGGAGTCCCAGATGATGCCTGGTTACACTATAACCCCACATAACATACAATATTTAATATATTTTAATTAGTATATAAAGGTTATCATTAGAATTTCATCTGCTTATCAATACCTGCAATTTCATCTATTTCCAAGCCCTTTTCTAATGCAAAGTCTTTTTCAACCTTATAATTTCCAGTCCTTGTTCTTTCAGCATTTTCAGGTTCTAAAAATAGCCATTTTGTATATTTGAATTTGACACCAATATATGATTTAGCACCGAATATTTTGGAAAATTCCAAAAGAGCATCAATCTGTTCTGCATCAATATATATTTTATCTTTAGTGGTTGTTTTTACTTCAATAGCCAAGTATATTTTACCATTTCCAGCAACAACATCAGGTAACGGTCTTTTAGTTGCCCCACCGGAAGCTGGAGCTCTCATAGCTGCAAAATTTCTATCCCACAGTTTATGCACTAAATCTCTTTCTTCAGCAGAACCTTTCTTAGCCAAAATAACACCAGAAAAATAAGTTTATAAATGGGGCCGGGGCCGAGATTTGAACCCGAGTCCCGGGATCCACAGTCCCGGAGGATGACCACCTACCCTACCCCGGCGTAAGATAAATTAAAAATAAAAAAATTGTAAGATGCGGGAGCAGGGATTTGAACCCTGGTAGACCTGCGTCAACAGGTCCTAAGCCTGTCCCCTTTGGCCTCTCGGGCACCCCCGCTTGAAAACGAAAGTGAAACAGAAACCATTAAAAATCTTAACAAGTTTTTTAAGTGCTCCGGCCGGGATTTGAACCCGAGTCTTCGGCTCGAAAGGCCGAAATGATTGGCCGGACTACACCACCGGAGCAAACAAATACAAAAGTTTTAGTAACATGGGCCCAATGGGGTTTGAACCCATGGCCTTCCGGTTATGAGCCGGACGCTCTACCTGGCTAAGCTATGGGCCCTTTAAAAGCGCCATCGACAGGGCTCGAACCTGTGACCAATCGGTTAACAGCCGAACGCTCTACCTACTGAGCTACGATGGCATGAATTAACCCACCATCTTAACCAAATAAAACCCATGTTTAAAAATCAAAAGACTTTAAACAGTACTTTTTTGTATGTTTTTACTAGTATATAAACATTATGTTTTTTTCACATATTTTTTGAAAAAAACAAAAAGTCATAAGAAAAACACTATTAATTAGTTAGAACAAACTAATATATAAATTTAATTACAGCAGTTGAAAAGTATGGATTCTAATATATTTGATTTGATTAAAGATGCTAATGAGCTAACACTAAAAAATCACGGCGATTTGATTACATTGGAAAGAGCTGTTTTCTTATCTTGGTGGTGCGATAAAGGAGACTGCGCTTTTTGCTATATGTCAACACAGAAAGATAAAATAAAAGATCCACGAAAAGCAAGGCGTAATGTAAGCAACATTTATGCCGAAGCCGAAATGTGCAAACGCCTTGACTGGAACATAGAATTTTTATCCGGAGGATACAAATCATTCACCACACAGGAAATAAAGGAAATTGCAACAACAATCAAAGAGATTACCGGCGATGGAGTCTGGCTGAATACTGGAATCACCGATGAGTTAGGTGAATACGGCAGTGAAATTAAAGGAATAACCGGAGCCGTTGAAGTTGCAAACCCTCAAATCCACAACAATGTATGTCCAAGCAAAAGCCTGGATGACATAAGCAACATGCTCGATACCGCCAGAGACCTAGGATTTAAAAAAGCAATTACCATCATATTGGGACTTGGGGAAAGTTTGGATGATGTTGACTATGTGATTGACTATATTAGAGACCATAAAATTGATAGAGTAATATTTTACTCACTAAATCCACACAAGGAAACTGTTTATGCCGACAAATCACAGCCGGCTTCACTTTATTATGCCCAAGTCGTTTCCAGAGTTCGTTTGGAATTTCCAGAAATTGAAATCATCTGCGGCACATGGATCGATAACCTTGCAAATATAGGTATTTTAATTTTAAGCGGAGCAAACGGAATTACAAAATTCCCTCTCTTTAAAATGTTTGGAACCAAATACGGAAAAAGAGTTGAAGAGGAAGTTAAATGGGCTGGGCGCAGGTTAAAAGGAACATTTACTGATAAAACCCAATTAGGTGAACCGAAAAGTGACATTTCACCGGATTTGGATAAATTTATTAAAAGATATATTAAAGAATCACTTAAAAATAAATACTGAAAAATCGAATTTTTAAAAATCTTTATTAACTCCATATAATATATATTATAATAATATAAATTTTTACAAAAAATTTTCCAAATGGAGGAATTATTATTAGCGACGATTTTAGTATGATGTGTGGACTTGAAATCCACGTACAATTAGAAACTGAATCAAAATTATTCTGTGATTGCCCAACAAACTTTAATGAGGCACCAATTAACCAAAATATTTGTCCGATATGTTTAAATCAACCGGGTGCTAAACCACACCCAACTAACCAGCATGCAATTGAAAATGCATTAATGATTTCTTTGATGTTGAACTGTAAAATAGATCAAGGTTTTACTTATTTTATGAGAAAACATTATGATTATCCGGATTTATCTTCAGGATACCAAAGAACATCAGTTCCTATCGGATATGAAGGAGAATTGAACGGTATTAGAATTAGAGAAATTCACATAGAAGAAGATCCTGGTCAATACAAACCTGACAGAGGTATTGTTAACTTCAACCGTTCCGGTATTCCTTTAGTGGAAATTGTTACCGAACCAGACATAAGATCTCCTGAAGAAGCAAGGAACTTCTTAAAAGAAATTATCCGTGTTTTACAGTATAGTGGTGCTGCACGTGGAGAAAACTCAATGAAAGCAGACGTAAACGTTTCACTCAATGGTGGAAATAGGGTGGAAATGAAAAACGTTAACTCCATTAAAGGTGCATACAGAGCATTGAAATTCGAAATAGTAAGACAGAAAAATCTCATTAAAAGAGGAGTTGAAATTCCACAGGAAACTCGTGCTTACATCGAAAGCCAAATGATTACTACAAGAATGAGATTGAAAGAAGATGCTGATGATTACAGATTCATTCCGGATCCAGATTTACCTCCAATGGAAATTCCGGATGAATTAATTCAAAAAGTTGCTGATATCATGCCTGAAGCTCCTCACCACAAGGTGGAAAGATTTGTTAAAGATTACGGCATTGATGAGGAATCCGCAAAGGTATTGACTTCAGAACTTGACTTGGCAATAGCTTATGAAGAAGTTGTAAAAGAAATTGACCCTATATTTGCTGCCAAATGGATGAGAGATGAACTTAAAAGAGTTTTATCCTATAACAAACTTGATTATGCAGAAAGTAAAATAAGTGTTGAAAGTTTGGTTGAATTATTCAACATGCTTTTAAACAAAGAGATTACAACAAAAGCAGGTCAAAGAATTATTGAACAAATGCCAAACAATGAAAAATCCCCTAAAGAAATTGCAGAGGAATTAGGTTTGCTTGGTGTTGTTAAAGATGATGAAGTATTGGCTGCTGTAAAACAGGCTATTGATGAAAATCCGAAAGCTGTCCAGGATTATCATGACGGACAGAAAGCTTCACTTAATTTCCTTGTGGGACAGGTTATGAGATTAACCCGTGGAAAAGCAGACCCTGGTGAAACAGTTAAATTATTAAAAGAAAATATCTAATAGGAGTATTTAAATGACTGAAAAAAAATCATTTGTAAAGGATTATATGACTAAAAATGTTATTAGCGTTTCTCCTGATACTCCAACAGAAAAAATTATTACTTTAATGAAAGAAAGCCACCACAACAGTTATCCCGTTGTTGAAAATAATAAACTTGTGGGAATGGTAACCGCATTCGATATCGTTGCTAAAGATTGGCAGGATTACGTTCGTGGAATGATGAGTACTAAATTGGTTGTCGCTAACGAAAATTTATCCATTAACGATGCATCCCGTGTAATGTTTAGACGTGGAATATCCAGAATGCCTGTTGTTGATGAAAATGGTGCATTGGTTGGAATTATTACAAACACGGACATGGTCCGTTCACACATTGAAAGATCAACTCCAAATAAAGTGGAATACTTTAAAAATACCATGGAACAGTTATACGGTATTAAAACCACTTTAAAAAGGATGAAAGTTCCAACCGAGAAATTAAGACCTACTCAGGACAGAGTTTATGCAGATGAACTTGAAGGAAGAACTTATGAATTGAAAAAAGGTTTAGCAGAACCTGCAATTGTCGTTAAAACTGGAGAAAGATGGATTCTTGTTGACGGACATCACAGAGCAGTAGCTTCTAAAAAGATGGGCTGTAAAACTGTAGATTCATATGTTGTGGATTTAGGCCAGGACATCAAGTTAGGTATGGAAAAGACTGCAGATAAAGCGGGCATCAGGAAATTTGAAGACATCATGATTATCGACGATGACAAGCATCCGTTAATAGCTATTACAGAAAGTATTCAGGATAGTGAAGCTCATGGCCAATGAACAGATAATAAGGGAAGTCTGGGAAGTTCTTGAAAGTAGAAGAGACAATCCCATTGATTCCTACACTTCAAATATAATGCAGGACAGCGATAAAAGAGCTGAAGACAAAATTCTTGAAAAAATAGCCGAAGAAGCAGGAGAAGTATTAATTGCAAGTAAAAATGATGAAAATCTTGTTTATGAATCTGTAGATTTGATTTTTCACACTTTATTATTGCTTGTTTATAAAGGCGTGGAAATTGATGAAATATTTGAAGAATTTGAAAGAAGAAGAAAATAATTATGATTTTTTAAAGGTTGGCTGTTAAATGAGTGAATTCAAATTTTCTGTAGTTATTGCAGCATATAATTCAGATTTATGGATTACAAAAACAATTAATAGCCTAATAAACCAAACTATTGATTTTGAAAAAGATATACAAGTAATAATCGTTAATGATGCAAGTACGGATAATACCGGGCAAATCTGTCGGGGATTTAAAGCAAGATATCCTAGAAACATCAAATACATCGTTAACGAAGAGAATTTAGGTCCGTCAGCTTCAAGAAACATTGGCCTTAAACAGGCCACAGGAAAATATGTTAATTTTCTTGACAGTGATGACTATGTATCACACACTACTTTTAGAAGTATTTTAAGCTTTTTTAATAGATTCGGCGATGGAATAGATTTAGTTTCAATTCCAATATATTTTTTTGGTGAAAAGAAAGGAGAGCATACGCTCAATTTCAAATATGACCAGGATAAGGTTGTTAACTTACTTGATAATCCTGATCATATCCAACTGTCATCTTCATCATGCTTTTTTAAAAGATTATCCATCGAGGACTTGAAATTCAATCCCAAGATTTCAGTGTCAGAGGATGTTGTTTTTATTAACCAGTTACTTTTAAAAAATCCGAATATTGGCTTTTGTGTAGGCGGAAAATACTTTTACAGGAAAAGAGAGGAAAAATCATCACTTATCGATAATTCCTCAATCAAAAAAGAATACTTTAACGACCGTGTTGAGCATTATTTTAAATTTTTAATCGATGAAAGCATTAAAGAATATGGGGAAGTTCCATTATTTATCCAGTACACAATAATGTATGATTTGCAATGGATATTTGATATATCCTCAGTCAATAATATTTTAAGCTATATGGAGCTTGTGCAGTTAAGAAAACAGCTTAGTGAAATTATCCAGTATATTGATGATGACGTTATCTTAAAACAAAAAGACATACCAAATCTTTTAAAGGCGAATATCCTATTTTTCAAATATAAGGACTGTACCAACAAATCAAAACTCAAAGAAATGGAAAGAAAGATAATTCATAAACTTAAATTAAATACAGTTTATATTGACATTTATGAAATAATGGAAAATAAATTAAATGTTTTAGCAAACCTGCCAACAATATTGGGAAATCAGGTTGAAGTTTTCTTAAATGATGAAAAAATAGAAATAGAAGAAGTGAAATTTCCACAAAGAGCCAAATACAGTTTAAGTTACAACTATGCAACAAATTATTCCTTTAAATTTGAAATTCCTCTGGATATTGAAAAAGAGTATGAAATCAAGTTTAAAACAAGAACCCAGCAGAACCTCTTCATTGACTTTTCAAGACCATGCAATTTTTCAAGACTTGTGGGCTATGCAAGGAGTAAAAATTATTTATCATACTTAGAAGACAACAATAAAATCATAATTAAACAAAAGACTAAAAGAGAATGGGTTAAAAGAGAAATCAAAACTTTATATTCAATGGCCAGAAAACGTGAACAAGGATACAGAACAGGTATTCCATTAAGATTATTATATCTGATAAGTTATCCGTTCATGAGAAACAAGAGAATTTGGCTATTTATGGACCTGCCTACCATGGCAGACGATAATGGAAAGCAGCTATTCATTTATGCAAAGGATAAAGACCCGCATATTAAAAAATACTTTATTCTAAGAAAAGACAGCAAAGATATGGATGAAATGTCCGAAATCGGTGATGTTTTACATTTTAAGTCAATCAAACATCGTTTTATCGCATTGTTTGCTGAAAAAATCATTACCACACATCCGGACAACAACATCATTTATCCATTTTGGGGTAATTTCCCATTCTTTGCAGGGCTTTTAAAATCCTCAACAATCTTTTTACAGCACGGTATTACAAAGGACAATGTTTCATCATGGCTTAATGAATATGACAAGCACCTGGCAATGTTTTTAACGGCATCAAAACTTGAACATAAATCCATTTTTAAATACCCGTATAACTATAAAAAAGAAGTTGTCAAATTACTCGGTTTTCCAAGATTTGATAAACTGGAGAGAAAAGAAGATGAAAAACAGATTTTAATTATGCCTTCATGGAGAAGATACCTTAAATTTAAATCCAATGAGGTTATTTTAAATTCGGAATTCTTTAAAAAGTTCAATTCATTGATTAACAATGATGAATTAATTGAAGCGGCCAAAAAATATGGCTATGAAATAATTTTCAAGCCCCATCCGAACGTATATGATTTCATTGACCTGTTTGATAGAAACAAGGATGTTAAAATTGATTATGAACATGAAAAGTATCAGGAATTCTTCAATCATGGTTCACTTTTAGTTACAGATTATTCATCAGTTGCTTTTGATTTTGCTTATCTCAACAAACCTGTTGTTTATTACCATTACGGTAGAGATTATCACTTCAATTTAAACGAAAGTTACTTTAACTACAACACCATGGGTTTTGGTGAAGTCTGTCAAAGCGAATATGAATTGGTCAATCAAATCATTGAATATATGGAAAATAACTGTAAGTTAAAAGAAGAATACGAAAAGCGCATCAAGGCATATTTCCTTTTCAATGACAAAAATAATTCAATGAGAGTTTATGATGCAATCAGAAGACTTCCTAGGAAACGTTAAATTCCATATTGTACATTCCTCTTTTTAGAAAGGATTTTTTATTATAGACTTTAAATCCTAATCTTTCATACAATGCCTTTGCTTTGGGATTTCTAAAATCGGCATCTAAAATTACCCGTTTATACTTATTTTTCTCGGCATAATCTATAATTTCTCTGATTATTTTAGAACCGTATCCTTTTGAGCGATGTTTTTTATCAACAGCGATTTCAGCAATGTAAAAGTCCTGTTTTCCAATGTCACATATGACAAAATAATCCAAAATATCAACAATGAATAGTCTGAGGGATTTAAAATAGCTTTTAGGCTTTTTGTCATGTGTGTAAAACATCAGCATCCCAATAATTTCACCATCGTCAAGAATAACTTTAATGCATTCATCCTTTCTTAAACATCTTTCAATGCTTGAGACGGCCTTATCTTTTGATGAAAAAAGCTTATCAAAAGTCCTGAAATCAACTTCATACCTGTATTCGGCGATTAAATGAGAATCATGAATTTCAGGATCGAATGTTTGATATTCCATATTATCTGCTTTTTACAATAGTCAGAGCAAATACCGCTGCGCCAAACCCATTATCAATGTTTACAACAGCTATTCCCGGAGCACATGACTGAAGCATTGAATCAAGAGCAACACGTCCCCCTTCGCCTACACCATAGCCGACTGATGTTGGAACGGCTATTACCGGAATATCAACAAGACCTGCAACAACAGAAGGAAGCGCACCTTCCATTCCCGCACATACAATCAGTACCTTAACGCCTTCCTTAATCATATATGCAATCTGCGGGAAGAGCCTGTGGATTCCGGCCACACCAATGTCATATGAGGTAATGGCTTCACATCCCCCCTCTTCAACAATGACCTTTGCTTCTTCTGCGATGTTAATGTCGGAGGTTCCTGCCGTAATAATACCTACCTTTGCTATCGCTTCGGTTTTATCTTCATTGGCTCTGATTACTAAAATTTGTCCTTTCCTATTATAATCAAAAATTAGATTGTCAAAATCCAAATCATCCAGAAGCATTTCATATCGGTCTGGAGTTAATTTGGTAATAATCAGGTTTTGAGGGCTTTCACTTTCAAAGTATCTTTTTATTATCAGCAGCAAGTCTTCATAGTCCTTACTTGGTGCAAAGACCGCTTCTGGAAAACCTGTTCTGTCCTGACGTTTAGAATCAAACTTGGCTATTTCATCAACTTCCAGAATGTTTTGTGATTTTATTAGGTTTTCTGCCGTTTTTATATCAATCTCTTCATTAATCAGTTTTTCAAGTATTTCCCTCATAATAGTAATTTAAGATTAAAGATATTAAAAAAACTTATGAATAATTAAGCCCAAATACTATAATATTTATGACATCGAAAAAGATTTTAACTCAAGGAATTGTTCAGGGCGTGGGTTTTAGACCTTATGTATATAGATTGGCTACAAGCCTTAATTTAAAAGGTTATGTGAGGAATTTAGGTAATGTAGTTGAAATTATCCTTGAAGGAGACAGTATTGAGTTATTTATTGAACGATTACAAAATGAATTGCCGCCAATAGCTAGAATTGATTCTATTAAGGTTTTGGATATTGATGAAAAGGGTTATGATGAATTCAGCATCATTGAAAGTTCAGACTCATACTCAGGCGTTAGTGTTATCCCGCCGGATATTGCAATCTGCGACAGCTGTCTGGCTGAAATCAGAAATCCTAAAGACAGACGTTACAAATATCCTTTTAACGCATGTACCGATTGCGGCCCAAGATTTACTGTTATTGACTCTGTTCCATATGACAGGGATAAAACCTCAATGGATGAATTCCCCTTATGCGATGACTGTCTGGTCGAGTATAGAAATCCCCTTGACAGACGTTATCACGGAGAGGCAATATGCTGCAGTGACTGCGGACCCCAAATGGCAATTTATGAAAAAAATGAGATGATTGAGTGCGATAATCCTATCAGATTAGGGGCAGACAAGTTAAAGGAAGGTAAGATTCTTGCCATTAAAGGGATTGGCGGAACCCATCTTGTTGTTGATGCATATAATGATGATGCAATTTCTGAATTAAGATCTCGATTAAACAGGCCAAACCAGGCCTTTGCTGTCATGAGCAGTAATTTGGACGCCGTTAAAAGATATGCCCAATTAAGTAATCGTGAAATAGAAACTATCACATCAAACAAAAGGCCTATCGTTATCTTAAAGAAAAACGAGAATTATGACTTTCCAGAAAGCCTATCACCCGGCCTTCACAACATTGGCGTGATGCTTCCATACTCACCCATGCATTATCTGCTCTTCGATGAGGGAGAAATTGATACATATGTCATGACATCAGCCAATATCCCTGGAGAGCCAATGATGATTGATAATGCCGAGATTATTAATGGAATCAGTGATTATTCTTTAGTTCATAACCGTAAAATATTAAATAGATGTGATGATTCTGTAATCAGGTTTAGAAACAATGAACTGTCATTTATTCGCCGTTCAAGAGGCTATACTCCAGAACCTTACACAATCAACTATGATGTTAATGATTTGAATGTCCTCTCTTTGGGTCCCGAACTTGATGTTACATTCTGTCTTGCAACTGATGCAATTGCATACCCATCACAGCATATCGGGAACACGAATAAATTGAAGACCCTCAATTTCCTTAAAAATTCAATCAAGCATATGAAAAGAATTACTAAGATATGCAATATAGATGCAGTTGCATGCGATTTACACCCACAATTTTTTACAACGAAATTGGCTTATGAATTTGGAGTGGATGTAGTGCAGGTTCAGCACCATCATGCACATGCAGTGGCACTTGCAAATGACCATGAAATTGATGAAATGATTGTAATAGCTGCTGACGGAACAGGATATGGTGATGACCACACAAGCTGGGGCGGAGAAATCCTTTATACCGACATTAAAAGCTATGAAAGAATGGGACATCTGGAAAGACAAAAAATGCCCGGCGGAGACCTTGCAACAAGATATCCTATCCGCATGCTTTTAAGCATTCTGAAAGATGAGGAACTGATTAAAAATTATATAAAATACTTCAAATATGGTGAAACCGAAATTAAAAATATTTTCAAGCAGATTGACAAGGGCATTAATGTAGGCGTAACCACAAGTACCGGAAGAGTCCTGGATTCTGTTTCAACAGCCCTTGAAATATGTAATGAAAGAACATATGAAGGGGAAGCATCAATGAAACTGGAATCCGCAGCATATTATTCAACCAGTGAGTTGGAACTGCCATTAATTATTGAAGATAATGTTTTAAATACCACAGAACTTGTAAAAGAAGTTGTTAAACTCTATTCAAAAGGTTATAAAAAATCAGACATTGCAAATGCCGCTCAAAAAACAATAGCTAATGGATTGAGTGAAATAGCAATTAACTGTGCTGATAAAAAAGGATTGGTTGATATTGGAGCAACAGGAGGAGTATTTTATAATGAAGCCATCACAGACGCATGTAAAAATTATATAGAATCAAATGAATATAATTTCATTCAGCATAAAAATACCTGTTGTGGAGACGGTTCAGTCAGTTTAGGTCAGGCCATAGTTGCAAAAACGAGAATGTCTAATTAGTTTACAGGCCAAAAGCCCATAAACTGTCACATAATTAGACTGAATATTCTTATCAATATGTTTCAGAGGATCAAAATAGAACATGAAAACATATTCCATATAACAATATAATATTAAAAATATTTAAAATTAATGGTAAAAAGAAATTATACAAAATTTCAGGTGATGTAGAACAGTCACAGCAATAAAAAGAAAAAAAGGTTATAACTAATACAAATTTTAAAAAATCATTTATCTTAAAGTTCTTTCCAAGATATATTCTGCTCTTGCCTTTAGATTATCATATAATCTAATTTGATTTTTTAATTCTTCCAATGCTTCCATCTGACCGTTGTCAAGTCTTTTTTCAATATCCAATAATTTAGACCATTCGTCCCCTGACGGCAACTGCAAGGTATCGCGTGTATCCTGGAAGTTTACATCAAATGAGTTTTTATTGATTGTAATTTGTATTGTAACTTCATTATCCAAGTCATAGTATTTACGCGGTCTTCCCCTCAATATCTTTTTATATGAGGAGTTTAATATTCCCACTTCTTCCATTGCCCTCAAGTGCGCAATAACAGCTTTTTGACCGACATTCAGTTCATTTGATATTTCACTTACAAACATCGGCTCCTGTCTTAAGAGGTCTATTATATCCCTTCTTGTTTTACAGCCCATTACATCTAAAATATCTTCTTTATCTATTGAGCTAAGATCACTTCCGTAATTTCCACTGATTTTAATACTGTCAGAGGAGGAATTACCCTTGTTTTGAAACTTAGCATTTTTCTTAATTTCATTTGTATCAGTCATATTAATACATTATATCAAAACCTTTATATAACCTTTTGTTACTATAATATTTTCTTTGAAAAAAATTTTCAAAATGTTAAAATAACATTTTCACAGAAAAAATCGAAACCTTTATATAACCTTTTGTTACTATAATAATGTAGGAGAAAAGATAACTTTTTGTTACTTTAATATTTGGTTTCAAAAACTCGGAGTAATAACTCTTAAAAGATGAACCATTTTCCTATATGTCCATAAATTCCTAAAAACCAAATAGACAAAGTACAAAAATAGTAATTCTCTGCCGTGAGTTATTACAAAGAGTTTTTAATAACTAATTGGGTGAGTTAATGGCAAAAAAGAAAAAAGAAAACGAAGCTGAAGAAAAAATAGATATTCAAGAGGAATATGATAAACTTCTTGAGGAGTCAGCCAAAAAAGATGAAGAGATAGCTTCACTCAAAGAAGATCTCGAAAAACAGGAAGGCGAAACTCAGGAATACGTATCACTATCTCAAAGACTTCAGGCAGATTTTGAAAATTTCAAAAAAATAACCGACAAAAGAAATGTTGAAATCGTGAAATTTGCAAATGAAAATCTCATAAAGGAATTTCTTGACTGCTATGAAGACCTTGAAAGATCCCTTACAATTGAAAACGATGAAGATTTCAGAGATGGTGTGGAGCTCATATATAATAAATTCAAAGACGTCTTGACCAAAGAGGGTGTTGAAGAAATCCCTGCAAAAGGTGAAAAATTCGACCTCAACAAACATGAAGCATTGATGGTTCAGGAAAGTGAAGATGTCGAAAACGGATATATTATAGAAGAGCTAATGAAAGGATACACATACAAAGATAAAGTTTTAAAATACTCAAAAGTAATTGTTTGTAAAAAATAATCATGCTTATTAAATAATTAATTAATTAAAAAATTGGTGATAATTATGTCAGATAATAAAAAAGAAAAAATTATTGGAATCGACTTAGGTACAAGTAACTCAGCAGCATCCGTACTTGTAGGAGGAAAACCAACTACAATCCCTTCAGCAGAAGGAGCAAGTCAATATGGTAAATCATTCCCAAGTTATGTTGCATTTACTGAAGACGGACAAATGTTAGTTGGTGAACCAGCAAGAAGACAGGCAGTAACCAACCCTGAAAACACTATAAGTGCAATCAAAAGATTAATGGGTACAGACAAAAAAGTTACTGCAAACGGAAAACAATACTCACCACAGGAAATCTCAGCATTCATCTTGCAAAAAATTAAAAAAGATGCTGAAACCTTTTTAGGCGAACCAATCGAAAAAGCAGTTATTACAGTTCCTGCTTACTTTGACGACAACCAAAGGACCGCAACCAAAGATGCAGGTACCATTGCAGGATTGGATGTAGTAAGACTTGTCAACGAACCTACCGCAGCAAGTTTAGCATACGGTCTTGACAAACAGGATGACGATGACATTAACATTATGGTATACGATTTAGGTGGAGGTACCTTAGACGTAACCATCATGGAATTCGGTGGAGGAGTCTTTGAAGTAAGATCTACCAGTGGGGACACCCAACTCGGTGGTACCGATATGGATAACGTACTGCTCAACTACTTAGCTGATGAATTCAAAGCAAAAGAAGGAATCGATTTAAGAGATAACGACCAAGCAGTACAAAGATTAAGAGAAGCTGCTGAAAAAGCAAAAATCGAATTGTCCACTACATTAACTACTGAAGTTAACTTACCTTTCATTGCAATGGGATCTGACGGAACCCCTAAAAACTTAATCGAAAGTTTAACCAGAGCAAAATTAGAAGAATTAGTTGATTCAATTGTTCAAAAATCCGGTAAACCAATGCAACAGGCATTAGATGACGCTAAAATGAGTAAAAGTGAAATTGATAAAATCATCTTAGTCGGTGGTCCTACCAGAATGCCATGTGTACAATCATTTGTTGAAAAATTCATAGGCAAACCAGTTGAAAGAGGAATTGACCCAATGGAATGTGTATCAATGGGTGCAGCTATCCAAGGAGGAGTATTAGCTGGAGAAATTAAAGACTTAGTTCTTTTAGACGTAACCCCATTATCATTAGGTATTGAAACTCTCGGTGGAGTATCAACTACCTTAATTGAAAGAAACACAACTATTCCTACCAAGAAAAGCCAAATCTTTTCAACTGCAGCAGACAACCAGCCATCTGTAGACATCAACGTATTGCAAGGTGAAAGAAGAATGGCTGCAGACAACACTTCACTCGGCCGTTTCCAATTAGTCGGAATTCCACCTGCACCAAGAGGTGTTCCACAAATTGAAGTAACCTTCGATATAGATGCAAACGGTATTATCAACGTTACTGCAAAAGACAAAGGAACCGGTAAAGAACAAGCTATTACAATTACTTCTTCAACCAAATTATCTGATGAAGAAATCGAACAAAAAATCAAAGAAGCAGAAATGAATGCTGAAGCAGATAAGAAAAAACAAGAAGAAATTGAAGTAAGAAACAACGCAGACTCATTAATTTACACATCTGAAAAAACATTAGAAGAACTTGGAGACAAAGTATCCGAAGATGAAAAATCAAATGTTGAAAAATTAGTTGGTGAGTTAAGAGAACTCATAGCTGGCGACGATATCCAAGCTATTAAATCAAAAACCGAAGAATTAGAAAAAGTAGTCCAAGAAATCGGTGCAAAAATCTATCAGCAAGCACAGGCTGAAGCACAAGCTCAACAAGCTGCAGGACAAGATCCAAATGCTGGAGCTCAAGATTCACCTGCAGACGATGATGACACAATCGATGCGGACTACAAAGTAAAAGATGATTAGATTTATTAAAATGAATGTTTTATCTCCGGTGTAGGTAATCAGAATCAGAATCAATAAAAGTTAAACTAACGACGAGATGAAACATTTTTATTTTTTTATCTAATTTTTTTTAAATTATTTTTAAGGTGAGTAAATGGCAGACAAGCGAGATTACTATGAAGTCCTTGGAGTCGATAAAACAGCTGATGAAAAGGAAATCAAAAAGGCTTATCGTAAATTGGCTATGAAATACCATCCTGACGTAAGTGAGGAAGAAGGCTCTGAAGAAAAATTCAAGGAAATAAGTGAAGCTTACGCAGTATTGTCTGATGATGAAAAACGTCAAAGATACGATCAATTCGGTCATGCTGGAATGGAAGGATTTACCGCTGAAGACTTCTATCAGAATGTTAACTTTGATGACATATTCCAGGGATTCGATATTGGTAATATTTTCGATTTATTCGGTTTTGGTGGAGGTTCACGCTCAAGAGGAAGATCCGGTCCACAAAGAGGATCAGATATATACACCGATGTTCAAATTACTCTTGAAGAAGCTTTTAACGGCTGTGAAAAAGAAATTAAAGTCACAAGAAGCGAACTTTGTCCAACATGTAACGGTTCAAAATCAAAACCAGGTCACGATCCGCAAACCTGTCCAAAATGTAACGGTACCGGTCAGATAAAAGAAGTCAGCAACACATTCTTAGGCCAGATGGTAAACGTTAGACCATGCCGCCAATGTGGAGGAACAGGTAAGATTATTACAGATCCATGTGATAAATGTCATGGAAAAGGAAGCGTTAGAAAAACTAAAACTATTAAACTCGAAATACCTGAAGGGGTTAACGAAGGAAATCACTTAAGAGTTTCTGGTGAAGGAAACTGCGGTGAAACCTCAGGTCTTGAAGGAGACCTTATTGTATCCGTTCACATCAAAAGAAACAGCAAGTTCGAACGTGAAGGAGACCACTTATACTACGAACAGCAAATCAGTTTCCCTCAGGCAGCATTAGGGGACATTATAAGTATCCCAACCATTGAAGGTAAGGAAGTAGAGTTTAAAGTCAGTCCTGGAACCCAAAGTGGAACAGTATTTAAACTAAAAGGTCAGGGAATGAACTCAGTAAGACATTCCGCAAGAGGAAACCTTTATGTTACCGTAACAGTTGTCGTTCCTAAAAAATTAAATTCAAAACAGAAAGAATTATTAAATGAATTTGCCGAAGTCAGCGGAGAAGAAATCAAACACGTTGAAAAAGGCTTAAAAGATAAATTCAAAGAAGTATTCAATTAGCTATTTTAAATAGCTAATTATCCCCTTTTATTAACCATTACATAATACCTCAGCCAACCCATATTTATGTAGTACACTAGAATACATGAATATTGAAAATAGTAAATTATGATAATCCATAAAAAAAGATTAGTTAGAAGATTTAGCCATAGTCAAAGCATAACTAACTGCCAAAACACCAATTATAATTATCAAATCAACAATTAATTCAAATGAATCTGCTTTACCGAATAACTGGAAAATACCTATTGCCCAAATTATAATTAAAAATATTGGCAATACATATTTAATAATTGCTTTCCAGAGTTTTCCTACTTTCAAAATCCCATTTTCATTTAATATAGGAACAAAATGATCAAGACCATAGAACCATGCGAAAATAATGCACTGAACTCCTATCAAAAGCAATATTCCAAACTCATTAACAAATGAATCAATAATAGCAACCAAATAGCTGCTGATTCCCGTTGTTAACATTAATGAAAATACACATCCAACAATAGACAGTATTGTTGCTGCTTTTTTACGGGACATGTTTAACTTTGCTGAAAATGAATTTAACATTGGTTCGAAAAATCCTAACGCTGAAGTGATTCCGGCAAATAAAATAGCCAGGAATAACAATGGAGCAATTATTCGTCCAACAGGACCCATAACGTTAAATACCATAGGGAAAACAACGAAAATCAAACCGGTTCCTTCAGTGATTAACTGAATCATTGGTGTTCCCACAGTATGAGACATATAACCTAAAATTGAAAATACACCAAATGCAGTAAATATTTCAAATAAAGAGTTTGATGCTACAACCATCAATACATTATCAGTTAACCGTGAGTTTTCAGGCAGATAACTTGCATAAGTAACCGCAATTGCCTGACCCATACTTAATGAAAAGATAATTTGTGCAAATGCTGCAAGCCAGATATTTACATCAAGCAATTTAGACCAGTCAGGAGTTAACAGTGTATTAATCCCAATATCTGCACCAGGTAACGTTAAAGCGTAAATTACAATAAATCCCATTATAACAAATAATGCAGGAATCAAAAACTTTGAAAATTTACCTATTCCTTCATCCACATCCTTATGGGAAATAAACCACAATACAACCCATAATAAAACTACACAAATGGTTGTTGGAATAAGTAAAAAGCCAGCATTGTCCAAATTAGAAGTTCCACCAACAGTTCTAGTGAAATAAAATACTGTATCTGATCCCCATTCAAAAGTAAAACTGGACAGCAGATATACAAAGTCCCAACTCAGTATAACCATATAATAGATTACAACAACAAAAACAAAAGATACCAAAATCCATGCAATAAATTCAAATTTTGGATTGATTCTCTTTAAAATATTAGAAAACGAGTCTTTAAAACTAAATCCAACACCATATTCCAATATTAAAAATGGAATACCCATTATGGCTATTGCAATGAGATATGGGATGAAAAAGGACCCTCCACCATTAGAATAAAGCACATAACTGAAACGCCAAATGTTACCTAACCCAACGGCCGCCCCAATCATTGCAAGAATAAATGATAAAGATGAATCCCACTGTAATCTTTCACTCATAGATTAATATTTAAATGTTCACCATTAAATAATTAAACCAAATGTTGAAATGTCATGTAAATTATATCATTATCATGACAGAGCAATTGTATTTTATAACCCATGATCCCATACCCTTTTGAATAATTACTCAAAATTTCTGCGGATGGTATTGAAAAAATCTTTTGCTTCACCAGACAAATTAATTTCACTAATACTTTTTCTACATTTTATTTTTTTAGAAAAATAAGCCTGAGCAAAAGATCTGCTAATGAATGTTACATCTGTAAAATCTATAATGATATCCTCCGCAGGACACTGATTAATTACATCAAATAGCTCATAAGCTGCGAAATTGGATTCTAATGAATGGTTAATTAAATCTTTAATGATAATTGTTTTCATAACAAATCATCTCCAATATTTATATGGATTCTTCCCAAATTGAAAGATAGAATCATGAAAATTTTGAATTTCACATTTATTCAATCTTAATGAGATTAATGTTCCATTAAATATATTACTATTATCTAAAATTGAATATTTATATTTTTCCTTATTAATAATATCTAAACACCCATTATTTGAAATAATCAAAGCTTTACCACCATTTTTTTCAACAACTAATTTTAACGTTGACCATAAGCCATTACCTCTCTCATAACCATCATCAGATATTGTGGAATTATTACTGATTGCCATCTCAATAGCATGACAGTCATCTTCAAAAAATTTTCCAGATTTGCGAAATCTACCTGGAATGGACAATCCATCATCCATAATACAAATATCCAAAACATTATTAGAATATTCCTTAGCATAAGCATATCCTTGCGTAGCAAATTTTTTATCAAAGGGAGTGTGTGAATAAATGTTATAGATTAATTCTGAAAAAATATACCTCAATGTATAACCCCCACCATATAACGGGTTAATTTTTTGAGAAATTTTATCACTCAATTGTCTTTTTTGACTTTCTTTAGATGAAAATGGCAATTTTAGAAAAGGAACATTATTAGAGAGTACTTCATCCTGAAGAATATTTCTTACAGTATTATTAATATTTTTATTTAACAAAATAGGTAAATTCCTTTTATTGCTTTCACATAATAATGGAAGAACAGTAGTTGGATTTAATTCAGACTCACCAGATACATCAATATACATTAATGATTCATCATTATTTTTTATTATTCTTTCAAATTTTTTATAATCATTGAATAATGAATTCATAGCATCACCTATTAAATTCAAACCACAATTACGAAAAATTAAAAATGAAAAATCACCACAATAAAGTGTATGAATAAAAAACTATTTAAATTTATTTATTTCAAGATTAAAGAATATTACTCACCCATATTAAAAAAATAAACACATATGAATATTATACTGATTAGGTAAAAATCAATACTTTTATAAAATCCGGAATATAACTTAATAGTAATGAAAGTTTTTGACAAATTCATACTCGGAGATACCGAAAGCATAGACTGGTGTTTTGAAAACACTCATTTCAACCAAAGACTGTCCGATAACGGCATTAAAAGGGAATTTATTGTTGATACAGTAATGTATGAAGAGCCATTGAGATATGAAAAAAGTGGAAATGATGAATATGAAGTAATCTATGAAGCACCTGCAAATAAAGACTATAAAGAAATCAAATTAATCTTTGCATGTCATGGAAACACTATTGACCTTGTTACAATAATGCCTAACTTTCAAACAGCCACAAATCGTCAAAAGAAAAAATACCAGTCAGATAAACGAAAAAGTTTAGATAAAAAATACAACAAAGCAATGGCAAAAAGAAAGTGGTAACATGGATTTAGCAAGCCAGATATATGTGAGAAAATCCTGTAGGAACTATTTGGATGATGAAATGGATATGACACCAATTAAAGAATTCATATCAAAAGCCAAAGTATTAAACTCAGATATTGATTATTCCTACAGAATATTAACAAAAGATGAGCTTTCCATTAAAACCAGATGGAAAGCACCATATTATTTAGCATTATACTCAGAGAAAAAAGGAAACTATGGTGCTAATTTGGGGTTTATCTTTCAGCAGCTTAGCCTATACATGCAAAGCATTGATATTGGAAGTTGCTGGGTTGGAATGGCTACAGTCAAACAAAAAGATCCTAATTTTGTAATAGCAATATCTTTTGGAAAATCCAATGATTTAACAAGAGACATTTCAAAATTTAAAAGAAAGGAATTATCCAAAATAGCTGACTGGGAAGATGAAAAAATAATTCCCGCACAACTTGCACCATCAGCCGTTAACTCACAGCCGTGGTATTTCAAACATACAGATGAAGGATTTGATGTCTACAAAACAAAGCATAATATCGTCAAACAGAAAATAATTGGCAAATGGAATGATATTGATATGGGAATTGCCCTTTCACATTTATACGTTTCAAATCCAGATACTTTTAAGTTTGAATTTAAAAACAAAGAAGATATAAAAGGATATAGTTATTTTGGAAGTTTAAAAATTTAATTATTAACTTTTAATTCTAATAATTCATATTCACAGTTAGAATGATAATGTGAAAATTTTTCCATTTTTTTAATTCTAATCAAAACATTATTATTTAAATTAGATATTACCTCTTTTTCAAAATTTTTATTGAAATTACATTCAATTATCATTTTATTATCACTGCAATAAGATTCTAATTTGAAAATACGTTCATACAAATCTACAGATTTTATAACACCTTTAATTTCAACTGATTTTTCATTTAAATTTTCACCATAATAATTAAATGAATTATATTTAGAAGGTGATTGATTTAAATCTAAAGGTCATGACGCTAAAGAAGTAATGAGATTTTGACTGTTTTAATATTTCACCAAATTGCTTCATGGGAATGAAACCAGAATCTATGAATTTTCCTTTAAGACTAATGACATATGTTTCCATACTTAATATTAACACATTCTTTTTCTAAAGCTTCAAACATTTCTGATTCCAAAGATTTAAGAGAATATAATCCTAACTCCAATTCTTCTTTTTTATCAGGGTATTTTGATTGTAAATAATTATTTTCTAAAATTAAACTTTGAACTTTATCTAATTCATTTTTAATAGTATTGAAATTATTGTTCACGATTATCCCCCAAAATATTTTTAGAAATTAAAATTTTAGATAAAATTGTAATTAAACATTTTAATTCAAAAATGATATAAAACTATCCAAAGTGCGACTAGTCGCTTTTGTGATTTTTTAAAAGCTTTATATATCATTTTTTAAAATCTAATTTAAACAAAGAAAAATTAATTTATTGACTGGATGATTAATAATTCTATGATTAGTGATGTTTAATTTCGCACATTTTAATTTGGTATATTATTATATGAGTTTATATTTTCCTCAATATTTATATGTTACTTCCCAAAAATTCATAGTGATATTTTTAAAAATACCCCATACAACCTGAAAAACAAATATTTTTCAATATACTATTATTAACTTAAAAAATAATTAGTTTGTAGATGAATATAACTTTTATTTATGAAAAAAAGAACAAAAAACAAAGGATTAATTGTCCTTTGTTAAATTAAATACTAATTTTCCAGTTCCGTTTTCGGTAATGTTTAACTGGTCACATTGCGGATTTAACTCATTTAAAAGAGCTTTTCCCTCTTCAGGAGACATGAAATATGGCAAATATCCTATCATGTTAACTGGATAGATTGTTAACTCACAGGTATCGTTTACAAGATCCATTTCCACAAAATAATCTCTCCATGTGTCAGAGCGAGCCAAATCAAATATGAAGTTACCCATACTGTAGCATATCGGTTTTCCCTTATACATTTCAACTCCCTGAGTTACGTGAGGGTGTGCTCCAATAACAACATCCGCACCATAATCAATTAATTCATGGGCTATTTTTTCCTGGTCTTCGTTTGGTGACCTTGAATATTCATTTCCAAAGTGCATATATACAATAACAAAGTCTGAACCGTTTCCTCGAGCTTCAGAAATTTGTTTTTGGGCATCTGCTGAGTCATATGCAGAATAACCCGGTGAAGAACCGTTTGCATAAGGCATTACTTCATAACTATATTCAGCAAAGTTGTTTGAATCCATATAGTTCAATACAGTTATATTTCTTCCATTAATCTCCTTTGAAACAGATTGATGTGCATCGCTTTCATTTTCACCTGCACCCATTGGAGTCATGCCCGCTTCACCGACATATTTGATGGTATCCCTCATTCCATCTATGCCATAATCACAGACATGATTATTTGCAAGGGCTGCGATAGTGTTATTGTTTGCTTTAGCCAGCGGGACATACTCAGGACTGCATTTCAGTGGAACATCACCTTTGACTGCAGACGCAGAGTTTGTGGCGGCATTTTCAAAGTTGATAATTAACAAATCAGCAGTTGAAGTTACATTGGAAACTCCTGCAAAGGGGGAAGAATCAGAACTCAAATAACTTGGCATGGTACGTGCAAACATTACATCACCAACCATGGCTATTGAGACGTTTTCTTTTGGTTGTTGGGATATCACACCATTATTTGAGAATGTTCCAATTCCTGCTATTACGAGCAAAACTGCTAAAATTACAAGCAGTACACTCAATAATTTTTTTAAACGCATATCTTATTCCTCGACAGCGACTTCATCTTCACTGAACAGCTGATTCAACATCCATTCGGCATCATATTCCATAATATCATCATAACCTTGGCCTACACCTAAAAACATTATTGGTTTTTTGATTACATAACCTATAGAAAGGGATGCTCCACCTTTACTGTCAGCATCTGCTTTAGTCAAGATTACACCGTCAATATCAATAGCTTCGTTGAATTTTACAGCCTGTTGGGTTGCATCATTACCAGTTAATGCATCCCCGACGAATATTACTAAATCAGGATTGGAAACCCTTTTGATTTTTTTCATTTCGTCCATAAGGTTTGTATTGGTCTGCATTCTTCCAGCAGTATCAATCAATACCAGTTCTTTTCCTTGAGCTTTTGCATGTTCAACAGCATCGTATGCAACAGCAGCAGGATCTGAACCTTTTTGGTGCTTTATGATTTTTACTCCAACATTGTCTGCATGATGAGTTACCTGTTCAATAGCACCTGCACGGAATGTATCAGAAGCAGCTATTACAGGAGTATAACCTTTTTTCAAGTAATAATTAGCCAATTTACCTATGGTAGTTGTTTTTCCAGTTCCATTGATACCAACAAACATTACTACTAAAGGTTCACCCATTGCTTTTTTCTCTTCAATCATTTCTGTCATTGATTTACCAGGAATATCTATTATTTCACCTACAGCATTTCTCAATGCATTATATGTGTATTCAGTTATATCACCGCTCCTTTTAATTTTTCGTCCTACTAAATCATTTTTGACTGAGTCAACTACTGATGATGCTACTTCCATTGCAACATCTCCTTCTAGAAGACCCATTTCAAGTTCCCATAGTGTATCTTCAACATGTTTTTCAGATATTGTTTTTTCACGTACAAAAGAGAATAATCCTCCAGATCCTTCATCAGAATCATCCGAATCGTCTTTGGATTTGTTTCTGGACCAGAAATGAGACTTACCTTCATCCTCATCGGAATCATCGTCAGAATCATCCGATTCATCCTTGGACTTGCTCCTGGACCAGAAATGAGACTTACCCTCATCCTCATCAGAGTCTTCATCAGCAGAATCATCAACATCATCATCAGACTTACTCCTAGACCAGAACCCAAACTTGGACTCTTCTTTTTCCTCAGCATCATCTACTTCCTCATCATCAGCAGAATCATCAACATCATCATCAGACTTACTCCTAGACCAGAATCTGGACTTAGATTCTTCTTTTTCCTCAGCGTCATCTGTTTTTTCATCATCTTTTTTATCAGAACTACCCCTG
>NZ_JAZRKF010000061.1:0-15316 GCF_045646205.1 Methanobrevibacter sp. | reverse complement strand
GAGTCCACTAGTCGCCAACAGTCACAAAGAAATCTCATACAAGCATTCAAAAGATATTATGATCCTAATTTAAAATCCAATTATCCTGTATTTAAACACAAGAGAAATGCAAAAGATAATTTCAGAATAATAAACAATAATCACAACGTAAGAATTCAAAAAAACAGGTATGGATTCGAACAAATCAAACTGGCTAAACTAGGATTAATAAAATTTAAAACCAGCAAAGAATATCGAGAATTACTACGACAAGCCAGCAACACCCGTGACCATACGGCAAAAATAAAACATGTAACAATCAAAAAAGAAAATACCAAATACTATGCCGTTTTCAACATCGAATGCATACACACACCAGATAGAATAATCGGTCCACTACAACAAATCGGAATCGACATCGGATGCAGCAAACTAGCCGTTCTCTCCAACGAAAAAGAGATACCCAATCTTCATCTAACCGAGGAAACAGAAAAAATCATCCACTATCAAAAAATAATGAGCCACCACAAACCAAAGTCCATAAGATACAAAAAAGCACAAAAACAATACAACAAATGGTATAAAAAACTAATAAACAAACGCAATGACTATTATAACAAACAAACAGCAGATATTGTAAAAAACAGTTGTTTTATAGCAGTTCAAAATGAAAATATCATTGCATGGAAACACAATAAATATTTAAGCCGAGGCATACAACTAAACGCATCACGTACCTTCATGGACCAAATAGAATACAAATGTGACTGGAACGACATCGAATTCATCAAAGTACCTAAAAAATTTCCATCCACACAAATCTGCAGCAAATGTGGGGAACAGAATGAAAAATTACGAGGACAGGAAAATTTAGGAATACGTGAATGGGACTGTCAATATTGCAATACACATCATGATAGGGATGTCAATGCCGGTATTAATATCCTCAGAAGAGGTTTAGAACTCGCCGGGGCGGCGGGGCAGTAAAATTCCAAAATATAATTTTTTGGTTTGCGAATCCCCGTCCTCTAAGGGAGGGGAAGTTCAAAATGGGGATAAAATCTGTTATTTTGATGGATACGAAAATTGAGAATGATTGGAATTTTGATTTATTTTTTAAACTCTTCTAAAAAGTCTCTAAGCAGATTTACAAACATTGAATAGTCATAATTGTAAACAAATTCCTGGGTATCAAAAACATTAATTTCTAAATTTTCTATTTTATCTTTAAGAGGATATGCATCAAATTCTGGGGAATAATAAATATCTTCAGAAGGAGTGACAATCAATGTTTTAGCTTTAATATTGGTTAATTTATCTTCTACATCATAATTTAATGCAGCATCATTTCTATATTTGAAATCGTAGATGTCATCTGCAGATCCTTCCTCAACAAAAGTATCCATAAGTACGTCAAGCTCTTCTCGGGAAAAATTTTGAAATGCTCTTTTTGAAAAATATTGGGTATAAATTAATGTATTAATTGAAAACATAATTTTAGATAAATTATCACTATAAACAGTATCCAAATATGCATCAGAGGACTCAATTAAATTGCATAGGGCTTTGGAAGTAAGGTAGCGATAACCGTTTGTTTTAAAGGAACTGTGGCCTATAATTAAAAATTCCATTTCATCAGGATATTCGCATCCCCAGGTAAAGGCTTCATAACCTCCTCTTCCAACTCCCAAAATACCAAGGATATGTTTTATATCAAATACCTCGGCCAAAAACTTTCTTTTAAAATTCACACAATCTTTAATGGTGTATTCTGGAAAATCATATTTTAAATTGGTTGTAGATGGTGAGCAGGATTGTGGAAAACCCAATGAAGTAATTGATATGTAAAAAAAGTTAAAATCTGCCAGCATGCTTTTTGGGCCCATTAGCTGGTACAAGTCTTCAATGGATAAGCAATTTCCATTGAATCTATGGCAATAGATGATTGCATTGACAATATTGTCTTTTTCATCATATTTTGGAGTTCCACGGGTTGTATATTCCACTTCAACATCCCGAAGGGTCTGGCCGTTTTCAAATTTAAACTCATCCAAAACATGTTTTCTATAACCTAACTTGGAATCTTCAATCATTATTTTCCTCATAAATGTATTGTCTGGTATGTTATATAAACAATTATATTCTATATTTTTTTTAAATGTATCTAGTTTTCTTTTGAAAAATCTAAAATTAATTGAACTGGCAATCAGTTAAGAATAATTTTTTCCTTTTTTTCTTTTTTTTCTTGTAATAAGTAATGCTTAAATTAATTTTAAGCATAGGTAATCAAAATTCAATAACAAATATTGAACAAATAATTAATTATATTATTTTTTAATAAAATATTTTAATAAATTTTTAATTAAATTAATCAATTAAGATATAAAGTGTTTTTTTTAATTTTATGATTGGAAATGTAATATATTTTTGTTTATTGATAAGAATTTTTTATTTTGTTTAAAATAATGAATTAATTTTTGAACATTAAGTTTATATTTAATAATAATATTCTTCATAAACACATAAAAAAATAAAAATTTTAATTTTTTTTATAAAGATTTATATATTAATAAAAATAAAACCTAAAATGTAAATAATTCATTCTATTTACTGAATTATGGATTATTTATCATTGTAGAAAGAAAATTAGGGGATAAAAAAATGAAATCTAAAACATATGTATTAGCAATATTGTTAATGTTTTTCTTAACATTATCTTGTGCATATGCTACTGATAATCAAACAGCGGATAATACATTATTATCTAGTCCTGTAGATGATGTATATTTATCTTCTTCAGTTGATAATGAATTATTAGGTTCTGCACCTAGTACTTCTGGGATAAATTATGAGGATTTAGTTATTAAAAACATAAACTTTACAGGCGATAGAACTAATTTGAATATTCAAGGTTTCAGTCAAAATGGTTTAAATATGTCTGATTTTACCATGTCAATTGTACCTGCTTCAGATTCATCAAGTCTTGATTTGAAAATGAATATACCTGAAGTTAATTATTTGGATGTTGACACAAAAACAGCTTTCACATTTAAAAACCTTGCTTTATCAATATTACCTAGTTCAAATCCACAAAGCCTTGAGTTTTCTGTAATTATGGACAGTTTAAAATTAATAACTGGAATGAATTATGTTGACTTAAATAATCTTAATTTATATTTCAAATCTTTCCCTGAAAGTAACGGTGTACTTTTAGATATTGATATGGGTAAATTTATGTATACTAATTTTAATAACACAAGTTTTGACTTTTCAGATCTTAACTTTGATATGGCATTAGGATTGGATGGACAGGCTTTAGCTCTATCTGTAATTTTACCTACATTAAATCTCGTAAACGATAATAATGAAATAAATCTAGATGATTTAGATTTAAAAATCGTATTGCCTGATTTAAAATTATCAAATCTTGATTTATCCATACTCATGTCATATTTCCATTTCGCAAGCGAAGATGACACAATAATTGACATGACTGATGTGGATGTATCACTCGAACCTTTAAATTCAACTAGTTTTAATTCAATTATCCGTATGGGATTCTTTGATGTTATTGGTGTAAATTCTACCGGAGAATTGTTCCCAATATTGAATATTTCTAATATGGACTTTGAAAACTTTACTACTGGTTTGGACTTGTCTAGTGTTGACTTGTCTGGTGTTATATCTATTTTAGATGTTTCTAATATGGATTTATCCAGCATTGTCTCCTATTTGAGTTCAGGATTTGATATTAAAACATACATTGATAGTATGCCTGGTCAATATCAAAGTTCTTTAGACTTTAATGCTATTGACCTTTCCAGTACAGGTTTATCCGATTTAAATATTTCAGGTATTGATTTAGGTAGCGTGTTAGGAAACTTGGATTATTCAAGTTTAGACTCAAGTGTATTTAATTTAACCGGATTATTTGATTCATTTGGTATTAATGTGTCTGATTTTGGTATTGACATGTCAGGTTATGATTTATCTGCAATTAATATGTCAGACATTACTGATATTTTAAGTAATCCTGATTTTAATATGAGTGCAATTACCTCTAAGTTAAACTTAACAGATCTTGACTTAGGCGGTCTTGATATATCTGGTTTAATAACTAGTTTTAATTTATCTAGTTTCGATATATCAAGTATTTTAGCTATGTTCAACATAACTGGCTTTAATTTAACAGAATTCATGAACGGATTTGATTTGTATAAATTATTAAGCCTTTTCATGAAGAAAAATGTTCCAGAAAATGGAACAACTCCTGCTGTTCCAAGTTATAGTCCAGTCAAAAGTACATACTATGCACCTTCAAAAACATACACTGTTACACGTGTTTCCGATAATCAGATAATTTGTAAATCAAACTTATTCATTCTTGAATACTTAAACAAATTATTTAACATGACTTTCATTAATGGACATATAAAAGTATTCATTGATGGCAAGTTAGTATTCGAAGGCGATACAACTGATGATTTAACACAAGTCATATTTGAAATAATAGATGAATATCTTGGAGAACATGAAATATCTGTAGAATTCACAGATAGTGAAGGAAAATCAAATACATATAAAGAAAAGATAATAGTGGAATAATTTTCACTATTATTATTTATTTTTTTTAAAGGATCGAATTATAATTTAAATTCTTCTAAAAACTCTAAAAACACTTTAAAAAATAATGAGTAGTCATCACTGAAAGTAAAATCTTTTCCGTCAAAAATAAAAAAAGTTATATTTTCAATTTTATCCTTAAGGGGATAAGTATCAAATTCAGGGGAATAATAAATATCATCTGATACGCTTACAATTAATGTTTTTGCTTTAATATTAGTTAATTTATCTTCAACATTGTAGTTTAAAATAGCATCATTTCTAAATTTCAAATCATAAACATCCTTAAATAAAGCTTCATCAACGAATTCATCCATAAATCCATCAATTTCTCTTAAAGTTAAATTTTGAAATATTTTTTTAGAAAATAACTGAGAATAGATTAATCTATTAATTGGAACCATAATTTCAGATAAATTTTGACTGTAAACATCATCATTGTAATAATCATCAGAGGATAAGATCATAGCATCTATAACTTTAGAAATTATGTAGCGATAACCGTTTGTTTTAAATGAGCTATATCCAACAATCAGAAACTCCATTTCATTAGGATATTCGCATGCCCAAGTATAAGCCTCATAACCTCCAAATCCCACGCCCAAAATACCAAGAACTTTAGTTATATTAAATTTTTCAGATAAAAATTTTCTTTTAAAATTTACACAATCTTTAATGGAGTATTGGGGAAAATCATATTTTAAATTGCTTGTGGATGGAGAACATGATTCTGGAAATCCTAAAGATGTAATTGTAATATAAAAAAAGTCATAATCAGATAGAACACTATCCGTACCAATCAAATGATCTAAATCATCTAATGATGAACAGTCACCATTAAATCTATGGCAAAATATGAAAGCATTAATGATATTGCCCTCTTCATCATATTTTGGAGTTCCTCTAGTGGTATATTCTACTTGCACATTATTAAGGACACGACCATAATCGAATTTAAATTCTTCAATAATGTATTTTTCATTATTTAATTTAGAATTTTCCATTTTGATTCCCTGTTCATATTTTTTTACTTATAATCTTCAGTTTAAATGTTAATTTTGGTCTTGGCTTTTTTTAAGGTATTGTAATAGTATCCTTTTTTGGCTAAAAGCTCTTCATGGTTTTCCTGCTCAATTACTTAGCTTTTCCAAGGATGATAATATTATCCGTATTTCTAACGGTTGATAATATATGGACTACAACAAAACCGTTTTCATTTCCTTATTAATTGTATTATTTAATATGATATTTAAACAATTAGGTTATATATTTTTTATTTAAAGAAGATATTTTATTTAATTGTTCAATAATTTTTTAATTTTTTAAATTTTTAATTTTTTTAATTGAGTTTATTCTTTATTATTTCATTTTACAAAGTTTTTTTTATATCAATTCATTTTTTTATGTATATTTTTCTATATGTGGTTTTGTTAATTGAAAATTTTTGAATTTATTTGAAGAATTATCGACAAATTTTAATTTAAAATAATTATTATAAAAATTGTTTAATTCAGATTTTTGATAAAATTTTATATATTTTTTTACTTATTTGGTTATTTTTTAGCTAAATTATTAAATAAAATCAGGATTTAATCAACATATTTATATGTTATGTGTTTTAAAAGTTAATATGAGAATGTTTTAATACTAAATTTGCATAATGTGCTTTATAAGTCAATTTAAAAAAATTTGGTAACTGAATGATAAATATTCATTGATTTTTCAAGAAATGAAAATCTTTTTTAAAAACATGGGGCATATTAAAATTTTCAAGTGATAAAAATGGATAAAGAAATGAAAGCTCGTATACGTGAAATAAATGAGGCATTGCGAAAATATGGCTTTGGCAAATTATTGAATAAAGCCATTAAAGAGAAAATTCTCCCTTCAAAAGAGGAGGAATATCATCTTCTTTTGGATCCTGATCTTCCCGTAAATTTAAGATTGATGTTTCAGGAACTGGGAACCAGCTTCATTAAATTGGGTCAGCTGTTAAGCACAAGACCGGACATGGTTGGAGAGCGTATTGCAACAGAATTTGAAAAGTTGCAGGATGACAATCCACCAATCAGCTATGATGAGGTAAAAAGAATAGTTGAAAGGGAACTTGATGGAAATATTGAGGATTTGTTTGCTGAATTTTCAAAGGAAAGTCTTGCTACAGCATCAATTGGTCAAGTTCATGAAGCTAAATTAAAATCTGGTGAGCGAGTAGCAGTTAAAGTTCAAAAAGAGGGGATTGCCGATACACTTGAATATGATATATCTATCATGAAGCACCTTGTATCACAAATTCATAAACATAATGATGAATTAAGAAAATACAATTTGCCCGGAATGATAGATGAATTTGACTATACGATACATATTGAAATTGACTTCATCAATGAACTGGTCAACATGAAACAGTTGGCAGCAAATTTTTCTGAAGATGAAGCAATACATATTCCAATTGCCTATTCAGATTACAGCACATCAAAAGTTCTTACAATGGAGTTTATTGATGGAACAAAATTAAGTGATGTATCTGAAAGTGACAGTGAAGAATTTGATAAGCCCCTTATAGCTAAACGCCTCATTGAATCATTTATGAAACAGGTCCTGATTGATGGATTTTTCCATGCAGACCCTCATGCGGGCAACATAATGATTTTGGATGATAATGTTTTATGTTATATTGATTTGGGGTCAATTGGAATTCTTGATGACGGTTTTAGAAAAGACCTTTGCGATTTATTGTTGATGATTGCAGACCAGGATGTTGACGGCTTGATTAATCAGTTCATTTACATGGGGGTTTTAGAATACACTATGGATACCACCCGTCTAAAACGTGACCTTCGTGATTTATTCTTCAGATACTTCTCACAGGGTTCTGGAGGATTAAATGATACATTAAGCAAATTACTGGACCTTATGCAGGATTATAATGTTATTCTTCCAAATGAATTCGTTTCAATGGCCAGGGGAGTATCAATGATTGAAGCTGATGCCACTGCACTTGATCCGGATATTGACATTATGGCTTCCATTGAACCGATAGCCAAACAAGCAATGGGAGATCGATTGAACGTTAAAAACTATGTGGAAAGTAAAAAAGGTAGTCTGCTCTATTATAAGAATATGCTTAAATCATTACCTCCAATTCTAACAAATTCTATTCATAAAATAAATAATGGGGAAATGAAGCTTAAATTTGAAATTGATCGTATTGACCGTATTGTGAGCAAATTTTCCTTAGTTGTAATAATTGCAGCACTTTTAATGAGTTCCTCAATAGTGATGACAATCAACAGAGGTCCAATGTTGTTTGACATGCCTCTAATTGCAGTTGTAGGATATTTGATAACATTAATTTTAGGAGTTATAGGTATTGCGAATTATCTTTATAGTAGATGAATTTGATATGATTTGGTGATTGTCAGAATGCATCCGATGGACGTAACTGGGTTTTGGAAGTCATTGACATGTTTGGATATGACTAACTAGAAGACTACTGAAATTGCATTTTTTCTTGCACAGACAAGACCCTTTTATAAACAGTGAGGTAGGCACTGCCGATGCCGGATGGAATATATGACAATCTAACATATTTTTGGTAGAAATTCAATCTACCAATTTTTTTTATATTTGATAAATGTATGGAAATATTCTTGTTTTAAAAATATATGTTCGACTTTTTAATTGTCTATAAAGTTTTGTTTTCTATTAAAAATTCCTCTTTTAATGGGGTTGTAAAGCAATTATTGGTCTTATCTATTGGATTCTTGAACTTTCGCCAACTTTTAAGAAGTTGCAATATTCTTGCATATTTGTGATAAAAAGATTAATTTAAATAGTTAACTTATACGATAATAATTTTAATTTTTAATAATTTATAATCTTATAATACACTAATTTTCATATTTTTAAAAAAATATTCTTATAAGTTTATAATTATTATTTTTTAAAAAACATAAACTTATATGTTAATAATTTCATAATATAATTATGGTTAAGAGAGATTTGTATTTAAATAGAATTTCTTCATTAATTGATAAGGATATCATCAAAGTCATTATTGGTGTAAGACGATGTGGTAAATCTTATATGTTTAATTTAATCATTGATGAATTGCTTAAAAGAGGAATCAATGAAGAAAATATTCTTTTAATTAATTTTGAAAGTGCTAAATATAGAAATGTTTCAAATCCTCGTGAATTGGATTTGCTTGTCAGCGATTTAACAAAAGACATTGAAGGTAAAATTTACATGTTTTTTGATGAAATTCAAAATGTTGATGGGTGGGAAAAATCAATTAATAGCTTTAGAATAGATTATGATTGTGATATTTACTTAACCGGCTCCAATTCAAAATTACTGTCAGGGGAATTAGCTACTCATCTCACAGGCAGATATATGGAAATCAAAATGTATCCATTTTCATTTAAAGAATATTTGGATTATAAAAAGATATCTCCCGATAAAAAGGCATTTACTGAATATTTAACATATGGCGGTTTTCCATTTTTACTCTCTCTGGAAAATGAAATTGATAAGATAGAATATTTAAATGACATTTTCAACTCAATATTTCTAAAAGACATAATTGGGAGATATAACATTAGGGATGCAAGTTTGCTTACAAGAATAGTTGATTTCATCCTGGATAACGCAGGTAAAATCGTTTCTTCTAAAAGCATTTCCGATTATCTGCAAACAAAAGAAAAAATCAAAGTTTCACCAAAAACAATCTATAATTATTTGGATTATCTTACAAGTGCATGTCTGCTGTATAAAGTACAAAGGGAAGACTTGGAAGGTAAAAAAATCTTATCCATTAATGAAAAATATTATTGTGTCGATCAGGGATTTAACCAGGTGCGTATTGGACGTAATCAAGCTAATAACAGTAGAATAATGGAAAGTATAGTCTATTTTGAACTTTTAAGAAGGGGTTATGAAATCACTATCGGCTGTATTAAAGACTATGAAATTGATTTTGTCTGTAAAAAAATGGGTGAAAAAATCTATGTTCAGGTGACGCGGGAATTGTCTCATGAAGACACAATTGAAAGAGAATTCAGACCATTACTTTTGGTTAAGGATAATTATCCTAAATATGTCATATCAACTGATGAATTTGACATGTCTCAGGATGGAATAAAACATATGAACATATTAGATTTCTTATTGTATGATGAAATTTAAAAAATATATTTGGATATGTGGTCGAGTGATATTGATTATTAACAGCTGTTAAAAGAAGTAAATGAGAGATAAACTCTCATTGTTTTTCTATATTCATATCCTTCAGCCGCAGTATCAGAACAAAAACAAGAGCCATCAGTATGGCCGTTACTATCATTACGAATGCCATGGCATCCTGAATAATGGTGTCTAGAATGTTTGCAACACTACTGTCGGCTTTAACATCATTAATGTTACCCATTTTTTCAAAGTGATCAAAGACCTCTAGCTCGAATGTTTCATTTCCTGAATATTGTGGGGCATAGATATCTACTGCATGAGAAATGCCTCCAAAAACTCCAAGAATTAATATTATTCCGATAATTGCTGTACCCAAGGATTCACCTAATGACTCGCCTGTTGAAGTAACGCCTGATGCATTATTTTGACTCTCCGCAGGAACATTGGTTAATGCAATATCCACACTTAAAGCCATTATAAAACCGAATCCTGCTCCCAATACAAACATTCCAGGCACTAACTCCAGAGGTGTTGTATCCAGTCTAAAATGATAGCTTAAAATCAGACATCCGATGATTGACATTATACTTCCTATTGCCATGATTTTTTTATGACTCATTTTTTCCGATAAACCTGGTGCTATCATTGAAAAAATAAGCAATCCCATAGTCAACGGAAGAGTAGTCAAACCAGTATCGAATGCATTTAAATTCAATACACTTTGAAGATAGACGGAAACTGCAAACAGTCCCCCCCCATTATAAGATAACATAATATCATTATGGTAGTGCCCACACGCAAGTTTCTGTCTTTAAATAATTCAATATCAAGTAATGGGATTTTGCCGTTTCTTTTTCTTCTGATTTCAAACCATGCAAAGGCTGCTAAGACAGCAATGCCCAAAATTATTACAATTACGCTGACATTGATATCATCTTTAGATAGGGATAAAATACCAAGAATTAACAAAACAAGACCAATAAATGAAATTATGGCGCCAGTAATGTCCAATTCACTTTTGGATTCGGTAGGTTCGAAATGAGGTATCTTGTTTTGCAGGACTAAAATAATAATAACGATTATTAATTCACATGCAAACCCATATCTCCAGCTGAAAAATGTTGTCATAATCCCACCGAAGAGCGGACCGATAGCTGATGCAAGTGCACCCATAACACCAACGACAGCTAGTCCAATTGTACGTTTCTCTCCGGAATATGTTCCGCTTACTATGGAAACTGTGGCAGGTAGCATTAATGCTCCGGCAAGACCTTCTATCACTGCCCATCCGATAAATAATATTGTAGTACTGGAACTTATTGCTGCAATCAATGTACCGATGCCATAAAGTAGTGCACCGATTAAAAAGAGTTTCTTTTTGCCGATTATGTCCTGAAGCTTGGCACTGAGCAATATGAATGCCGCAGTGATGAGGGTATAAAAGGACATGATCAATTGAATAGTATTCACATCAGTATTCAAATCAACAACAAGCTGAGAAATACTCACATTCATGAATGTAGCGTCTAAAGCTATAATAAAAGAAGCAAGAGCCACAACTATTAGTGGAATCCATGATTGTTCATTAGTTGTTTCATTCATAATTTATTTATCCTCCAGATTTTTTTGGTATAGTATCATAATTAGGCTTATATTAATTTTTCTTATTATTGTTTTATATAATTATCTTGAAAAAATTTCTCGTATTGTCTGATAGAATTTCTTCAACATTTTCACACCTAAATGGGGAAATGCTCAAAACATAGGGTTTATATTCTTTTAAGTCCATATATTTAATTAAGCTTTTTTTGAATTTAGCATATTAATTCTACTAGTTTAAATTTAAAAATAAAGAAGAGAGATAGAATAGATGATAAGATGAGAATTGCAATTGTATCTGGAAAAGATGAAGGTCCAACAAAATTAAATGCTTTTGATAATGCTTTGAGCAATGCCGGAATAGGGGATGTTAACCTAATTAAAGTATCCAGCATGCTTTCAGGAAATGCTGAGATATGCGACTTGCCGAAACTTAAACCCGGAGCGATGGTAAACTGCGTATTATCAAGTATTACCTCAGACAACCCTGGTGATGAAATTACTGCAGTTGTAGCTGTTGCCCTTGGAGAAGAATTGGGCTGTGTTGTTGAAACCTCCGGAATAAATAAAAATCCAAATGATCTGATTAAGGAAGGCGAAGAAATGGTCAGATACATGATGGAAAAAAGAAAAGTCGAAATTAAGGATTTAATTGTTGAATATTCCACTACAAAAGTTGAAAACATTGCTTCCTGTATTGTATCAGTTGTTTATTTGGATGATGATATTGAATAGCGATGAAGGGAAGTAAATTTTATATGTAATACTTTATATATTTGTATTATTAATAAAAACTTTAAATTAGGAGTGATTGGGTGAATTATATTATTCTTGCGTTTCTTTTTATGTTATCCGGTTTTTTCATGAAATATTCGGATGAGTTATATGATGTTAACCATGAAACGAATCTTTCAACATTTTTAGGTATTATATGCGGTTTTGTCTCTGTTGCAGCTTCAATTTATAATGCCGATGCTGCATATATTTTCATTTCTATTCTAATAGGCAATCTAATAGTGCTTAAAGTAGATGGAATCCACCATATAGTCGCATTAATTGTCTTTTTAGCAGTGCTGTTCATTGTAGGAATTCCTAATTTGAGTTTGGTTATTTTGCTCATTTGTATTTTAGGTATTATTGGTGATGAAATAGGTCATGAATTAATTCCAAATAAGACTGAAAACAGGTTTTTAAATTTCTTTTTTGAATACCGGTTTGTAATGAAGATTTTAGTATTGCTCCTGGCTCTTTGTGGCGTATTTAATATTTGGATATTTTTTTGCTTTATTTTCTTTGAACTGTCCTATGTAGTAGCAGGTATTGTTTTTGAAAGATATAATTAAAAAAGAGTTCAAAAACGATACTTAATTCCTTTTTTTTAAAGAGTATAATCTGAAATTCATCCCAGACTTAAGAAGTTAGACTATCCTCGCTAAAATATAACAATATCTTTTTAATGTTCAAAATCAAAAATTAAATCATGAAAAGGATTTTTGAATTCATCGAAAAATATTTTTTTATAATTATATTGTTGGCGGTAGCCATTTCTTTAGTTTATCCAAATTCATTTAAATGGGTTTTAAGTGAATATAACGGTATCAACATCATCAATTTACTTTTAAGTATTGTTCTTTTTACAATGGGAACTACATTGAAAGCTGATGACTTCGTTAATGTGTTTAAAAATCCTAAAGAAATTGCAGTTGGAATTTCAGCACAATATATCATAATGCCCATTATAGCATTTGTTCTTGCAAGTGCATTTTCTCTTGATACTGCTTTGACGGTTGGACTTATTCTTGTTGGAACTGTACCTGGAGGAACTGCCTCTGATGTCATTACTTTTCTTGCAAGGGGAGATGTGGCATTGTCTGTTTCTTTAACTGCAGTTTCTACTGTGATTTCACCTATATTAACTCCGGTAATCACATTATTGTTAATAGGTAATCAAATTCATTTTAATCCAGTCGCATTGTTCCTTTCAATTGTTGAAATAGTGATTGTCCCAATTATTTTAGGTTTAATCTTGAATTACAAATTCCCTAGTTTTTGTGAAAAATTAAAAGGTTATTTGCCTACAGTATCCTCTATTGTAATATGTTTAATTGTTGCAGGAGTAATTGGAGCCAATAAACAAGCTATTTTAACTTCATCTGCTATAATACTCATTGTCATTATCCTACAATATATTCTTGCAATGTTAATTGGATTTGGAATTGGTCGCCTTGCAGGAATGGAAAGAAAACAGATAATTACGGTAGCTATTGAACTTGCATTTCAAAATTCAGGTTTGTCAACCAGCCTTGCAAAAACTCATTTTCCAAGCTTATCTCAGGCAACAGTTCCCGGAGCGCTTTATTCTGTATTGCAGAATTTTGCAGGGTCAATTCTTGCATATGCATTCAGAAAATATCAATCCTAATGATATTCTCTTATTTTTTTAGTAATCTTTATCCTTTAGTATTTAAAAAGATTGATAGGGATGGATAATTGAATCCCTTCATCCACTTTTACTTTTTTTGATATTATCATGTTTAACATTTTTGTGCAAGAATTCTCCGGCTTCTGCAAGCCGGAGATGAATTGCACTTTAAAGGTATCCTCCTATTATTAGAGTTACTTATTTTTTTTAGTTCAATGGGGGTGTTAGATTTGTCGTCAAATGCTCTCGGATAAAGTCTTTATATATGGGAGTATTATAAATATGGTTGTGGAAGAAAAACATAGTATTTGATTGATTTAAATGAAGTTTAAATTGTTAAATGATTTTATCTTTATAACTTTTAGAGTTAAAATAAATGGTCATTTTCTTATTTATCCAATATTTTATGTTTTTTTTCTAAAGAAATGAATGAAAATATTTGATATTAATATAATTTAGTTGTGGATTGGTTTATTGCTTATGTGTGAAGAATTTTTTATTTTGACGGATAAATGTGAATTCGTTCCTGATGAGGAATTAAAGAAAGTATTAGAGTTTAACATGCGTGCTAGTGCTTATGTTTATAATAAAACATTGGAATTCAGTATCTATCGCAGCAATTTAGTTAATGAATTTGGAATAGGCTCTAAATTTAAAGTAAATCGCAGTTATACTCAGGATATAGTTAAAACTCTAAAAAAACAAAAGCCTTTTTTAAAAAAAGCTGACTCAACATGCATTCAAGCATCAACAGATAGACTAATAAAAGCCTATGAAGGATATTACAACAATAGAACAGGATTTCCCAAGTTCAAATCCTCTAAAAGAAATCCCGTAACATCCATCACACTACGAAACAACGACTACAAAACAAAAGACGGCATCAAAGGTTCCTTAAGATGGGAAGAAGATAAATTCCGATTAAACAAACTCGGATTAATCGAAGTCAAACATAAAAGAGACATAGATGGAAAAATCAAAGAAGCAACTATTAAAAAAGAAAATGGACGTTGGTACGTTTGCATAACATACCAACTAGAAAAAATAAATCCCCGAGAAGAATTTCCATACGGATTCTACCTAGGAATAGACCTTGGAATAACAGACTTCCTAACATTCTCCACCGGTCGAGTGATAGCCAAACCCGACCTAAAAAGAATAAACGGAAGAATACAATACTACAACCAAAAATTAGCACGACAAAAACAAGGTGGATCCAACTGGAAAAAAACTCTCAAAAAACTCCACAAATGGATAAACAAAAAAAATAATGTAGTAAACGACTACTACCACAAAATATCCTACAACATAGTCAAACACCATCGATTCATCGCAATGGAAAAGCTAAACATTCGAGGAATGCTTAAAAGCAACCTAAGCAGAAGCATACACGAAATCGGATGGGGAAAACTAGTCGAAATGATAAAATACAAAGCAAAATGGTACAACAGACAATTCGTACAAATCGACAGATGGTTCCCATCAAGTAAAAAATGCTGGGCA
>NZ_JAZRKF010000060.1:0-38213 GCF_045646205.1 Methanobrevibacter sp. | reverse complement strand
GGTAACATTGGTAGACAAGGTACTGGTGTAAACCCATTAAGAGGACAAAACAACGTACAAGGTGCTTGTGATATGGGTGCATTACCTTCCGATTACGTAGGTTACAGAAAAGTTAAAGACCCAGAAACCACAGCATGGTTCAACGACTACTACAGTGGATACGGATATGAAGTTAACTTACCAACCACTCCTGGTTTAACCTTAGTTGAAATGATGAATGCTGCTCACGCTGGTGACTTAAAAGTATTATACATCCACGGAGAAGACCCAGTATTATCTGATGCAGATGTAGCTCACACCAAAGAAGCTTTAGCTAACTTAGACATGTTAATTGTACAAGAATGTTTCTTAACTGACACCGCACAATGTGCTGACGTTGTTTTACCAGCAGCAGGTTGGGGTGAACAAGAAGGTACATTCACCAGTGGTGAAAGAAGAGTACAATGCTTACACAAAGCTCAAGAACCACCTGAAGGCGCATGGTTAGATTGGAAAATCATGGAAGAAATCGCAGTTAGAATGGGAGTTCCAAGAGAATTATTCCACTACGAAACTTCTGAAGATATCTTCAACGAAATCAGAGAATGTGCTCCTATCATGGCTGGTATGAACCGTGAAAGATTAGACACTCCTGAAGCACTTCACTGGCCTTGCCCATCTGAAGACGACCCATGTCAACCATTAATGCACAAAGAGAAATTTGCACACCCTGATGGTTTAGGTGTCTTCCAAGCATTAGAACACAAAGGACCAGTTGAAACTGTCGACGACGAATATCCATTATTATTAACTACCACTAGAATATTGTTCCACTATCACGCTGCAATGACCAGAAGATGTGAAACCTTATCTAACGAAGTTAAAACTGGATTTATCGAAATCAACACTAAAGATGCAGAAGCAAGAGGAATCATCAACGGTGAAGTTGTAAGAGCATTCTCAAGAAGAGGAGAAATCGCTATTCCTGCACGTGTAACTGATGATATCAGAGAAGGTATTGTAAACATCCCTATGCACTTTGTTGAATGTGCTGCAAACGTATTAACTAACTCTGATTCTTTCGACCCTAAATCTAAAATGGTTGAATTAAAAGCTTGTGCTATTGAAGTTGAAAAATTCGATGAAAAAGTCGAAATTAAAAACGAAGTCTACAAATATGGTACTGATACTGAAGTAAAAGCTGAAGATATATCAACTACCACTGTAGGAAAATAAATGGGGAGTAGATTTAAATGAGCGCAAATATTGAAAAAATGTATTATGCTTACTCTGCTAACGACGACATCAAAGCTAAAGGTGAATATGGTGGAGTTGTAACTACCATCATGAAACACTTATTAGAAAGTGGAGCTGTTGACGCTGTTGTTGGAGTAGAAGAAGGTCACGATTTATATGACGCAGTACCATGTTTAGTAACCGAACCTGAAGACATTATTAAAACCGCTGGTTCAATTCACTGTGGTACTTTAAACTTAGCTAAATTCGTTTACAAATACTTAGACGGATGCAGAGACATGAAAGTTGCAGTATCATGTAAACCATGTGATGCAATGACCATCAGAGAATTAATCAAAAGAGGAAAAATCATCGGAGACAACATCATCATGATCGGTGTAAACTGTGGAGGAACCTTACCTCCTGTACCAACCATGAGAATGATTGAAGAAGTTTACGAATTAGACCCTAAAGATGTTGTTAAAGAAGAAATCTCTAAAGGTAAACTCATCATGGAAACTGCTGACGGTGAAGAAAAAGGATTCGGTATCGAAGACTTAGAAGAAGACGGTATGGGTAGAAGAGAAAACTGTCAAAGATGCAGTTTAAAAATCCCATCCAATGCTGACTTAGCATTAGGTAACTGGGGAGTTATCGGTGAATTAGCTGGTAAAGCTACTTTCGTAGAAGTATTCACCGACAAAGGTTCTGAAATCTTAGCAGATGTTATTGATGCAGGTTTAATTGAAGTTGCTGAACCAATCGAAAAAGGTATCAAAATCAGAGAAAACATCAACAACTTCATGCTCAAAGCTTCCAACGCTAAAAAAGAAGTAGATTACGCTGGAACTACCGGAGACATCATCGACGTATTCCACATGTACGATGAAGAATTCTCCAAATGTATGAAATGTTACGGCTGTCGTGAAGCATGTCCTTTATGTTTCTGTGAAGACTGCTGTCTTGAAGCTGAAGGTCCTGAATGGGTACCTGGTGGATACACTCCTGCAGCACCATTCTTCCACTTAACCCGTATGGTTCACATGGTTGATGCATGTACCAACTGTGGTCAATGTAGTGATGTCTGTCCTTGTGAAATTCCAGTATCCAAAGTATGGAGTACTGTAAACAACAAAGTAAGAGATGTTTACGGATACATCCCTGGATTCGACACTGACGACAGAATCCCATTCACCGAACATATTTCAAAAGCTAAAAAATTATAGATAAAGCATTTTTGCTTTATTTATTTTTCTTATTTTTTTTCGAGTCTGTAAAATATTGACAATGTTTCAGACAAGTCCAATTTTTTGATGTTTTTCAGTAATTCTTTTTTTAATGGCCTTTTAAGTAATTTTTCAATTTAACGTATAACTCAGCAAGTACAACAGAAGATATAATAATAAGCAATAAAACTATAATAGCTACATACAAGTTTGTTTTAATAAATAAATAAGGATACAAATACGTTAAAGAGAGAATCAATACCCATTGGATAATATATATTATTGTAACATTTCTACTTGTTCTTTCAACAAAATTAATGATTTTTGAAGAACATTTTTTGGATATGAAGTAAAAAATAGAAGTTAAAAACAATGCTATAATAATTAAAATAAAAATGTCTGGTATGGATATATGTAAATATGCTAATTTTTCAGGGACAGTACCTCCTGTAACAGAAAACATGCCTCTTAATGATAAAAATCCTATGGTTACCATTATAACGGCCATAATACCGGAGATTTTGAAAATCTCTTTATATAATTTATCTTTATTTTTGCATCTAATTAAATCCTCTCCAAAGATCATCCCGCATACAGGAACAATAAACCAATTGAAAATAGGGAAACAACTAACGATATAGTCACCAATGGTTTCAAAAAAGTGACCTAAGAGTTGATTTAGATATATATTGAATATGCTGAACTCCTGAACGTAAGTTGCAATTAAGGAAAACAGAATACTTATTAAAAATATTTTAAGTGTTTTGATATTTAGTTTTTTAAAGATACCTACTAAAATAAAGCTTATTCCGGCAAATTGTAAGATGTCATTTGCTAGAAAAGATAATAGTGCATATTCCATTGGCACTCCAGCACCATAATTAGAAAGGAAATATATCGTATTGACTATTAAACCCAAAATTAATAGCTTAATCCCTCTGATTATAAACTCCTTGGGTGAATTGTGTCGGGTATATACCATTCCAATACCCATTGCAAACATTAATATTGGGGCAGAGCATTGACACAATAAAAATATGATAAGAATTTCGGTATCATAATCAATACCTCCAAATGTACAAAAAGCAAAATAATGGGTGACAATCATCAGTAGAATTGCAAAAACTTTTGCAAAATCCAGTTCAACCTGTCTTCCTGAATTTACATTTTCATTACTAAAAACGTTTTTCATAATTTAAATTATTATTTCAAAACATAAAATTCTTTTGATTTGACTAAAAAAAGATATTTTAAACAGTTAAAAGATTTCATAAGAAAATGCAAAATTGGACAGAAAATTAAATATAAAAATCAAAAGAATAAAGAGTTTTTTTAATCAGTATTAAACGGTTCCCTTTTATCAATACCTTTAATAAAGATTTCTTCTAATTTTTCATCACTTTCATTATTTCTGATGAATGATACTATTTCTACAAGATTGTCATTTCTAAGCAGGCACGGTTTGATTTTGCCGTCAGGTGTCACCCTCAATCTGGTGCAATTTGCGCAAAATTTGGAGTTATCCATTGGTTTAACTACCTCGATTTCTCCACCGTTAATGTAATATTTACGACGGCCCTGCATAAATTTACGTTCTCGAACATCATCAGCTATATCAGCCAACCTTTCTTCAACCATATCTAACTTGTAGTGGTATTCAGATGAGAACTTGTCATCATCACAGTTTTCACTTTCAATCAATTCTATCAACTGAAGAACCATATTGTTATCCTTACAGAAGTTAAACATGTCCTTGATTTCATGCTCGTTAATGTCTTTCATGATTACCATGTTGATTTTAACCGGATAAAGTCCGACTTCAACAGCTTTTAGGATACCGGCTTTCGCTTCGTTCAAATAATCCATATTTGTAACGAATTTGTAGGTGTCACGGTTTAATGTGTCTAAGCTGACATTAACCCTGCTTAAACCGGCTTTTTTCAAATCTTCAGCATATTTTTCAAGAAGCACACCATTGGTTGTAAGTGATATATCTTTGAAATTCAGGCTACCTATCTTTTCAACGATTTCCACAATGTCCTTTCGAACTAACGGATCTCCTCCGGAAAGCCTGATTTTTTTAACCCCTAATTTTTTGGCTATTTCACATATTTTATAGATTTCGTCAGGAGTCATTTCATCTTTTGAAGATATCATTCCGTCATGGTGGCAGTATATGCAGTTTTCATTACATCTATTGGTAATCGTGATTCTGAGTGATATTATAGGTCTTTTAAATTTATCTTTTACAAATTCATCCGCCATTTAATCACCCTCGACCTTGATTTTTATATTATTGATTTCATCTTCTATTTTTAGTGTGTCAATAACTGCAAAAATAGTTTCTTTCAATATTCCTGATGTGAATTTATTGATATCTACTGATTTATCATTTGTTTTTAAAATAATCTCTGCATCAGTCAAATCTTTGCCTGTAATATTTGATATTTCAATATCTATATTTTTTACAGCATCTTCAGTTTTAATGGAGTTAACCATTGCACTTATGGAATTCGTTATAATGTCATTTGTAAATGTGTTGATCATAAGTTTTTTATCATTGATTAGAATAGTGGTTTTCTTATTAATTTTAGGGGTTGCTTTTGTATTTGGTATTAGCAATTCGATTTTATTTACATCTTCAACGCCATAGTCATCAAGGTTCAGTGTGCTGATGACACCTAAAATGTTCTGTTTTAAATAGTCGCTGACAAATCTGTTCAGTCCCACGACTTTATTGTCAATTGATAGGTAGCTATGAACTTGATCCAAATCTTCGACTTTAAGGTTTCCCTCACGGATTTCCTTTGCAATAGTTTCACCATTATTGAATCCGCAGTTGTTTGCAAATAACGTGTCAACAATATCATGGCCTCTTTTTTCAATAAGGTCGGCCAGTTCGCTTACGCCTTCATCATCAATTGTAAAGGAATCAACTTCGGTTATTGTATACTCATCGCGAACTTCGGGAGAAGTAATGATTTTTGGATAATTATAACTTTTATAGCCTTCAATGATTACAAAATCAAAATCGTCAAAGTGTTTAAGCAGATATAAAATTCTGTTTAAGTCATATTCCGCTTTCACATTAAAAAAAGTTGTTGAGCCAACACCTACAACCAGATTTGATCCTGCCTGCTTATGCTTCCATGTATCAGTATTTTCTTTATCCATTTCTATTGAATGGTGAGAATGTTTGATGGAAGCAACATTATAACCTCTTTTTGTAAGTTCGGAAATAACTTTTACAGTCAGTGAAGTTTTTCCGGTATTTTTCTTCCCAACAATTGACACGATTTTCATTTATAATCCCCCTATTCTATACAATAAATATGTATTTTAAATTATTAAAATATTGATATGTGTAGTTACTACACATTTTGGGTAAACCTAAAAATTTTGACTCATTTTCACTCATTTTGTAATACTTTTTTAATTAAATTTATTACAAATACTGTCCAAATCATCGATATAAATACTTTTACATATAGGTAAGTGAGGTTTATTTATTAAAATTCTTTTTTTAATTAATTAGTTTATTTTATAAATGGTTTATAATCCTAATTAGTTCTTAATACTTAATATTCTTTCTTAACTTAAAATTTTTTGTGTAGTATTCCCACAGTAATATATAAGTATTTCGACTTTAATCTAGTAGGCAAATATATTTATATAGATAAACATATGTGTAATCATTACACATGGTGGTTTAAATGCCGAAGCATATTGCATCTGGTTTAAAATACTTAGCTGCGGTCAAATTAAAAGAAGCAGGTGAAAGTCACCAGGCAATTGCTGATGAGTTAGGAATTGATAGATCCACTGTATCGCATTATTTGAATGGTAGGAACTTATCCTGGAATTCAATTGATGTTGCAAGAACTATCACTGAATTAACTCCCAGGGATTTTTTAATAATGACCAATGCGGTATTTGATGAACCAGAACAGAGTCGAAAAATTGTGAATATTTGCCGAGAGAAGAACTATGAAGCAACTATTGAAGATTCTTGTATTGGTTGCGGCTTATGTGTAAATGTGTGTTTTATGAAAGCTATTAAGTTAGAATCATTAACAGCACATACGAACTCCGTACTATGTTGTGGTTGCGAACTATGTAAAGATGAGTGCCCAACTGATTCAATTAAAATTTTGGAGATTAAATAATGATAAGAAATTTGAAAGAAGTTAATGACAATAACTTTGACATTACAAGGTCAGCGGAGGAAGTAAGAAACTTGTCTTTCAAAGACCATGTCTGTATTGGATGTGGAATTTGTGAGTCTACTTGTCCTGTTGGCGCAATTACATTGAATGAGATTGCTATTGACTCTCGTGTTCAAGTAGCTAATAATGTCTATTTCAGTGGTCATGAAAAAATCGCACAAAACATTCATGACGAATTTGATGTTCAAAGAATTAGTATTAATGAAGACAAATGTGTATTATGTGGTATGTGTAGCGGATTATGTCCTGTTGACGCATTAGTATTAACCATTGATGGCGTACCAATCAGTGAAATTGAAGCATACCCTCATTACAATGCATATTCCATGATCGATGATGATGAATGTGTCTATTGTAAAAAATGTGAAATTGCATGTCCACGTGACGCTATTGTAATTGACAGAACATTACCAGACCGTGCTGATTTAGTAACTGGTGAAATTGAAATCGACGATAATGAATGTATCTACTGTGGCATATGTGAAGAATTATGTCCTGCAGAAGCAATTGTTGTTGATAAAGAAACTGGTAGAGAATCAATTGAAGTTGACACTGATAAATGTGTTTACTGTTTAGTATGTAAAAAAGCATGTCCTACTAATGCTATTAAAGCATTATGTAGAATTTGTTCCTACGGCGAATATGATATTGACCCAGCAAAAGCTGTCGTTAAAGGTAACTCCGTAATTGACAGTGAACTCTGTGTTTACTGTGGATGGTGTGAAGGAGTCTGCCCAACCGATGCAGCTAAAGTTAAAAAACCATTTGAAGGAACAATTGAAGTCGATCAAGAAAAATGTCAAGCTTGTGGTGCTTGTGTAGATATATGTAAATGTAACGCATTAGCATTCCCAGTTTCAACTGGCCCAGGTTCAAGATTAGAACACATTGTAGCAAAAGCTGAATACTGTGTTAGTTGTAAAGCATGTGCAAAAGCTTGTCCTAACGGAGCTATCACTGTTAAAAGAACAGCTGTTGATCACACTCCTACAAACTCAGCAACTTGGACAGATGCTTTAAATGCAATTAAAGACTAGGTGATTAGATGGAACTTAAAGTAAATCAAGATAATTGTTTAGGATGCGGAATCTGTGTAATTGCTTGTCCGGTTAATGCAGCTATCAGTCCAGAAAACGCTGGTGGTAATGGTGCAAAAACTGATGAAGTAGTTATTATGGTAGAAAATGGGTTTATTAAACTTTTCAGTCCAGATAAATGTGAATTATGTGGAACCTGTCAAATGTTTTGCCCAGTAAATGCTATATGGTTAGAATAGGGGGTATTATTGTGCATTATGCTAACACTTATTTAGAAAAACCTGTAGTACCTGATGTAAAAATTACCGGTGAAGGAAATACAAAAGTTCTCAAATGTATGTTAAACACCGGTTCAGATATTTATCAAGGTGCATGTAAGAAAAGAGGTTCTACTTTAAAAGAAGAATATAAAAACGCTTCTGGAACTTGTTATATGGATCCAAGAGACATGGCAAAATTAGGTGTAAACAACTGGGATACTGTTTTAGTAAAAACCGATTTCGGTGAAGTTGTTGTAAACTGTGCAGTATCAAGAGACGCACCTCACGAAGGTACTGTATTTATTTGTAAAGGACCTTGGGCTAACACTGTCGTAAGTCACGATACTTACTGCTGTTCTGACCCTACTTACAAAGGAATTAGATGTACTGTCGAAAAAACAGACAGAAAAGTATTACTCATGGCTGATTTAATGAGATGGGTATACAAAAAATATGTTGATGAAACTGATGATGATGTTGTTGAAAACATGGACTCATTAGGTGAATTACCAGTTTACAAAGGACGTAAATGGGAGGAGTTGATTGATCATGACTTATGAACCACCTATAACTGATTACGATTACATTGTAGAAAATTGTACTTGTGCATTTTGTGGTTGTAACTGTGACGATTTAGACTATTTAGTAAAAGACGGTCACGTAGTTGCTGTAAGACACGCATGCAGACTTGGTGCAAGTAAAATCATGGAAGATATGGACCAAAGATTACTTGTTCCAATGATTAGGGATGAAAACGGAGAACTTATGGAAGTAGATTGGGACACTGCTTTAGATAAAGCTGCTGAATATATTGCTAATTCCATCAGACCAGTATTCTATGGTTGGTCTGAAACCTCTACCGAATGTATGAAAGAAGGTTTAGCATTAGGTGAATATATCGGTGCTGTATTAGATAACCAAGCTACTATCTGTCACGGTCCTTCCTTACAAGCTGTACAAAATGCAGGTTATCCTATCCAAACTTTAGGGGAAGTTCAAAACAGAGCAGACATGATTGCTTACTCCGGAAGTAACGCAATGAACTCTCACCCAAGACACATGGCAAGATATGCTGTATTCTGTCGTGGATACTTCAGACAAAGAGGAAGATTTGACAGAACTGTTGTTACCATGGATCCAAAATTCTCAGATACTGCAAAATGTTCTGACAAATGGATTGGATTTGAACAAAATGGGGACTACGGTTTCTATAATGCAATTAGAGCTGTATTAAGAGGAAAAGAATTATACCAAGATGTCATTTCCGGAATTCCTAAAGAAGATATTTATGAATTAGCTGAAGAAATGAAAAATGCAGAATTCGGTGTTCTCTTCTTCGGTTTAGGTTTAACTCACACTTTATCAAAACAAAGAAACATTGATATCGCTATTAAAATGGTTCAAGACTTAAACAAATACAGTAAATGGGGTCTTACTCCAATGAGAGGTCACTTTAACGTAAACGGATTCAACATTTTCATGGCATTCGAAACCGGATTTGCATTCGGTGTTGACTTCGCAAGAGGTACTACCAGATATATGATGGGTGAAACCAACACTATCGATTTATTGGTTAGAAAAGAACCTGATTGTTTCATGGTTATTGCAGCTGACCCTGGTGCTCACTTCCCTAACGGAGCAAACCAACACTTAGCTAACATTCCTGTTATTCAAATCGATATCCACTGGGGACCATCTACTGAACTTGCAGATGTAGTATTGCCAGGTTCATTCATCGGTGTAGAATGTGATGGTACCAGTTATCGTATGGATGGAGTTCCTATTTACATGAAAAAAGCAATCGACAAACCAGAAACCTGTCGTGATGACGAATGGATTGTTCGTGAATTGAAAGAAAGAGTAATGAAACTCAGAGAAGAGCCAAATGTAGCTCCTAAGTATGTACCAAATGCAAACTTAGATTTAGCAATGTAATGGTGATATGATGGAATATATACTTAAAAATGGTATTGTTTATGATCCTGCAAATGGAATTAACGGAGAGAAAAAAGACGTAATGTTTAAAGATGACATTATTGTCGATGAAGTTTCTGCTGATGCTAAAGTTATTGACGTGACTGATAAAATCGTCATGCCAGCAGGTGTTGACCCACACGCTCACGTAGCAGGTCCAAAATTAGTTGTAGGAAGATTATACAGACCAGAAGATTCAAGAATGGGTGTTTCCCAAAAAACTAAAGTATTAAGATCTGAATCTGGTTTCTCAATTCCAAGTTGTCCAGCAACCGGTTACAGATACTCAAGAATGGGTTATGGTACTGTTGTAGAAGCAGCTATGCCTCCTCTTGAAGCAAAACACACTCACGAAGAAATTGCAACCATTCCTAACATTGATATTCCAGCTTTACCATTATTCGGTAACAACTGGTTTGTAATGGAATATGCTAAAGATAAAAATATTGAAGATTTAGCAGCATTCATTTCTTCATGGTTAAAAATCTCAAAAGGATACGGTGTAAAAATTGTTAACCCATGTGGAAGTGAAGCATGGGGATGGGGTATGAACGTACACGGATATGATGATAAAGCACCATATTTCGATGTAACCTCCAGAGAAGTTGTAATGGCTTTAGCTGAAGCTAACGAAATGTTAGGACTTCCTCACTCTATTCACATTCACCCTAACGATTTAGGACACCCTGGTAACGTACCAACTACTCTTGAAACTTTAGACTCAGTTAAAAATATTAAGAAAAGTTCTAAAGCTACTATCAGAGACCAAGTCATGCACGTTACTCACTTGCAATTCCACTCCTACACCGGTAACAGTTGGAAAGATGCAGGATCAGGTGCAGTGGAAGTTGCTGATTACATTAACAAACATGACCACATTACTTGTGACGTAGGTCAAGTTACCTTTGATGAAACCACTACAATGACTGCAGACGCTCCAATGGAATACGACTTATTCAAATTATCAGGTTTAAAATGGACCAACAAAGATATTGAATGTGAAACCGCTGCAGGTATCATCCCTTGTATTTACTCCAAGAAAAGTCCTGTTAGTACCTTACAATGGGGTATTGGTTTAGAATTGTTCTTACTCATTAATGACCCTTGGAAAGTTTGTTTAACTACTGACCACCCTAATGCAGGTCCTTTCATGAGATATCCTAGAATCATCTCCTGGTTAATGAGTAATGAGAAAAGACAAGACATGTGCGAAAACGAAGTTCACAAATGGATTTACAAAAGAACTACTCTTCCAACTATCGAAAGAGAATACGATTTCTACGAAATTGCAACTATTACAAGAGCTGCTCCAGCTAAAATCTACGGATTTGAAGATAGAGGTGCTCTTACTCCTGGATACAAAGCAGATATTGCAGTATATGACATAAATCCTAATGATATTGACCCATCCAAACAAGCTTTAGAAATCGAAAAAGGTTTCACTGTTGCTGATTACACTATTAAAGATGGTCAAATCTTAGTGAAAGATAAAGAAATCGTAAAAGTTAAAGAAAGTCAAAACATTTGGGTTAACGTAAAAGGATGGGAAAGACAAGAACAAAAAGTTATTGATAACATCATGCCGTTCTTCACTCAGTACTATTCCGTAAAATGGGAAAATTACCCAGTACAAGACCACTACGTATCTAACCCAATCAGAGTAGATGTTGAAAAATAAGTGGGGTGTTTAGTTTGAAAACAATTACATTTGATCAAATAAAAACTTCTTCAATCGCATTAGAAATGGATGAAGTAATTCCTGATGAAATTTACTCCTGGACTGAAGCTGACTTCGCAAAATATCAAGTACCTATTGGAAACTCCAGATTCCCAATTACAGACTTCTTTGATATTACTGTTGAAGGTGAAGCTGAAGGCCCTAACGAAGTTAAAATGATTTTCAATGGGGATTTAAACAGAGTCAAATACATCGGTTGTAAAATGAGTGCTGGTGAAATTATCTGTAACAGCAGTGTCGACCTTCACGTCGGTGCTGAAATGAGTGGAGGATCCATTCTCGTTAACGGTGATGCAGCTGCTCACGCTGGAAGAGAAATGTCTGGCGGATACCTTGAAATCACTGGTAATACCAAAGAATTCACTGGTGCTTCTTACATTGGTGAATGGAGAGGTATGACTGGTGGAGAAATTGTTGTCGGTGGTAACGCTGGTAAACAATGTGGTGAATGTTTAACTGGTGGTAAAATTCACGTTAAAGGAAACTGTGATATTTTAGCCGGTATTCACATGACCAAAGGTATTATCGAAATCGATGGTGACGTAAACCGTTGGCCTGGTGGACAAATGAAAAACGGTACTATTGTAATTCACGGATTTTTAGGAAGATTACTTGAAGGGTTCGTTCTTGAAGGTGTTGTTGAAGATCCTGAAGACAGTGGTGTTGTTTTCCCAGGTAAATATATTAAATATACTGGAGATATCGGTCTTAATGGTAAAGGTAGTTTGTATTTGGATGCTGAAGCAAACAAAGAAAAATTATCTACTTACGGAGAATTAGACGACGATTATACTTCAATCAGAGAATACAGGAATTTATAATTCCTTTTTCTTTTATTTTTTTTTAAGATTTGGTGATTATATGGCTGAAGAAATTTTAATGACTGTTGATGAAGCTATTGAATATGTTAGAAACAATGTTAAAGTGGGAGATACTTTAGAAATTTCTTACAATCGTATTTATGCTCCTGGTGAAGTTTTAGGTATTACTGAAGAAGATGAAGTTACTGGAGAAGGACTCAGAGTTAATTTACAGTTGAATGGTGAGATTTTAAATCAGGCTGTAGAAATTGATTTTAAAGAAATTTATGATGATTTGCTTGAAATGAATCACATTACTGAAGATAAAGAAATCACTATTGAAATTGATTTCTGAATACTATTTTTTTTATTCATTTTTTATTTAGTTTTATTGTTTACGAACAAATTTTTATATTATGATGAACATAATCATATTGAGGTGAAGTCTATGAAAACGATTAAATTATCTGTAGATGAAGCTGTAAAATACTTAAAAGAAAATATAAAAATACATGATGGGCTTGAAATTTCATATAATAGAATTTTTGCTGAAGGTGAAATTTTAAACGTTGATTTTTCCGAATACTTTGGAAAACCGGGATTTAAAATATTGTTATCTTTAGATGAATCCCATCTTAACCCTACTATTGAAATAGATGTATATGAAATTCAGGAAGATTTAATTGAATTTACTCATACGCCTAAAGATGGTGGCGAAGTTATTGAAGTAACTGTAGTTTAAAACTATAATTTATCCATTTTTTCAAAAGGCATTAATTTTGCATCTGCTTTTACTTCAATATCTATTCCTTTTTCTTTAATTGCAGCTATTGCATTAAGACCGCTGCCAGTTACGATAGCAAAATTGTAATTGTCTGCCTTTGCATTGTATGTCAATTCACGAGGTTTACCAATTTTATATATTGGCAAGTCTAATTTTTCCAGTTTATCCATGAAATATACACTATGGTCTCTTGCGATATAAGGAATTTCTTTTATACTGGCCAATAATCTTTTCAAGCCACTATTTGCGGTTATTGATGTCATATCCTTGGCAATAAATATTTTATGTGGATCGATTGATGAACCGTTATATGATATCAAATCAATGAAGAGGGGTGGTTCGGTCAATTCCAGTAATCCTCCGTATTTTGGTGTTGATTTAATTCCATTTTTTATTAATAGTCCGTCTACGCTTAAACTGCATATTGTAGCTATTCCTATTTTTTCATCATCACTTGGATGTGATACAATCTGGAAATGCGGACTAAGGTATTTTTTATTTGATTTATAACATTCTTCCATTATTTTCATCGCATCTTCCAGTTCATCCTTTTTGATATAGGATATGTTTGCTATTATGTCTCCACATTCTTTTTCGACATCAAGACTAACTTGCTGGATTAAATTCCATGATTTTGAAAGTATGAATGGAATATTTGACTCTTTAATTTTTTCATGCTCTTTTAATCTATAATCAACTTTTTGGCTTATTGATTTTAATCTATCAAAGCTTTCCAGTTCTTCACCAATTTTAATGTCAATATCATGGCCTAATTCCTGAACAGCACAGAATGGTGTCACTCCACCAATGATTGCAAGACCTATCATTCCCTTATGCACAGGCAATCCTAGGATATTTTCTCCATCTTCTGATATGGCTATTGCACCGCCAATGCCTATTTTTCTTAACTTCGATAGGATTTCTTCAGTTTTTTCTTTTCCCACACTAGGTATTAATCTGAAGTTTGCCGGAATATGTCCGGTTCCATTATCTACAACATCCAATACGGAAGTCATTCCCGGAGCAATAAACGCATCAAGTGGGGTTACTGATGTTTTTTTGTAGGATATCAGTTCTTTGAATGATGCTGGATGATAATCTTCAATTTTTAATATTCCTCCGTATAATGGTTGGGAAGCTATTCCTTCATTCAATAGTATTCCGTCTATTGTTGTTCCACATATGGTTTTTATCTCCATACTGCCATCGCTTCCAACCCCATTTATATTAACGTAAGGGCTCACACAAAGACCACTTTCAAAAATACTTTTAATTAAATTGAAGCTTTCTTCATTATAAATGGTGGAGGTATTAACAACAACATTTCCTTTTCTTGTCATATAGTTGAAGTTAGTTAAATATATCAATTCTTCAAATTTTGAATATATGAAATCGACCTGATCATAGATTAATCCTTTTTCTAGCTTTTCACGTCCCAATTCCGTAATCCGTCGCCCAGAATATCCCATTCTTTCAGTATATCCCTTTTCATCCAATATCTGCATATGGTATCTTACGGCACGTTCACCTAAATTAAAACCTTTTTCCCGCAGTTCATCAGCGATTAATTTTGAACCTGTAGGTTTGTTTTCTTTATTTAAGATTCTTAATATTTCAATCATCCGACGTTCTGATTCTGACATGAAATAGCTCCTTTAAAATCAGGTTAACTTTATATTTAAAAATAAAATAATAATATTTAGATTTAGATATCTAAATATTTTCTTTGTTCGTATCCGAATACCTGGACTCTGTATTCGTCCCATTCCTTATATTTTAATTCCAGGAATTTTTCACTTACGTGGCTTCCCAGAGCGTTTAGGATAAGTGGGTCTTCTTCAAGGGAGTGATATGCTTCCCATAAACTGGTAGGCAATACTTTGATTCCCATTGATTCTCTTTCCTCTTCATTCAATTCATAAATGTTGATTTCGGTAGGTTCGCCCGGATCAATCTTATTGACGATACCGTCAACACCTGCTTCTAGCATCACGGCAAATGCAAGATATGGATTACATGCTGGGTCAGGAGCCCTGTATTCAATACGTGTTGCTTTACCACGTGCTGCAGGGATTCTTATTAATGTTGACCTGTTTTTAAAACCGTATGCTCTGTATACTGGAGCTTCGTAACCTGGCACTAAACGTTTATATGAGTTAACAATAGGATTGGTAATTGCAGTAATTGCAGGAGCGTGCTTCAATAGTCCTCCCATAAAGTGCATCGCATCTTTTGAAAGGCCAGTTTCTGAATCAGGGTCTGAGAACAGGTTTTTGTCTCCTTTGAATACTGACTGGTGACAGTGCATTCCACTACCGCTCACTCCAAAGAATGGTTTTGGCATGAATGTTACCCTATAATCCATCTGGTCAAAAGTAGCCATATTGTCTACAATAGCTTTAATTGCCTGTTTGAATGTAATTACGGCATCTGCAGTTTTCAGCGCATCCTTGAATTTAAATGCAATTTCATTCTGTCCAGGTGCCACTTCGTGGTGGGAAGCTTCTACTTCAAAATCAAGTTCCTCCAAATTCAAAGTCAATTCTCTTCTAAAGTCAGGTCCTTTATCAAGAGGTTCGACATCAAAGTATCCTGCCTGATCGTATGGCATAGGATATCCGTTTTCATCAATGTCTACAATAAAGAATTCCGGTTCCGGACCGATGTTATATTGCAAGCCCATTTCCGCAATGTGTGATAATGATTTTTTAAGTACTCCTCTTGGGTCACCTGCAAATGGTTTTTTCTCAGGTGTCCATACATCACAGATAAATCTGCAGGTCGCTGATTCTTCAGGTCTCCAGGAAAGTCTTGAATAGGTGTCTATATCTGGTTTTAAAACTAAATCACTGTCATTTATTCCAACAAAACCTGCAATGGATGATCCGTCAAATAACATTCCTTCATTAAATAATTCGGCCATATCTTCGCCATTGAATGGAATTACGATATTTTTAACAGTACCATTTATATCTACGAATTGTAAACGGATAAATTTGATATTGTCTTCTTTCATCTGTTCGCTTATGCGTTCTATTTTTTCTTCGCTGATGTCGCTCATTAAATCCTACTCCACTTTTTTATTCTAATCGGAAAATATATTCCTATCTAAAAAAATTTTTTTATCTTATGTTATTTAAATCTTTTGAAAAGATATTAATTAATTTGTATTTTATGGTATAATAATATATAAGATTTTTTTAATTACCATATTTTATGTTTAGTATTTTTTAAAATTAGTATAATTTTGTTTAAAATTAATTGTAAAAAAATAAGAAAATGTGGGGTAATGTTTAAATTTCCTCTATTGAAAATGAACCCAGATTTAACAAATCAAAAGTCAATATTTTAGGTGCAACAGTAACTTCTCCCACGCCGGTGATAATTTTAAAAGCTTCAATCGCTTCAAGACAACCTATCAAATTTGGGGTCGGTCCAATTACGGGAGGGACGCCTGAAGTCACTTTTGAAAGTGCTTCAAAAACCTCTGGAGTTAACTCTTTTCCTTTTGATGGCAGGTTGAACATTTCCTCGTATGTTCTTTCACCGTCAGGTAAAAATACGGTTAACTGGCCTAATGTTCCATGAATTGCACCGTGTATATATGGAATTTCCTTTTCTTTGGCTTTTCTGGATACAATCACTCTTGTGAGGACATTGTCAAGTGCGTCAATAACAATGTCTGAATCGGAAATGATCTTATCGATGTTTGTTTCATCCACATGTTCATTGAAGCTGGTTACTTTAACGTAAGGGTTGATTAATCTGACCTTATCCTTTGCAACGGCACTTTTGTCCAGACCCACATCAGATAATGTTGCCAGTGTCTGTCTGTTCAGATTTGAAATGTCGAATGCATCCTCATCAACCAGAACAAGTTCTCCAACACCCATTCTGGCAAGCATTTCAATTGTCTGGCCGCCGATTCCTCCGCAGCCTATAACGGTAATTTTAGCATCTTTGAATCTTTGCTGTTCACTTCTTGTAACAATACTCATTTGGCGGGAAGCAATTTCCCAATATCCGTCTCCAATATATCTTGTTGGCATTTTTTCACCTTAAAAATGATCAAATTCACTGCCGAAGTATTCATATACTTTTTGAAGTTCTTCAGGAATGTCCAGCATCTGTGTACAAAATGGTATGCATTCCTTACAGTCAACGCAGCTGTCTGCTCTTGAATCATCATCAATTAAAGAGAAATACTGCATTGCGCTTGCTTTTGGGTCGTTCATCATATGTGCAATGTTATATTCGGTTAAACAGTTAATTATGTCCACTCCATGAGGGCATGGCATGCAGTAACCGCATCTGGTACACCTGTTTCCAAGAAATGACCTGTAAGTCCTTGCAACTTCACGAATTACTTCCTGATCGTTTTCGCTGATGATATCTTCTGTTGAGGCTATTCTAACATTATCTTTCACTTGCTCCAAGCTGGTCATTCCGCTTAAAACACAATCAACATCATCTCTATTCCATAAATATTGTAAAGCCCATTCTACAGGAGTTCTTTTAACTTCAGCACTATCCCATAAATCCTGAACTTCTTTAGGAATATTCTGAACCAGTCTTCCTCCACGAAGGGGTTCCATAATCATGCTTCCAACATTCACTTCTTTTAAATAATTAAGGCCCATGACTCCTGACTGATAATACTCATCAAGATAATTCATTTGGGTTAAAACCACTTCCCATTTAGGATATTCGTCTAAAATTTCAATCAAATAATCAACTTCAATATGTGATGAAAATCCGACATGCTTTACTTTACCGCTGGACAAACACTCATCTAAAAAGTCTAAAACATCCAAATCTCTAACCTTTGTCCAATCAGGTACGGTTAAAGAATGAAGCAAGTAAATATCAATATAGTCTGTCTGCAGTTTTTCCAGCTGGATATCCAGATATTTGTCAAAATCAGATCTTTCTTCCATTAGCCATGATGGAGACTTTGTTGAAAGCAGTATTTCATCCCTGTAGCTGTTTTCTTTTAAAAATTTTCCAACAAATGTCTCACTGTTTCCGTTGCCGTCCAATTCTTTGCTATGGTAGGGATAAGCGGTATCAATTAAATTAATTCCATTTTCTATTCCGTATTCAAGCATTTTGGAAGCTTCAATTTCATCAATATCTGCATTGGAATTTTTTGTCGGCAGTCTCATTGCTCCAAAACCCAGTCTTGAAACTTTCAGACCACTTTTTCCAAGTTCATTATATAACATTTCATTCCCTCATTTGCTTAACAAGAATATTTTTTTTAGAAAAAGTATATAAAATGTTGTGTTAAATTAATGTGTTAAGTTTAGTTTCTTTATTTATTAAATTAACTTGTTGTTTTTGAGATATTTTAAATATTACTTTATTTAAAATTAATAATGTTTATAAATTGAACATGTTTTTAGCTTTACGGGTATTCCTTACTCTATGTGGTGAAATAATGAAGATATTTGGTTTATTCGATTTTGATTTAAATAGTAAATATTTTTCAGATAAAGAAACTGTAAAAAAACGTGCAGTGAAAATATTTGGGATATTTTTAATAATTGCAATACTTCTATCAAGTTTTACATTATTGGGCTTTTTATTTTTCTTTTTGCTTCTATTTTCATTAGGAGGAATGTTCATTGTAGAGTATTATAGCGACGAATTAGATAAAAAATATGGATTGTATAATTTCAATAATCTTAGAGGATATTCCCGGCAAATTGGTGCATTTACTCTTTTAGGCTTTTCAACAACATCTTTAGCATTACTCTTAATATGTTTGTGTGCTGATATTAACATATATAAATCAATTTTAATATCAATTATCTTCGCATTGCCATTTTTGGCAATTGGTTTGAGATTTAAAACATTCAATGATAATAGCTTGGAAGAAAATGGTGAAATAGTATATGATGCCGGCTATGAGCCTAATTATTATTGTCCGGTGTTGGCTATCTGCTGTTATTTGGGTTATGTTCAAGGATTTTTTGAAACTTCCATAATAAATATCCTTACTTTAACATTATCAACATCATTATGCTTTATTTGGTTAGTATTTCCTGATAAAATCAATAAATATATACCATTTGAAAATAGAACTAAAAAAGGAGAAGCAATATATTTGGCAATTGCATTGATCATATTTTTCATATTCTTCACTCAATTCACTACTGTTCCATTTGTAAAAGTAATGGGATTTGTAGATTAAATTCGATGTTTAAAATTTGATACAGTTACTTTTACTGGATTGATGCAAAGTTGGAGGGATTAAATGAATGCAAAACAAATTATAGCAATAATTATTCCAATAGCAATATTCATGTTTAGAAGATATATAAGCATTCTCATAACACTTCCTATTCTGATAATAGGTTGTATCGTCACTTATTATTTCTATACAAAATCAAATGAGGATAAATTTTTAAAAGGAGCATTGTCCTTATATGGATTAAATTTCTTTTTTATTTTCATTGGGTTTTTAATACATTTTTTCTTTTAAATAATCCTATTTAATTTGGTATTGGTTTAGAATTAGTAAAAATAGTTTTAAAAAGTGTATACCTGGGATTTAGGATGCCGGGAACGGGATTCGAACCCGTGGCCTCACGGTATCCCAGGTATTAGTCAGAGCACTGCTTTTTATACCCTATGAGCCGTGCGCTCTAACCAGCTGAGCCACCCCGGCATATATAACATACATATATTAGTTAATTTTAACATTTAAAGTTTTGCTTTTTTCGCCGATTTTTTCATATTTTTTAAAAATAAAATTTTTTTAAATGGGGTAAGATATATTTAAAATGATTTATAAAAATCATATTGTTAATTTTATAGGAGATATTATTATGAGTAAGGTTAAAGATATGTCTCTTGCACCTGAAGGTGTTAGGAAAATTGAATGGGTTCAAAAACATATGCCTGTTTTGGAAACCATTAAAGAAGAATATTTAGAAACTCAACCTTTCAAAGGAATCACTATCGGATCATGTTTACATTTAGAACCTAAAACCATTAATTTAGGTTTAACATTAATGGCTGGTGGAGCAGAAGTTGCAATGACTGGATGTAACCCATTGTCCACTCACGATGATGCAGTAGCTGGAGCTGCTGATTTAGGTTTAAACGTTTACGGTTGGAGAGAACAGGACGATGAAGAATACTACCAAACCATTAACATGGTACTCGACCACAAACCGGACATAATCATCGATGACGGAGCAGACATGATTATGGTACTTCACAACGAAAGAACCGAATTATTAAGCCACATCAAAGGAGCATGTGAAGAAACAACAACTGGTGTACACAGATTACAGGCAATGCACGCAGACGGAGCATTAAAATTCCCAGTAATTGCTGTTAATGACGCTTATACAAAATACTTATTTGACAACCGTTACGGAACCGGACAATCCAGTTTCGATGCAATAATGGGAACCACCAACATGGTAATCGCAGGAAAAACCGTAGCAGTCTGCGGATACGGATGGTGTGGAAGAGGACTTGCACTCAGAGCAGCAGGTCTCGGTGCAGATGTAATCGTAACAGAAGTCGATCCAATCAGAGCACTTGAAGCAAGAATGGACGGATACAGAGTAATGACCATCAGGGAAGCAGTAAAACAAGCTGACCTAATCATTACCGTAACCGGTAACGCTGATATTATCTGCGGAGATGACTTCAAATACATGAAAGACGGATGTATGCTTGCAAACTCAGGACACTTCAACGTAGAAATCAACAGACCAGACCTCGAAGCAATCTCAACTGAAGTAAAAGAAGTAAGAGAAAGTATCGAAGAATTCACAACCAAAGACGGAAGAAAAATCTACCTTTTAGCTGACGGACGTTTAGTAAACTTATCTGCTGCAAGAGGACAAGGACACCCTGCTGAAATCATGGACATGAGTTTTGCAGTACAGGCATTATCTGCAAAACATATCCTTGAAAACGATTTACCTGTCGGAGTAACCAAAGCGCCTGATGAAATTGACTACAACGTAGCAAGCTTAAAACTCGACGCAATGGGTATTGAAATCGACTCATTAACCGAAAAACAAAAAGCTTACATGGCAAACTGGCAAGAAGGAACATAATTCCTTCTATTTTTATTTTTCATGTCTTATTTTCAATATATTGATAACGGTAGAGGACCTACTAAATTATTTTTAGGGGGACTTCATGGAAATGAAGGAAAAACCTCTATTAAATTTATTAAATTGCTTAAACGAGAAGATCTGTCTTCCGGCCAATTCTATTTTTACAATTTTGATAAAACAGACTATATTTCCACAATCAAAAAAGAGTATTATGAATCTGATTTGGGCCAGAGAATTTTAAAACTGATAAAATACTTTGAACCGGATTTTTACACGGAACTTCACTGTTTTAACTTAAAAAATTATGACAAATTAACATCCATGGAACGTTATAAAAAAACTGGTGTTCCTCCGTTGATTCCTGCTGGAAATCATGTTCTGGTTTCATCCGTTTCTCCATTAATCAGAATGACTTATTTTTCAACGGATACAGTTTGTAAAACTTTGGAATTTCCATGCTGTGAAAAATTAACTCCTGAAGTGATGGAAAAATTCAATTTTGATAAAAAATCAGCTGTTGAGAGATACATGGATTTGCTCAGGTTAATAGCTAAATGTGAAACTAGAATGGACTTTGAAAATGCAATGATGATTAAATATAAATCTCAGGTTAAATTGGCAATGGATTATGCAAAAAAAGTATTTGGGGAGGATTTTCCTCCGTATTAAAACCATGCATCTAGACTGCCCTGTGATGAGCTTAAATTTTTAAGTCTGTCTGATGCCTTTACCACACGGTTTTCTGAAAATCCGTGTTCATAGCATAAAAATTCAACAAGTCCTTCTTTATCAGGTTTGTTCCATTTTATCTTGTAGTCAGTATTTACATTATGGTTTAGGAAAATGTCTCTCACTTCATTTAAGTCATGGGTACTTTCCTTTTGAAGCTTATCTAATTTTTCCTGCAACTGTCCTTTTTTAGCTAGTTTCAATGCAGTTTTAGCGCCAATGCCTTTTAGACCGTCACAAAAATCAGTTCCAATCAGTATTCCCATATCTATTAATTCTTCACGGGTAATGTTTAATTCATGAAGTACATGTCTCAATTCATAGTATTCAAGATTTCCTAAATTTGAATTCACGGCAAGGTTTCTTACAACCCTTTTTGCTCCGAATAACAGACAATCGTAATCCTGTGAAGCAACGGCATACGCATCTCCTTTTTCAACCATGTATGCGGCCTGGGCTTCTCCTTCACCTTTTGCTTCAACATATGGTATTCCCATTAACGTTAATAATTTTTTGGATGATTCAATAATTTCCGGAGATAATTTTGATGATCTCATTGCATATTTACGTGCTTTTTCAGTATCTCCACTTTTTAAAGCTTCTTTATATATTTTTTCTGCTTCATCTCTTATTTCACGTCTTTTTGCCTGTGTGTCACTTTTTAGTTCGGGTGCTTTTCCGTCAAAGACATAAATGGGTTTTATTCCTTTTTCTACCATTGATGAATTTCTGTATAATATGCCGCTTAAGTGAGATGTAACATTTCCATTTTCATCACATAACGGCTGTCCGTCTCTTTGTCTTATTGTTGATAGAAACTGGTAAAGTGTATTGAAAGCATCAATCGATACAGCTCTACCTTCCAAATCCTTAAAATTTATTTTTTCAGGTTCAATTATGTCTTTTAGTTTTACACCCATCTTAACACCTACATTTCTCTAAAGTAACTCAATGGGAATAATTCTTTTGTAAATAGTCTTATTGTTCCATGCTGGCTCATTGTGAATTCTCTTGTAATCATATCCTCTGACGTGTTGAATAGTTCTTCAAGTATTGGTGTCGGTTTTTCTATTGAAATCTTTTTTATATGTCTTTGAGTTTCTATGTTAAATTCTGATAGGATTAATCCTGTGGTGATTTTTTCATCAAACAAATATTTAAGAATTTCATCACTGCATCTGTCTTTTGGAATGTATGAAAATGCATAGACAAGTGGGCGGCCTTTCTTATGCACGATTACTTCACGAACAAGCACTTCGTTGCCTTCGTTCATATCAAGCAATTTGGCTGCGCGTTCATCTGCTTTTTCAATTTGTTGTTGAAGAACAAAGAGTTTTAACCTGCCATATAATGCATCCAATGGGGTAGTCATCGGCCCGTTCAAGGATAGTAGAATCTTTTGTATGGCTGAAAGTTTAACTCCATATTCATTTTCAAGGGTTTTCACCATTTCATACGTCGGTTCATTAATGTTTTTTCCTTTTAAATCCATAAAATCACCTATATTTCAGTAAAATAGGAAATTGGGAATACTTCTTTAATCCACATTAGAATTTCTTCTCCGCTGATGATGACATATTCACGAGCTAACATGTCCTCATCTGTGTTATACAGTTCTTCCAATCTGGCATTTGGTTTTTCTATGTAAATGTATTTAATTTCCCTTCTTGATTCAATATTGTAGTTTTTCAAGATTCTTCCAATCGGTATATCTGCCCTAATCAAATCTGAGCACATATTTTCGCTGCATCTTGATAATGGGATGTGGGATATTGCATAAATTAACGGTTTACCGCCCTGGTGCATTATAACTTCTCTGAAGTTAATTTTTTCACCTTCGCCCACTTCCACAAGTTTTGCATGAAATTCGTCTGCAGGTTCAAAATGTTGGTCTATAGTGAACAAACTTATTTTGCCGTACAGCACATCCAAGATTGCTGTAATTGAACCGTCGGTAGTTAATAGTATTTTTTGAGTGTTTGATAGTTGTATGTCGTTTTCTTTTTCGAGTTCATTAATCCTATCTATCAATCGTCTATTTGCTTCATTTTTTGATTTAGTCATATAAATCACTTATAAATCTTTTGGGTTAGTTATAACTCCTTCAATAGCTGAAGCAGCTACAACTTTTGGATTTGAAAGATAAACTGAAGATTTCGGATCTCCCATTCTACCTTTGAAATTCCTGTTTGTTGTGGATATACAAACTTCGCCTTCGGATAATACACCCATGTGACCACCAAGACATGGTCCGCATCCGGGATTACATATTATGGCTCCGGCATCAATAAAAGCTTCAATATATCCTAAATTCATTGCCTGTTTGTATATTTCACGGGATGCAGGCAATATCAATAATCTGATATTATCGTTAATTTGCTGTCCTTTCAATATTTCATATGCATCTTTTAAATCTGATAATCTGCCGTTTGTACAGGAACCGATTAAACATTGGTCTATTGAGGTTCCTTCAACTTTTGAGATATTTTTCACATTATCCACGTCGTTCGGACAGGCAATTTGAGGTTCCATATCACTTATATCAAAATGCATTTCTTTTTCATAAACGGCATCTTCATCTGATCTAACAATGTTCAATTCATTTTCTTTTTTGGAAGTTCTTTTGCAGATATAATCTATCACTTCCTTATTGGGTTCCATTATACCGTTTTTAGCACCCATTTCAATTGCCATATTGCACATGGTTGCTCTTCCTTCAACGCCCATGTTTTCTATTGTCTGACCGCAGAACTCGGCGGTTTTGTATGTGGCGCCTGCAATTCCGATTTCTCCAATTATATTTAAAATAATGTCTTTGGGTGCAATGTAGGGGTTTAACTCACCGGTAATCTCCATTTTTATTGCTGATGGAACCATGAACCATGTTTTTCCGGTTGCCCAGACCATTGCCAGGTCTGTTGCCCCCATTCCTGTTGAAAATGCTCCAAAAGCACCATAGGTACATGTGTGTGAATCTGCACCAACAATGACCTTTCCGGGTTCAACCAGCCCCATTTCCGGAACCACCTGGTGGCATATTCCCTCTCCATGAATATAATTGTGACTTATTTTCTGTTTATTTATAAAATCACGGCAAACTTTTTGAAATTCTGCTGATCCTATGGTATTTGCCGGAACATTGTGATCAAAGATAATTGCTATTTTTTCCGGGTCCCAAACCTTATCCGCTACTTTTTCAAATGTTTTGATTGCAGGTGGGGAAGTTCCGTCGTGAGACATTGCAAGATCAACCGGGATTTCTATTATTTCTCCTGGAGTCACTTCATGTCCTGCCTTTGAAGATAAGATTTTTTCAGTAATGTTCATGTTATCTAGCCTTTTGTATTTTTAACGATTTCTCTAAATACCTTATCGTTAATGTATTTGCCTTCTTCTCTTGATTTTTTAACCTGTCTTACAATTTCAATTAGCTCGTCATCGCTGACTTCCAATTCACATTCGTTTAATTTAGCTCTGACTGCTCTGCAGCCTGAATGTTTACCTAAAACAAGCTGTCTTTTCTGTCCAACCAGTTCCGGAACATAAGGTTCATAACATAATGGCTCTTCGATTACTGCATCGACATGAATTCCGGATTCATGTCTGAATACATTGTTTCCCACAACAGGCTTGTTGTAAGGAATTGGCAATCCGCTTGCTTTGGATACAATATTTGATAATTCTGTAATGTATTTTGTTTTAAATCCTAAATCTTTTCCATATAATATTTTTAAAGCCATTATAAGTTCTTCTAGAGAAGCATTACCTGCTCGCTCACCAATACCGTTAACTGTAGTTGAAATACCTTTTGCACCTGCCAATACTCCGGTAATTGAGTTTATAACGGCAAGACCAAAATCATTGTGACAGTGGAGTGCAATATTTACATTCAAATCTTTTACAAGTTCTCTAACCATATAATCGATTCCCTGTGGTGTAATGGCTCCTGTTGTATCTGCAATATGGACTCTGTCAGCACCACATTCCTGTGCTTTTGAATAGATTCTTTTTAAGAAGTCAATGTCTGTTCTTGTAGCATCTTCGGCGGAAAATGCAACATACAATCCATGGTCTTTTGCATAGTCAACAGCGGTTTCACATAAATTGATTGCATCCTGGCGGGTTATATGCATTTTATGGTCCAGGTGAATATCTGATGTTCCGACAAAGGTAATTATACCGTCAACATCACAGTCAAGAGCAGCATCAATATCTTCCGGTTTTGTCCTGGTTAATGCAAGGATGTCTGCATTCAAATCTTCTTTTGCTATTGCACTTACACTTTCCCTTTCTCTTTCAGATACAATTGGAAAACCTGCTTCAATCTGGTTGATTTTAAGTTGATCAAGTTTACGCGCAATCTCTAATTTATCTTCAAGACTAAAACATACTCCAGGGGTCTGTTCACCGTCCCTTAATGTAGTATCGTATATAATAAAATCTTCAGGGAATGCTATTTCACATTCCTTATTGTAATGACTTATAAAATATTGCAATTATCTCACTTCTTTAATAAATTATTATAATATAATAGTATTTTTTCGTCAATGTTAATATAATTTTTCTAATAATTCCAAATATGATGTTCTTTCAAATCCGTCGGTGATTCCCAATTCTTTAAATAATTCAAATATTTTATCCTGTGCTTCAGAATAATCCTTTCCATCTTCCAGTGCAATTTCTATTTCCATATATGGGTCTAAACCTTCAATGTCATCTAAACTAATCTCAAAATTTTTATAAGTATAGTACTGCCTGTTTTTTTTGACCGCTCTCACTTTCACAAATCCCAGATGCTCGAATATTTTACTGCATTTTTCACTGTCTTCTATTGTAATTTCAATTTCTTCACGTGTTTTACTTTTGGAATCAATTTTTGGACCTTTGTAGGTTATAAAAATATTGGTGTCGTTATTTTCTGTTGTTGTTCTTATTCTTAAGGCCTCATCTGTTTTTGCGAAATCCACAATTGGGCTGTTAAAATAGATATCTTCTTGAAATTCTTTTTTACTTTTTATAGCACCAAGATTTTCTAACTTTTTTTCCATATCCTGAAAATTTTCAATTTTTGCTTTAACTTCAACTTCTATCATTTCAATTTCCCCATTAATTTATTATTTAAAATTTTTCAAATTTTAATTTTTTTGTTTTGCATATATAAATAAACATAACTTTATATACTATTTAAATGAAATAGTTTTATTAGTAAAAATTTAATTTTTGTTTTCTTAATTTTTACTTACTACTTTTAAAAACTTAATTGGAGGTTTTAATTTGACCGATGTTGACATTAAAATAGAAAACATTGTAGCTTCCGCAAGCATTGGGAAGGATATTGTCCTGACTGATGTGTCCCAAGCTTTAGAAGGGGTTAATTTTAATCGTGAACAGTTTCCGGGATTAGTTTTCAAACTTAAAGATCCTAAAACCGCAGCGTTAATCTTCAGCTCCGGTAAGCTTGTTTGTACTGGGGCAAAATCTATAGATGATTCCAAATTGGCAATCAAAAAAACTGTAGATTTGATGAGGACAGTAGATACTGAAATTCCTCATGAATTTGAAATTAAAATTCAAAATATTGTGGCTTCTGCGAATTTGCAATCCACATTAAACTTAGAAGCAGTAGCTTTAGAACTTGAAGATACTGAATATGAACCGGAACAATTCCCTGGTTTAGTATACAGATTATCTGACCCTAAAGTTGTGCTATTATTGTTTGGATCCGGTAAAGTTGTTTGTACTGGAGCAAAAACAAAAAGCGACGCTAAATTAGGTGTCGAAAGAGCTTACGATAGATTAAGTGAGCTAGATTTAATATAATTGGTGGTATTATTGATTAAACTTGTAGTATTTGACTTAGATAATGTTATTATTGATGGTGAAGCAATAGATGAGATAGGAAAATTAGCAAATGTTGAAGAAGAAATAGCTGAAATTACTGAAAAAGCTATGCAAGGTGAAATAGACTTTGAAACTTCTATTAAAGACAGAGTCCAACTTTTAGAAGGAACCTCTATCGAAGATATCGAAAAAGTCGCTGACGAACTTCCTTTAATGGAAGGTGCTAGTGAAACTATCGCATGTTTGAAAGACAAAGATGTTGATGTAGCTATCATTAGTGGTAGTTTTGATGTAGTGGCTGAGAAGGTTAAAGAAAAACTTGGTATTGATTCATGCTATACCAATAGTTTCACAGTCGAAGATGGTAAATTAACTGGTGAAGTGACTGGTCCTTTAGTATCTGGTTCTAAATTAGATGTATTAAAAGACCATGTTGAAGATGCAGGTATTTCTTTAGAAGAAGTAGTTGCAGTTGGAGATGGCGCAAATGACATTTCCATGATTGAATCAGCTGGCTGCGGTATTGCATTCAATGCAAAAGATTCCGTAAAAGAAATAGCTGATGTTGTAGTTGACGAAAAAGACTTAACAAAAGTCTTAGATGAAATTCTTAATCAAATAACCACTGACGATACTGAAAACGACGCTGTTGAAAATGAAGATGCTGAAGCTGAAGCTGAAGAAGTTGAAGAAACCGAAGTAGCTGAAGAAACCGAAGCTGATACTGAAGAAGCAGAAGAAGCTGAGGAAACTGATGCTGAAGCTGAAGAAGTTGAAGAAGTAGAAGTAGCTGAAGAGTCTGAAACTGAAACTGAAGAAGTTGAAGACGCTGAAGAAGAAACTGAAGCTAAAAAATCTAAAAACGATCTTCCAAAATCTGAATTTGTTCTTGCTGACACTATGGAAGGTGTAAGAAAACAAAAAGATGAAAAAGAAGCAGAAATTGCTCAAATCGCTGAAGAAAGGGAAGAATTCAACAAAATAGCTAAAGAACAACGTAAAATCCGTGATGAATTAAATGCTTCATTAAAAGAAAACTTAAACAAAGCTATTGAATTCAGAAATGAACGTAATGAGATTAATAAATCTGTTGAAGAAGCTAAAAAAGCTCGTAATGATGCAAACAATCAGATTAAAAATCTCGAATGGTCTTCTGGTAAACGTGACAAAGTAAAAATCGAAAATGAAATCAAAAAAATTGATAAAATTATCGAAACTCGCGTTTTGGATATCAAAAAAGAAAATCAACTTGTTAAAAACGCTAATGACTTAAGAAAACAGTTATTAGATATTCAAGAAGATGAATCAGTTAAAGAAGAAGCTCAGGAATTAAGAAAATTATCTGAAGAAGAGCACGAAAAAGTTATCACACTCTCTGAAAAGGCACAGGCTGCTCACGAAGAAATGTTAACTTACTTCAGAAAAACTGATGATATCAGAACCGCAGCTGACGAAGCTCATAAAAAATTCATCGAAGCACGTAACAATGCTTCTGCAAAACATGAAGAATTTAAAGCTGTATTAAGCGACATTCACGTTATCAATAAAAAATTAGGTTCTGGTAAACCTAGAAAAAGAAGATCTGATAAGAAACCTTCTTCTGGTTCAAATAAAAATCGTGAAGAAAAAGAAAGAGCTGAAGAAATCTTTGAAAAATTCAAACAAGGTGGAAAATTATCTACTGAAGAGCTCTTGCTTTTACAAAAATATAATATAAATTAAATATAATTTTAATTTATATTTTTTTACTTTTTTTTTAAGAGGTTATAACATGTCTGAAGAAAAAATTGAAACCTGTTTTTTATGCGGTAAGAAATTTGACATGAATAACTCAGAATTGGCTTATTATCGTAATGGTAAATATCCTATTTGCGATTATTGTGCTGAATTTTATTCTTTCTATAGGGAAGATTTATAATTTTCAATTAAATTTTTTTTAGAAATTTTTATATATGATAATTTATTTTATATTTTATCTAATTGAAAAAAATTGTATGGGGTAACTGTTAGAATGCATGAAGTAATTATTTGTGAGAAACCTAGTTCTGCTGAAAAAATAGCTAAAGCATTATCTTCTAAAGCTAAAAAAAATTTATACAATAAAAAAATTAAATATTGGACATTAAACAGAGATTCAAAAGATATTACTGTTTTATCTGGTGTAGGTCATTTATATTCATTAATTCCCAATACTTCAAAAAGCAGCATTTCATTCAACCTGCACTGGGCACCGGCATATGAAGTAAATAAAAAAACCAGCGGATACACTCGTGATTATGTTAGAGCTATCCAAAAATTTGGTAAAGGTGCTGACTCTTATGTCCATGCTTGCGATTATGATGTTGAAGGTACTTTAATCGGATACAATGCTTTAAAATATGCTTGTGGAGAAGAATCTTTATCCAAAGCTTCTCGTATGAAATTTTCTACATTAACTAAAAAGGATATTGTTGAAGCTTATGAAAATAAAATCAATATAGACATGCACCAGGTCGACAACGGTATTGCACGTCATATTTTGGATTATTATTTTGGAATGAACATTTCCATTGCACTTTCAAATGCGGTTCGCAAATCCAAAAAACGATTTTTAAAATTGTCTGTAGGTCGTGTGCAAACACCTACACTATCTATTTTGGTTGATCGTGAAAAGGAAATTGAGGAATTTGTCCCTGAACCATATTGGGTCATCAGAGCCATTTTGGATTTTGAAGATATTGAAATCAAGCATGTTGACGGAAATATTTTTGACCGTGAAAGGGCTGAAGAAATCTTTGCTAAATGTCAGGACAAAGACGCCACTGTAGACAGCATTGAAATTTCCAATTCAAAGACCAGACCTCCAGTTCCATTTAATTTAGGCGGTTTGCAGTCTGAAGCATATAATGTATTCGGGTTTACTCCTAAAAGAACTCAGGTTATTGCTCAAAACCTTTACAGTTCAGGTTATACTTCTTACCCACGTACTTCATCTCAAAAATTGCCTGAAAGTTTAGGTTTTCCTTCTATTTTCAAACAATTGGCTAAAAATGAGGAATATAAAAAACATATTTCCCAATTGCCTGCAAAATTAAAACCTAACAATGGTAGAAAGGATGATGAGGCACACCCTGCTATTCACCCTACCGGAATTTTACCTTCAGGATTATCAAAAGATGAGCAGAAAATATATGACTTGATTGTTTACAGGTTCATCGCAGTATTTTTCGAGGCAGCTAAGTTCGAAACAATGAGCACAACCTTGGATATTGAAGGTGAAAAATTCCGTTTCAGACGCAGAAGAGTTACTCATAAAGGCTGGATGGAACATTATCCGTTTAGAAAAATTGATGATGAAAAGTTCCCTGAAATTAAGGAAGGGGATTCCATGTCAGTTAAGGAGCTTATTTCTGATGAAAAAGAAACCAAGCCTCCTGCACGTTATAATCAGGCTTCTTTAATTAAAGAACTGGAGAAAAGAGAACTTGGTACAAAGGCTACCCGTGCTGATATCATTGACAAGCTATATGATCGTAAATACATAGATGGAAATAAGATTTCAGTTAATCAGCTGGGTAAAAATCTTATTGATACTCTAAGCAGCTATTGTAATAATCTCACCAGTGAGGAATTGACCAGGGATCTGGAAGATAAACTGGAGGGTATTAATAAAGAGGAAACTACCAAAGACAGTGTTATCGATGAAGGAGAAAAGGATGTTAAAGAGATTTTAGTCGACATAGATAAAAACACCGAAGAAATCGGTTCCAAACTTTATGACGCCTATCAGGAAAGTAATATTGTCGGTAAGTGTAAGTGCGGCGGAAATCTTATTAAAAGATATTCTCCTAAAAATAAAAGTTATTTCGTAGGATGTTCCAATTATCCTGAATGTAACAATACTTATTCAATTCCTAAAGGTGCACGTTTCCTTAAAAAAACATGTGAAAAATGCGGTTTGCCTATTATTTCATTTGGAAGCAAACCTCCTAAGCATGCATGTCTTGATTCCAATTGCGGTAAGGAACATCTCGAACCTGAGCAAATCGAAGTTCTCGGTAAGTGTCCTGATTGCGGAAGGGATTTGATTAAACGTTCCGGACGTTATGGGGATTTTGTCGGATGTAAGGGTTTTCCTAGATGCAGGTTTACCTGTGCATTGGATGAGCTTAAATATAAACTTAAAAAATAATTTTTTGAAAAATTAATTTTTTTCAATTTCTCTTAATTTTTAATAATTTCGCATTAAATACAAAATACTTAATAATGTTAAAAATAATATATATACATTAATAAAAATATTTTCAATAATTGTTGATATTTTTATCCGAATGCGAAAATTTAATTTTTTAAATTAAATAGCATTATTAATCATATAACTAAATTTAATTTAGTTTTATTGTGAACCCTAGAACCTGGGGGATTGCTTAGTAATTTTACATTAATAAATGTATATTCTAAGAATATTGTTCAATTACTCTTATAATTAATTTTAAATTTAAATAAATAAACTGAAATAGAGGATTTTGATGAATAGAGAAACAACGATAACAGTAGCTAAGTCTGTAATCATTATTTTGATTCTTTTAGCTGTTGTTTTTGCATTAAGAGCTCCTGCAGCTGATCTCAATATTCTCCCTAATGAAATTAAAGGGGATTATGTTGATTCTTCTGGCCTTCCTTATTTTAGTGAAATGGATTCATATTATAACTTAAGGTTAACAGAAGATTATATAGATCATGGTTTTGTTGGAGATATAGATAACGGTGATGGTACACAGAGGGATATGCATAGGTATGCCCCTGATGGTAATATAATTGATTATGAACTGGGTATTGTATATATAACGACATTCATGCATGACATGGCCAATAAGTTCTTTGGATCTCACGGTGTTAGGGAAGTTGCATTCTGGACTGGTGCAATTATCGCATCATTGGCGGTTATTCCGGCTTTCATTTTTGCACGCAGATTAACTAATGATTATGGTGCAATTGCCGCAACACTGATTATTGCTTTAGCTCCAAACTACTTTGCGCACACATTCCCAGGATTTTTCGATACGGATATGTTTTATTACATATTCTCCCTGTTCTTTATATTCTTCTTTGTTGAATGTATACGAACAGACAATTTAGTTTTAAAAGTAATTTATGCAATTTTATCTATTATTTCAATAGGTCTGTTTTCAATTTCATGGACTGGTTATATCTTTTACGTAGGTATGATGGGAATATTTGCAGTAGTATACTTAATTGCATGTATTATATTTAATAGCGGTAGTGATGATCAAAGTCAATATTCGAACAAAATAGTGTGGTTAATACATCAGAAAGAATTCTTGTCAATAGTTTTACTTTTAGTAATCGGTGCTGTTGGTCTTGCTGTTTTCAGAGGTGTTGACAGTGTACTCGGTATATTTAACAGTTTACTCAGCTTACTTTCCCTGCAATCTACTGCTAGGGTAGTCGGTGGTTTCCCTAACGTACTTATTTCTGTTGCAGAGATGCAAATGCCTAACTTGCTTGGTGCAGGTATGGGTTCAGCATTTTTAGCTAACACTAATGGTGTAGTTAACGGTATGGGTGGAATCTCTGTAATGTTTGCTGGTTTAATTGTATTGTATGTGTTAGTATCCAGAGTATTAAAACTTAGAAAAATCACTGCTCCTAAAAAAGAAGTTTTAGGAAAACCAAGCAAAGCTGATAGGGTTGCTGCTTCTAAAAAGCTTGATGATAATCGTAAATTCAAATTGTCCCTTGGTCAATTAAGTAGTTTTGGTAGTACTCAAGATGAAATTTCTCAAACTAAACGTTTAACAATATTATATGCTTGTTTATTCTTAGTTTGGACTTTAATTACAATTTTAGCTGTAACTAGAGGTTCAAGATTTATTACTACCATTGTTTTACCTTTCGGATTAATGACTGGTATTTTCATAGGTTACGCTACTGATTACATTAAAAACAGATTAAACAATGATAAATGGTTAACAGTTATTGTAGTTCTTTGTGCTGCTCTTGCAGCTTATCCATTAACCCAAATCAATTTAATCTATGGTTTAATATTATTAATTGTATTATTAGCTATTGGTTTAGCATCAATCCATGTTTTAAAACAGAACAAATCTGCTGATAATACTGGCATTCCTATCAAGAAATATATTGCTATAGTATTAATAGTTCTTGCATTGGTATCACCTACCGTTTGTGGAGCTTACATTACTTCAAATCAGGTAGTTCCGGGTACTAGTGATCCGATGTGGAATTCAATGACTTGGATTAATGAAAATACTGATAACAGTACTGTAATTACATCCTGGTGGGACTTCGGTTACCTCTTTGAGATTGCTGCTGACAGACAAGTAACATTCGATGGAGGTTCTCAGTCAGGAGACCGTGCATTCTGGCTGGGTCAGGCGATGACCACAAGTGATTTGGAATATTCTGCAGGTATCTTCAGAATGTTGGATACTTCAGGTACTAAACCTCAGCAAGCATTATATAATTACACAGGCGATTATGGTAAAACTACCGATATCCTTAAAGAGATTTTACCAATGACTGCTGAAAATGCTACAAACACTTTAGTTAACACTTATCATTTAACTAATGAACAAGCAGCTGAAGTTGTTAATGGTACTCACCCTGCAAATCCACGTCCAGTAATATTTGTTGCAAGTTCAGATATGCTTCAAAAAGCTGGTTGGTGGAGTTACTTCGGTGACTGGAACTTTGAAAATCAAAGTTCTCAAAACTACAACTATTATGTTCCTACCAAACAGGTAACTGTTGAACCTGGTACAACCGGTAAATTGGCTTTACTCAACCAGTCAGGTTTACTTGTAAATGCAGTTATTCAAAGAGGACAAGGTAACAACTCAACCACTGCATACACTGAGGCAATAAATACATATAACAATAGTGGAATTGTCATTAATGGTACTCCATACAACCCATTGAACATTTCTAACATCATGGTAATTGAAGACGGATACTTAGTTAAAAACGAATCTGTTGGAGACGTCAAAAATGCAAACTACACCTTATTCTTAATGGGTGAGAAAAATGTATACACTCCAATATTGATTGATAACAAGTTAGCCAATTCAATGTTCACTCAATTATATCTCTTGGGTGGTGCAAACCAAAACGTATATGAAATGGTTCACATGGAAAACGGTGTATCATTATGGAAAGTAAACTTTAATAATACTGTTGCAGGTGGAGGTTCAGGCTCTACCAATACAACAAGTAGATAGATTGGAATAATTTCCAATCTCTTTTTTTATATTTTTTTTAATATGGTGATTTAATGGGTCTTGAAGATAAGATTAAAGATATTGAAGAGGAAATTCAAAAAACCCCATATAATAAAGCTACTTCACACCATATTGGTAAATTAAAAGCTAAACTTTCAAGATTAAAAGAGGAATCTCTTCAACGTAGCAGTTCTGGCCACAAAGGTCAGGGTTTTCACATGAAAAAAACCGGAGACGCTACAGTCGTTCTTGTCGGATTTCCTTCTGTCGGTAAGTCCACATTATTGAATGAAATAACCAATGCTGAAAGTAAAGTTGGAGCTTATCAGTTTACAACTTTGGATATTGTTCCGGGAGTTATGGAACATAAAAACGCTAAGATACAGGTTTTTGATATTCCGGGAATTATCACTGGAGCAAGCAGCGGTAAAGGAAGAGGTAAAGAGATATTGTCTGTTGCAAGAACAGCAGATTTGATTTTGGTTGTTCTGGATACTTTAAATCCACAGCATTTGAATGTTATTTTAACCGAATTAAGAAACATCGGTATCAGGCCAAATGAACATCCTCCTGATGTAACTGTCAACAGAAAAAAACTTGGCGGTGTCAAAGTCTCATCAACATGTCCTTTAACTCATTTGGATGAAAAAACAATAAGATCCATCATTAATGAGTATGGAATGCACAATGCAGATGTCTTATTCAGGGATGACGTAACGATGGATCAGTTCATTGATGTGCTGGATAGAAATAAATCCTATGTTCCAATGTTGATTCTATTGAATAAGGTGGATTTGGTTGATGAAAATTATCTCGAGGAACTTAAAAAATATATTCCGGACTTCATTCCGATTTCTGCCGATAAAAAAACCAATATCGATGAGCTTAAGGATTTAATATTCGATAATCTGGATTTGGTGCGTGTTTATTTAAAGCCACAGGGAAGAAAAGCGGATATGGAAGATCCGTTGGTTATTAAAAAAGGCTCTACGGTCATTGACGCATGTGGAAAGCTGCACAGAGAATTCGTTAAGAACTTCCGTCATGCAAAGGTATGGGGAACATCAGTTAAATTCCCGGGTCAAAAAGTCGGGCCGGACCATGTCTTGGAAGACGAAGACGTTTTAAGAATCATCTTGAAAAAATAGATACCATGTCTAATATTATTTTTATCAGTGGTACTCCATGTACTGGGAAAACCACTATCAGTGAAAAGTTATCTGAAAAATTAAATTGGAAATTAGTTAAAATTAATGATTTAGCTATTTCTAACAATTTAGTTTTGGGTATTGATGAGGATAAAGGCTATAAAATCATTGATATTGATGCTTTAAACGATTTGCTTTTAAAGATTATTTCTGAACATGATAACCTGATTGTTGAAGGTCATTTGTCTCATTTATGTTCCGGTGCCGATAAATTAATTGTTTTAAGGTGCAGGCCGGAAATTCTAAAAGAAAGGCTGGCTTTAAGGGATTATTCTTCATCTAAAATCAATGAAAACCTGGAAGCTGAAGCCATGGGTGTTTGTTCGGCTGAAAGTTTGGACATTTATGATAACAATGTTTATGAGTTGGATGTCAGTGATTTGGATGTTGGTGGAGCAGTGTCAATTCTTATGGATGTCATTAATGGCCAGAAAGAATTGTCTTTTGGCGAAATTGACTTCATGGACTGGTTACTCGTACATCAATAAGTTTACTTTTTCTTTTTTTATTAATCAGTCTTTGTTAATTAATTGTCTGATGATTTTAATTGGCTGATTTGTTAACAAGTGGTTGAATTAATTAGGATATATTCAATTTAATTGAAGTTATATTTGTCGATATTTTTTGTGTGTAATGGATACAGTTTTTTCATAAAGAATCATCTAAGAACAAAACATTAATTCTTAAGAATATGCTATGTTATTAAATAATTTCAGATAATAAAAACTTTCCTGAAAAGTTTTCTAGGAATTAAACAAAATCATTAAATTTAATAGTGAATAATTTCAAATTATTAATCATAATTAAATTATTTGTTAGTTAAGTAATTTTAATTATATATTATTAAAAATAAGTATTTTAAGATGAAATTATGAAATCTAATAAATATTTGATTGTTTTGTCAATATTTTTAATTTCGTTAGTATTTATTTCATCAGCAAGTGCTGCTGATGCTAATGATAGTGATGTGTTATCTATTGATGAATCAGTCAACATCGAAAGTAATGATGCGTTTGCGTTAGATAGTGTATCTAATGACAATAATGTTTTAGGAAATACTGATGATAATTTATCCTCTGCACTTTGTGCGAGTGAAGAGGAGGGTGTGTTGGGAGATACACCTAAGAAGGATTTGAATGTTAGTGGTAGTGCTGATCCGATTTATGCTGGTGAGAATGCTACTGTTGTTATTACTGGTTTTGAGGATGCTACTGGTAATGTTAGTGCTTTGGTGAATTTGGCTTATTATAATGCTCCTATTGTGGATGGTGTTGCTACTTTCATTACTAAAGAATTAAGTAGGTCTGCTACTGCTTATGTTTTGTATTTAGGAGATGATTTGTATAAGGCTGCATTTACTTCTGTGAATATTACTGTTTTGCCTGCTCCTGGTAAGAAGGATTTGAATCTTAGTGGTAGTGCTGAACCTATTAATGTTGGTGAGAATGCTACTGTTGTCATTTCTGGTTTTGAGGATGCTACTGGTAATGTTAGTGCTTTGGTGAATTTGGCTTATTATAATGTTCCTATTGTGGATGGTGTTGCTACTTTTATTACTAAAGAATTAAGTAGGTCTGCTACTGCTTATGTTTTGTATTTAGGAGATGATTTGTATAAGGCTGCATTTACTTCTGTGAATATTACTGTTTTGCCTGCTCCTGCTAAGAAGGATTTGAATCTTAGTGGTAGTGCTGAACCTATTTATGTTGGTGAGAATGCTACTGTTGTTATTACTGGTTTTGAGGATGCTACTGGTAATGTTAGTGCTTTGGTGAATTTGGCTTATTATAATGCTCCTATTGTGGATGGTGTTGCTACTTTCATTACTAAAGAATTAAGTAGGTCTG
>NZ_JAZRKF010000059.1:0-87702 GCF_045646205.1 Methanobrevibacter sp. | reverse complement strand
ATTATCAAAACTTTCATGAACGTCAACCAAATTTTTTATAATTATTATTATATCATTAACATTATTAAAATTAACATTTCTTTAAAATATTTATTATATTCAAAAAGATGTAGAGGTTGTATAACAAAAAAACAAAATTGTTAAAAAGAATATTAAAAAAATAAACAAAAAACAAAAGATTAAATCAAAAAACTTTAAACAAAATTATTCAAAAATTAAATTTTAACATAAAATTTATATATTTTGTAATTTATAATGATTATACATGATAAATATATGGAGGAGAATTAATGATTGAAATTCGTTTTCATGGAAGAGGTGGACAAGGTTCCGTAACTGCCGCTGAAATTTTGGCAAAAGCAGCTTTCAAAGACGGAAAATATGTTCAGGCTTTCCCATTTTTTGGAGTTGAACGTAGAGGAGCTCCAGTAATGGCTTTCACAAGAATTGATGACAAGCCAATTGATTTAAGATATCAAGTATATAGTCCAGACTATGTATTAGTTTTAGATGATGGATTATTAAATGTAGTAGATGTATTTTCAGGAATTAAAGACAATACCGAAGTTACTATTAATACTGAAACTTTTGAAGGAAGTGGAGCACATAAAGTCCACAGTATTGACGCAACTGGAATTGCATTAGACATGTTAGGTCGTAACATTGTAAATACTATTATTTTAGGATATTTTGCTAAGAAAACCCAAGCAGTAACAATAGACTCACTTCTTGAAGTGATTGCAGAAACATTCCCAGGCAAAGTTGGTGAATTAAACGTTGAAGCTACCAGAAAAGCTTATGATATGGGATGAGGGTGATTAATATGGTAAGTATAGGATGTGTAATTAAAAACCCAGGTAATACAAGAAATAATAAAACTGGAAGTTGGAGAACTTTCAAACCGGTTTTAGATAAAGAAAAATGTATCGATTGTGATAATTGTATTATTTTTTGTCCAGATGCTAGTGTAAACAAACAACATGATATTGATTACGATTTCTGTAAAGGATGTGGAATTTGTGCATACGAATGTCCTTCAGATGCAATCGAGATGATAAAAGAATAAAGAGAGTGATTAGATGGTAAAAGAAGTAATGACCTCAAATAAAGCAGTTGCAGAGGCTGTAAGATTAGCAAAACCACAAGTTATTCCTGTTTATCCAATTACTCCACAAACTACAATTTCAGAATATTTGGCACAATACGTTGCTGATGAAAAAATTGACGCCAAATATGTTAAAGTAGAATCCGAACACAGTGCAATAAGTGCTGCTGTTGGAGCCAGTGGCGCTGGAGTAAGAGTATTTACAGCAACATCTTCACAAGGATTAATGTTAATGCACGAAATTTTATTTGCAGCAGCAGGTATGAGAACACCGTTCGTATTAGCTGACGCAAACAGAGCAATTTCTGCTCCTTTAAACATTTGGAATGACCAACAAGACTCCATTGCACAAAGAGATGCTGGATGGTTACAAATTTATGTTGAAAATGCACAGGAAGCATTGGATACCACTTTAATGGCTTATAAAATTTCAGAAAACAAAGATGTATTGCTTCCATCAATGGTATGTCTAGATGGATTTATTTTGACACACACTGTTGAACCTGTAGAAATTCCGGATCAAGAAAGTGTAGATAAGTTTTTACCTCCATACGTTCCAGAACATGCATACCTTGATCCAAAAGAGCCAATGTCAATTGGTAACTTTGCTGATCCTGAATATTATACTGAAGCAAGATATGCAATGGAAGTTGCAATGAACAACTCAATTGAAGTTATTCAAAAAACCTGCGATGAATTTGCAGAAATCTTTGGAAGACAATATGGACTTGTTGAACCATATAAAACCGAAGACGCAGAAATAATATTTGTTGCAATGGGATCACTTTGCAGTACAATCAGAGTAATTGTAGACCAATTAAGAGAACAAGGCGAAAAAGTAGGTTTACTTAAAATTAGAGCTTACAGACCATTCCCAGTAGAAGCAATAAAAGAAGCAGTAAAAGATTGTGAAAAAATAGCTGTTATCGATAAAAACTTCTCATTTGGAATTGGCGGAGCACTTTATGCTGATATGAAAGTTAAAATCGATAAGGAAATATATGGATTCATTGCCGGTTTAGGTGGAAGGGACATTACCCCAGAATTCATATTAGAAGCATATGAAAAAACCAAAGTGCCAGAAAAAGATGTCACTTGGATTGGACTTAAGGAGGAATAGATATGGTAGATATACCTGATAAAGATTTATTAGCACCAGGACACAGAGGATGTGCTGGTTGTGGAGCATCTATTGGTGTAAAATTAGCTCTTAATGCTTTAGGCGAAAATACTGTAGCTATTTCTGCTACAGGTTGTCTTGAAGTTATGACTACACCATACCCAGAATCTGCATGGGAAGTTCCATTTATTCATGTAGCATTTGAAAACTCAGGTGCTGTTGCATCCGGTGTTGAAGCTGCATTAAGAATACAAGGAAAAGAAGATGTAAATGTTGTTGCTTTCGGTGGTGACGGAGGAACTGTAGATATCGGTTTACAATCCCTTTCAGGAGCTATGGAAAGAGGACACAATATGCTGTACATCTGTTACGATAACGAAGCATATATGAATACAGGTATTCAAAGAAGTGGAGCAACTCCATTTGGTGCATCAACCACTACTTCACCAAAAGGTAGTGCAAGTTTCGGAGAAGACAGACCTAAAAAAGACATGCCTATGATTATGGCAGCTCATGGAATTCCATATGTGGCTACCGCATCAATTGCATACCCAGAAGACTTTGTAAACAAAGTTAAAAAAGCAGCTTCAATTAAAGGACCTGCTTACATCCACTTACAACAACCATGTACAACTGGTTGGGGATATCCTTCTGAAAAAACAATTGAAATGGGCAGATTAGCTGTAGAAACTGGATCTTGGATATTATACGAAATTGAAAATGGTGAATTCAACATTACTTTTACACCTGAAGAAAGAAAACCTGTAAAAGAATATTTATCACCACAAAAAAGATTCAAACATCTAGAAGAAGAGCAAATCGAAAAAATACAAAAATTCGTAGACGCACAATGTAGTGAATTAGGATTATAGGAGGAAAACTATGGAAAAAATTTCCGTAAACAGCAATATCTGTGATGGATGTCTCAACTGTGAAAATATGTGTGCATCTGTCCATACTGCATCTAGAATAAAAATCATAGAACATAAATCCTCCTTCTATGGTATTGTATGTCAACACTGTGAAAGTGCACCATGTATCAAAATCTGTCCGACAGATGCAATCAGTGACGAAAAAGTAGACACTGAGAAATGTATCGGTTGTGGATTATGTGTAATGGTCTGTCCATTCGGTGCAATGACATATACCGCAAGTATCGCTGAAAAATGTGACCTTTGTGCTGATAGGGAAGAAGGCCCCGCATGTATTAAAGCATGTACTAAAAGAGCCATTTCTGTCGTTGATCCTGCAAAAATTAAAGCTAAAAACCAGGAAAAATATATTGCTAAACTTGCAGGATTATATGAACCTGACAGCAAAAAAGGGGGATTTGTTCACGTTATTACAAGTCAAGCCAGAGCTAGATTAGTTCTGGATGAATAGGAATATTTCTATGAACTGTTTAAACTGTACAACTTGTGAAAGTGATTGTCAACTCAAAGAAGTTGACACACCTTCTTTATTTTGTATGAACTGCCAACCATCCGAAGCACCATGTATAAAAAAATGTCCAAATAATGCTTTTGAAGTATTGGGCGGAGCTATTACCATTAATGAAGAGAAATGTGATAAATGCAAGGAATGTGAAAGCATCTGTCCTATTGGAGCCATACAGATTTAACTAATTTTAAATATTTTAAAAGCCAAAAATAGTATTAATTAAATTTTAAAAGGTTTTTATTTTGATTACTAAAGATACGATTAGAGATAAAGTTTATGAACTTTATAAAGAAGCAGTCATTGTTCTTGGTGATGATGTTAAAAAATCACTCAAAGATGCTCTTGAAATAGAAGAACATGATTTGGCCAGATTGAATATTGAAGCTATTTTAAAAAATATAGAACTTGCAGAAGAAAAAGGAATTCCAATGTGTCAGGATACCGGTTTACCAGTTGTTTTTGTAAAGCTTGGAAATGTTGAAGTGGAAAACTTGCGTCAGGGAATAGAGGAAGGAATCAAAAAAGCAACAAAAGAAGTTCCTATAAGGCCGAATATTGTTGATCCATTATCCCGTAAAAATACCAACATTAATGTGGGAGATTATATCCCTCCAATAGACATTGAACTTATTGATGAGGATTATCTTGAAATTACAATATTGCCTAAAGGATTCGGATCTGAAAACAACAATGCGCTTAAAATGGCACTTCCTGCAGAAGGAATTGAAGGAATAAAAGAGTTTGTTGTTGAATCCGTTTTAAAAGCCAAAGGAAAACCTTGCCCTCCAACAGTAGTTGGCGTAGGTATTGGCGGAACATCCGATTTATGTTTAAAATTGGGTAAAAAGGCCTTGCTTGGAAAAGTTGGTGAAAGAAACCCCGACCCAGAAATAGCTAAATTAGAAGAAGAGATTTTAGAAGAAATTAATGCTTCAGGAATCGGACCAATGGGGCTTGGCGGTAAAACAACCACATTAGACGTTAAAATCCTAAAAGCACATACTCATACCGCAGGCTTGCCTATTGGAGTATGTATCCAATGTTGGGCAGACAGACATGCAACCGGAAGAATCTATGATAATTAGATTCTTTTTTTCTAATTTTTTAAAATTTTGTTACTACATGTACATGAGATAAAATATTACATTACTTTTTTTATTGTCAAACATTAATTTGAACTGTGCGATTAATTAAAATGCATAATTAAAAGATAAGTATCATTTTAAATACAAGAAAAATAAATAATTCGCATAGTAAAAGAAAAGCATATTATTACAATTGTTCTCTGAAACTACGCGGAGTGGTTGGTCTTGGAATATTTTCATGAAACTCAATAGCTACATCCTTAATTTCAACAGAAATATCACCAATACGATCAAATGCTTTAATAACTCTGAATAAATAAATGAAATAGTTAGAACGCTCTTTTTCGTCAAATGAACTTTCCGCCATTTGAGTTGCAATCAAATTAATAGCTTTAGACTGAAGAATATGTAATGATTCCTCCAATTCCATAATATCATCTTTTAGCTCAGTACGACCCTCTAAAAAAGTAAGCATTGCTAAACGAAGTATTTTTTGAGCAGTTTTATACATTTTCTTTAATTTTTTAAGAATTGACTCATTTACTTCATAAATATCATTAATAACAAATTTTGCAATATGGCCACAATAATCACCAATACGTTCCAAATCATATGCCACTTCATTATATAAAACAGATTTGGAAAACTCAGGACGTTGATTAATGCTGATTATAGTTTCAACAGAAGTTCTTATTTTTTCAACCATATTGTTAGTAGCATAATCCATTTCTAAAGCCCTTTTTGCTTTATTCTCATCATATTCTAGAAAAGCATCAAAAGAAGCTTCAATTTGAGAATGAACATGTTTGGCCATATTAGCTAGCATATCATTAATTAAAACATTACCCGAAACATCTTTTTTACTTACATATTGACCTAACGATTCGGCAACATTCTCATAGCTTTTCATATCTATCATGTAAGCTCTTTTAATGGTGCCATCCTTAATTAACGGCTGTATTAATTGAGTAACATATCTGCGTGAAATCCCCAAACGCTGAGCTATTTCATCCTGCGTTTCCGGATTTTCATACAAAATTAAATCCAAAACTTCCATTAATGTTTTATTTTTCTTTGCCATAATATCTATTTTTTAAAATCGTCCAGCAAATCATTGGATTCAAATTGGAAATCATTAGCGGATTCATTGAATCTTTTTCTAGATTGAGTACGATTGCTTCTTTGAGCATTACTTCTATGGTGAACTTGATTTGACTCCAAATTATGAGAAGCATTTCTTCTATGATGGACCTGCTTTAACTCCAAATCATCCAAATCACGAGAAGCATTTCTTCTACGATAAGTCTGTTTTAACTCCAAATCATCCAAATTTCTATTACCATTAATTTTTATAGGACTGATATCCTTGTCAGAATTTCTTGTAGATGATAAAATACTATGAATTACATAGATTAATAATAAAAATGCAATCAAAGCAATTGGAAAATCAACATAGGAATATACGAAATGGAAAACTTCTGAAACAGAACTTCCAAAATCTGAAAATCCTCTTGCTAGAAACATTAATCCGATTAATAATATTATTATACCATCAGTTTTTTTGACATGGTTTCCTTTTATAACAAACGGATAAGCGCACATGACCACCAAAGATAAACCTAAAATCCTATACAGATTATTAGCTGCAACACCCTGAATGGACAGATAAATGTTTAAAAATATGTTAGGCAAGAATCCCCATTCAGAAAGGAATGCTAGAATCAACAATAACTGGATTATCAAGATTACAATTAATGGAAATACATAAGCGACATCCCATTCAAAATTTGCAGAAATCTTTGCATTTTCAACAGGTTTTTCCAGAACTTCCAAAAATACATTATAAAGAACAGATGATAAAACTGATCCTATAATAGTACCTGTAACTCCTAAAAATATTGTTGTAACAGCAACAAATGCTGAAATACATCCCACTAAAATAATCTTTGAATGATTCAAATTATCACCTGATAAAAATTAAATTCAATAAACGTATATAATAAATATCTTTTAAAATATTTAAATATTTTTATTCCAATACTGAAATGCTTCATGAAAGACTTATTTAATTTGTATCTCATGAAAAATTATTTTAAATAAAAATAAATAAAATAAAAAAGACATTAGGCCAAATAACTTCTTTTAATGATAAAATTTATAAAACAAACACTTTAAAAAATGTTGAAATTATGAAAAAATAGCCTAAGCCTTAGGGGGGATTCGAACCCCCGACTTCCACCTTACCAAGGTGGCGCTCTACCGCCTGAGCCACTAAGGCATAATCGAGAATACTGAGAAAAAATCATGTAAAATAATAGTGCAGGAGAAGGGATTCGAACCCTCGAAGGCCTATGCCAGAGGATCTTAAGTCCTCCCCCTTTGGCCGCTCGGGCACCCCTGCATACACTATAAATGTTTGTCTTTATAATATATAAATGTTTGGTTTTAATACAGTGATATTTTGAAATTTTAAAAAACACTATTTAAATATTAGTAAAATGAAATATTAAAATAGTTATATTGAAATTATTTTTATTAAAAAATTTAATCGTGGTGTAGTACATTGATGATTATAGATATGGAAGAATGTGGAATATGTGAAGATTGCATTGACGTCTGTATGGAAGAGGCAATCACAAAAAAAGCATATAAAGTAATTATTGACCCAGACAAATGCGATTCATGCGGAGAGTGTGTCGACGTTTGTCCTGTTGGTGCGATTTATGAAGAATGATCAGATATGAAAATAAAATTTACTTTAGTCGATTATGCGATTATAATTTTAGTAATATGTGCAATAATATTTGCATTTATTCATATTACATCAAATGATGATACAGTTAATGAAAGTACTTCCTATGATTCTTCAACGTTGAATAAAATTGCTGAGAAATATTTAACTTATTATAGGCAAGGTTATATTGTAAATACAACCGTTAACGGATTTAATGCTACAGATGGAAAACCGGTTACATTGACAGGAAACATTAAATGGCTGGATGACGATAGGGGAAGTAATGTGAAGGCTCTTGTTAACTCAAACGGAAGTGATTACATCGTAGGACTTTATAATCACGTTCCTAATGCAGATGTTTATATCAACAGTATGACCTTAGAAATGAATGGGGATAAATATTCCAATCTGACGGAAATTAAAGTTAATCCTAAAAATATTACATCAGTTAACGATTTAGTATCAGGAATATCCAATGATACTGAATACGAGATTACAACAACAATTACTCTCGATTCCATTGACGGTACAAAAATGCAAGAAATAACTAATGCATTGTTCAAAAATGATGGAAGAATTTCATTTAAAGGATCAAATACTGGTATAACTGACCAAATAAATGTTGTTAGAGCCACAAGCACTGAAATATCAGAAATTAGTCAAATTCTTGATAACTTTAATGGAATTACGAATGAAATAACCATAAGGATTTATAACTGCAGTGATAATGACATCAACACCATTAAAAATAATTATGATGTTGTAAATATCCAAAAATTCTAAGTTGTGTGATTTATGAGCTTCATTTATTCAAAATTAACATCTTTTATAAATTTAATAAATGATGAATTTCATAAATCCTTTTTATTCACAACAATTTTTTCAATTTTAGCTTTTATAGAAAATCAGTGGGTTAACAGCTTTTTTAAAGGATTATATCCTAGTGAGAATTTTTTAGGCTTTTTGAAAAAGAACAATATTTTGAAAAATCATGTTTTTAATCCTTTGATTGTTCTTGTTGTTTTTGCTGCATTTTTAGTATTATCGTTAAGCCCTATTTCTAATAGTTTGACTGTAACGCTAATCATTGCATTCCTTTTCTTTTTTATTGGTGCTACAATACTGCCCAGATTTTTTTTAAATGACATGAAAAGCGTTTTAACTTTTAAAAGAAAAGACATTTATTCAATAGGATTCTGTCTGATTTTAGTAAGTATTGCATTCTTCTTCATAAGCATTGCATCTGTTGGTGGAATCCCTATTTTAAAACCGTCAATAAGATACCTATTAAAGCCAGCATTTACAATGCCCGTATTTTTGATAATTCCCGGAACTTGCATTTTAGCAAGCGTTTATTTAAAGGATTATCAGGACCAGTTAATAACCCGTTCACAGGTCAGATTCAGATTCCTCGTACTGCTTGTAATTGATGTTGGTCTTTTATTGACTTTAGGCTACAGGACACCACTGCTTGCAGCACTGCTCCTCTTAATTATCCTTGGATATTATGGAGACATAATAGCTGTATGGGAAGTTGTTCTTGGAGGACTTGTTGGAGTTGGTGCAATAATTGGAATAGGATACTTCAGATCACTCCATGAATTGACCGTGAGTAAGGCAATTGATCCCTTTTACACCCTTAAAAGCAGAGCAGACTTTACTTTGCATGTATTGAACTTACTTGATATTATCGGAGGAAACTTCGGTACGACACACGGCCAGTTACTTGCAAGCACAATACCTGGAAGTGAACTTGGACCTAGAATGATGGTGGGCAAGCTAATTGCATGGAGAACAGAAGTTACAGTAACTCCAACATTAATCGGACAGATGGTGGCTGATTTTGGAAAAGTTGGTGTTGCAGTCGAGATGTGTCTTTTAGGATTTGTTTTAGGAATCGGATTTAAGATAGTGCAGAAAACAAAAGACTATTTCTATATTGGGCTTTACAGTTTAATTTTAACTTACACCATTTTAGGTGTTGAAACCGGAATTCTAGATATCCAAGTTTTATTCTATTTTGCTGTAGCTATTTTTATTTACTTTACAATAATTTTGAAATCTATCTTTAATTAGTATTACTAATATTAAAAAAATTATGTTACCAGTATTACGAAAGTATTACTAAACCTTAGAAAAAGAAAGAAAAAGTATTACTTTAATAATCTTTATATAATAAAAATAGTATACTCTATTAATGTCAAGGAAAATTGAGATGTATTCATTAATCTTTTTGAAATATATTCCCTTAAACTTGATATTTTCTAAAAAAAGTATTACTTTTAGGAAGAACAATTTTGAAAATAAGTAATACTTAATTTAATTGGAGGAAAAAATAAATGCATATACCTGACGGATTTATCCCATTTTGGCAATGCGCAATATACTACATCATTTTAATCGTAGCATTGTACTTTGCAAGTAAATGGGCAAGACAAAACCTTGATGAGAAACGTATTCCTCTCTTAGCAGTTCTTGCAGCAGGTATTTTTGCTATAATGTCAATGAACATGCCAATTCCATTTGGAACAAGTGGACATATGGTTGGTGGAGCATTAGTAGCGATTATATTCTGTGCGCCTGAAGCAGCTGTTCTTGTATTTACCGTTGTATTAATCATTCAAGCATTAGTATTCGGAGATGGTGGAATAACTGCTCTTGGAGCAAATGTATTGAACATGGCTATAATCGGAGGATGTACTGGATTATTCACATTCAAAGCATTAAAAGGAACACTTGGAATCTACGCATCAGCCGGTATTGGTGCATGGTTAGCAACTGTAGTTGCAGCGCTAGCTTGTGCAATTGAAATGGCGATTGCTGGAACATTCCCATTAACAGTAGGAATTGCTTCAATGGTAACTTACCACATGTTTATCGGAATAATTGAAGCAGTATTAACTGTAATTGTTTTAATGGCTTTAGATAAATTTAGACCAGATCTTTTGATTTGGAATAAAAATAAAGTAGAAGGAGGAGAATAAAATGGATCAACGTGACAAAACATTGATAGTCGTTGCAATTATAATTTGCGTAATAATCTGTTGTCTTGCTCCTTTTATTGCATCAGGAGACCCTGATGGATTAGAAAAATCTGCAGAAGATGCAGGTGTTAGCGAAGAAAAAGCGATAGTAGTTATCGCTCCCCCGTTCCCGGACTACACCTTTGAACCTCTTGAATCTATTGGTGAAGTAGGTGTTCTCATTTTAGGTGCTATATTAACACTTATATGCGGATGGGGAATTGCAGAAATTGTAAAAAGAAGAAGTTAATTTAACTTCTATCTTTTTATACTATTTTTTACATAATAATATTACTTAATTTAATAAAAATTCTTAGAGAAATAATATGGCAGATATTACAAAAGCACTTAATTTAGACGAATTGGCTTCAAAAGATAGTCCCATACATAATTTAGATGGAAGAATAAAACTAATATCTGCAATTTTGATTATTGTCATTGCTGCTTTTTCAAATAACATTTTTATACCTATTGTTTTAGAAATCTTTTTGCTGATTGTTATTAAAATAGCTAAACTATCATATGCTGATTCATTTAAAAGAATTGCATTATTGCTTCCATTTGGAGGAGCAATAATTATTTTTCAACCTTTCATTCATCCAGGAAATGTTTTATGGTCATATTCCTGGATTACAGTAACTGATACCGGATTAAACTGGGCAATATTATTGATTTGCAGAATGATTGTTTCACTAACATCAATTGTAATTTTATCTTCTACAAGCCCAATGCAGCAGATTGTTGCTTCATTTAGAAGATTGAAAATGCCTAAAGATTTAGCAATGATTTTAAGTATTATGGTTAGATTTTTATTTGTGTTCATTGATGAACTGGCGGCGATTAGAAAATCCCAAAAATCAAGAAACTTCCATATACACTCCAAATTGACTCCATACAAATGGAGAGTAAAGCAAGTTGGTTATTCAGTAGCCATGATGTTTGTTAAATCATATGAACAAGGTGAAAGAGTTTATAAAAGTATGATTAGCCGTGGATTTTCAGACAAATCCGACCTATTCAATGAAAAGACATCACTTGAAAAGTCAGACTACATATACATAGGCACCATAATAGCATTAGTTATTATATTGCAAATAATTTTAATTAAATATTCAAATCACTTAGGATTCTTTGCGGAGAACTTATCTATAAATTAATGAGGCTGAATTGAAATGAATGAAGTACATCTATCAATAAAAAACTTAAGTTACACATACCCGGATGGGACCCATGCACTAAAAAATATTAATATGGAAATTTTAAAAGGGCAAAAGGTTGCAATAATGGGACCGAACGGAGCTGGAAAATCAACATTATTTTCTCATTTTAATGGATTGACCGAACCTAAATCAGGATATCTTGAAATAGATGGAAAGAAAATGGAATATGATAAAAATAGTCTTTTGGAAGTTAGACAAAAGGTAGGTATTGTATTTCAAGACCCAAATGACCAGCTATTTGCACCAACAGTAAAAGAAGATGTTGCATTCGGCCCAATGAATTTAGGATTAAGCTACGAAGAAGTAGAAAAACGTGTGAATGAAGCGTTAGAACTAGTTGGAATGGAAAAATTTAAGGATAAGACACCACACCATTTAAGTGGAGGCCAACAAAAAAGAGTTGCAATTGCCGGAATAATCGCCATGAAACCTGAAATAATGATACTTGACGAACCGACAGCAGGCCTAGATCCACAGGGTGTTGATAAGGTATTGGATATTTTAAATAACTTGAATAAAGATGGTATGAGTATTGTAATATCATCACATGATATAGAAATGGTAAATGGATTTGCCGAAAAAATATTTGTTTTAAATGAAGGAGAAATTCTTGCAAGTGGTGATAAGCAGGAAATATTTTCCGATAAAGAATTATTAAAAAAAGCTCATCTAAAAGCACCTATAACAACTGAAATTTTATATCAACTTAAAGAAAAAGGCTTTGACGTTGATACAACAAAAATAAATATAAATGAAGTCGTAGAAGAAATAATAAAAATGAAAAAAAGTTAATTTGTTGATTTTCTATTTTTAAATCTTTCCTTAAGTTTAACTATAAACTCAAATTCCTCTTCAAATTCCGGATGGTTTCCAAAGCCACAGTTTGGACAGTGCACCTGATTACAGTTATCGTGCTTTCCACAATTTGAACATCCACGGTTTTCCAACGAATTCTCATCAAATTCGAAACCGCACATCCTACATTTCATAGATAACACCACAAAAAATAGTTAAAAAAAATAAAGGAAAAAATTGAAGCTATTCTACTTCAATATTTTCAGCTTCTTCTTTACGAAGACAAACATCATATCCTTTAACACTCATTTCAATAGGATTTCCCAAAGTAGCTACTTTTTTAACAGTAATTTTAGCGCCTTTAACAAAACCCATTCCCAATAAGTGTCTTCTTAAATCAATATCCCCTGTTTTGTGATATTTAACAAGAGTTACTGTTTCACCAGGTTTTGTGTCTTTTAAGGTTTTCATTTTATCACGTTTCAATAATTAAAATAAATTTTTAGGCATACAAAATTTATTTTTAGGTATACTTAACTTTATGAAAAGTATTATATAAATATTTAGTTTTGACTAAAAATTTAAAAAATGACAATTAGAAAAACTAATCATCATTACAACTTTTCTTATCCGAATCCCATTAATCCTCCAACTTGGAAAATTAAGAAAGATACAATATATGCAGTCACTAAAGTAATACCACACATAATTAATGGCCATTTAAAGCCGTTTGTTTCCTGTTTGATTGCACCGATAGCTGCGAAACATGGAATATACAATAGTGTAAATACCATGAATGAGAATGAAGATAGTGGTGTGAATGTATCATGGATTAATGACGTGATTCCCTCTTCATCATCCTCTTCCATACCTGCTAATGTACCAAATGTTGCAACTACAACTTCTTTAGCGGCTAATCCAGCAATAATAGCTACAGCTGCTTGCCAGGTTCCAAATCCTAAAGGAGCGAAAATTGGAGCAATAAAACCACCAATCATACCTAAAACACTTTGTTGAGATCCATATTCAACACCCAATGGGAAAGTACTTAAAATCCATAAGACAATTGAACAGACAAGGATAATAGTACCTGCTTTTCTTAAGAATCCTTTTACTTTTTCCCAAGTGTGTAATAATACACCTTTTACGGAAGGAACTTTATATGTTGGAAGTTCCATAACAAACGGTGCAGACATTCCTTTGAATATAGTTCTTTTAAGAATAGCTGCAACGAGCAATGCAACAACAACACCAATAACATACATCAATGTTACCATAAGAGCCTGATTTTCAGGGAAAAATGCTGCAACAAAAATTGCATAAATTGGTGCTCTGGCAGTACAGGACATGAATGGAACAAGCATCATAGCCAATAAACGGTCAGATTCATTTTCCATTGTTCTGGTAGCCATAATAGCCGGTACACCACAACCGAATCCTAAAATCATAGGGATGAATGCTTTACCATGAAGACCCACTAGCTTATGCATAACAATATCCAATGTGAATGCTGCTCTTGCTAGATAACCACAGTCCTCTAAAATACTTAAGAATAAAAACATCAGAACAATAATCGGAAGGAATACGAGAACACCACCTACTCCACCAATAATACCGTCACAGATGAATGAAGCTAAATATTCATTAGGAATAAATCCTGCTACAGACTCGGCTAAATAGATAAATCCATCATCAATCATCCCTTGGAAAGGAGCACTTATTGTATATGTTAAATGGAACATTAAAAACATTATTCCCAAGAAAATGAAAGGAGCTAAAAGTCTATTTGTAACAATTTTATCAATTTTATCAGTAGTTGTTTCTTTTTCCACAGCAGGTCTTTGAACTGCTTCTTTCATTAATCCACTGATAAATGCATATCTTGCATTTGCTATTACTTCTTCTGCACCTTCATCAAAAATATCAATGAGATGTTTACTTACTTTATCAACTTCCATCATGATTTTCGAACTCATGCTGGATTGTTGAACTTTTTGAATTACAATACTGTCTTTTTCCAATAACTTTATTGCAGTCCATATAGATGGAACATCAAGTAAAGATTTGTCCTGTTCTATAAGAGCTTGAAGATCACTCAAATGTTCCCTTAATTCATCACCATAAGATAATTTTGCACTTGAATCAATAGGATTTGCCGCTGCCTTTTCAACAGTGGTCAATAATTCATCAAAACCATCTTTGTTTTTTGCATTAACTTCTATTACAGGAAAACCCAATAGTTCACTCATTAGTTTAATATTAATGATATGATCTTTTTTCTTTGCAAAATCATTCATGTTAAGAGCCAAAACAAGATTAGCCCCCAATTCCATCATTTGAACTGTTAAGTACAAATTACGTTCTAGATTAGCTGCATCAACTACGTTAATAATTACATCAGAATCATCATCTACAATGAAATCCCTTGATACGATTTCTTCCATAGAATGAGCACTTAATGCATAATTACCCGGCAAGTCAACAATGTCATATTCATAATCTCCATGCTTGAAACTACCTTCTGCCCTTTCGACAGTTTTTCCAGGCCAGTTTCCGACATGCTGACGCATACCAGTTAATTGATTGAATACTGTAGTTTTACCCACATTCGGGTTTCCAGCCAATCCTACAATCAATTCTTTCATTAACCATTCTCCCTTAATTTATATTGAAAAAAAGATTATTAAGAAATAAAATCTTAATAGCCCCCATTTCTTATAAAAAAATCATTTTAGTTTAAGTTTCAACCAACTTTAAAAATCCGAAAATTAGGCTAACCTAAACATAGATAAAATTTTAATTTTTATTCTATTTAAATGTTTAGGCATACCAAATTATTAAAAGTTTTAGGCATACCTAAAAAAATGAGAAACTTTATATACTAAGATAAACTACATTAGAAATAGTGATAAAAAATTAGGTAGGCCTAAATATCTAATTTAATATTACTAATGTGTTATTGGTTAAAAACCATATACTACACTCCGATTGTTATTAAATTAGTTTATCTCTCTTTTCTAATTTAATAAAAAGCATATAACTACTCTCAAGAAATTAAATATGATCATCATATTTAATTTCACCTATTTATAGTGATTTTAATATGAACAGATGATGAAAATGGCAAACAGAAAAAAATGCTGTGAAGCAGATAAGGAAACAAATACCGTAAAAAGAATTTTTAAAAAAATCTGGACCTTTTTCTTTGGATGTAACTGCCACTGAAATTATCAATTATTACATCCGATTTTCTAATTTTAACTTAACCGCTTATTTTATCTAAATAATTTAAATAATAATAAAATAAAATACATTATTAATAAAAGAAATGTAGGTAGCTAGCATGAATAGGCGGAAAAAAATAATTATTGCAATAATAATTGTTCTCCTCATAGGAATAATTACGATTATTGCAGGCGTTCTTTTCATTAATACCGGAGGCGATTTAGCTTCAGGAAATGGAAATATTTTAGTTTGTGCGATAGATGAAAGTGAACCAAGACCGGGTATGGGTGCTTGTGATATGGCATTCATTGTAAGGCTGCAAAATGGAGAAATAAAAAATTATACTGCAATTTATCCTCATGGAATGACACACCCAAATGCATCTGAACCGGCAGAAGCCCAAGCTCAAGGAGCAGGACCCAAATTATTACTCCACGATTCATTCTGGAGCAGTGATAATGAAAAATCAATGAAACTTGCAAAAGAAATCGTTGAATATCAAACCAAAACCCCAATAGATGCAGTTGTTGCAATTAACAGTAAAGGACTGGATGGAATACTGGATGCCGCATCCCCATTAAACATTAATGGAACCAAAGTAAATGCAAGCGGTATTGACATCATTCGTGAAGAACAATCAAGCGGTGGAGAATCAAGAGGAGATGCCGTGCTGGATATTGTACGTGCAGCTGCAGAATCAGCCACCAATCCAGATAAAAAAACAGCGATGATTAACGTCGCACTGAATCAATACTCCAAAGGAAACATTGTGATGACACCGCAAGGTTCTTTTGTTGGTCTTCTTGCAACAAAAGGTATTGAAAATATACTTCATTGAAAAAAAACCTAATTTAATAGATTTTAAATCTATTAAATATTAGGTTCTAATTTTTTAACAAACAATCCCATAACCACCACAATCATAGGGAATAGACCCACATACATCATCATTATCAAATTTGAAGGAATAATGTCCCCCATAACTGTAGAAGCCGCCATCAGCATTATCAGCAATATTACCGGAGCTAAAATTGCAACAAATGTGTAAATTAATATAAATGCATTTAATCTTTGAGAATAATCCTTAAGCTTCACATGCATGTCAAAGGAAATGTCATCAGCAATAATCTCTAAGCTATTGGCCAGATTTCCACCAACACGTAGTGTTCCGACAATTTGCTGAACCGCCCTTGAAAGTCCATCGGAATTAATGCGCTTAGACATTTCCAGAAGGGCATTTTCAGTTGACCTCCCGTATCTGACCTGTTCCAAAACTCTTGTCAATTCACGGGAAAAAGATCCGTAATTGGCATTAGCTACAGTAATTAACGTATCATGCAGCCCCTTTCCGGATTTTAGTTCAATACCCATATGACGTAAAGCATAAGGCAATTCCTGGTTTAAATCATTGAACTGTCTTTTTTGTTTAATTTGAGGAAAAAACTTAATGAAAATATAAAGCATTGCCATCAAAACAAAAAACATTAAAGCAATTTCCAAACCTAAAAAGACCAGTAAAAGCAAAGCAAACACAATCAAAATTGCCAAAACCTTTTTAGATAAAAAATTATTAAGAAAAACACTCCTGAAATCCTCAAAAGAAGTATTTTCCTCTTTCAGATTTTGAATCTGTGAAATGTCAAATGCCCTCGGATTACTTTCTTTATTAAATTTAAATGAAGGAATTTTGAAGTTAATGATGAAATCATAAATTACCAGAACCGCATTTCCCACATTAATAAACAGTTTATCAAACATTGGCTCACACCTTATTTATAATCTGATTCAATACATTTTGAGGATTTTTATAATATAATTCCAGAACCGCCTGAACGCCTTCAACGGAACGGATGTCGTGATTAATCATATGCTCCAAAACAAGTTGCCTGTTACCAATTTCCTTATATAAATCATTTAAAGTTCTTCCACTTAACTTAGCAATCTCAGTTAATGTTTTTGAAGCGACACTGACATTTTCTATTTTATCTGTTTCCGGATTCCATTCAAATATCTTATTTAACTGAACTGTACCTTCTTCTATACCTGCAATTTCTGCAACTTCACTGATTCTTCTGTATGAGACACCGTCTGGTCTGTATATTCTGTTTTGCATGATAATAAAATCAATTGCAGTAATCATAATTTCCGGAACGGACATCGGTTCATTGGTAAGGCGAGTAATGGTTTCTCTTGCATCATTGGAGTGAAGTGTTCCAAATCCCGAATGCCCCGTATTTAATGCAGTGAATAATGTTATTGCCTCATTTGCACGGACCTCACCGACGATTATTCTATCTGGCCTTTGTCTTAAGGAATTTTTCACCAGATCATTCATTGTCAACTCCCCACGATTTTCCGTGTTGGAAGGCCTTGTTTCCATGCGTATAACGTGTTCATGAGGGATTTGAAGTTCCAATGTATCCTCAATAGTGATGATTCTTTCCTTTGGATTGATTAAAGAAGTTAATGCATTCAGGGTTGTTGTTTTACCGGAACTGGTACCGCCGGAGATAATTGCATTAGCTGATTTTACACCCAAACCATCAAAGCACAGCCAGAAAAATGCTGCAAGTTCAATTGAAATCGTGTTGAATTTAATCAAATCAATGATGGTTAAGGGATCTTTTTTGAATTTACGTATGGTTAATGAAGGTCCGTCTGCAGAAACTGGAGGAATCGTAGCGTTAATTCTTGAACCATCCATCAGTCTTCCATCAAGGATTGGGGACTCCTGGTCTATTCTCCGGTTAATCTGTCTTGCCATTACATCTATAAGGTCTGTCAATTCCTCCTCATCCTTAAAAACAATGTTGGTTTTCATCATCCCGTATTTTCTGTGATATACAAAAACGGGTTTATTAATGCCGATAACCATAATCTCTTCCAAATCATCGTCATGAATTAACGGGTCAATCTGGCCGTATCCCACTATATCCTGAAGCAACTTTTGAGCCAAGGAGTCGATATATTCCTTTGACATATTACCTGATTCAAAAGACAGTCTTGAAAGCAGAAAATTTTTGATATCGTTGAATAATTTATTCTCATTAAGCTGAAAGTTCTCACCAGTAGAAATTGCTAAATCCACAAGGTTTTCCCTAATTTCAGATAATAATACTTCTTCTTGAGGAGTGTATTTCTGTTTAAATACTTCATATGTTTGTATTAGGTTATTAGTGCTTTTTACTTCGTTCATTTAATCACCGTTTTTTGAAATTTTTTGTAAAAATAGTATTTGTAATACTTATTAATAAATTTTTATTACGAGTGAAATTATAATTATAAAGTAAAATCAATATTAAAATATGACGGGAAAATGTAGTTGTGGCAATAACTGTTACACAAGCTTTGAAAATTTAAGCCAGAAAATTGAAAAATTGCATGAATGCGAAAAATGTGAAGACATACAGATTAAAAAATTCAGCCCCTTAAAGGACGTAGTTGATTTTGATGAATTGAACGCAGAATATAAAAGATGTGAATGCGGTAAAAGACCATTGGACATTGTAATGAGCCATATTTTAAAAATAATGATGGAAGAAGAAATAGTGAGTGAGAAAGCTTCTCTTAGGCGAAACAGTCCCGTACCATTAAGTGAGTTTTATTACAGCAGTCTAAATCCCCAATTCATTAATGAAAAGACATTAATATTGCTGCATCCGGATTTCACCCCAAAAGTAAGTGAAAGATTACTAAAAGAAGTGCCTGAAGTAAAAGGAGTGATGAAAGGAAGTCCTACCGAAACTGTCGGACAGCTTAATAAAAACAGTGAAATAAATCATTTCGAACTTCTAGATGGATGCGACATGCAGACAAACGTCATGAGAACCTTACTTGGTGAAAAAATAATAATCAACAAACATCAAAGCAAACACCACATAGAAGTGGCACCTACAACAGAATCAAAGCTCGTCAAACTACACAACTATCTGAAAAATAATGAAATTGAACAGGGCACAGCAATTGATGCAATGTGTGGCAGTGGTGCAATAGGAACCTACCTGTTAAAATATGGATTTGAAAAGGTAATATTTAATGACATTTATCCCGAAGCTATTGCCAACTTAAAGGAAACATTGGAAGTTAACGGAATAAAAGAAGGTTATGAAATACATAATGAGGCTTTTGAAGATTTGAAATGCGATAAAGTGGATTTATGTGTAATTGATTCGTTTCCAGGCGATGATGCAGAAGAAATAATAAAAAAAGCAGAAGAAATATCAGATAATGTATTAATTATCTAGATAAACATCTGCATATAGATTACAATGGCCGGAATAATCAGAACTCCCATCAAGTGAGATTTTCCAACTCCAAGATAATGAGGAAGCATTCCCATTGCAGTTGAAGTAATTAAAGCTAATATCATATAAGGAACAGGAGCTTCATAATAAAAAATGAAGATAAACAATATCAGAATTTGAAGCAGAATTACTCCTATTGACAGTTTTTTATAATCAACACCACCCATTAGTTTGGAAAAGGAATCCCCCAATTTCAATGCCAAAACCAGAGATACAGATACTGCTAAAAGAGAAGCAAAAATGTAGATTATTAAATGATTTAAAGACATTTCAGAAATTAAATAAGACATATATACTGCAATACCGCTTCGAGGATTTCCGATAATGTAAATTGCCATTAATGAAAAAAGACAATCCGAAATATTCAATCCGGAAGTTGCAAGCAAAAAATTGACAGTATCATCGTCATCATTATCGCTTGTACCACTTGCAGCCTGTGCAATGACCGTTCCCTGAGCCGGACCGAAACCTGGCAGAAAACCCAGTATGGCACCGGTGATTCCTCCGGCAAAAATACTTTTGAATTTGTTGAAATCAATGTTTAAATCATAAAATGAATTCTGATGAGGAAGGGTCGAATTATCATTTAAACTGAATAGAATCGTACTTATACCGAACAAACCTGAAAAAGTACACATTAATGTGACCCCAGATGAAATTGGAGTTTGAAAAATCGTCCATCCTAAAATTCCAGATAGTACAAACAACAAAAGAGACCACAAAAAGTCCCTATGATTACTTGTAAGGTTATAAGTCAAATAAATTGAAGCGAAAAGCAGAATCATCCAGGTGAATGGTTTGGATACTTCATGAAGCATTGGCAAAACAATGGAAAATATTGGAAGCATTAGAATTGTAACTAAAATAGCTCCAAAACCGCCGACACATACAATTCTTATAACTTCCTTTGCACGCCCCTGCAATACCATCCTGTGGCCTGGAAGTATGGATGTGGCCGTCCCTTCCTCGGGAACCCCCAAAAGCATTGAAGGAACGAATTCTATAAGCGCATGAGCGATTGACATTGCAACCATCAGTACACAAAGAAATTCCGGGCTTAAAAAAGTTAACAAGAATGTTGATGAGGCAAAAAGTATTGCTCCGGCCGTATTTACATGAATGCCTGGCACCATTCCCGTTGTTGTTCCTATTAATATTCCGATAAAACATGCAATTACTAAGTCAAACATAGATATTTTGTGAGTTAAAGTACTTTTTAAAGCTTGTTGAAGCCACTCGTAAAAATTGCTTTGAGTCAATAAGTTTTATATATAGATATACACAAAGTATATACAAGAGGTGATAGTATGATTACTTGTTCAGTTTGCGGATGTTTGAATGACCCATCAAATATGGTATGTGAAGAATGCGGATCTGACCTGATTGATGAATCAGAATTAGAATACTTATATGATGATGACAACTAAAAAGTCTTTCTGTTGAAATTCAATGATTTCATAGATAGCTTGGACAATAAGTCCATCAGTTCATCGCGATTTAAATCCAATTCCTCACAAATCATTGCATCCCATTCAAGTTCCTTTTCTTCCAAAAATTTTGCAGTCTTTAATCCTTTTTCAGTTAATGTAGTGATATATTCCCGTTTATTATTCGGATTGATTTCCCTTTTAATCAAGCCTTTCCTTTCGAATTCGGAAAATGTTCTGGAAACGCCGCTGCGGTTCATGAAACAGGCCTTTGCAATGTCTGACTGGTTAACATCAGGTTCATAATAGAGCAGCATGAACATATAGTATTGAGAATAAGATATTTCCGTTTCCTTTTTAAGAAATTGATTCAGATAATAGTCATGAGTTTCCTTAAGTGAAATTAAATGATTTAAAATAAATGGTGAATTGTTTATAATATCTTCATAATTTTTCATATTATCACATAAAATAATATGAATATTAAAGTATATAAATGTTGCTTAATGCAACAATCATTAAAACAAAAAATAAAAAAAGATTTTGAAAGATTTACATTAATCTTCCAATACCAGTAATTTCAATACTAGCTACGTCGTCTAAACCAGAGATGAATTCTTCGGTAGATTCTGTTCCACCTTCACCATCTTCAATAGTGAAGTTTAAAATTAAAGCTACTAAACCAAATGCAATTGGTTCTTCAGAAATATTTTGGAATTCAGCATCTTCTGGTAATCCGTTTTCAATAGTTTCTTTTAATGCGTCTAAGTCTACTTCAGGACTTTCAGGCATAATTTTCATAGTTGCTAATACTTCAGCCATTTAAATTCCTCCAATTAATTTAAGGACCTTCAAATCCACATTCACATTTGTAAGCGTGACCAAAGGTACGACATTTTTCACATCTTGCGATTTTTGCTCCACATTCTGGGCATTCGAATTCAACGAACGGACCAGTTAATGGGATTTCTTGTTTACATGAAATACATTCTACTTCTTTCATCTAATCACCTATTATTAGTGTGTAATCGAAATTGTAATCATTTATATTATCATCAATAAGAGATAAAACCCTTTCAGGATACATTCCATTTACAACATAACAATTAGTCCCGAATTCAATCAAAAGAGAAGGCAACATTAAATCAATTGATGACTCTTCAAAAGTTAGCAGTTTTTTAGCATCAATTTTATTAATAAACTTTGAACCTTCCTCACTAGGTTCTCGGGTATATATACCATTTACATTTGTTACTATTAAAAGGTTTGCATTTAAAGAGTGTGAAACATAAGCTGCAATTGAATCTGAAGTAACATCCCATGAGCATTCAAAGGGATCTTCTTTTTTTAAAAATTCAGAAACAACAAAAATAGGAGTTAAATTTTCATCAGATATCTTTTGAGCTTCTTCAATAGAATATGCAAGTTTTGCAGAATCCACTTTATCATTTACCAGTTTTGCAAGAATATCCATACAATCAATTGCAGTATAATGTGTCACTTCAGAAGAAAAGTTTTGAGTTGAGTCATATTTACGAATAAGATTTGCAAACTCGCCACCACCCAAAATAATTAATGAATTGGTGTTTTCTAACTTTTTTGCCAGTCCAATAGCATAATCTGGAAATAAACTTCCCCCAATTTTTACAACCTGTTTTATGATATTAATCACACCCACGTTTAATTAAAAAGAGCTATCATTAAAATGATACTTGACTCATAAAAGTTTTAAATCCCCAGTCACTTCGTCAATAATTTCATCTTCATCAGGCCCGATTGCCAAAACTGTAACGCTTGATGTAGGTATCTGAGTCCTTCCAGCATCAACTACCAAATAATTGGCCAAACCTTTCTCATCAGCATGCCTTTTCAAAGCCAATAACTCATCTACAGTCTTTACTTTACATACCACTTTAGCATAAGCCTCATTTTCCCATTTTCTAATCTTTTCTTTACTGGATTTTTTATAAGACCCAATAGATCCGTGACAACACTGGGCGGCAATTTTTCCCTTGCCCATTTTTAAATCTGTTCTTACGACCATTACCTGTTTCATAGAATCACTTTAATTCGGATGATTAATTACTATTAATTTAGTAGGGATTAGTATATAATATTTATGAAAAGGAAAATAAGCATGAAAAAAGCCATTTTTCATTAAAGTTTAAAAATCAGTAAAAACATAATTTTAATATTAAAGATTATTTTTTAATTTAGGAGAATTATTAATGAGTCGTATTTCAATACTTGACAAGGACAGATGTCAACCGAAAAAATGTGATTATCTTTGTATTAGTTACTGTCCGGGTGTCAGAATGGATGAAGACACCATAGTTATAGACGAAGATACAAAAAAACCTTTAATATCAGAGCAATTATGTGAAGGTTGCGGTATCTGTACCAACAGATGCCCATTTGATGCAATCAGTATTATTAACTTACCTGAAGCTGTTGGAGAGCCAATCCACAGGTTTGGCCAAAACCAATTTGAACTCTTTGGACTTCCAAGTTTGGAAGAGGGAACCGTTCTCGGACTTTTGGGACCGAACGGTATCGGTAAATCAACTATAATGAACATATTATCAGGAAACCTTATTCCAAACTTCGGAGACTTTGAAAATCCTCAGGAAAACTGGGACGAAGTAATAGAATACTACAAAGGGTCCTCACTTCAAACATATTTTTCAAAACTATCAGACGGTGAAATTAAAGCTATCCTGAAACCTCAGATGGTAGATCAACTTCCAAAAGTCGTTAAAGGAAAAGTAAAAGATTTGCTTGAAAACGTTAATGAAAGAGACAAACTTGAATATGTTTGCAAGGAATTGCAGCTTGAAAATGTGCTTGACAGAAAAATGGAGAACCTGAGCGGTGGAGAACTTCAAAGAGTTGCAATAGCTGCTACAGTTTTAAGAGAAGGAGATTTCTATTACTTCGACGAACCTACATCATGGCTGGATGTATCCCAAAGATTAAACGCTGTAAAAGTTATCAGGTCACTTGCAGAAGAAGGAAAAAGTGTTTTGGTAATTGAACACGACCTCGCTACCCTTGATGCATTATCAGACAACATCCACATATTATATGGTACTCCCGGAGGATACGGTGTTGTATCTGGAAGAAAAGGTGTTAGAATTGGTATTAATGCCTACATCAATGGATTTTTATCTGAAGAAAACGTGAGGATACGCAGAAACCCTATTGAGTTTACAATAAGGCCACCAACTCCTGAAGATGAAGGTGAGGCAATTGCAAGTTACACAGATATTTCCAAAGATTATGACGGATTTAAATTAAGTGCAGATGCCGGAGACATTTTCTATGATGAAATAGTAACTGCATTCGGATCAAACGGTATCGGAAAAACCACTTTCGCAAAATTGCTGGCGGGCGTTGAAAAACCGACAGCCGGAGAAGTTGATGAAGAAGTTACAATAGCATATAAACCACAATACTTAGTAAGTGACTTTGAAGGAAGCGTTAGTGACTTTTTATACATGAACGCACCAAGTTATGGAAGTAAAATCTTTGAAAGTGAAATAATGAAACCGTTTGCACTTGAAGAAATGCTCGATAAAAAAGTCTCTAAACTAAGTGGTGGGGAACTTCAAAGATTAGCAATTGCAGCAACATTATCAAAAGATGCTGAAATATATTTATTCGACGAACCAACAGCATTTTTAGATGTTGAACAAAGATTAACTGCTGCAAAGGTTATTCGTAAAATGGTTGAAAGCAGAAACGCAGCATCACTTATTGTAGACCACGATATCGTATTTATCGATTACATATCCGATAGGGCTATGGTATTCAACGGTACTCCAGGTATTGAAGGCCATGCATCAAAACCAACAGATTTAAGAACATCAATGAATGAATTTTTAGGAAATCTCAACATTACATTCAGACGTGATAAAGAAACAAAACGTCCAAGAGTTAATAAGTTGGACAGTTACCTGGATCGTGAACAGAAAGAAAAAGGAGAATATTACTACTTATCTGATTAAGATAAGCGATATTCTTCAATTAACATCACCACTTTTTTATATTTCTAAATAATTGCCAAATCCATAAATTAAAAATTTATATTCCTAAAGAAATACAAATTCTATAAAATTTAAAATTTATATTCCTAAAGAAATATAAAATCCAAAAAATTCAAAAAAAATATTCACAAAGAAATACAAAATCCATAAAAAAATAAAATTATACTTTTATAAAAATATAAATTTATATAAAATAAAAATCTATATTTATATAAGAATATAAAATTTTAAAGAATACATTTAATTTTCAATGCAAAAAATGAGGACATAATATGATTAAAAATAATATTAAACGAGAAACTTATCTGAAAAAAATTGAAGGTGTAATGGACTCAGATTTTGTAAAAATATTTACTGGAATAAGAAGATCTGGAAAAACTAGCCTTCTCCATAGCTGGGCAGAAGAACTTGAAAATAAAGGAATAAATAAAGAAAACATAATTTTTATTTCATTTGAATCACCAAAATATAATTTGATTGATAATAATATTGATTTAGACAAAATAATTTATGAAAAAACTGAAAACATTGACGGAAGAGTTTATTTGTTTTTTGATGAGATTCAACAAGTAGATAACTGGGAAAAAAGTATTAATGGATATAGAGTGACATTAGATTGTGATATATACATTTCAGGTTCAAATTCAAAATTATTATCCGGAGAATTAGCCACAGTTCTTGCAGGAAGATATATTAACATCCCAGTATACCCATTTTCTTTTAAAGAAGTAGTACAATACAAAAATGAAATAGAAGGAATGGAATTAACTAAAGAAACAATAAACGCATTATTTGAAGATTATTACTTAAATTATGGGGGCATGCCAAGTATTTTATCATTGAAAAATGATGAAAGTAGAAAAGCAGCACTAATTGATATTTATAATTCAATATTACTAAATGACATCATATATCGTTTTAAAATAAAAAATATTGATTTATTAAAAAGATATGCGATGTTCATGATGAATTCTATAGGCCAGACATATTCATCAAAAAAAATTAAAAATTATTTAAAAAGTAATGATGTTTACACTACACCAAATACATTATTAAAATACAACGAATACTTGCAACAAACATTCTTCATTTCAAAATGTAGAAGATATGATTTTAAAGGAAAAAAATTGATGAAAATTAAAGAAAAATATTATTTAATGGATCACGGATTTCATCATGCAATTGTAGAAAAAAATAGATTATGGGCTCCTCGAGTTATTGAAAATATTATTTACATTGAACTTTTAAGAAGAGGTTACAATGTAACTGTTGGACGTTTAGGTGAAGAAAATAGTGATAATGAAAAAAAAGAAATAGAAATAGATTATGTTTGTGAAAAATATGGGGAATATATCTATATACAAGCATCCTATTCCATATCATCAGAAGAAACTGCTAAAAGAGAATTCAAACCATTATTTAAAATCCCCGATAAATATGATACATACATAATCACTACAGATACACATGATTTATCATACAAAGGAGTCAAACATCTTAACATTATCGATTTCTTATTGGGTGATGAAATTTAAATATCTTTAATTTCACTCAATATGAATCGTTTCAATACTTTAACGGCCTCTTCACCATCATCATCCAATCTTATGGAATCATTAGGATTTAAATTAAATGCCTTGACGACGCTTTCCGCATCAATATTTTTAATGACTCCAATATCTTTTTCATTCAATATCGTTGAAACACAGTCATCACTGCATCCCGTTATTGATACGATTTTTGCATCTTCCAAAATTGGAGAGCAGTTGTTTGGCTGTGCAGAGTACTCTGTAATGCATGCCGCAACAATGTTGTCATTATCTAAAGCCAGCTCAACAGTAGCTGCCCTTACAACTAAACCCAATGGGCTTAATCCACTACATGATACTAAAGCAATTTTATCATCCATATTAATTACCTCTCAGTTTTTTCTGTCAAATCTTTTTTTAACCTTATCATATCCTCTTTTGAAAAAAGGACAGAGCAATACGCATTTACTGCAGCCTTCTTTATGGGCAGTACAAACTTTTCTTTTAACCTTTTCATCCTCATCAAATGCATTTTCAGGACATCTGTCAATGCAAACTCCACAGGTTGAACAGAACTCTTCAACCCAAAGCATGTCATTTTCACCGTTAACGGGCAAATTATCTATTGACGAAGTTATCATGAAAAATCCAATGTTCAATCCTTCTTTAAACATGCACATGTTACTTCGGGTAATGACACAGTCATTTGACTGCATTGCAATTGATCTTAGACTTACCCTGTCGTCTAAAGGATGGATTAAATCTGCTTTGAAGTTATTTTCCCTTAAAAAGTCTGCAACTTCAAAAGTTTTGCATCCAAATTTTTGAAATTCCTCATCTTCCAATTTGGTTTTTTCTTTTGAGGGCTTCATTTTCAATATCTCTTCAGACATCAGATATTTCAATATAAGTATATTGTCCCAACAAATATCCCATTCTTTTCTAAAATCATCACTTAATTTTGAATAGCTGACTCCGATGAAACCTTCATCTAAAATAAATTGATTCAAATCAGTTAAAAAATCATCGGAAATAGAAATTAAAGGATTAGTTGGGTTTTTAACTTTATAAAAATTAGGAATAGGTTGATGATATCTAATACGCATATCATTAACCCTCAATTATTTTTGTCTTAAAGCCTCAATAGCTTTTGGGAATTCTTCGCAGAAGACTTTAATGTCTTCAGTTGGAATTGAAAAACTTATACGTAAGTATCTGTCTCCAAATAGTTCTGAAGTGTATTCTCCTTCTCTTGCAAAAATTCCATTTTTGAACAGGTAATTTGCCAATTCTTTTGGATTTATTCCTGCACCGGAAACATCAACAGCCATCATATTAGCATCAGACGGATAAACAGGCAAAAATACTCCATCAATTTCATCAACCATTTCTTTGATTAATCTTTGGTTAGTGAATGAAATTTCACGGATTTCATCTTCCCATTCGCCTTTTGATTTTAATCCAGCGATAGCTCCATATTGTGCAATAATATTAACACCCAAATCATTGACTAAAGCATTTTTAATTACATCAATTATCGGTTTTGATGAAACTACTCCACCGATTCTTAAACCTGCCATACCGAATATTTTAGAGAAACTGTAAATTGTTAAGGTTTGGCCGGGAGCATAATTTTCAACAAGGAAATGCTCACGTGCAAAGTCTTTGTAGGTTACATCATGCAATAGGTAAATATCATTTTCAATAGCTATTTGGGCAAATTCTTTGAGCTCCTCTTCAGTGTAAGATGAACCTAAAGGATTTAACGGATCGATTAATATGACCATTTTGGTATTTTCATCCATATTCTCCCTTAAAAGTTTTGGAGTTAATTTATATCCGCATTCTTCATTATAAACAGGAACATACCTTACATCATGAGCAAAACGATTTGCAAAGTCTCCAATAATAAAGTAACCAGGATCAGACAATATAACATTATCTCCAGACTCTATTAAAGCCTGCATACATAAATATAAAGATTCGGTCGCTCCGGCAGTTAATAGTACTTCACAGTTATCAAAGCCTAAATCATCTAAAACTAACTGTCTGAGTTCGGAAAATCCTTCTGGAGGAGGGTACTTACAATATTCTTTTTCTTTAACACAGCTTGCCATTGCATCAGCTATGATATCACCGTGAAGATGGTTCGTATTTTGACCCATCCAAATCATATCTTTATCCATGAATACATCTTCAAAGAAATCGTTTGAAGAATCATATCCTTCAGGAGGTACCCTTTCTGTTTTTTTAAATTTTTTCTTAGGGTTTTTTATATCGCTCATAATAATCACTGTAATACAAAATAATAATTTATTTTAAGTTACTTATAAAATTAATGCTAACTTATCCCACGAGAAGTGATTCGGAAAACGGCTTGCCGGCCTTCGCCAATACTTCGGTGGCGCTTTAAAGTAGCAATTCTCTGATTAGTTTCCTCGCCACGTTCGAGTTGAATAATGACTTTGCTCCAGTATTGAAGAACCATTCCACCCACTGCCCTAATATCATTGTTGCCTTCATCATCAAATGCAGTGTATATCTGATTTGTTACTATAACTGCAATGTCAAAAGATCTGGCTATTTTAGATAAAATGCCCATCTGTTTACCTAATTCCTTATTAAGTTTTGAAGATTTCATGTCATCAACACGATATAAGGCAACAGCAGAATCCAATATGAAAATGTCAGTATCGGCATGGTTTTTTCTAAGCCATAATTCGATAGCACCTATATTTTCTCCCTGCTCTTGAAAAGTAGTCGGTTCAAAAACCATTATATTATTAGCAACTTCTGAAAAATCACTGCCTGCAATTTGTTTAATTCTATCAATGGAAATTCCACCTTCAGTATCCATATAAATAGCTTTTTTACCAGTTTTTGCCACATTAACAGCCAAACATAAAGCCACATTGCTTTTTCCAGAACTAGGAGGTCCGAAAATCTGGGTAACCGTACCCTTTTCAAATCCTCCATTCAACAAATTGTCAATACTTGAATTTGTAGGAATTTTATGATTATCCTCAAAGTTAGCTAATACTTTCATGAAAATACATTTGTTTTTACTAAAATATATAATATGAAGATTTATCTTCGGATAAAAATCGGTTGCGGTGCGGTTAAATCAATTATTGTTGATGCATTTTTTGATTCTAAAGGCCCCACATCAATTACCAAATCAACATCACATCCCAATTGTTCCAAAATTTCATCAGGTGTGGACAATACCTCCTCATCAGAGAGATTGGCACTTGTTGTAGTAATTGGAAATATTTTAGCCAGTTTACAGGCAATTTCATTTTCAGGCACCCTTACGCCGACATGAGTTAATCCGCTTGTAACAACACGTGGAACAACTGGCGTTTTATTTAAAATAAACGTATAAGGGCCAGGAAGATATTTATCAAGAGTATCCTTTTGATATCGAGATATTTTAGCCACGACATCTATCGCATCAGTATTTGAAACTAGAATTGACAATGGCTTTAGCAAATTTCTTTGTTTTATTTTAAAAACTCTGCGAACGGCCTTATTATTGAATATATTGGCACCCAGACCATAAACGGTATCTGTTGGATAAATTATAACTCCATCATCAGCCAATACATCAATAGCTTCATTGATTACCTTTTCATCAGGTGAGGAATTGCTTGTTTTTAATATCTTCATTTTTAATAAACCTTGATTTTTTTAAATAATTATATATGATAATTTCTTAATATATTTAAGTATGCTTGAAAGTCTAAGACCCTTATTAACAAAAATTTTAAACCCTGTTGCACGAAATTTAAATATTAATCCGAATATTGTAACTGTAATTTCTCCATTTATTGCCATTTTGGCAGCATATGGCTTTGCAAATCATTTATTAATTCTGGGATGTATTTGTATTTTATTTTCCGGATTTTTAGATGTTGTTGACGGTGCGGTTGCAAGGTATCACAATCGGGCTTCAAAATTTGGAGCTTTTCTTGATTCAACCATGGACCGTTTTGCCGATGCCATTATCTACATAGGCATAATCTTTGGAGGATACTGCGACTGGTTTATTGGGGTTTTAGCAATACACTCTGCGATTACTGTAAGTTATGTTCGTGCCCGAGCGGAATCACAGGGTGTGGACTGCAGTGTTGGAATAGCTGAAAGGGCTGTTCGTATGATTATTCTAATGATTGGTGCACTTATCGGACACTTTACACAGCCAATTTACTTTACCTATACAATAATCATATTAGTAATTTTATCATACATTACCGTAGGACAAAGAGTCTATCATGTTTGGAAGGCGTTAAAATGAGTGATTTAGAAAGTCCAGAAAAAATAGCTAAAGATATTCAAAAATTAGAGAGAAATTTAAATCAGGTTGCTCATATTGAGTTTTTAGGAAGAGAAAAAGAAGTATACGACAGGGCAGTCGATTATTGGAATGATTCCAAATATTACCTTGAAAAGAAAGATATGAGAACCGCATTCGGTTGTATAGAATATTCTCACGGCCTGCTTGACGCCCTTAGAATTATTCATGACACGATTGACGATTACTAAAAAAAAGAATTTGTGGAAATTAATCCACATTAATTTTGTCTTCAAGCAATGAATTTTCACCGGCATTAACCAATTTACCATCCAAAACTTCAATTGTTCGGTCTGCAAGTTTAGCGACATCCATATCATGAGTGACAATTATCAGCGTGACGTTTTGAGTTTTGTGCAAATCAATTAACTGCTTAAGAATTTTAGTACTTGTCTTTGAATCCAGTGATCCTGTTGGTTCGTCCGCCAATATAATTGAAGGATTGTTGGCCAGGGCACGTGCAATTGCAACCCTCTGACGTTCACCACCAGATAACTTTGACGGCTTTTGAGAAGCCTTATCCTTAAGACCTACAATATCAAGCAAATCCAATGCCCTTTTTCTCATTTCATCATTGGACATCTTAGATGTAAACATTGGAATTTCAATATTTTCAACAACAGACAAATTCGGGATTAAATTATGTAATTGGAAAACAAATCCAATCTTTTGAGCCCTGAATTCATTTAATTTCTTATTTGAAAGTAAATCATAACCTGCAACATTAATGGATCCTGAATCCGGCAAATCCAAAGCACCGAGCATGTTAAGCAATGTTGATTTGCCTGAACCTGAAGGTCCGATTATGGATACAAATTCACCTTCCTTAATTGTTAAATCAATTCCGTTCAATGCCTTAATATGTCCATTTTCATAAGATTTAACCAAATTATTAATTTCAACAATATTGCTCATCAAATCACCTCATTCATACCTCAATGCTTCAGTTGGCGGTAACTTAATCGCTTTAATAGCAGGATACAATCCTCCAATAATACCTACAATAATAGCTATTCCGAATGCCTGAACGAAAGTTTCTGCTGTAAATACAGGATTGAGTCCCATCATAGGAGCCAGGAATGTGCATAAAACAACACCAATAATCGATCCGATAATGGCTGACACAATTGTGATAACCAATGATTCACCTACAATCATGGTTAAAATTTTTCTATTGGACCAGCCCACAGCTTTTAAAACACCAATTTCACGAGTTCTTTCAAATACAGACATCAACATTGTATTGATAATGCCCAATCCCCCGACAACAATTGCCAAAAGAGAAATACCCCAGGATGATGCTTTAAGCATGTTTAACATGTCTGCCATTTGGCTCATTTCCATAACTGATGAAACTGTAGTAATATTATCACCATACATTGAATCAATTCTGTCTGCAACTTCCTGAGCATCAGCTCCCTTATCAACCTTTACATAAATGTTGGAAACACTGTCTGAATCATCATTGATTTCAGCTACCTTTTCAATAGATGTGAAAACTCCACCGGCCATATTGGAGTCCCCGGTTTCATAAATACCTACAACATCAAAGTCTTCACCGTCAACCTGCAGTTTATCCCCAACAGAGAGATTATTGTCTGCAGCATAGATTTTACCCAAGATTACCTCCGAGGAATTGTTCTTAAACATCCTTCCCTCACTGATTACAATGTCCGCCATGGTCGTACCGTTGGAATCTATTCCAATCAGCGTGTTCATGTAGTCATCACCTACCGATGTCAGGATAACATAAATCGGATAAGCTTCACTTACACCACTTACATTCGCTATTTTATCAGTCCAGTTTGCATCAATGGTGTTGGTACCGTAAGCAGAGTTTCCAGTTTCCTTACCTGAAATGGAAAAATCTGCACCTCCTGCATGAATCGTATCCTCAAAAGTTGATACCAAACCATTTGTGATTCCACCAAGAGCGACAATAACTATAATACCAATACAAATACCTACAATTGCCAATATAGCACTGTTCTTTCTCCTAAATGGATTTTTAATAATGAATTTTAAGAATGACATATATAATAATTAATCTTAAATATATAAATAACTTATTTAAAAATGTATTAACATGCAAAAAATAGGTGGTAAAATGCAAGATAAGGACATTCTAATTGAAAACATCGATAAAGTTCACACAACAGAAATGGGCATTGGAAGAATTTCCAAAAACTTGGGAATTTCAGGAGACATAGTTGAAATCTGCAAAGGCAAAATTCTTAAAAAAGAGTCTTTAGTTGAACGAAAAGGCAAAAATTATTATGTGGATATTGACGACGCTATCATTACCGTTAATGCATCAAGCTTTACCATAATAACTGCGCACAAAAAGAAATGAATTAGAATACAATATATGGGAAATATCCATAAAATTTGTAATTATAGTTATTCCAATTGGTAACCTTGCCCAGAGAGTTTGAATAGCTGATTGTATCACTGACAATCCAAGTATCACCAATTAACACCTGAGACCATAAATGACCGTAAGTGCTACCGCTATTGAATGTACATTTTCCATGCACATATCTTGCAGGAAGACCTGCTGCCCTATATAAAGCAATGGACAAATGAGCCTGGTCAACACAATTTGCTGATTTGAAATGCAGAGTTTCTACTGCACCATAAAGAGTATCATAATAGTAATCATAGGCTATCGCATCCCTAACATAGTTAAATATTGCTCGAGCCTTATCTAAATCATTAGTCAAACCGGCAGTTAATTGTCTTGCAAGTGAAACAATTTCCGGATGTGAAACCTGACAGTTTTGAGAGTCAATAAGATATGGGGTTAAATCAGAAATCGTATTTTTAGTATTCAGCACAGCTTCTGATACAAAAATATATGTTTGACCACCCTCATTTCTAGAAGGACAATAATAATTAATCAGATAATCTCCTTTAGACAAACCACCTACACTAATGGTAGCTTTACCTTCAGCATCAGTAGCTGCTCTTTTAGATATGCCTGCATAATTGAATTCGATCACTTCATTTACAATTGGATTTTCATAAGCGTCCAGCGCAGTTACTGAATAATCTCGGGTATAACCCGGATAGATCGTTATATCATACGCCATGAAAATAACTCCATCAACCAGAACATGATTGAATTTGCCATCAGCCTCATAAATATTACTATTAATTGATGTAGTGATTTCATAATTACCTATAGGTAAATTAATATTTAATTTAGCAACACCAGAAGCATTTGTAGTTCTGGTATATGGCACACCATGAATATTGAAAGTAACATCAATGTCTTTTAAAGGATTATTCTTGGCATCAGTTAACGTTGCAGTGAATGGTTTACGGTCACTATAAAGAAACTTCAAATCATTAGTGGATAAATAAGCAGGGATTTTTGAAACTACAATAGTATTAGATCCCTCATCATAATCTTCAGCACCCCTATCAGAATAAGAATACGAAATTTTGTAAGTGCCCGGATATAAGTTAATATTCAAACCGGCGACACCATTTTCATTTGTAGTACGTTTATATGACATACCATTAATATTGAATGTGACAGTTTCATTAGCCATCGGGACTAAATCCAAATCGGTTAAAGTAACATTGAACTTTGAACCGTCTTTATAATACATTTTTAAATCATTTCCAGTTAATAAAGTAGTTGAATTAGCCACAATTATAGTACTGGATGATTTATATGGATAATAATTTATGTCTCCTTTAAACTCATATTCAATAGAGTACTTGCCTTTGGAAGGATTTGAAATATGTAATGTCGCCACACCATTTTCATCAGTGCCCACAATTGTAGAAACACCATTGAATTTGAAATAAACAGGTACAAAAGGAATTGTCTTATTATTTAAACCGGCCAATACAACCTTATACTCACTATCAAAGCCTGGAATAATATGAGCATCATTGGCTTTAATAGTGGAATTGCATTTTGAAATCTTAATTTTGTTAGCAACTGACAAACCTCTGTAATCAGTTGAAGTTATAATATATTCACCAACATTAAGATTAATATTTAAACGGGCATTACCCTCATTGTCAGTTACACGAGTATATAATACACCATTAACATTAAATACAACATCGCTTTTAGCCAATGGATTTCCTGCACCATCAATAACATTGGCAGTGAATTTATGGCCATCCCTATAATACATGTTTAGCTCATCAGCTGTAATCGTAGGCAATACCTTGATATGGTTTGCAAACATGTCATCGTTAATGGAATTAACTGCAGTTAATATATAATCACCAGGATTTAGATTAATGTTAAGCTTTGCAGCACCGTTTTCATTTGTTTTCCTTTGATAGAACACCCCATTAATATTGAAAGTGATTGGAGCACCGATTAAAGGGTTTCCATGACCATCAAAAAAAGTGGCATAATACTGAGTATCGTTTTTATAATACTTCACAATGTCTTTTCCGGCAATTGTAGACAATACTTTTACGGTATTTTCAGTAAATGAAGAAGCATATTTTTCATTGCCTGCATAAAAAGAAGAAATATTATAAATTCCTGAGTTCAAGTTAATTGCAATGGATGCAACGCCATCGTTGTTTGTAGTTCTGGTGTAGTTAACATTATTGATTGTAAAAATAATTTTTTGATTCGCTAATAAAGAACCTTCATCATCAGATAAAACAGCTTTAAATGAAGTTCCGTTCTTATAATATAATTCGACATCATTTGCTGATAAAACACTTTGCTTTAAATTAGAATCGTTAATTTCACTGGGAGAACTTATTGCTATGGAGCCATCATTAACTTCTAAATCCTGTGAAGAAAAAAGAGCATTATCTTCACTTGCATTGTTTAAATCCAGTGCTGAAACGGAACCTATAATAAGGAAAAATATCAAAACAATAGAAAAAACCATTGCATATTTTTTATTAGAAATTTTCTCCGCCCCCAGTTCACTGCCAGTTTTATAAATGCTTAAAAATTTAAGCAACACTTCTTATTAAAAAGTAAAAAAAAGAAGAGATAAAAATCTCTTAAATTTAATCCATATCTTCGAATCTTTCTTCGAGTTTGGTCATTACACCAGGAAGGGAAGTATATTCCATTTCTTCAGCAGGTAATCTGTGAGGTTCGAATGGACCGTGTCTTCTGATGTAAGTTGCGATTTTAGCAGCTTGTTCACGAGTAGGGTCAAATGCAGGATCATCAAATAAGTCTACAGGACCTACTAATTCACCATTAGCTACTTGGAAACCTAAACCGACAACTCTAGGTGGTCCGTCAAATCTGATTGGGTTTGCTTCTGCTTCTGAAACAGGCATCATTGGACCATTGTGGGATCCTCTCATCCAACCACTTACCATGTGTGGGAATGCAAATGGATCTACACATTCACCGTTAGCAGGGAATCCAGATTGTGCTCTTACAACTGCTACTGGGTCGTCTTTACCAACGTATTCACCAGCCATTAAGTTTAATCTTTCAGTACTTATTGCAGCTGCGATTTCACCGTTTTTCTTCCATACTCTTTTAATTACGTATCTTCCGGTTGAACCGATTAATGCGAGTAAGTCGTACATTTCTTCAGGACAGTCTAAGATAACTTTTCTGTGTTCGATTACATCGAATACTTCAAATTTGAATCCATCGTGTAAACTTGGGTCAATTACAAGACCTGCAGTGTTGAATGGATCTGCAAACATTCTAAAGATTGGTAAGTTGAATGCACCAGGTTCGGTTTTGTCACAACAGAATACTAAAACAGGGTCAGATGGTCTTTCTTCAAATTCCATTTCTGCTACACCAGGGCCCATACCTTTGATGTTACCGGAGAAAGTATCAGATAATAAGTCTTGACCTGCACCGTATAATTTTAATTCACGAGCTCTTGCAGTAGCTTTCATGAATGCATCATAAGCGGTTTTGTGTACTTCTTCGTTTTCTTCACCTTTGTTGTGAGTCATGATTAAATCAATGTCATCTCCACAACGGGAAACATAATAGTCGTTTAAAATACCAGTTTCTAAAGCTTCGTTTAAAACTTCGTCACAGATATCCATTAATTCTGGGTGTGCAACACAGTGACCAGAAACACTTCCGATATCAGCTTTAATTACACTAACAGTAGTTTTCATTTTAAATACCTCAATATCATTAAGTTATATAAACTTAAAAAATTAATTTAGTATGATATTATTTTTGACTTGATAAGTATATAATAATTATGATTTATCAAACAACATTATCCGCCAAAACTGATTTTTAAGTGCTGAATCAAGTAAATTGTAACATGAAGCTTTGATTAATGAAAGCATATACACTTCAGTAGAAATCATTAATACCACATTTATTATCTCGAATTAGATTCCAAACATTTTTAATTAAATTTTAATTCTTATGAATAGAAATTAAAACTTAAAAAGACATCATTCTCCAAATAAATATAGTTTAACACCAATATTAACATGTTATCAATTTATTGATTTTAAAAAACACCATTGTGTTTAATGCAATTTTTTCACATGACAAAATTAGGATTCATATATTATTAATAGAATGATTATTTATATAATATTATACGATATAACGAATGATTATTTATATATGAATATACAATATAAAAAATAATGGTGATAAAATGGACCAAGAAGACAAAAATACATTAAATGCATTCATACAAAATCAAATCAATAACATACCGATAACATTAAATGATGAATTATCATATAAGAACAAGCCATTTAATCATAGAACTGATTTTCACATTATGAAAGAACATGTAGACGATTTTTTAAATGGAGATAATATAAATCGTTATTTTGTTTTGCCCGGGTTAAGAGGAGTGGGGAAAACAACACTACTCTATCAAACATATGAATACCTTTTAAAAGAAAAAGAGATTCCTCCAAATCACATTCTATATTTTTCATGTGAAACCTTAATCAAAGTAACAAAATGCGATATATTTGAAACTATAAATCATTTCCTAAAAGAATTTCATCAAAGTAATCTAAGGACATTAAACAGAGAAATTTTCCTACTGATAGATGAAACTCATTTTGATAAAAACTGGTCATTGACTGGAAAAATAATATGTGATGAAAGCAAAAAAATATTCATGATTTTTACAGGATCTTCAGCAATATCATTAGAATATCATTCTGATGCTGCAAGAAGAATGCTAAGATATCAAATATCTCCACTAAGTTACTCCCAGCATTTAAATTTAAAATTTGAATATAATGCAGGTAATATCGAGCAGGCACTATCCAATTTAATTTTTAATGGAGAAATAGATGAAGCTAAAAAATTAGAACATCAAATCGGCATGGACTTACTCAATATTATAGGGTATGAATCTACAGATTGGGACAATTACTTTAAATATGGAGGTTTTCCTGCAGTAATGAATGATGATAATTATAGGATTAGTCTGAAAAAACTATTATATTCAATAGATAGTGTCATTGAAAAAGATTTAAAAACCTTGCATAATATTAATCAGAATAGTGAAAATTATGCTTATCGTATGTTAAAATTTCTAGCACAAAAGGTTCCTGGAGAAATTTCTCAAAATACATTAGCAAATCTAATAAAATCTTCACCAAGCACTGTTAATACAATTCTGGAACTGCTAGAAAAAACCCATCTGATATTTCACTATGAACCATACTCCAGTCCCAATGCTAGAGTAAAAAAATCATGGCAATATTATTTTGCGACACCTAGTTTAAGACATGCCATTAACAAAAACTGGGGATTTTCACCCATGAATCAGAACGAATATGAGGGAATTTTATTGAAAAATTTAATAGCATCCATTTTATTCAACTTAAAACATAATGAAAATCATTTTGATTTTGATGTATTTTTTGATTCAAAAAAAGGAGGAGTTGATTTTTTAGTAAAAAAAGGATTTGAGAATCCGATACCAATTGAAGTGGGTCATGGTGATAAAAGCAAAAGACAAGTAATAAATGCAATAAATAGATATGATTCTGATTATGGAATTATAATTTCTAACACGACATCAAATATAGAAAAAAAGGATAACATTATATACGTCCCTTATAAAACATTTTCATTGATGTAAGAAAGAATAAGAAAAAAAATAAAAATTTGCCTAAAGTTTAGGGTATTGCATGTTTTAGGCCGTTAATTTCACAATTTAAAACCAGTTCCAACATATTGAACAACATCTCTTCCGGTATCATCAACAACATCAACATTGATAATGGAAGAACTGCGGCCATTTTTCTTGCATATTGCTTTTGCTATTAATTTCTCTCCTTTCGGAGCGCTCAAATAATTAATGCTGACTTGCTGAGCAACAGTCGGTGAATGAATTTGATTAGATAATGCAGCAAATGCAAAATCGGCTAAGGTAAACATTACTCCACCCATAACGCCGCCAACAGCATTTCTATGATTATCCTCAATTTTTAAGCTGCATTGACAATATTCATCGTTCAGTTCATCCAGATAAATTCCCGTGCCCATTGCAAATTTATCATTTTTAAAAAATTCTCTTGCTTCTTCAATTGAATTGAAAGTACCCATAATAACACCTTTTTAAGAATTAATATCTAAATTTTGATAAATAAATATTGCCATTAATTAAAATATTTATATAAAAAATTAAAAATCTATTAATATGAATGTGAAAAATTACGTTAATGACTATTCAAAATGTGGACTTATTTTCCTTGCATTCGTTGCAATATTTGTTTTTGCAATGTTTACACCAGAAAATTTCGCAAATTATCAAACTGAAGTAATTTTTATCACATTAGTAAGCGTTATTGGGCTTGTTTTAATATATGTTTTTTATAAACGTGAAATGGAACTGCATAAAGTTGCATTGGTAATGATTCTGATTTTTGGACTGTTAATGGTATTTATGACCCCACCTTTGAGTTTTATAGATGAATCAGCCCACTTTTCTCGCGCAGAATTAATAACAGAAGGATCATTTTATCCAGAAATTACAGATAATGGAATTTACATTGAAGATTATTTCTTTAATCTCAGGTCATCGTTCAATGGAGTTACAATACTGAGTGAAGGAAATAATTACAATACTCCGATAACAGACCATAAAGACTATTGGGACTGGACAACATCAAGTCCGTTTTATTCATACCTGTTTTCGGCATTAGGCATATTAATAGCCAAATTACTGCACTTAACTGCAATTTGGGCATTATATTTATCAAGAATTGCCAATTTGATATTTTACGGCGTTGTAGCCTACTTTATGATTAAAATTATTCCCAAGTTTAAATTGCCTCTGCTTGTTTTTTCAACAATGCCCATATGTATAGCACAGGTATCTTCCCCAAGCTATGACGCATTTATCCTGACTTTTACATTGATTATTTTAACATACTTCATTAAAATGTATCTGGGAGAAGTTGATAAGAAAAATCTAGCCATATTCTTCATATCAGTGCTCTTAATCAGTTTAATTAAACAGCCTTACATAATCCTTAGCTTACTCGTTCTTGTTATCCCATTTGAAGATAAACAACTGAAAAAATATAGCTTAATTACAATAATAGTCCTATTTATATTGACTGCACTATCTGTAAGCTCTTTATTTACGTCATTATTTACAACAACCGCTGTTCAGACACATAACACGACAACAGTATCAAACATATCCTTTGTTGGCCAAAGCAGATACATACTATCAAATCCTCCAATAATATTAACGCTAATTAAAGACATGATAGTTTCAATACCGGATTTATTCTTACTGAAAGCCAATTTCTTCCATTATACAGGATATAAAGGAATTAAATTAATTAATGTATTATACATACTGTTCTTTTTAGGATTTTCACTATTCTATAAACTGGATATTGAATTAGAAAAAAAAGAACGAGGAATATTGGCATTGATATTCCTAATTGTTTATGTTGGTATATATGCAATATTTTATCTGACCTGGAGTCCTGTCGGATCAACAAGCATTTTAGGTGTTCAATTAAGATATTTCCTACCGATAATTGCATTGCTGCCTTTAATATTCAGTGCAAAATATAAAAAAATAGAAGGTAAAGAAATTTATATCTTTACATTTATAATAATCTGTTTAACAGGCTTATTTTTACTGCCTATTACTCATTTCTATTAAAAAAGTTATTTAATTGTTTTAAAAGCTTTTTCAATAGCTTCTTTCTGATTCATTGATTCACAGGCATCTTTAAGTCTTTCCAAATCCCCTTTAGTTTCGGGATATCTTGGAACTGCACTGCATCCGCCATCATCGATTTTGGATATTTCAAATGTTCCTATCTCTTCTGCGATTCTGGTGATTTCAATTTTATCCAATCCGATTAACGGAGATAAAACTGGCATATTAACGTTATATCTGGTCACCAGAATATTGTCTAAAGTCTGTGATGCAACCTGACCTACACTGCTTCCGTCAACAATAGCCAGTGCCCCCATTTCATTTGCAAGCTTTTCTGCCAGCTGATACATTCCTGATTTACACAATACACATGTCATCTTTTCTGGTGCATCTTCTTTTGCTTTTTGGAGGTATTCACCGTATTTTACAACACGTTTTTTAATTGGAACACCCGCAGCATATTTCTGAAGCTGATCAACTATTTTATTATAGTTTTCAAGTGCCAATTCAGTAGTGAAGGGTTCATTATCACAATAAAGTGCAATCACCTCACAGCCCCTTTTCATCATCAGATAAGCAGCAACAGGAGAATCTATTCCACTAGATACAAGACAAACCACTTTTCCCTGAGTTCCCAATGGCAAACCCCCAGGACCAGGAATCTTTTCATGATAAATAAAAGTATCATCACCGCGAACTTCAACAAATATAGTCAATTCAGGATTAGTCAAATCTACCGGAGCAAGAACTCTTTTTCTGACAACCCCACCACAGAATGCTGCCATTTCCTGTGAAGTGAAATCATGAGTACCAACACGTCTGCACTTGATTGCAAATTTGGTATTCTCATCAATCATGCCTTCACTGGCAAGATTTTCAACATACTCACCCAATGTTTTATCGATGTCTTCATGATTACTGTATGTTGAAATGGCTGGAGAATAGGATACAATACCGAAAACCCTGTTTAAGTCATTTAAAGCTTCATCAAAGTTTTTTGGGAAAATATATATTCTTCCCTGGTTTCTGTCAACGTCACAGTCAATAGCGGCCTTAATGTTTTTGACTAATTTCTTTTCAAAACGGGACCTTACTTTTGTGCTTTTTAATCCGACTTCACCATATCTTGCTACGATTAAATCATATTTCATTTAATCACCCTTTAAATTAAATCAACAGCTGTTTTAATAGCATCTTCCATTTTATCAGCGTTTTTACCAGCACCCTGTGCCAATGTGAGACGGCCTCCACCACCACCACCTAAAACTCCAGCTGCAGTCTTGATGATATCATTGATTTTAACATCACTGTCAATAGCTTTTTGGGATGCTGCACCGACGATTTTACCGTCATTATTTCCCATTATAACAACATCAGCCTTTCCGTTATCAGTGAAGTCAGTAGCTATTTTTTGAAGCTCCTTAATGTCACTGTCCATCAGTTCATGGACAACTTTAAGGCCTTTGATTTCAACATAATCATCAGCTAGAGAATTCATTTTAAGTGAAGCGATTTCAGATTTTAACTTGTCGATTTGGTTTTTCTGAGCTTTCCACTCGGAGAAGAATCTGTCACATGTTTTAGGTAACTGATCGTTTTCAACTTTGAAAATTGAAGAACTTTCCCTTAAAAGTTCACCGTCATGCTGCATTGAGTCAATTGCTGCAAGTCCTGCTGAAAAGTCTATTCTTTCAACACCGTCCTGAACTCTTTCGGTTTTGTTGATTTTGATTGGACCGACAACACCGGTTCTAGGAACATGAGTACCTGCACATGCCTGTACATCAACTCCCGGGATTTTGACTACACGAATCATTTTACCCGGAACGATACCTCCCTGATAAAGTACGAATCCATATAATTCCTGCGCTTCATCTCTTGTGTGGAATTTAATGTCCAAATCAATATTATCCATTACATATTCATTAGCCAATTTTTCAATTTCGTTTAACTCTTCCTGTGTGATACGTTTATAATGAGATAAGTCAATACGTGCTCTTGTAAGTGCATTTTGAGAACCTGCCTGCCAGATGTGCTGACCCAAAACTTTTCTTGCAGCCGCTATTACCAGGTGAGTTCCTGTATGGTGGCGTGCAAGAGTTATTCTTCTCTGCCAGTCAATTTTACCAATGGCATTTTTACCGACAACTTCATCTGAGATGTCTCCATCTACATAATGCAATACCACATTGTTAATTTTTTCAGCATGAGGTATTTTAAAGACATTTCCATCAATGGAAACTTTACCAATGTCAGAAGGTTGACCTCCTCCTTCAGGGTAAAATGTTGTTTTATCAAAGATTAAACATTGCTTGCCATCCTTTTCAACCAATCCTAAAACTTCAGCTTCAAATTCTTCTTGGTAGAAATCTTTATAGAACAGTAAATCTGTTTCAGGATAATCTAATTTGAATGTATCTTTTTTAGCAGTTGTATCTTTTTCATGGGCTCCTGCAACCTGCGTAAAGAAATTATCAGGAACATTAACAGTAAAATCATCTCCTGCCATTTCAACAACTGTTTCCGGAGGAATTCCATGAGCGTCGTATAAATCTATTAACATGTCCAAAGGCATTTCATTTTTGCCTTCTTTTTTAAGTCTTTTAATGGATCTTCTAACAATGCTTTTACCTTTTTTGACTGTTGCAGCATATCTTTCCTCTTCCAAGGTAATGATATTCATGATATGCTCTTCTGAGTCACGAATTTCAGGATAGAATTTAGACAGGAAATCCAATTGTATTGCCATTACATCAGCAAGTGATTCCTTCATGTTTAAATCTTTCATGAATCTGATGGTTCTTCTTAAGACCAATCTGGCCAAGTAACCTTCTTTCACGTTGGATGGAATGATGCCGTCAGCAATCATGAATGCCAAACATCTGGTGTGGTCTGCAATAATGTAAATCGCTTCCATAGGTTCAGCAGCCTTTAAGTATTCTTCTAAAGAAAGATTTAAGCTGTCTGCTACCTGCTGTCTTAGTTCTTTTAAGTCACCGATATCTTCAATATCCATCATTCCGGCAATTTGGGCGTTTCTTCCCTGAATGTCCTCATTAATCTCAACACCAGTTAATTCCTTAAGTTTATCTACAACAGGTGCAAAACAGGCATCATAAGCTGTTGGAGTACCCTGTGAAATCCATGCGATTCTTTCAAGACCGTAACCTGTATCGACAACTTTAATTGGGATTTCTTTTTTATCACCGTTTTCCAGGGTTTCATATTGGATAAATACCAATGTTGCAAGCTCCACTCCTCTGCAGCATACCTCATAACAAGGACCTTCGTTACCTCCGCCGCTCCACCAGGATTTGATGAAAGTAATTTCTTCAGTGTTGATTCCGATATGGGCAAAGAACTCATGACAAAGCCTGATGGTTTCATCTTCCCAATAAATGAAGTCATCTTCCTTGTTGATAACTGTGTGTGTACCCATTGTAAAACAGGTCATGTGACGACCGGTTCTTCCTACATTATCAACATCGTTGAGCCTGATTGAAGGCTGAGCCATTTCTATAGGATTTGCAGGAGGCTTGACAAGACCTGATGTTATCCAAGGCTGGAAACAGAATATGGATGCTCCAACCAAAAATACGTCATCCCTCCACCTTTTAGCAAGAACAGGATATCTGTGGACATGGGTGTGCCCTTCACTTTCTAAAAATTCTCTAAAAACTTTTTGGATTTCATATAAATTGTATGGCTTATCAGTTGCAGGATTTGCAATAAACTCATACTCATCACACGGAGCGTCCCCACAAGTGTCTCTGTCAACCTGGGAGTAAAACTCCTGTCCGCAAGTTTTACATGTTTGTTTTTTATAACCAAGTTCATCAAAAATTTCTACCATAATAATCATTTTTAAAGATTTATTAGTAAAATATATGTTTTTTATATGTTAAATAATTTTAAAAAATAGTGGGTTTTTTAGAAATTTTGAATTGAGATACTTAATTATACAAATAAAAAGATTAATCCAAATATGATGAAAAATCATTAAAAGAAAAAATTGTTAAAAAAATTATAAAAAAACAGAAATTCAACTAAAAAAAGTTATATCAACTAAATTTTTAAAAAAAAAAGAAAATAAGGTGATAGATTTAAAAAATCTATCCGAATAAAGCACCTAAACCAGCTGCTGCTTCTTCTTCAGATGCTTCTTCTTCCTCTTCTTCCTCTTCTTCTTCCTCTTCAGCTGCTTCAGCTGCTGCTGGAGCTGCTGCTGCAGGTGCTGCTGCTGCCATAGCGGTAGTTTCCATAGCTTCGTCGATGTCAACATCTTCTAAAGCTGCGATTAAAGCTTTAATTCTAGCATCATCAGCATCGATTCCTGCTGCTTCAATAATACTTTTAACATTTTCTTCGTTAATATCTTTTTCTGCACTGTGCAAAATCATTGCCGCATATATATATTCCATGTTATCACCATTAGTTTGTTTAAATAATATGTTTATACAAATTAAAAAATTTTAAATTTAATTTTATCCAAAGAGAGCTCCTAAACCAGCTGCTGCTGTTTCTTCGGATGCTTCTTCCTCTTCTTCCTCTTCTTCTACTTCCTCTTCTTCTGCAACTTCTTCTTCAGCTGGAGCTGCTGCTACAGCAACGTTTGAAAGTTTTTCAGCTAATTCATCATCGATTGCACCAGCTTTATCAGCAACTGCTGAAGCAATAGCTAACATTTTAGCTTGAGCTAATCCGATAATTGGTTCTGAAGTTTCAGAAGTTAATATTGCTGCATCTACACCAACATTAATTGCTCTAGTGTAAGCGAGAGTAATAATTGTGGAAATAGTTTCATCAGTAGGTATAGCTGCATTAACAGATAAATTAAATGCTTGAGCGAATGCGCTTTGAACATCTGCTAATGTTTGTTCTTCGTCGATTGCGAGTACATCAGTAGTATAAACTGCTTCATCCTCATATACTGCTTTTAAATCAATTCCTACTTCCATTGGATTGATATCCATTCTGGATAAAGTAGCTGCTACACTTTTAGATACTTCTTCGCCTGCTTCGACAACAACAGTATCTTTTTGTACAACGATTTTACCTTTATCGATTTTTGCAGGAATTCCAACTTGTTGTAATTCACCTAAAAATGGACCTGGTTCAAAACCGGTGTCCCCAGCAGGTACAACAATATCATCAGGAGCAATAGTTCCTGGTTTAGCAGGAGCTTGGGTTTTGCTGTCTTCTAATATTTTGTACAATTTGAATGGGTTCATTTCAGTAGCAATAATTGCAACTTGACCATCCATATGTCCAGATAAATCAACAATGTTGTTTTTACTAGCATTACAATCTTCGAGAGCTAAATCAATAAGGTTTTTCTTAGACATTCTAATAACAGCTTTACCTTTGAGATTTTTTCTCATTTCTTGGAGCTGTTTTGCTGGAATGTTTAATAAGTCGACAATACCAACAACATCATATTTGTCTATGATACCTTTGAGCTCTAAAACTTCTTCTTTTTTCCATTCAGCAACATGAGCCATTAGATCACCCTCACACTTGGACCCATAGTTGTTTTAATAAACATGGATTTTATTTGACTTCTTCCTTTTTCTAAATTGCGGTCTAAGACTGTAAGAACAGTTTCCACATTTTCAGCTATATCTTCCTCGGACATGTCTTGGCTTCCAACAACAATTTGGATGATCGGTTGTTGTTTGACACCAACTTTGACAGTACTTTGTAATCTTTCTAAAAGAGGAGCTAGTTTGATACTTGCTGGCACTGGTTTTGGCATTTTGTTACGAGGACCAAGAATTGGACCTAAGAACCTACCAACGAGTGGCATCATATCAGCTTGAGCTATAAAGAAATCAACAGTGTTTGCAGCTTTTTTAGCAGCTTTTCTGTCTTTTCCTAACTCTTCTAAATCGTTTTTATTGATTACAAGATCGAGGCCTGCATCTTTAGCTTGAACAATGAGTTCCCCATCAGCTATGACTCCGATTTTTACATCTTTGCCACGGCCGTTAGGAAGAGTAACTTCCTCATTAAACCTATTTTCTGGCCTTTTGACATCTAAGTCACGGATATTAATAATAATATCTACGGACTCAGTGAAGTTTCTCGGCTTAGATTGTTCTTTAGCCTCCTTCACCGCATTAACTATATCTTGTGTCATATTCGTCCCCCATGAACATTTTCTGTTCACTGGTTTATTTTTGGTTTCATGAGAATCGATTATAAGAAAAAATTCTCCACGATTGCATGAATTAAAAAACAGTATATCAATTATAATCCGTAAATTATAACATCATATACACTGTTACATATTAACTTAAATTTTATTAACTGATATCTATTCTACTAAGATATCATCATATTTTCCAGCATCTACGTCTTTTTGTGCTTCTCTTGGGTCTTTACCATCTACAGATAATCCCATACTTACACAGGTTCCCATGACTTCTTTGGTAGCTGCTTTGTAATCGTTTGAAAGTAATGAATCGAATTTCATTCTTGCGATTTTTAAAGCAGTCTCGATTGGTAAGTCATTGACAATGTCTAAACCTGGTTCGTGAGAAGCTTTTTCGATGCCTAATTCTTGCATGATTAACGCTGTAGTTGGTGGAGTACCGATTTCAATTTCGAAATCTTTAGTATCTCTGTCAATGATAACTTTAACAGGTACTTTCATTCCTGCAAAGTCAGCAGTTTTACTGTTAATTTCATCAACTACTTGCATCATGTTAATACCGAAAGGTCCTAAAGCTGGGCCTAATGGAGGTCCAGGAGTAGCGCTTCCACCTTCGATAAGAACTTCGACTGTATCTTTAGCCATCAGTCAGCCTCCTTTTGAATTATTCTTATTTGATCAGCTTTAACAGTAACCGGAATTGGTACTGCTGCTTCTATTAACTCAAGAACAACTTCTTCACGTGATTCATCAATACGAACCACTTTAGCTCTTTCACCTTTAAATGGACCAGAAATAAGTTCAACAATACTTCCTTTTTGAATTGAGGAAATAATAGGTTCTGGTTTCAAGAATCTTTTAGCTTCTTCAAAGGTAATACCGCCTTTTCCTTCGACAACACCTCTTAAGTGCTGTACTTTCAAGTTAGGATTTCTTAAATCTATTTTTGTTTCAGATTCAACTAAGATATACCCTTTTAAAGATTCAGGTACAAGAATTGATAAAATACCTACACCAGGCATTTTAGCTTTACGTGCTAAAAGTCTAGCAACATTTCTTTCCTGACCTACAGAGGTTTTAAGAGCATATATGGAACTATTAGTATCTTCCATGAAAAATTCACCTATTTCAATATTCTTATTGTTAATAAAATCATATATTAAGTTAAAAGTTATTATAAAAACAATGTAACAAGATAAAAATAATCTTGCAAAATAGATTTCTATAATATGAATATATCTATAAATTATAGTATATATAGTTTTCAAAAAAACGAGATTTTGAAAATAAAAATTAAAATTTCATTATAATTAAATTGGGATCAAAAATAAAAAAATTAAAGAATAGTTTTATAAGCCAATTAATTGACCAACAATAACTATAACAAAACCAATAACACCGATAACTAAAATACCTAATGCAGTAATTTTAGCAAATTCGAAGTATTCAGCCCTATCAGGTTTTCTTGATACTTTTAATACTCTTTTACTATCTTTAACAAATTTATCCAAACGTTCTTGTACATTCATTTAAATACCCAAAATAAAAAATTTAGTAAATTACAATAAAATAATAATATATTAATTTATAATTATATTGCTTAATAAAGTTTTCTATAAAACCCAAAAAAATATAAAAATTTTAGGATGGATTTAGAAAATTCCATCAATAAAATCATCTAATTGATCATTGGTACTTTGAGCTTCGCCAGCAGATTCCTCATTATCATCTTCAAAATCAATGCTGGAATCCCCATCACCATTTTCAATACCTGACACAACAATAGTTGTTCTGACAGTACTTTGTAATGAAGGATCAAGTTGAGCACCCCAAATAATATTAGCTTCAGGGTCTAATTTATCAGCAACAACTTGCACGATTTTTTCAGATTCATGTAATGTTAAATCTTCACCACTGGATATGTTAATTAATGCTCCAGTAGCATTGGAAATATCAATATCAAGTAAAGGACTGCTTAATGCTTCATGTACGGATTCTAATGCTCTGTCTCCAGAGTCAGATTCACCCATACCAATCATTGCCATACCGGAGCCTTCCATGATACTCTTAATATCAGCGAAGTCTAAACTTACAATACCTGGTTTAGTAATTAACTCAGTGATACCTTTAACAGCTCTTCCTAAAATTTCATCAGAAACTAGGAATGCTTTAGTTAACGGTAAGTTTGGAGCAACTTCCAGTAATTTATCATTAGGGATAATAATTACGGTATCCGCTGCTTCTTTAAGTTTTTCTAAACCGTCATCAGCATTATTTCTTCTTCTAATACCTTCAGCTGAAAATGGCATAGTAACAACAGCTACAGTTAAAGCACCTAATTTTTTAGCGATTTTAGCGACGATTGGTGCTGAACCAGTACCGGTTCCTCCACCAAGACCGCAGGTAACAAATACCATATCTGCGCCTTCAAGTGATTCTCTGATTTCATCTTCGGTTTCTTCAGCACATTCCTCACCAATACTTGGATCTCCACCGGCACCTAATCCCCCAGAAGTTTTTCTTCCTAAAAGGATTTTTTTATCAGACTTACTGTAGTATAAATCTTGTGCATCAGTATTTACAGTGATTGTTTCAGCACCTTCAATACCGATTTCGGATAATCTTGAAATAGTGTTGTTTCCTGCACCACCTGCACCAACAACGAAAATATTAGTTTTTTGGATAAATCCGATGAGATCTTCATCAATATCGGACGTAATAGTTTTTTTGGAATCTACTTTTTCCATTCTTTCTTCGGATTCTTTGATTGCATCATCTATAAATTTCACGAATTAACCCCACATACTCTACTTAAAAATAATTGTTAAATATTTCTGTTTAAACTAATATTTAAATGCAACTATCTATTAAAAAATTTCTATGAAAATAGAAATTAATCTCTCGGCATCGCTATAATTTCATGTATTTTCATATTGAATAAATCTTTGGCATTAGCCGGAGTTAATATAACTGCAGTGTCAACACCAGAGCCTCTGCCACCTATAGCTATGATTTCTTCACCTACATTAATCAATCCTGCATCTGCAGCCATTATTGATATTTCACAGGCCACTTTTACACCATGAGAAATCATACGAAGTGTATCTGAAACAATATCCAAAGGAGCAAATCCGCCATATTTATTGGTTACTCCACGATTTGCACCGCTGAAAGCATGACATCCAACAAGTGTGGTTATTCCCTTTTCCTCAAGATCATCAATCATTTCATCACTGATTTCCAATGCGTTTTCTTCCTTAAATCCTGCATGATGAGTTACATTAATAATTTCGGCATCACCATCTATTGCATCATACAATTTTAATGCAGATTTTCCGGTTGCAGAAGCAATAACGATAGTATCAATATCATCTGAGGCATCTAATCTTTCTTTTACAGCAGCGACTAATTCATCGGTGTAGTCTTCACCTTCTTTTTCAAAGTATGTAATTTTCATCTAATCTCACCTTTAAATATAATATGATATAATATATTATTTTAATATGACTGATGAAAATATAAAGCATGTGATTAACGGGGATTATATGGTAATCCCGATAGAAACAGGATATATAAAACCAAATGAGGATTTAAACTCAATAATAAAACCTGCCCGTGAACTTATGGAGGACGGAGATTATTTGGTTATTGCAGAAACACCTGTTTCAGTTTCACAGGGCAGACTGGTTGATGAAGCCGAATACGCACCATCACTTACGGCAAAATTCCTAACGACCGTATGGAGCAAATATTTATGGGGCTACATTTTAGGACCCCTCTTAAAAATCAAGAAAAGAACAATTAAAAATTTAAGAAGACTTCCAAAAGAAACTGAAGCCCATAAAGAAGTTGTTCTGCAATTGTACGGCCTGAAACATGCACTCAAACCGGCTTCAGAAGCGGGAATTGATCTAAGTAATGCTCCCGGAACCTGCGTTTCCCTTCTTCCGGAAAATCCCGAAAAGGTAGCATGCGACATCAAATCAGAAATCGGGAAAGAAGTCTGTGTGATGATTATAGATACCGATGCCACATATATGAAAAACGGAAAATACTTTACAGGTCTTCCAATAGCTATTGATGGAATTGAAGCCGACAAAGGATTTTTTGGATATGTAAAAGGCCAATTGAGTGAAAATATGGGTTCAACACCGCTGGGCTGCAGCGAAAAGATGGAAGTTGAGAAAGCCTTAAAAATTGCAAACATCGCCGAAGATTATCAGAAATCATTATCCACAGAAATGAAAACCATCCATAGTGTAAAAAAGGTTCTTGGAACTTCAGAAACTGGAGTGACTATTGAGGCTCTTGACAGCATCACACATACCCCTGCTGTTATCATAAGAAAAATTAACTAACTTTTTATAATAGAAAAAACATAATTTATATATTATTGTTTTAGGGGTTATTAAATGAAAAATAATAAAATTACTAACAATTTTTTAAAGAAAGTTGTAGGGCCAGATAATTCAGACAATGCCAAAAAAATTTTAAGAAAATTAGAATCCGGTGTTGCAAGTGAAGAGGAATTATGTAAAAAAGTTAACCAAAAAGATATAACCGAAGAAACCATCAATAAACTATTAAATAAACTTCGAGAAGTTTCAATTACTGAGTGCGAAGAAAAAGAAGACCCTGAAACGAAAACAGAAATTTTGTGGAAATTCGATGAAGAAACAATGAATCAGCAAATCGAAGAATTTAGCCCGCAAAATGAAATAATCAACAATCCAATTACAACTGACTTTTTAGAAGAAAAAGTGGACAGTAACGATTTAGAATATATCAAATACATCATTATAGCATTAATAGACGGCATTGAAACCGATGAAGCAATACACGATCAGACCGACATTAAATTAAATACTGTCAGAAAACTGCTTTACAAGCTACACGATGCTTCAATTGCTAATTACAAAAGAAATAAAGACCCTGAAACTCAATGGTTCACATATACATGGAGATTTGAAAAAGAAGAATACATTGAAAAAATTACCGAGTTTTACACAGAAAGGTTAAATGAAAGAGAATCAATACTTGAAGACCTTGAAAATAACTTATATTTCATATGCTGTATGGAACCGGAACACTTCAAAGGAGATTATACCGAATCCTCAGAATATGAATTCTACTGTCCTGTATGTGATTATGAGTTAGAGCCTTATGATGCTGAAGCAGAAAAAACATCACTACAAAAAGAAATAAATAAAGATAAAAGGAATTTCAAGAAATTTGAAGCTTCAATTAAAGAATAAATTGATATGATGGAAATTGAAATTCTTAAAAAGGAAAAAACACCACAAAACGTTATAGATCACTCTATAGCAGTATGTAAAAAAGCATCAAAAATAGCTCAAAATTTCCCCGAAGCAGATTTGGAGCTTATCCGGAAAGGTGCATTGCTGCATGACATAGGCAGGTCCAAAACCCACGGCATCAGACATGCTGTTGTAGGCGTTGAAATAGCCAGAGAATACGGCTATGGCGAAGATGTTTTAAATATTATTGAAAGGCATATCGGTGCCGGCATTACCAAAGAGGAATCCAAATACCTGGACCTTTTTGAAAAATCCTACGTTCCTGAAACTTTAGAAGAAAAAATCGTTGCACATGCAGACAATCTAATCAGCGGAACAGAGGAAGTTGATGTTGATTTTGTAATAAAAAAATGGAAATCAAGGATGGAATACCCTGATGACAATATAAAACGTTTGATTAAACTTGATGAAGAATTAATGCAAGGATGATTAATGATGAAAGTAATATGTTCAAGTGAAGAATCTTTATATCGGCCAGAAGCCGTAAGATGGAGACAGAGAATGGAATTAATGAAACCTGTTGGTGACAGCGTTGTTTTGCTTCCATGCAGTATGAAAAAACCTTATTCCAATTCCAAATCCCATCAGACATTCAGAAAAGTTACCCGTTCATTTCAGGAGCTTATCGTAACTTCCCCATTTGGAATTTGTCCAAGAGAACTGGAAAATACTTTTCCTATTCAGTCTTATGATGTTAGTACTACCGGTTCATGGTCTCAGGACGAAATCAGAGAAACCGGACAGCTGATTAAAAAATATTGTGAAGGCAAAAATGTCATTGCCCATCTTCACGGAGGATATCTTGAATCATGTGAAGCATATTTAGACGATTTTACACTGACCTGTGTTGATGGAAAACCTACTTCACCGGATTCCATTTACAAATTAAGGATGGAACTTAAAAATCACAATAAAATCAACAGAAGAGACAAGGTTTTAAATGAACTCAGATCAATTGCCGTTTACCAGTTCGGTCCAAAAGCCCGTGATTTTATTCCCGACAATGTAAAAGCAAAAGGAAGATATCACAAGAAAATAACTGTTGATGGTACCCAGATTGCGATGCTGAATATGGATTATGGTCTTTACCGACTGAATCTGGCCGGAGGAGAAATCCTGAAAGATTTGGATATTAACATTGTAAACATTGATTTTAATCTGGAAACAAATACTGTTTTTGCTCCAGGAATCAATAAGGCAAGCCACAATATTGTTCCAAACGACGAAGTTGTTGTCGTAAAAGACTATGAGGTTGTAGGTGTCGGAAAGGCTGTTTTAACCGGTCGTGAGATGGAGCAATGTTCAAACGGTATCGGCGTTAAAATAAAACATCGCGTGAAATAATTTTCAAAACAAAAATTTAAATATATTAACATATCAACATAAGATATATTAGTTGTTATATAGATTACTAATAAATTTTTAGAGAGGTGACTATTAAATGTCAGAAGAATTAGTTAATTCAATTAGAGATGCTGTTTCCGTCATTAATGACCCACACATGGGAATCAGTATTGTTGAAATGGGACTTGTAAAAGATATTAGTGTAGATGGTGATCAAGCAAAAATCGTTATTCAACCAACAAACCCTGGTTGTATGAGTGTTACTCGTATTGCTGCAGATGCTAAAGTTCAAGCTGAAAAAGTTGAAGGTATTTCTAACGCAGAAATTATTGTTGAAGGCCATGTAATGGCAGAATCAATTAACGAAATGATTAACAGATAGATTTATTTTTCTTTCAAGTTAGTTATAATTAATTAACTTGAAAATATCTGATTTTTTACAAAAAAGTCCAAAAAACCAAAAGATTTATATATATACCATTACCAAAAATATATTTGTTGTTACATAGGCTAGTGGCACAGCATGGTTAGCGCGCTCGGCTGATAACCGGGAGGTCGTGGGTTCGAATCCCATCTAGCCTACTTTTCTAGACTGTTTTTTTCGATAACTGTTTTTACCTGATAATTTTATCTAAAATTTTTTAAGCTGACATTTTTTTCAAATCATTTAAATAGCAAGTTCTACATAATATATCTTAAATGTACAAAAAAGTGTAATAAGGGATAAAAATGTGGGAAATAATCGAAGAAAAATTTAAAAAATACCCTGCAAGAATGAGGGTTGCTGAAAAAATGATAGAATTAGGTCTTTCCGTTCATGAAGACGGAAAAGTTTACTGTGGAAATTTAAAAATAAGCGATAAATCATTAGCTACAGCAGCAGATGTCGACAGAAGAGCAATAAAATCTACGATTGAAATTATACGGGAAGATTCCCAACTATTTGATTTATTCAAAAACATTATCCCTGCCGGAACACTACTTAAAAATGTAGCAAAAATAATAGATTTGGGCGTAATCGAAATAGCTGTCGGATCAGATAACGAAGGAGTTCTTGCTGCAACAACAGATTTAATTTCAAAAAATGGAATTAACATAAGACAGGCTTATGCAGAAGACAGTGAAATGCAGGAATATCCTATCCTTACAGTAATAACGGACAGTCCTATAAATGGCGATTTGTTAAATGAGTTTTTAAAAATAAAAGGTGTCAATAGAGTTTCAATCTATTGATTTGCATTTGCTTCCATTTTTGCCTTTTCAATTTCCTTATCTTCTTCTTCAAGAATATCCAATAATTCTTCCCAAGCTTCTAAAGACTCTTTAGCAGCTTCTTCAGATAATTTTTCAATAGCATAACCAGCATGGATTAAAACATACTCACCGATTTCAACATCCGGAAGCAAATCCATTTTAGCAGCCTGTCTTGCTCCACCAAAGTCAGCATATAACACATTCTCTTCCCTATCAATTTTAACAATTTGTGCCGGTGCTGCAATACACATATTTTTCATCTCCAATAATTAAATTAATTAATACTTAAAATATATTATTAATTATTAATAAAATTATCTAAAAGGTGATGAAGTGAAAAATATCGTAATAGGATCCGGGCCTGCGGGAAGATTAGCTTCTTACGAGCTGGGAAAACTTGGTGAAGATGTTACTTTAATTGAAAAAAAGCACATAGCCGGCACTTGCCTTAATGAGGGGTGCATGGTTGTTTGTGCATTGACCGATATCTCAAAATTTATTGATTCCAACAGACGCTTTAATGAGTACGGATTTATTAAAAGTCAGATTGATGTCAGTTATGATAAAATCGTTTCCAAAATTAAAGAAACACAGGAAATGCTTAGAAAACTGAATCAGATGGAAAATGAAAGTGTTGGAAACAATGTCATTTATGGGGAAGCCAAAATTAATGAAGATGTCGTTGAAGTTAACGGCGAAAGTCTGGAATACGACAATCTACTGATAGCAACCGGTGCAAGACCGCAAATTCCTGATGTAAAGGGAAGCGAATACGGATTGACCAACAAGGATATTTTAAAACTGGATGATGTTCCGGACAAATTAAATATAATTGGAGGAGGCATTATTGCCTGTGAAATAGCTAACATATACTCCACTTTAGGAAGCAAAGTCAATGTCATTGTAAGAAGTGAATTTCTAAAAGAAATCGACATTGATGCAAAAAATTATATTTTAAAACATCTCATCAGTGACGTTAATGTAATGGAACATACAGGCATTAGTGAATGCGGAAAAAATAAAGTTGTATTGTCAAACGGCGATGAACTGGAAGGAGTTCCATTTTTTGCAACGGGAAGAGTTCCAAACTCCGAAATTGCACAGGGCTTTGTTGATTTGAATCCCGACAATACCATTAAAGTTAATGAATTTATGCAGACTTCAAGAGATAATGTATATGCTGCAGGCGATGTTACCGGAGGTTGGCAACTGACACCAGTAGCAAGAATGGAGGGCATTTGTGCTGCAAGAAATATGGCAAACTACCTGAATAAAGTAAGCTACGAGTCAGTTCCTCAAAGCATAAGTCTGAATACCGAATTCAGTTTTGTTGAAAATGAAAAAATCGGAGATGTGGAAACTGAAACTATTTCCCTGCCTGCAATTGCCGGACCGGGTGCATTCTGGAAAATACTTACCGGAGATACAGGTTATGCAAAAATAGAATTTGATAAAGAAAACAATAAAATCAAAAAAATCAACTCAATATCACCGTCATCAGTAAGCGATGTTGCATATTTATCCTATCTTATGAGAATCGACTCACCGCTGGATGAATATTCAAATTTCCTAGAAATACATCCGTCTACCGATACGAATTATAAAATTATTAAGAATTTGTGGTTATAACTCTATTTACCACAAACATCTATTATTTTTTGTGCCAAACTAGGTTTTGCATCCAACAGTTCTTCAGCGTACCTGTCTGCACTGTCCTTTATTGCTTCATAATTTTCAAAAGCAGTTAAAATACATTCGTTAGCATCTTCCATTTCTGATTCCAAAATAGCTCCTTCAAAGATACCTGCAATATTGTGATATCTTCCCCATTTGATTTTCGTTATGGTTACAATAGGAACCTTACAGGCCAGAACCTCTTCAATCATGACTCCGTCATCAGTAAGGACAGCCAAATCAATATAATTATAAAGATGATTTAACCAGTCGAGAAAACCCAAATAAATAACCTTATCCTCATTAATCATATCCATATATTCATCATGCATGGGATAACCTATTAAAAGAACATTATACTCATCAGTGAAGTCAGCGAAATTATTTGCCGCTTCAATCATGCCTTTAAAAAGAGATGAACCTGAAGAAAATAAAATAGTCTTTTTGTTTTCATCAAACAAGGGTATTTCCTTAAGTTTTTCCAAAGCAATTGCACCGTCACCGGAATCCACATCATCATCCAAAGGATAAAATGTTTTGGATAAGTTATCCGGCAAGTTATTTTCTCTGAATAAATAGTATTCAGGTAAAATTATGGAATGGTTTAATTTCGGACAGACTTTCATGTCCAAAGGAGTACAGCATAATGTAGCGCAAGGTTTTCTGGCCAATTTAGCACCGACACTGGCCACAATAGATCCTCCGCCAATAATACCTACAACAAAATCAACACCTAATTTTTTAATTAAACTTCTTGCCTTGAATGTTGCAGTAAACATTTTAAAAGCGGCTTTAATGGAAGACGCCTTAGTTGCGGCGTGACCTCCCGCCTGAGGGATTGAAATTTTATGCCATGTCAGTCCTTTCTTTTTAAAGAGAACACCCGGAGCGGATTCGTCAAGTGCGATTTCACATTGAACACCCTTTTTTTCAAGAGCCGTGATTACATTATATCCAACGACAGCATCTCCACCCAATCCTCTTCCAGTGATAATAACCAATGCTTTCACTAAGGATTCCTCCTAAGGGATTGGGGCTCTTTTGGAATAATAGCCTCCGTATGAATAGCATAAGGATTGAATAAAAGTCTTCTGAAACCTAAAGAAATTAAAATTTCGTTGTTAACTTCATACTGTTTGTCTCTAAGAACCCATTTGCGGACTAAATCTCCTAATCCCCCTCCAGTTAAAACATCCATAACATAATCCCCGAATGTAGGATCAAGAAGTCTTAAGCGTTGTCTGAAGAATACTTTAAGGGTGCTTCTTCTAACGAATGCAGTAAAGCATACTGTAAATATTGTGAGTAAAACGGTCCACCAGAATCCTCCGACCATATAAAATGCAATACCCAATGTTACAGCAAATGTATGATTACCAACTTCACCCAGCATTATTTTACCGGCAAAGTCAAGCGGGCAATAAGCAAGACATACTACAAAGAGAAGTAATGGAGTGTATGTTGCCGGAAGCTCATTGATTGGAGCAGATCCCACAATCGCCATGAAGATTACAGTAATTATTGACATTACCATTGTAACCATCGCACAGGATCCTGGCTGCATGTCTGAAATGTTTAACGGCTGGATTAAAAATGCGATAATGATTGATGAAAAACCATATCCATGAATAAAACCAACGAGCATGACCAAAATCATTCCAACACCACGTGAGAATTGGCCGATTTCAATATTCATAAAACTGAATTTTCTTCTACCGAAAATATCATCTATAAAAGCAAAAATACCGATGATTAAAACTAAATCATTATATCCAGGCAATAAATAAAAAGATAAAATTATAAAAGGAATAATTCCAACTCCACGAGGGATTCCGCCCCTCACATTAGGATATAAGTTACCCAAATATCCTCTTTTACCCAGAAATCTAAATAAAGCATCTACAAATGTTGTTCCTAATGCACAAACAATAAAAACAAAAATAAATGCAATAACCATCGACATGTACATAATACTAACTCACTTAAATATTTATCACTTATAAGTTATAATAATAATCCTATATATAATCTATGATAAGCTATATCTTAAAATGGCAGCAATACCGCCCAAACTTTCCAGTTGCTTGCCTCCATCATGTTCACAGCTGATAACCATTACTTCACCTTTCATGTTTTCAACCATGTCCATCTGCTGACCCAAATTATTGGTTGCAACCATCTTATCCAATATCAGCAGTTTTTCAACAGCTCCAAGGTTAATGGCATGAGTTGTTTCTCTTAAACCGTATGCCACTTTAGATGAATTTTGAGCAATCTGTTCTAAAAGGTCATTAACGGCAACCATTTCACTGGCCACCCTATTTTCAACAGTAAGCTTTTCAACGGTACCTTTCTTTAAAACTTCGTGGATTCCTACTCTTCCACCGGTTCCGGTACTTTCTATAATGGATTTTTTAGCCAGATCTTTATGCTTGTCTTTTAGATAATCATAGAAGTCATTTTTATAAAATCCCGGGCCTGCAATTATAATATTTTGAATTGAATCGAACTTATTGATTGAATCTATTATGCTTTCATAGAATTTAATGATATTTTTATTTCTGTTTTTGTCCAAAATGCGTTTTCCAGAAATGTTTCCCTTAACGGGACCATAATATTCAATTCCGAATTGTCTCATCAAACCCATCGTTGCAGTATCGTCTTCAATGACTACAATGATGGCGGACAATTTTTTGGAAGCATCAATTGCCTGTTTCAATCTTTTTAATGCCCATTTTGGCCATTTCAATTTTTTTATAGTTAATGGAGTGTTTAATTTTACCTCCAAAGTATGATGTGAGCCCAAAGGAATTAAATCTTCAGGACCTCTTGTAATAACTCCGGTTAATCTTAATTTTCCAGTAAATAAATGGAAATTAATGCCTTCAACATCAATGCCTAAGTAAAATGTCTTTTTTACACCCCTGTCACTTCTTAATTTATCTCCAGTATTATCCTGAATACGACGGGTAGTCTTTGATGAAACGTTGTCTGTAACTTCCACAATATGTGACAAGTGCCATAAATCATCCAATGTTTCCGGAATAACTTCAATAATTCCATCTTTTGTATTTTGTTTAAGTATTTTCATTGTACTAATTATTTTTATATGTAATGTTTATTAAAGTTATTAATATGAAAATTGGAATAATAGGCGGAACTGACGGTTTAGGAAAAACCCTGGTATATTACTTTAGAGATGAATTTGACGTGACAATAACTGCAAGAGACCATAAAAAAGGTCAAAAAGTTGCAGAGGAATTGAATGTTAATTATATTGAATCCAATAAAGAATTAGCCAGTTCCAGTGACATGCTGATAATATCCGTGCCTATTAATAACACCCCATCCGTTATCCGTGAGGTCGCTCCGTTCATGAGAAAGGACTCCGTTATGATTGACGTTACATCCGTTAAGGAAGAGCCCCTAAAGACAATGGAAGAATGCCTTCCGGACAACGTGGAATACATTCCAACCCACCCAGTATTCGGTCCGAGAACAACGGAACTGGATAATCAGGTGATTGTTCTAACGGCCCCTAAAAAAGGCAAATGGTATAAAAAAGTATATGATTATCTTGAAAGCAAAAACATGAGGATAATCGAAACTACTGCTCAGCATCACGATTATATGATGAGTATAGTCCAGGTTTTAACCCACTTTTCATTTATTTCAACAGCTTCGGCTATGGAAAAGTTAAAAGTCGACATTAATGAAACCGAAGATTATGAAAGTCCAATTTATAATCTGATGATTGATATGATTGCACGTATTGTATCACAAAATCCATACTTAACCTATTATATCCAAACAATGAACAACAATGGTCCGAAAATCAGGAAAGCCTTCAGTGAAGCTGCAGAAGAACTTAGAAAGGCCATTGACAATAATGATGATAAAAAATTCGTTGAAATAGCTATAAACGCTACAAAAAATATGGGTGATATTCAAAATGCTTTGGGTATGAGTGATAAGGCAATAAGTGCATTGAGTCATGAATATAGTCTGCTTAACGAATCAATCGGTAAGGAAATTGCTCTAAAACATATTTACTCAGGAAAAGTCCACATTGGAGTTTTAGAAAAAGTAGACGGGAAAACTGCAATTCTGGATAATGGAACTAAACTTAGAATAGCTAATATTGATGTTTTAAGCGATGAAGAGCTGTATCAGTGGAAACTGGACAACATCAAATGGAAAAAACAGTCCATCAGCTGCATTTTCAGAGAAAACGTAACTCCAAACATTATTGTCGAAACCCTGGAAAAAGTAGACAATGTAATTAAAGTGGCATTAACCGACATTTACGACGGCCCACAAATTGAGGAAGGCTTTAAAAGCTTAACGTTTGAAATAACAGCACTTTCAAAAGAATCCATCAACGGCGTTAAAAACATTTTAACAGGATTCGGTGGAGTTTTAAGATAGTTACCTTTTTGCTTCACCACACCATAAACTCCACAAGATATCCGTCACCATCAGACAATACATTATGCAAAAACACCCCATTGTTGAAAGAGGAAAAATTTTCGAAAAATACTATTTGAGAGTTATACTTCAAGTGAAAAAAAATGTTCGTTTTTAAACAAACAAATATTAAAGTAATAAAAAGTAATTAAATTTTAAAATTAAATATAACATAAGAAAAATAAATAATTTAAATTAATAAAAAATAAAATAATTTAAAATATAAAAATACTAATATATAAATAATTATATGAAAATTAAAGCTTTAAAAATTCTTATAAAAAAATTTTTTTAACCGAAACGTTTATATAGTAAAACTTACACACTATATTTGTCAAAGTTAAAATGACAAAGCTACAGAAAAAGTAGCTAAATTTCTTATCATACTAATCAAACTTATGGAGATGATATCTATGACTCAAAATGAAAAAACTTTAAAAGTTGCAGAAGCCCTTTCTCAAAGGGAAATTGGTCAAGGTATTGCAAGAATTGATCCTAATGTAATGAGTGAATTAGGATTAAACGAAAGAGACATTATTGAAATCAACGGTTCTAAAAAAACCGCAGCAATCGTACTTCCTTCACAAACCGACATCGGCCTTGGAGTTATAAGGATTGACGGATTAGTCCGTAAAAACTCCGGTGCTACAATCGGAGGTGAAGTAACAATCAAAAAAGCAAAAGCCGTTGAAGCTAAAAAAGTGGTTTTAGCACCAACTGAAGATAATATCCGTGTACAGGGAGATGTACGCAGTTTATTCCAAGGTAAAGTAATGATGAAAGGTGACATTATCGGATCTCAAATCAGAGCTCCAAGACCAAATACCGGATTCAACAGCCTATTTGATGAATTAATGGACTTTACCCCAGCAATGAGAGAAATCAGATTCGCAGTATTATCAACCCAACCTGGAGGAATCACTGTTGTCGGACAGAACACAGAAGTCGAACTTCACGAATCCCCAGTTGACGTAAGCAAACTCGAAGGAGTAACCAACCTCGTTGATGTAAGCTATGAAGATATCGGCGGTCTTAAAGAAGAAGTTAAAAAAGTAAGAGAAATGATTGAAATTCCTCTTAAAAGACCGGAATTATTTGAAAAATTAGGAATAGCTCCTCCAAAAGGAGTGTTAATGCACGGTCCGCCAGGAACAGGTAAAACATTACTGGCTAAAGCAGTGGCCAGCGAAAGTGATGCTCATTTCATCCTGATTAACGGACCTGAAATCATGAGCAAATATGTCGGAGGATCTGAAGAAAACCTAAGGGAATACTTCGAAGAGGCTGAAGCAAACTCCCCATCAATTATATTCATTGATGAATTAGATGCAATAGCTCCAAAAAGAGAAGAAACTAATGGAGAAGCTGAAAGAAGAACTGTTGCTCAATTATTAACATTAATGGATGGCCTTAAATCAAGAGGCCAGGTCGTAGTTATCGGTGCAACAAACAGACCTGACTCCTTAGATCCTGCTCTCAGAAGACCTGGAAGGTTTGACCGTGAAATAGAAATCGGCGTTCCTGATGCTGATGAAAGACGTGAAATTCTAGAAATTCACACAAGAAACATGCCTATTGAAGAAGACGTTGACTTAAATAAACTAGCAAATACAACCCACGGATTTGTAGGAGCAGATTTAGAATCATTATGTAAAGAAGCGGCTATGAGAGTAGTCAGAAGGATACTTCCTGAAATCAGAAATGATGATGAAGAAATTCCGGAAGAAGTCCTTAAAAAAATCATTGTAACAAAAGACGACTTCAAATCCGCATTAAAAGAAATTCAACCTTCAGCACTCAGAGAAGTATTAGTGCAGGTTCCAGATGTGAAATGGGACGATGTCGGAGGACTTGATGATGCCAAACAGGAATTAAAAGAAGCTATAGAATGGCCTTTAAAATATCCTGACAACTTCCAGAGATTAGGAATAAAACCTCCAAAAGGAGTAATATTATACGGAATTCCTGGAACAGGAAAAACATTACTTGCAAAAGCAGTAGCCCATGAAAGTGAAGCAAACTTCATTTCAATTAAAGGTCCGGAACTTTTATCCAAATGGGTTGGAGAATCCGAAAAAGGAGTTAGGGAAGTATTCAGAAAAGCTAAACAAACCGCTCCGACAGTAATCTTTTTCGATGAAATCGATTCCATTGCAAGTACAAGAAGTGGAAACGATGGAGATAGTGGTGTGACAAAAAGAGTCGTAAATCAATTATTAACTGAAATGGACGGTCTTGAAGAACTTGAAGATGTAGCAATCATTGCAGCAACAAACAGACCAGACATCATTGATCCTGGTTTAATGAGGCCTGGAAGATTCGACAGACACATAAAAGTCGATACTCCATCCGAAGAAGCAAGACTTGCAATCTTTGAAGTCCACACAAAAGACATGCCATTAGCAAGTGACGTTAATCTCAAAAAATTAGCAAAAGCAACTGACGGTTATGTCGGTGCTGATATCGAAGCCGTATGTCGTGAAGCAGCAATGCTCACACTAAGAAATGATATGGAATCTTCAGAAATTCCAAATAAATATTTCAAAGAAGCTATAGAAAAAGTAAAACCTGCAAACAACGCAGATGAACAGTTAGTCCAATATATGTAAGGAAGCACCCCACTTCCTTACAACCCTCCTCTTATTTTCTAGGTAGAATATCATCATCAGGTTTCATGGAATTGCTATAGTATTGGGCTTTATATTCTATGAATGGAAATGTCAAACCGCTGACACCATATTTAGGATTATAACCGAATACATTAACATATTCAACCAGATCATTACGTTCTCTTTTTAATGCTTTAGTAACTTCATATAATGCCTTTGTATCATCAATTGCCCTGTGGAAATGAACTTCTTCCACATCATAATGATGAACAGCATCGATTAACTTATGAGGATACTTCTTTCTGTCTTTAAGAACCGTATATGTATCAATCCAATTTAAACTTGAAACTATATTATCCGCTTCTGCGGGAAAATTTCTTTTTAAAAGATAATAAATAAAGGACAAATCAAACTGCGCATTGTGTGCAATCATCAATGTATTTGGAGTTAATCTCTCCTTTAAATCTTGAGCAACACTTTCCTCTTCAATACCATCATTTTTAATCATGTCATTGGTAATGCTTGTAATTTGAGTAATTCCTGGTGGAATCGGCTCATGAATATTAATAAATTCATCATACTCTTCCATAATTTCCCCATTTTCTACAGTAACCATTGCAAGTTCTATAATCTTACAGTTCCTAAAATCCAAACCCGTAGTTTCTGTATCAAAAAATATTATTTTAATTTGAATTCCCCACATTATCATTAATTAATAATATTTTATGGCCAATAGCTAAATAATATTTTCTGATTAGATATTTTAGAAAAATGAAAACTAAAAATTAATTAAAAATAACTGCTAAAAATATTATTAATATTAGGTGATATTATGGATGACAAAGAAAAAGTTATTGAAGCATTCAAAAACTCTGAAGAACCTTTGAACGCTAAAAAAGTCAGCGAACTTTCCGGTGTTGAGAAAAAAGAAGTAGACAAAATCATGAAAGAATTGAAAAAGGATGAAACCATTGTTTCTCCTAAAAGATGTTACTGGACATTGAACGAATAATTAAGAACTAGTGGAGTTTCAGGAAATATATGCTGAAATTTCACATATTATTTTTTTTATCAAAATTATATTATTTTTAAATGTCATCAGCCAAAATAATTACAATGAAAAAAATATATCTGATTTTTCCAATCCTATCCGGAATATTATTCGGTTCAAGCGGCATATTTGTCAGAACATTAACGCAAAACGGAATCGATGCAACAACACTACTGTTTTTAAGGTTTTCAATAGCAATTCCAGTTCTCTTAATTGCAATTCTTGCAACGGATAACAAACTATTGAAAGTCAGATTAAATGATTTTAAGCTGTTAATAATTACTGCAATATGCATTGTAGGCCTAAATCTATTCTACAATACAGCCATGAATACGATTTCTTTGTCAATAGCGGCAGTGCTTTTAAGTTCAGCACCCGTTTTTGTAATAATAATAGCATACATTATTTTTAGAGAAAAAATAACAAAATCAAAAGTATTGTCAATACTCCTGGTTATTGTCGGTTGCATATTGACAACAGGACTGATTGAAAATAATGTATCGAACATATCAACAATCGGATTAATCGGAGGTATCGGAGCAGCAGTTTTCTGGGCAGTCTACACCATAGCATCCAAAAAGTCCCTTGAAAACGGCATGCACACATACACAATATTATTTTATTCGATTATCCTACTGTCAATAGCTTTAATTCCATTTACAAGTTTTAACCAGATTACGGCATTTGTCAATGCAGATATATTGTCAAATACAGCATTTCTGATTCTGCATTCAACGTTTTCCTTTGCAATGCCATATATCCTGCTTACGGTATCACTTAACCATGTAGATTCGGGTAGCGCTTCAATATTGACTTCAGGAGCAGAACCATTGGCCGCATTAACCTTCGGGATGTTGATTTACAGTGAAATTCCAACAATATTAATGTTTTTTGGAATAATAATTACAATACTTGCATTGATTATACTTGCAAAAAGTGAAAGTTAAAAAACAATAAATAACAATAGTTAATTAAGGTGAAACGATGGCTGAAGATTATCACGTTATTGAAGCATTAGGTAAAACCAAAGTAGTTATAGAAAACGGAGAAGTGACATATGTTGGAGACCCTTTAGTTGATTACTGTCCAATTTTTGATAAAATCGATGATACGAAACATCTGACAAAAGATTTCATTAAATGGAATATGGAAAAAAGAATTCGTGAGTTTGGAATGTGCACTCCCCAAAGAGTTGTTAAAATGCCGGATGTCTTAAGCTTTGGAATATCCGAGATTTTAAAAACCAATACCGAACTGGGATTGATTGACTGTGTTGTGGGGGTTTGTGAAGGAACAGGAACACTATTAATAACCGATCCTGAAATAATTCAAGGAGTTGGAGGGAGAGTTTCAGCCCTTGTAAGCACTACACCAATACCAGAAGTCATTAAAAAGGTCGGGGTTGAAAATGTGCTTAATCCTGAAACTGCCGAATTAGATCCTATTAAAGGACTCCAAATGGCAATAGACAAAGGTTTTAAAAACATTGCAGTTACAATTCTTCCATCAGAAATAATAAATGATATTCGCCAATACCCCACACCTGAAGATGTCAACGTTTACATTTTCGTAGCACATACGACAAATGCGGACGATAATGAAGTGGAAATCTCATTTAAAAATGCAGATGTCATTACAGCATGCGCTTCCGACAAGGTCAGGAAGTATGCTGCAAAAGAAAAAGTTTATTATTCCGGTTCTAAAGTTCCGATATTTGCCATAAGCGAAAAAGGCAGGAAATTTTTAGACAACCGTCTTGAAAAGATAGGAAAAGATTTAACAATTAATGATTATCCTCTTGATTTAGAAAATCATCCAAATCCTTTAGTTTAATAAAAATATGAATAAAATAATATAAATCAGCATATACAACATGAAATTATGAAAAAAATCTATTTGATTTTACCTATTCTTTCAGGAATACTATTCGGGTCAAGCGGAATTTTTATTAGAATTCTCACCCAAAATGGAATGGATCCGGCAACACAATTATTTTCCAGATTCATTATCTCAATTTTTATAATGCTTATAGTAATTCTGATAACAGATAAAAACTTATTGCGAGTAAGTTTGGATGAATTAAAACTCCTGATTATCGCTTCAATCAATATTATAGCACTTAATCTATGTTTTACAATTTCAACAAATACCCTCCCATTATCCCTTGCCGCAATACTTTTAAATTTAGCGCCTGTTTTTGTTATTGTATTTGCATACATAGCATTTAAAGAAGAAATAACAAAGAAAAAACTTATTCCAATGATACTAATTATCATAGGATGTATTTTAACAACAGGACTTTTGGAGAGAAATACATTAAACATATCCGCAATTGGAGTTCTGGCAGGAATAGGTACGGCATTTTTCTGGGCGAATTATAACGTTGCATCCAAAAAATCCGTTAAAGAAGGAACACACAGCCACACATTATTATTTTACACAACAATATTAATGACCGTCATGTTAATTCCATTTACTGATTTTAGCCAGATTACAACATTTGTTAATGTTGATGTCGGCGCAAATGGAGTATTTTTAATCTTAAATGCATTGCTGGCATTTATACTGCCATACGTTTTACTTGTAGAATCAATGAACTATATTGACGTAAGTAGCGTAGCCATATTTACTGCAGGTGCAGAACCTCTTTCCGCATTATTATTCGGAATAATATTATATGGGGAAATTCCAACATTATTAATATTTATTGGAATTATAATAACAATAATAGCCATTTCAACACTTTCAAAAAATGAATATGAATCTTGACGCATTACTTTAGGAAAAATATATATTTAATATCACCATAATTATAAACATTAAATATAGAGGTGATTTCATGAACGAATTAACTCGAAATGAAATTAATGAAATATTTTATAAACTAAAACTTCCTAAAGAAAACCTTAAAACCAAAAATTTTGAAGTATGGGAAGTTCCACCAATTAAAAAGAATGTACATTATTATTCTAGTTCTGAATAATATTGATGTATTTAATTTAAAACAAATTAACTAAAAATGTGATTATAATGCCATCACTAATTGAAATTAAAAAAGAAATAGATAGTAATCCGATAGATAATCTTAAAAAATATGTGAAATTATTATCCGAGCATACAAACAGAAATGTAATTTTATATTATTCCGGTTGGTTAAATGTTTCACCAGATAATCCAGTTAGTATTAATGATAATGACATGAATGGATTTATGGCTATGACCCACGGATTAACTTTTGAAAAAGGATTGGATTTAATATTACACACCCCCGGAGGTAGTGTTGCTGCTACAGAGTCCATTATTAATTACATCAATCAGATGTTTAATGGAAATATAAGGGCAATAATTCCCCAATTGGCAATGTCTGGAGGAACTATGATTGCTTGCTCCTGCAATGAAATAATTATGGGAAAACAATCAAGTTTAGGTCCTATTGATCCACAAATTTTAGGAGTGCCTGCTCAAGCCATAATTGATGAATTTATCACTGCTAAAAAAGAAATTAAAGAGGACCCATCATGCATTCCCTTATGGCAACCCATAATAGGAAAATATAGTCCTACTCTTTTAGACTCATGCCAACATGCAATCAAATGGTCGGAAGAGATATTATACAAATCTTTAGAAAGAAATATGTTCTACAATCAAGATGATGCACCAATTGAAAAAATTATGAATACATTAGCTTCTCATCAAAACACAAAAGCACATAATAGACATTTATCTCTCAAAAAATGTAGTGATATTGGTTTAAATGTTTCTGCATTAGAAAATGACAATAAATTACAGGATTATGTATTATCAATACACCACTGTTCTATGGAAGTTTTTGAACGAATGAATGTCTACAAAATTTTTTGTAATCAAAAATCACCCCTGAATTATATGTACAGTTAATAATTATTCTCATCTTTACATACTTTGTTAATTAAAGAATATCCCTGTTTAATTAATCAACATCAAAAATAACTCCCAGAATATAGAGTAAAAAAATTTAAATTATATAATTAAATACTTTAATAAACATAATTATTTTATCAAAGTTAATTTAAATGAGGGAATATTTTGACTCAAAAAAGCGAAGCAGTAAAAGGCAATATCACACAGGAAATGAAAGATGTTGCAAAAAATGAAAATATTGAAGTTGACAAGCTAGCAAGATTAATAGCTGATGGGAAAGTTGTTATTCCCAAAAACATCAATAGCCATGCCAGAGCATGTGGTATCGGTGAGGAACTTTCAACCAAAATCAATGCAAATATCGGATCATCCAGCAAAATTGATGATTTGGATTTGGAAATCAACAAGGCAAAATTGGCTGTTGAATATGGTGCAGATGCCATAATGGACTTGTCAACAGGTTCTGACTTAAAACTATTTAGAAAAAAAATAATGGATGCAGTGGACGTTATCATAGGAACTGTACCGATTTATGAAGCAGGAGTTGTTACCCTGGCTAAAGGAAAAGAAATAGTTGATATGGACCCTGATGATATTTTTAAAGCTATTGAAAATCAGGCACGTGAAGGTGTTGACTTTATGACACTTCACTGCGGAATTACAAAAGATTTAGTTTCCAAACTGGAAAAACAAAAACGTATGATGGGAATTGTAAGTCGTGGAGGTACATTCATGGCCTCATGGATTAAGCATAATGAACTGGAAAACCCTTTATACGAAAATTACGACTATCTTTTAGAGTTATCCTATGAATACGACATTACATTATCTTTAGGTGACGGTTTAAGGCCAGGCTGTTTGGCTGATGCAAGTGATATTCCCCAAATTCAAGAATTAGTTAACCTTGGCGGCCTTGTTAAAAGAGCACAGGATGCAGATGTACAGGTCATGGTAGAAGGACCTGGACACATGCCTTTAAATCAGATTAAATCCAATATGGAAATCCAAAAAACAATATGTCATGGAGCACCATTTTATGTATTGGGACCTCTCGTTACTGATTTGGCACCTGGCTATGACCACATTACCTCCGCAATAGGTGGAGCAATAGCTGCGAGCAGCGGAGCTAACTTTTTATGTTATGTAACGCCTGCAGAGCACTTGTCACTTCCTTCCCTTGAAGACGTTAAGGAAGGAGTCATTGCATCCAAAATAGCTGCTGAAGCCGCTGATGTTGCACGTGGACTTCCACAATCATGGATTAAAGAGCGACAAATGGCAAAAGCAAGAAAGGAATTTGATTGGGATGCCCAGTTTGACCTTGCATTCGATAAGTCAAAACCAAGAACATACCGTGACAAATGTGAACTTGACGATGATGAAATGTGTGCAATGTGCGGAGAATATTGTGCAGTAAAAATAGCAAAAGGCGATTTCTGATGAAATATCAAGAATTAGTAGATGTATATTCAGCTTTGGAAGCTACAACAAAACGTTTAGAAAAAACAGACATTATTGCAGAGTATCTAAAAAAATTAGATGCTGATACAATAGGTAAAGTGGGACTATTACTTCGTGGAGGAGTCTTTCCGGCATGGAGCTCAGAAGAAATTGGTATTGGAGCCAAATTAGTTGAAAGAGCTGTTGCAGAAGCCGTAGGAACTACACAGGCCAAAGTTGAAGATGCAGTTCGTGATGAAGGAGATATCGGTCTTGCATGCGTTAAACTATATGCAAAAAAGTCCCAAATGACATTTTTCTCCCAGCCCCTGACTATTAACTTTGTCTTTAATAGCCTTCAGAAATTATCAAAAATAAGCGGATCACGTTCTACTAATCGTAAAATCGCAATCATATTGGAATTATTATCACAGGCTTCAGCTACAGAAGCCAAATATTTAACCCGTACCATCACAGAAGAACTTAGAATTGGTGTTGGAGACGGTATTGTTCGAGACGCAATAGCACAGGCCTTTGACATTGATAAGGCAATTGTTGAGCGGGCACAGATGCTGACCAATGACTTTTCCGTTGTTGCAACCACAGCATTTCTGGAAGGTGGAGAAGGTTTATCCAAACTTAATTTGACTCCGGGAACTCCAGTTAAACCAATGCTTGCACAGCTTTCACCACCAGTGGCCGAAATCATTCCGGAAATGGGAACTGCAATTTGTGAGACCAAATATGACGGTATCAGACTGCAGGTTCACAGAAACGGCGATGAAATAAACATTTTCACGCGCAGACTGGAAAATATCACCAATGCACTTCCGGAAATCGTTGATTTGTTTAATGAATACCTGCCTCATGAGGACTATATCGTTGAAGGCGAAGTGATTGCTACCCGTGACGGTAAGCCGCTGCCTTTCCAAAACATTTTGCATAGAGTAAGACGTAAATACAATGTTGAAGAGGCAATGGAAAACGTTCCTTTAAAATTATACTTATTTGATGTCTTATATTATAAAGAACCTATGATTGACGAACCGTTGATGGACAGGAGAAATACCTTAGAAGCTATTGTGGACACCAGCGTTGATGAAATGAATTTAAGTACGATGATTGTCGGAACGCCAGACAACATTGATGAAATTGAAGAACTCTTTAACTCATCCATTGCGGCACATCACGAAGGAATCATGATTAAGGATGCTTCAGAGCCATATATTCCTGGAATTAGAGGTAAAAAAATGCTCAAATATAAAGCAGAACCTGAAACCTTAGACATGATTGTTGTCGGCGGAACATACGGTATCGGTAAAAGAGGAGATTTCGTCGGGTCTTATCTTGTAGCACTCAGAGATGAAAATGACGAATTTAAAACCGTGGCCTATGCTGCAACAGGTCTTGATGATGCTACTTTGGAATACCTAACCAAGAAAATGAAAGAAATTGAAATTACAACAAAAGGCCGCGAAATTATTGTTGAACCTAAAATCGTTTTAGAAATTGCATTTTCCGAAATTGTAGAATCCCCGGAATATGAAACAGGTTATTCAATAAGATTTCCGGTTGTCAAAAACATCAGAAAGGATAAGGGACCAAAAGACGTGGATACTGTTGAAAGATTACTTTCAATGTATGATGCACAGTGAGGTGATAGGATGGAATGTCTGCAATGCGGTGAAGAGTATGATGAGGATTTTAATGACGACTGCCCATACTGCGGATGTTCAAAGGATGCTGTTGAATGTCCAGATTGTGGTTCAGCAGTTGATGACGACGTAACCTGCAGTGTATGCGGATACATGCTTCATGACGGCTATGAGGATTATTATGGCATAGACTCTGAAGATGATGAAGACGATGATTCATTTGAAGAAGATAATGACTTTTTCGAAGAAGATCCCGGAGACAATATATGTGAAAACTGTACCTACTGGCAAACACACCGTTTAGGATCTGCTTATGGAATGATATGTCAAAAAAGCGGCGCAAATACCGACCCTGACGATTCATGCGGATATTTCAGCAAGATGTTTCACTTTTCAAACTACGGCGATGAAGGCCAGTACAGTTTTATCGACACAGAACAGGAAAAGAAAAGAAAACTGGATAACTGGCGCAACAGAAGATTCTAAACCCAGACAATATAACCGAGTTGGAACAATTTAACTCGATTAAATACTATCCCATTTATTAAGCATAAAGTCAAATCCAAAAGCATGGATATTACAGATGACAAATTATTAAGAATAGCTTTAGTAACCTCTTTAATTGGATTGATTGGATTAATACTCTTTACTCCATCAATTGAAGTTAAAGAAGTTAAAATAAAGGATATAACCCGTGCAATGATTGATGAAGAAGTAAGCATTAACTGTGTTGTCAGTGATGTGAAATCCTCCAAAAGCGGCAGCAGTTATTTTTTAACGATTAATGACGGGACCGGCCAGATTCCATTGATTATTTTTGAAAGCCAAATCGCCCAGATGCAATCGAATAAGCTGGAAATTGAAGATTTTAAAGATAAAAAGGTTAATGTTGTCGGAAAGATTACCGAGTACAATAATGAAATGGAAATCGTTCTCTCGAGTGGGGACAGCCTGAAAATAATAAGTTAAAATTATACTTATTAATGAATAGTTATTTATTAATTGAAATCAAAAAGTACTATAATAAAGCTTATAGGAATTTATTAATATGTCAGAGAAAAAAAGATTATTCGGAACTTTCGGAGTTAGAAGAACTGCAAATGATGTTATGACTCCTGAATTTGCATCAAGGCTCGCAGCATGTTACGGAACTCAAATCCAAGGTACTGTTGCAGTCGGTGGAGATACAAGAACAACCAGCCCAATGTTAATGGAAGCCGTAAAGGCCGGACTTTTATCATCCGGCTGTGACGTTGTGGATTTAGGAATCCTACCGACCCCAGGTGTGCAATATGCTGTTCGTAAATATTATGACGGCGGAGTGATGATTACTGCTTCACACAATCCTCCAAAATACAATGGTATTAAATTTTTAGATGAATATGGTATCGGCATTCCTGATGAAATGGATTTGGCTATTGAAGAGTTATACTTTGACAGTGAACCGAAAAGAGCAGAATGGTTTGAAATCGGTCAAATTTACCATAACGATAAAATAATTGATGAATATATTGATGAAGCAATCTCAAAAGTTGATGCTGAAGCAATTAGAGAAGCAAACTTGAAAGTGGTAGTTGACTGCGGATCCGGTGCCGGAGCTTATACCGCACCATACCTAATTCGTAAATTAGGCTGTGACGTAACAACCCTCAACTGTCAAGCAGATGGAGCATTTCCTGGACGTGACCCTGAACCTATTGAAGAAAACCTTCAGGAATTAATAAGTGTTGTAAAGGAATTGGGAGCAGATATCGGTCTTGCTCACGACGGAGATGCTGACAGGACAATCTGTATTGATGAGAAAGGAAACTTCGTTTTAGGAGACAAAACCTTCACACTTGTTGAAAAACAGATGCTTAAAGAAAACGGCGGAGGAATCATTGTAACTACCGTCGCAACCTCCCAGGCAATTTATGATATTGCTGATGAATACAATGGTGAAGTAATAGCTACTGCAGTTGGAGATTTACTTGTTGCTCGTGAATTACATGAAAAAGACGGATTATTCGGTGGAGAAGAAAACGGCGGTTTGATTTTCCCAGACTTTGTTTATGGAAGAGATGCAGTAATGACTGTAGCCAAAATCCTGGAAACCTTGGCTTTGGAGAAAAAATCATTATCCGAGCTAGTTGCTGAACTTCCGGTTTATTATGCAAGCAAAACCAAAATCGAATGTCCTGACGATTTAAAACAGGATGTCATGGACAACATAGCTGAAGAGATTAAAACCACAACAGATTTCAAATTGGATTTAACTGACGGTGTTAAAATCTTAAAAGAAGATGGTTGGGTTATTATCAGACCTTCAGGTACAGAACCTATTTTCAGATGCTTTGCTGAAAGTGACTCACAGGAAAAAGCTGATGAAATGACTGAATGGGGTCTCGGTTTAATTAAAAAATACAAAGGCTAAAATTGGAGTAACTTTTACTTCAATAATTTTACTTTTTTGATAAATTAAAATATAGTTTTACGATGAAACTATTAAAATAATTAACTCTTTTTTTAAAATAAATAATTTTAGATTATAGAAATTATAAAAATTATGGTGGCATCTACATTAAAAGTTATCCAAACATTCTTCTTTCAGGAAAAATGCATCTTCATTGTCGGGATTTCTAAGGAGCACCTTATTGAAACTGTCAACTGCTTCTTCAAACTTACCCAGTTCCATTAATACAACACCCTTATTTAATAAAAAGTCAATATTATATTTTTCTAAAGAAATTGCCGTATTAAAACATTCCAATGCCTCATCATACTTACCCAAATCAATATAGGCATTACCCATCCTGTTGATAGCATCGGCATCCATTTCAGAGTCATCAAGACAGACTTCCACAGCCCTGTCGAAGGATTCAATGGCCTCTTCCAAACGGCCCATATCAGATAAAAGGTTTCCTCTGGCATTCCATACTTCAGGATTTTCACTGTCAATGACAATAAGCTTATCGTAAACCCTTAAAGCCTTATCATATTCACCTAAAACCTCCAAAATAAAGCCTCTCCAGTACAGTACAATAGGGCTGCTTGGAGAATAATTGTAAGCAATAGTGCTTGATTTATAAGCGCCATCCAAATCTCCTGCATTTAAAAGGGCGATAGCCTTGTTATTTAGGATATAAACATTATCAGGTTCAATTTCCAAAGCCTTATCGTAACATTCAATGGCATCATCAAACTTGCCGAGCCTTGAAAGGTTATCTCCCTGTTTATTTAAAAGGTAAACGTCATTGGGATCGATTCTTAAAGCCGCATCATAACACATTGTTGACTTGTCAAATTTACCGCTGTCAAAAAGAATATCTGCACGTTTGGTAATCATTGATTTTTCGTCGATTTTATCTCCTTTCCAGTCATCAATATCCAACTTTTCAAAATAAATTACCTGAAACTTATCGGAGGCATCGACTCGACCACCATACATTTTTTTAAATTCCCTTAACATATCCTTTGAATCTTTAAAACCTTCTTCACGTGCTATTTCATCATTGCCAATAATTTCTTCAAAAGCAATGTCTTCAACATCGGTGACAATGGCTTCAAAAATCTTCATTTTTTCTTTTGAAACAAGATTCCAGTAACAGTATAATCTGTCACCTTTTTTAAGAGGAGTTTTCCAAAGTTTTCTGATAGTTCTTCTTTTTTTACCTGTAATTACATCAATATCATTACTGGAAAATGATAAAATCGGCATTTTGGACCTCCCATTAATTTATTCGATTATCTGTTCACCAAATTCTGCACTTTTTACTTTAACGATTCCATCAAACAATGGCTTAATGTCTCGAGCCAATTTTGCTAAATCGTGAGGATTAGGAACCTCCACTTTTTCCAAAGCAGGATCTAAAACGTTTTTATTTCTGAACTGCTGAATGGTGTAAATATCTCCTTCAACATCAAGGACAAGATTGTGAATATCTTTTTTAGTGTGTAAAGTAGGAACATAAGTGGTTCTGACTTCCAGGCGAACGTTTTTATCGGCATTTAAAAGTTTCATTGATTTTTTAACTTGATAACCTACATTTGAGCCCGTGACTTTTCTGTATTTTTCAAAAGGCGCTTTAATATCCAGTGAAACGAAATCCAATAATTCCAATTCCAATAATCTTTCAATTTTTTCGGGATAAATTCCGCTTGTATCAAGCTTTGTTTTAAGGCCTATACTTTTAATGTAAGTAAATAATTCGATTAATGCATCCAGTTGCATCAATGGTTCACCGCCAGATATGACAACCGCATCAATGAAATCAGCTGAATTATCTATTTCCGCTTTTATTTCTTCAAAAGTCTTTTGAGTATTGTCCTCCAATAGCTCGACATTGTGACAATATCTGCAGGCAAGAGGGCATTTGGACATGAAAATAACCAAAGACATATTTCCATGGAATTCAACTGAAGATATTAAAGTACCGCCAACATACATTAGTCTACTACCTCATGAACGATTTCAATGAATCTTTTATTTTCTTCCATAGTACAGATACTAATCCTTATCCAATATTCATCCAAACCCTTAAATGAAGTGCAGTCACGTACGATTATGCCTCGTTTCATGAATTCACGAGTGATTTCTGCTGCAGTATAACCGGTATCCTTAACGCCAATTAAAATAAAATTGGATTTGGATGGAAATACATTTAAAGAATCTATTTTAGACAGTTCATCGATTAAATAATCCCTGCTTTCAATTCCATCCTTAATGGATCTTTCAATATAATCCTTATCCTTAAAGGTATTGACCGCTGCAACATAAGACAATCTTGTTAGGGAAAATACGGGTTTGATTCTGTGCATATATTCGATTATTTCTTCACAGGAAAGACCGTAACCTATTCTCATTCCGGCAAGGCCCAATACCTTGGACATTGTTCTGATTATGAAAATATTGCCATATTCATCGATTAAGTCTTTATTGGTGACTTCTGAATATTCAAAATAAGCCTCATCAATGACAATTAAGATATCAGGATTTTCACCGGCTATTTTTATCAAATCATTTCTATCGATTAAAGTTCCGGTAGGATTATTAGGACTGCATAGAAACATCATTTTGGTTTTAGGAGTAATCTTATCATAAATTGAGCCTACATCCAAAGCATTCTTATCCAAATCCCATCTGGCATAAACAGGTTTGGCCCCATATTGCTTTAAAAGATATTCATAATACATGTAGGACGGCAAAGGTACGATAAACTCATCACCAGGTTCAATGAAGGTTTTTGCCAATACATCAATGATTTCATCAGCACCATCCCCGCCAATTATTACCTGAGAATCTTTAACGCCGGAGTATTCTGCCGCAAGATGAACAACTTCCTTAAGCTGGGATTCGGGATACCTGTTAATGGAAAGGGATTCCTCCGCAATAGCTTCAATGGCTTTTGGAGACGGACCCCACGGGTTTTCATTTGATCCCAATTTAATAATATCTTCCTTTTTTAATCCGAATTCAGCAGCTATTTCATCCTGTGATCTTCCGGGAACATATGAGTCCATATCACTAACAATTTGTCTTGGTTTCATGGTTTAATCTTCCTTATACTGTTTGGAAAGTTTTACATAGTTATCCGCATTATCTTGGATATGTTGAATCTGTTCTGGAGTTGTTTCTTTAATCAATTTGGCCGGAACACCTAAAATCAAACTGTTTTCTGGAAATTCCTTTCCTTCACTTACAACAGCACCGGCTCCAACGATTGAGTTTTTACCTATTTTAGCGCCGTTTAAAACTGTTGCATTCATTCCTATTAACACGTTGTCTTCTAAAGTGCATCCGTGAATAACTGCTCCGTGACCGACAGATACATTATCCTTGATTTCCACCGGAAAGTCCTTGGAACAGTGGACTACACAATTATCCTGGACATTGGAATTATTTCCTATTTTAATTGGAGCTGTATCACCTCTTATAACAGCACCATGCCAAATAGAAACATTTTCACCGAGTTCAACATCACCAATTACTTGAGCACCAGGGCATATTACAATAGAGTCTTTTTTATTTTCCATAATATCACTAGTTTTTTTAATTTTTGTCGTCTTTATTCTTGTCTTGAATAATATGATTTTGTTTTAATAATACTCTTGTATCTGAAGGTAAATCTTCGTACAGTAAAACATTAGAACCGATTGTGGAGTTGGAACCGACTTTTACACCAGGAGAGAAACTGGAATTGATTCCTGTTTTTACAGAGTCTCCAATAATAGCTCCAAGCTTACGTCTTCCACTGTCCTCCATTGAATCTTTGATTTTGGTTTTAATGTTTGCATTATCAAAACGTAAATTAGCAATGTTAGTTCCTGCTGCAACGTTACAGTTAGAACCGATTACAGAGTCTCCAACATAACTTAAATGACTTACATTGGTATTTTCCATGATAATTGAGTTTTTAATTTCAACTGCATTACCTACATGGACATTATCACCAAGGTAAGTGTTACCGCGAATATAACAGTTAGGGCCTACATCACAGTTTTTACCAATGTAAACATTACCTTCGATGTAAACTCCTGCTTTAATGACACTTCCTTCACCCAAATGAACTTCACCATGAAGATGTGCCCCATTTTCAACTTTACCTTTAATTTTAGTCTTTAAATTACCGATCAATTCTTCATTAACTTCAATAAGCTCCCATGGTCTTCCAACATCAATCCAATCCTTGTCTGTTTTATGACCTATGACCTTTTTGCCTTCATCAATCTGCATGGATACAGAATCGGTAATTTCATATTCTCCTCTTTCAGAGATTTCTGTCTTTTCGATTTTTCCAAAAATATCTTTATTGAAGACATAAATACCAGTATTAACCAAATTACTTGGTGCATCTTCTCTTTTAGGTTTTTCAACAATGCTTTTGATGTTTCCGTCTTCTATTTCAACAACACCAAAAGCGGAAGGATCTTCTACTTCAGTTAAAACCATCAATGTATCAGGTTTCAACTCATCATATTTTTCAATGATTTCATGAATAATCACATCATCAAGTATAATATCCCCATTTAAAACAATTAAACTGTCTTCAATGAAATCTTCACCATACGAGATAGCATTAGCTGTTCCTAGGAAATCTTCTTGTGTTTTATAAGTGATATTTACACCAAATTCAGAACCATCACCGAAGTAATCCCTTACAATTTCTTCCTTATACCTGACAATTAATAGAATATCCTTGATACCATTGTTTTTTAATGCTTCTATGTTATATTGAATAATTGGCTTACCAGCGACAGGCAACATGGTTTTAGGCTTCGTAAGTGTTAATGGCCTCATCCTTGAACCTTCACCAGCACTTAAAATTATTGCTTTCAATTTTATTACCCCATTTAAATTAAAAAATTATTGTAAAATATTATGTTTTTTCTAATATATTAATTTATTAAGAATTTTGTCAAATAAGTAATTTTAAATATAAGTATCAATACAATTAAAATTATATTGGCAATGCTAATAAAAAAATAAGGAGATAATAAAATGACTATATATGTTTGTTTACACTGTGAATACAGATTCGATACAGAAAAAGGAGATCCTGCATACAACATTCCTGCTGGTGCAACACCTGCAGACATGCCTGATGACTGGGTATGCCCAGAATGTGCAGCTCTCGGAATAGAAGCATTTATCGCAGAAGAAGAATAAATCTTCTTCTAACTTTTATTTTTTTATTATTGCATTAAACCAAACATCACCCAACTTAAATAAATTGTTTTCATGTATGAAAATAGTTAAAAATTCTTTTAAAAAAAAAGTTAAAGATGAATAAAATTCATCTAAATATTGTCGTTTATTATTTTTTTACAGGCTTCATTAATTTCATTAGCTCTTTTTTCATCACGGGACTCTAAAGTGATTCTGACATAGTCTTCAGTTCCGGAAGGCCTTACTAAAACCCAACTGTCATCGTTAAATGTTAATCTAACACCGTCAATAGAGTTAATGTCTTTAATGTCATCAAATTCTGCTTTTAACAAATCTTCCATATTTTCCATTACTTTGATTTTTGCTTCTTTAGAACAGGTTATTTTTTCACGGATATTTGGATAAGATGGAATTTCTGCAAGCAAATCTGATAATTTTCCTTTTTTGGATACTAATTCAGCCATTCTAAGACCGGATAAAATTCCATCAGGACACATACAGAAATCAGGGTGCAGCCAGGTTCCTGAAGGTTCTCCACCGAATGCAGCATTCTTTTCAATGATGACTTCCGCCACATTAACGTCACCGACAGGAGTTCTGAATACTTCACCGTTAACTGATTCATCCATACATAATCCCGCATCGACTGTTGTTACAACATCTCCGTCAAATTCTTTGGATATTAATGCTAAAAGGGAATCAAATGGAGAAATATTACCGTTTTCATCAACAGTTATCATACGGTCTGCATCACCATCATGAGCAATACCCAAGTCTGCCCCAATAGCTACAACAGTTTTCATTAAGTTGCCGAGGTTTTCAGCATTAGGTTCGGGATTTCTTCCGGGGAAAAATCCGTCCGGCTGGGAGTTAAGGGTTGTTACTTCACAGCCTGCTTTTCTAAATACTAAAGGTGATATTTCGCTTCCCGCACCTGATGCGCAGTCAATGACAACTTTTAAGCCAGGTTTAATTTCAACGAGGTTTACCAAATCATCAATATATTGGGCTTTGATTTCCTCATTAATGGAAATTGAACCTACCTTATCCCAGGTTACTGATTCATATAACTTATTATTGTAAATATTTTCTATTTCTGCTTCCTGAGCTTGGGTGTATGCCATTCCGTTTTTATTCCATAGTTTGATTCCGTTATACTGTGAAGGATTATGGGATGCTGTCAACATGATACCTGCATCACCGTCAAGTTTTTCGGTTGCATAACCAACCAATGGAGTTGGAACCATTCCGATTTTAACTACATCTACGCCGCTTTCAAGTAAACCTGCACAAATAGCCTGATCCAACATTTTATTGGTTGTTCTTGTATCATAACCTATTACAACCTTACCTGAATTACCGAGATAAGTCGCAAGGGATTTACCTACATTTAAAGCAAGTTCACATGTTACTTCAGAGCCTATTTTACCTCTAATTCCGGATGTTCCAAATAGCTTTCCTGATGCCATTTAACTCACCTAAGCCCCAAATTTGTGTGCATAGTTCATTAAATCCATCATGATGTTCATTACATCGCTTCCACGGATTCTGTTAAGTCCGCCTTTTGCACATGCAACTTCTGAGAATTCGCATACGTCATCAACTCTTACTTCAGGACCTCTGATTATTACAGGAACTGGATCTCCTGAGTGGTTTAAAACAGATATTGGAGTTGAATGATCTGCTGTTAAGAAAATATAAACGTCTTCAAGTTTTATTAACTCACTCATGACAATTTCATCCACCTGTTCGATGAATTCTTTTTTCTCCTTGATTTGGCCGTCATGGCCTGCTTCATCTGCACCATCGATATTTATTAAGAAAAAGTCATGGTCTGAGTTTTTAACCTGATCAATGATTGTATCACGAATATTGTATAAATTGGTATCAATTCCACCAGTTACATCTTCCATTTCAATGATGTCCATTCCTGCAAATCTTCCTATTCCCATGATAAGACCGGTTTCTGCAATACAGGCAGAGTTGACTTCGTATTTATCATTTAAAGATTCGACAACAGGAACTTCTCCTGCACCACGAGGGATGATGATATTTGCTGGAGGTTCACCTTCTTCGATTCTTTTTAAATTAACAGGATGGTCTTTAACCATTTCATAAGATTTTTTGACTAATTGGTTTAAGATATCTGCAGTTTTTTGAGCTTCAGCGGAGTCATCCAAAGCTTTAACTTCTTTAGGTTTATTTCCTTCCACTTTAGGGTCTGCATCACTTACTTTATCAGATAAGCCTTCGCCTCTTAAAACTAAAACTGCCCTGTGGCCGGTGGATTCTTTGAAAATAATTTTAATATCTGGATAATCCTCTAAAACCATAGTATTCAATACGTCAACGATATCTTTGGTTCCTTCCTTAATTCTTCCGGCACGTCTGTCTGTGACTATTAAATCATCATCTGCAGTTGAAAAATTGCATCTGAATGCAATGTCACCCGGAAGCACGTCTACACCAACACCATTCGCTTCAAATGGTCCCCTTCCAGTATAAACTTCATATGGATTATATCCTAAAATGGACAAATGTGCTGTGTCACTGCCCGGAATAATACCCGGAGCAATTGAATCCATAATACCAGTAATTCCCTCACAAGCCATTTTATCCATATTTGGAGTATTTGCAGCTTGAAGAGGGGTTTGATTGTCAAGTTCTTTTATAGGACGGTCACCCATACCATCCATAATTAATACAATTCCCTTCACATTATCACCTTTAATAAATATACATTAATAATTCTATTTTTCAATGGTTATATAATTTAATATTCTTTAGAAAATTAATCTAGGTAAACGGCCTTATCTGGAAAATCTATTTAAGTATCGTTCGAAGTTAGGATTATTGCAGTTTTACTTTCCTCAATGGCCTTTGATTTATCAATGGACAATAATTAAGATATTTTAAAATATAAGATATTTTCTTTCAATGAATCTGTAAAAATAAGGTTTTTGTAAAAAACAGTAATTAAATAAGAATTATCCCAACAATTGCACCGGTAATCGTTGCAATTAAATTAACATGCTCATTTGTTAGCATGTTTGCCCTTTCAAAAGTTGCACCTAAAAAACTATCCATAAAGCATCCTACAGTACCGGATATTACAGACACTACAATAGCGGATAGGGGATTTGCAACAATACCTAAGAGATATGCAGATAATCCGATAATCAATGCCCCAATCATTCCAACAGCTGTACCAAGTACAGATACTGCACCATCAGTTCCTGGATCTACCTTTTGAAAAGTGGTGATTAATCTTGGCTGCTGTAAAATACCTATTTCGGAAGCCAATGTGTCTGCAGTTGCCGTTGCAATAGCTCCGATAAACCCTCCGACAAATGGCAAGTAATATCCTCCAAAAGCAGCCATCATGAATGCGACAATACCATTTGAAATAACATTTTTAGAAGATCTTCTTCCTTCATACTCACCTAAAGAGTGCTTATATTCTTTGGAGTATTTTGTTGCAAGCAATGATAAAACAAGGAATATCACTAAAAGAAGAAGCCAGTTGGCGCCGGCTGAAAATATGATTACAATACCCATTAACACCATTGTTAATGAGCCCAATAAATCAAGAGATTTTCTTTTGTATGTAATGATGCCTAAAATAAACAAAGCGATTACATAACCCCAATTAATCATTGCCGTTTCAACCATAATACCACTAACTATTAAACATTATATTTATACACCACAGTATAAAAATTTTTACAAAAGTATAAAAAAGTAATTGTTGAGGTATTTGTAAAAAAAATCGAAAATTATCGGCTAAAGTTAATTTTAATTAAAAAAAAGAAATTGTAAAAGTAATCTTAGTTGATTACTTTACTTTTGATGATTTCCACTCTTTTAAGTGGGTAGATTTTTTTAGCAGTGTGGTAAATTTCAGATGCTAATTTACCATTTACAGAAGATTTAACTAATTCTTCGTAAGTTCTTTCTGCTGCAGTTTCTTTGAGTAAATCTTCAATGACTTGTCTCATGTATTTTTGTTGGGAAGATTTTGCTCTTCTGATTGTTACTGCTAATACATGAAGTTTGATTCTGCGGTCATCTTTAGTTTTTACAATAGTGGAAGCATCGATTCTGGATGTCCCTCTTCTAATCATACTTCTTACGTAATCAGTAGTGGTTTTGTGACCAGTAAATTTGGTGGATGCAACATCACCAGCTACACTTTCAATTTCAAATCTGAGTTTAATGTATTGTTTTGAGAAGTCACCGGTTAATTCTCTCATTGTAACTTCTACGCCTCTTCCTATTAAAAGATCTGCATCTTTAGCTGGAGTTTCTCCAATTTCTTTTTCTTCAAACATTAATGGTGTTTTAATTGTATACCATGATTTTTCTTTCCAAGTGTCACGTACTCTACGTCTTGATTTTGCTTTTGCCATTATATCAACCGTTTTTTAATTTTAAAATATTTTTAATAATTTAGCGAATAGCTATTTAATTTTGAAAAATAGTCCTCAAATAGAGTATTTCATTAATCTTACATAAAATAATCTATAAAATGAAATTATAACAGATTATAGTTCTATAATCTCTTATTTGACTATTGTGAGTTCTTCTCACGTTATTTAAGGAATAATTTGTAATTTAGTTTTATTTAATTAAAACCCGCCCATAAAGGTTATTATTACATATTTTATTCATAGTATATAAATATTGTTAGAAAAATAACATGTAAATTGCACTGACAATAATCAGCACCGCAAAAATTTTCGGGATGAAACTTGTTTTTTTAACAAAGGATTCCAGATTGATTTTGGATATAATGAAACTTAAAGCCAGAAGCGTCAAACCGAATCCCAAACAGTATAATACAATATTAAAAGCAGCAAATAACGGATCAGCGGAAGTTACAAGAAGAGAAATCAATGATATCAGATAGGCACTGTAACATGGAACCCAAGCAACTGACGTTAAAAAGCCCAGTGAAAATGAACCGATGATTCCCTCATGATTAATAGGTTTTACATTGAAATTAAAGGAATAATTTGCCAGAATCAAAATTCCGATAATCAGAAGCAGAAATGATGAGAAAATTCTGATATAACTGATATACTGATAGACTGCGGCTGTAAAAAATGCAGTCAGGAAAATGATTACCGTGAAAATTGAAAACAAACCACAGATAAAAGATACAATTTCAGTTTTCGTTTTGGAATTTAAACTGAATCCTACAAATATTGGCAATATTGGAAGTATGCATGGTGACAATATTGAAATAACACCAGTAAAAAAAGAAATTAGAGGAAATAAATCCATTTACATCCCCTTAATGTAGTTTAAAAATTCATTTGCCTCAACATAACCGTCGATTTTACCAATCTGTTTTTGATTTGAATCCAAAAATATCATGGTCGGTGTTCCAAAGACCTGATACTTTGCTGCAAGCTGCGGATTTTTATTAATATCAACGATAACAGTTATGTAACCGCCCTTCAGTTTGGATATTAATTCTTTGTTTGATAAGGTATTTTCCTTAAGCAAATCGCAATAATAACAGCCATCCTGATCAAAAATCAGAATAATGCTTTTGTTTTGTGATTGTGCGTCACTGATTGCCTTGTTTGAACCTCTCCGGCTTTGTAGAAGCCGGAGATTCTTAGGCCGTACATATAATATTTACTTCACAATTACTTAGAAATATTTCTAAGTATTTTTGTGGAAACATATGTACGAAATCTACTAAGCTTGGCACCGGTGAACCAACGGCGCGTAGACCTTCGTCTAAAATATTTAATGCTGCATTCAAATCCCTTAATAAAGGAGCATGACAATGTGGGCATTCCCATTCTCTTTCTCCACGTTCTAAGTCATCATTTATTTCGCCACATGCCCAGCATTTTTTACTTGATGGGAACCATCTGTCGATTTGTACGAATTGTCTGTTGTACCATTTTGCTTTGTATTTTATCATTTCGACTAGTTTTCCCCATCCGATTTCGTGTATGCTTCTGCTTAGGTTGCTTTTAATCATTCCTCGAATGTTGAGCTTTTCCATTGCGATGAATCGATGGTGTCTGACTATGTTGTAGGATACTTTATGGTAGTAATCATTTACTACATTATTTTTTTTGTTTATCCATTTGTGGAGTTTTTTGAGAGTTTTTTTCCAGTTGGATCCACCTTGTTTTTGTCGTGCTAATTTTTGTTGGTAGTATTGTATTCTTCCGTTGATTCTTTTGAGGTCGGGTTTGGCTATCACTCGACCGGTGGAGAATGTTAGGAAGTCTGTTATTCCAAGGTCTATTCCTAGGTAGTATCCGTATGGAAATTCTTCTCGAGGATTTATTTTTTCTAGTTGGTATGCTATGCAAACGTACCAACGTCCGTTTTCTTTTTTAATAGTTGCTTCTTTGATTTTTCCATCTATGTCTCTTTTATGTTTGACTTCGATTAATCCAAGTTTGTTTATGCGGAATTTATCTTCTTCCCATCTTAGGGAGCCTTTGATGCCATCTTTTGTTTTGTAGTCGTTGTTTCGTAGTGTGATGGATGTTACTGGATTTCTTTTATATGATTTGAACTTGGGAAATCTTGTTCTATTGTTGTAGTATCCTTCATAGGCTTTTATTAGTCTGTCTGTTGATGCTTGAATACATGTTGATTCTGCTTTTTCGAGGAAAGGCTTTTGTTTTTTTAGAGATTTAACTATACCCTGAGTATAACTACGATTTACTTTAAATTTAGAGCCTATTCCAAATTCATTAACTAAATTACTGCGATAGATACTAAATTCCAATGCTTTGTTATAAACATAAGCACTAGCACGCATATTAAACTCCAATACTTTCTTTAATTCCTCATCAGGAACAAATTCACATTTATCCGTCAAAATAAAAAATTCTTCACACATAACCCCAAAACCAATCCACAACTAAATTATATTAATATCAAATATTACCATCCATTTCTTTAGAAAAAAAACATAAAATATTGGATAAATAAAAAAATGACCATTAATTTTAACTCCTAAAAGTTATAAAAGATAAAATCATTTAACAATTTAAACTAAATCAATCAAATACTATGTTTTTCTTCCACAACCATATTTATAATACTCCCATATATAAAGACTTTATCCGAGAGCATTTGACGACTAATCGTGCGACAAGCTAGGGTCTATTTCCCATTTAGAATCAGTGAAATTTAATTTCAATCCCAGTTATGACGGGATTTTCCCCATTGAAACTCATAATTAAGTGATTGATTATGGGGTTGCATGATATTATGCATAAATAAGTATAAAGCATTCATTGTATTTATGTGCTAGGGAAAGAGTGAAAAAGGTTAACGTAAGTGAACAATTGTAAGCTTCGTAAGTCAAGCCAATAGGTAGAATGCATCGTTAAATTTAATTTAACTAACTATTGTTGCGAATTCATAGGAACAATCAATTGATTAGGTGATTGTTTAGTCATAACCTTACAGTAATTTGCCGGAGTATAGATTGGACCTTAATTCATTCGTTTCTGAAGTAGATCAACTTGGTAAGCCTCACGAGGTCTCACAATAGTTTGTGAGTAAGTGGATTGTGAATGAAACCTAATTCCTTAGGAGGTAGAGGATATCAGAGAAAGCAAAAGCCATTAACAGTCGAAAGACAATAGGAAATGGGAATAATAACTATAATGGATACCACACCTTTGTGTGTGGC
>NZ_JAZRKF010000058.1:0-72252 GCF_045646205.1 Methanobrevibacter sp. | reverse complement strand
TCTATTCCTTGTTCTATTCCTTCTTCTCTTCCTCGATTTTCGGCTTGTTCTAGTCTGTTTGCATATATTACGTTTGCTAATTGTTCTTCAAATGATTTTAATTCAAGTGCGCTCATACCTAAACCTCCTGCAGCTTTTTTTATTTGATTTTTGCTTTCAATATATCTTCCAACCCATAATTTAAGGCATTTTTTAGCAACATATGATAGCCATTCATCAGTAATCATATATTTGTAAATCTTAATACATTCACATATGGTGTTCTCAATACTTAAATCTATATTGTAGCTTGGAAGCCATATCAAATCGATTATGTCAAAAGCATTACATTCTTCTTGTTTTTCTATTTTGTATTTGAGACTATTAAGTATTATGTTTCCATTAGTTTTTCTTGTTTTGTTCCATACTGGATTGTAAAACATTGTATCATTTGCATATTCAACTTCGTTTACTGGCAGTTTTCCTGAATAGAATATGAATGGTTGAACCTCTTTTTTTGTTGCAGCATGTATTGAAATGCAGTATTCATAATCCCTTCTCATTAAATCAGGATTGATGTTGGAATGGTGCTCTATATTGATTAGACTTTTGTCTTTTCTTTGTCTGACGGAATCCAAATTTAGATTTTTGTATGATTCTGACACATATCTTGAGTCATATCTTCCAATAATGTCATCTAATTTGGTAATATGTTCAGGAAATTCTTCCAATTGGCTCATGCAGATAATGAATATTTCATCTTCGGCATCGTGCCGTATTGGAAAATATTTTTCTTTAATTTCATCACACATTTTTTCACCTCTTTTATTTTTTTATTGAATTTTAATGCTTATAAATCTTTATTTTTTAATATTGACTAATTAAAATCTAAAAATTTACCTTTTATTTGAAAATAACTCTTTATTCATAATATTGACTTCATCGAGTAATATTTTGTCATCCAGTAATTTTTACATGTTCAGGTAAAAATTCAAAAAAATCAATAATTTAATTAAATATTAAAATCAAACTATCTTTAGATACTAATTAAATCTTAATAAGTTTTTTAATTAAAAATTCTACACATTTGCTTTTTTGTGGAGGTGATTTTTATTAATCAAAATAATTCTAGTGAAAATGAAAACTTAGTATCTAAAGATGCAGATATTGTATCTGAAGAAATAAAAACCAATTTTCAGGCCGGAAGCGGTAAATACCGTGAAGTCCGCTATAAAGATGGCGGATTTAGGCAATATGATGTTGAAACCGGTGAACTGATTGGTTCATCTTACGCATCAGATCAAAAATATCTGCCAAATTTAGAATAGAGGTGAAAATATGAAGAAAATAATCCTTGCATTGCTTGTACTTGTTATTGCAACATCCTTTGTATATGCTGCTCAGGACAGTCAGATGGAAGTTACAAGCCCTGATACTTTAAAAAACGGAGACTTTTTTAATTTAACATTAACTGCAAAGGACGGTTCTCCTATAGCTAATCAGTAGTTGACATTATTGTCATTGCAGAAAGCGGTGAAAAAAATCACATTAACTTTACTACAGGCAATGACGGTAAATTAGGATTTGGTATTGCAGGCGTAAATCCGGGTAATTATACTTTTAACTGTACTTTCAACGGTACCAGCGATTATAATACCTGTAATGCAGTAAAAGAATTAACTATTACAGCATAGTTAATTTTACTTTTTTATTTTTTTGATTTTCATGATCTTAAAGGATATATTGAATTATTTCAAATTGGATATTGAATTACCGGCGTATCTTTATGAAGAGTCTTTCAATGATGTTTTTCTTGAAGGTGTTCTTGTAAGAAAGGAAAACGCCTATGAAATAACAATCAAGACAAGAAAGGATGTAATTCATACAATGATTATCAATCCTTTAGATGATTATCCTCTCACCATCATATCAACCCTTCCGAATGGAAAAAGCAACGGAACCAAATTCGGAAAAACGAAAGATGATTTAAAATTCATCTGATAATTTTTTATATTATCTTTTATATATTCTAATTAAGGAGTGTTTTTATGAGGAATATCATTATTGTTGATGCAATTTCAACAGGTAAGAATTTTATTTATGATATTATAAGCAGAGGTTATAATCCGGTTGTGATTCAGTCAAAAATTTCTGGAGATTCACCGGAGGTTAAGGAATATATTGATTATGTTGAAGGAGATTTGAATTCAATAGAATATGATTTTGAATGGATTCATGAAAAGGACACCTATGAAGAAACTCTTGAAATGGTTCGCGATTATGATCCTATTTTAGTTTTGCCGGGTAACGAAAAGGGTGTTATTCTTGCATCCAGACTGTCCAGTGATTTGGGCTTACTCTGCAATCCGATTGAAAACCTTGATGCAATGACATTAAAGGATGAAATGCAAAAGAGACTTGCTGAAAACAATCTCCGCCATATCAGAGGCCAAACTGTAACTTCCATAGATGAAGCAATTAAATTTTATGATGATGAAAACCTGAAGCAGGTTGTTATAAAGCCGATATATAGTGCAGGTTCTTCCAGTGTAAGGATTTGTGCAAACAAAGAGGAAATGGTTGCTTCCTTGAATGAACTCTTTGATGAGACCAATTATTATGGTGAGGATAATAGTGAGATGTTGATTCAGGAATTTATTTCCGGTGATGAGTATATTGTCAACACCGTTTCATGTCAGGGAGACCACAGGGTTACACTGGTATGGAAATATCATAAGGTTAAAACATCTGAAGGTGCCATTATCTATGATACCTGCCGTACAGTCAACGAGTTAAACATCGGTGAAGCTGAAATGATTGAATATGCATATAAGGTAGCTGATGCTATAGGAATTCAATACGGGCCGGTTCATGGTGAATATATGATTGATGATGACGGTCCTGTTTTAATTGAAGTTAATTGCAGGCCTTGTGGAGGTCATATGGACTCCGAATTTTTAGACAATATTTCAGGCCAGCACGAAACTGACAGTATCCTTGATTCATATTTAAAACCGGAACATTTCTCTGAGGAGAAGAAAAAACCTTATAGGCTTTTTGCCCATGGTGTTGTTAAATTTTTCATCGCTCCTAAGGATATTCTTGCTGATTCCTCACCAATGACAAACATTAGCCTTAAATTGGCAAGTCATCACAGGACTTCTCTTCCAAATTCCTTTGAAACTCTCCATCCCTTTGTAAAGACCATAGATTTGAATTCAAGTTGCGGTTTAGTTTATTTGGTTCATGACAATTTATTTGCTTTGCATCATGATTTGGAATTCTTGCGTAAAGTTGAGTCAAAAGCATTTGATTTGGTTTTAAGTGAATATAATGATGAATTACCTGTAATTGATAATGAAAAATCTATCAATGACTCAATTAAACTATTGGATACCTGTGAAATTTATGGTACTACACTTTTCGTAACCGATCAAAAAATCGACAGGAACTGTGTTCAGGCAGGTTTGGATGAAATTTCAGAGCTTCATGCCACTTATGACTGTGTTATTGTAAATTTGAATTCAAGCATGATCAATAAAAAGGAAGATGAAATTGCCGAATTATTCCTTGAGATTTTTACAAAAGTGAAAGTCGGGGGAATGATATTTGTTCCTGAAACCACTTATCAATGTTTAATAAGTAAAAGAAGAGGAATGGAGGCTTTGCTTAGAATACTTAATTTAAGGATAGAACTTCCGCCAAACGGTGTTGGCGGGGTAATCATAGCATCTAAAACATAGTTGGGGTTTAAATGAGTAACACTAAGGAAAAAATATTTACTTCACAATTCTTTTTAATATTCGGGGCATTGTTTTTTACATCTTTTGTAATGTATGTTTTAATGTCTCCAATTACAGAGTATACAACTAATATGGGTGCATCTGCATCTGTTGCAGGTTTGGCATCCGGAATTTATGTAATCGGTGGACTTATTTCCTTGATTTATTCCGGCCAGGCACTTCAAAAATGGGGCTGGCGTAAAACTGCCTATGTATTTTTGGGATTGCATTTGGTTGTTTGTCTTTTATATTTCATATCAAACAATATTCCAATGCTTTTGCTGGTCAGATTCCTTCATGGTATAGGTATGGGTGCTGGAGGTGCCGCCATTATTACAATAGCGACCCCAATACTTCCTGCAAAACGTTTTGGTGAAGCAATGGGATATTTCTTAACCGGAACTCCTCTTGCTGTTGGTTTTGGTCCTATTGTGGGAGATTATCTTATTGATAATTTCGGTGCAACAAGCTGTTTTTTAGTGGCTACTGTCTTTGCAGTTCTTGCATTGGTATGTATATTATTTGTTCAGATAAAACAACCTCAAACAGAGGATTATGATACTAAAAGCCAATATTCTGGCATAAAAAAGTTCATAGAACCTAATGCAATACCTATTTCTATTGTCGCTTCTCTATGTTCATTCGGTTACGTCGGAATCATTTCCTTTAGTGGAGTTTATGCACATGAACTTAATTTGGTCGAAGCATTTTCATTGTTTTTCATAATTTATTCAATAATCCTGATTATTGCAAGACCTTTGGGCGGAAAAATCCAGGATAAATTTGGAAACTGGCTGGTTACAATAGTTCCTATTACCCTACAGTCTATTGGAGTATTTTTAATTGCATTATATCCTTCATTTGTTAGTGTAATAATCTGTGCTGTATGTACTGGAGTAGGTTTTGGAACATTCTATTCGATTGCAAACGCGATGGTTACGAAAAATGCTCCAGAAGAAAGACATTCATATGCAATTGCCACTTATTTGTTATGCACTGATATTGCTTTGGGTTTTGGACCGGCATTTTTGGGATTGTTTGCAACAACAGGAAATTATGGGAACCTGTTTTTAGTATCAGCAATAATTTCCATTTTTGCACTTCCTCTTTCTATCGTTGTGCTAAAGAGAATGGAATGAAGTATCAAAAATATTGAAATAATGATTGATTATTTGCAGGTTGGTCGACTTCGATTGTCAAATTGAAGGGGGTTAATCTCAAATAATGAACTTATTTTTCTAATTTCATTTTTAAATATTTTCTAATGTATAGGCAATGACTCATTTTTCAATTAAATAACTAAAATCTTATTTACTAGTTTTTATAGATAATAAATCATGAGAAAAATAGCTATTTTATCAATTTTAATTTTAGCTCTTCTTGCTGTTAATATGGCTTTTGCAGCTGAACAGCCGGAAATGAGTGTATATGTTGCAGACATCGGTACCGGTGAAACTGCTCATGTTCAAGTCACCCTTCCTGGTGATGCGCAAGGTAAAGTGAGCGTTTCAGTAAACGGAAAAAACGTCTCTGCAAATGTTGTTGATGGACAGGCAACAGTTGATTTGACTGGTTTAAAAGATGGAGATTATGTTGTAAAAGTAACCTATGAAGGAAATGGAAATTATTCTAAAATTTCCAAAGATGTTAATTTAAAAGTAGGTAACGGATCTGACAACAACACTACAAATGTCACAGGAAATGCCAGCGGTGAGCCTGTAGCAACTCAAAATGTTACTGCTGTAACCGGAGATAATGCTACCAATACAACAAACACTACAAACAATACCAATGTAACTCCTGCAAAAAAAGTAACCAACAATACTACACAGACTGTTAAAAAACCTAAAAAACAAATGCCAAAACCATTGAGTGCATTAAGCGATAAAAATACTGGTCTTCCGGTATTGCTTCTTTTGTTAGTGGCTATTGGTGCTGTGTTTGCTATCTCATTTAGAAAACGATAATTGGTTATATTTTATAACCATTCTTTTTTTTATTTTAAAATTATTTTTAAAATCAATAATTCTGACTCTTTTTTTAATTAATGTTATATAATATTTAAAACAAAACTAATAGCATAATAATTTAAAAATTTATTTGTTGATATCATGGAGAAAAAAGAGTTAATTAATTCCGGTAAGGTAAAAAGTGTATTCAACACTGAAAAAGATGATGAAGTTATCATCGAGTTTCGTGATGACATGACTGCCGGTGATGGTGCACGTAAGGAAGTCATGGATAAAAAAGGCGCATATAATGCGGTCATTTCAGCTAAAATATTTAAGGTTTTAGAGGAAAATGGTGTTGAAACACAGTTCATCGATTTACCTGAAGTAAACGTAATGTTGGCCAAAAAGCTTGATATGATTCCGATTGAGGTAATTGTGAGAAATATCGCAACAGGCAGTTTGGTTCGCAGATATCCGATTGAGGACGGTAAAAAATTAGAACCTCCAATTGTGGAAATGGACTATAAGGATGATGAATACCACGATCCGATGCTTAACCGCTCTCTCATCAGAGCATTGGGCATAGCTACAGATGAAGAAGTCGATATTCTAGCTGAAAAAGCTTTAAAAATCAATGAAGTTTTAACTGAATTCTTTAAGGATGCAGGTATTATATTGGTTGATTTTAAAGTGGAATTCGGTAAGGATAAGGATGGAAACATTCTTTTGGGTGATGAAATTTCCCCTGACGGATGCAGATTATGGGATGCTGAAACATTGGATATGCTGGATAAAGAACTGTTCAGAGAAGGTAAAGACGCTGAAGTTATGGACGCTTATATAGAAGTATATAATAGAATTATTCCTGATGATGAAAAGGTGATTTAAATGATTTTTGATATTGAAGTTAAAATTTCTTTAAAAGACGGTATGTTAAACCCTGAAGCTACAACAATTGAAAGATCTCTTGATTTACTTGGTTATGAAGTTAAAAATACAAAAACTGTTGAAATTATCAAATTCCAAATGGAAGGGGAAGACAGGGAAGTAATAAGGGAAAATGTTGTAGACATGTGTGAAAGATTACTCTGTAATCCTGTAATTCACAATTATAAAATCAATGTAATTCCACAAAACATGGCTTGCGGTAAATAAGGTGATTTAAGTGACTAAAATCGGAGTAATTAGATTTCCTGGAACCAACTGTGATAGGGATGTAGCCCGTGCTATTGAACTTGTTGGCCTTGAAGCTGAATACGTTTGGTGGAGCAATGATGATTTAACTGATTTTGATGGTGTTGTAATTCCTGGAGGATTTTCCTATGGAGATTACTTAAGGGCAGGCGCTATGGCTTCAATCACTCCTGTAATTGATGGGATTAAAGCTTTGGTTAAGGAAGAAAAACCTGTTTTGGGAATATGTAACGGGGCTCAAATTTTAGGAGAAATAGGCCTTGTTCCAGGAATATTCATTACAAATGAAAACCCTAAATTCAACTGTGAATGGGTTGATTTAAAAGTATCAAATACCAGAACTCCTTTTACAAAAGATTTTAAGAAAGGACAAACTGTTAAAATACCAATTGCTCATGCAGAAGGTAGATTTTATACAGAAGATATTGATTTGTTAAAAGACCAAGACCAAATCGTATTGCAATTTAAAGACAGAAACCCTAACGGATCAATGGAAGCGATTACAAGCGTATGTGATGAATCAGGACTTGTTTGTGCAATGATGCCTCACCCTGAAAGAGCTTGTGAAGAAATATTGGGCTCCACTGACGGTTTAAATTTCTTTAAAGGGTTCATATAAATATTAAAAGTGATTTAGATGGTAGTTTATTTAATTGGTGCAGGACCTGGAGATGCGGACTTAATAACTCTTAAAGCAGTTAAGGCTTTAAATAAGGCCGATGTTGTTTTATATGATTATTTGGCCAATGAAGAGATATTGGCACATGCGCCCGAATCAGCAGAAAGGATATATGTCGGCAAAAAGGCAGGTGAACATTATAAAACACAGGACCAAATCAATGAGTTAATTATTGAACAGGCCAAGGCACATGAAAATGTCGTAAGGCTTAAAGGAGGAGACCCATTTGTATTCGGTCGTGGCGGAGAAGAAATTTTAGCTTTAATGGAACATGATATCAAATTTGAAGTTATTCCAGGAGTTACTTCAGCTATTGGAGCACCAACATCACTCGGACTACCTGTAACTCATAGGGCTGTTGCAACATCAGTCACAATAGTGACAGGTCATGAAGACCCGACAAAGGCTGAAAGTCAGGTTCATTGGGACTACACTGCAGATACTTTAATTATATTAATGGGTATTGGTAATATTGAGGAAAATACTGCAGAAATTATGAAATATAGGGATAAAGACACTCCTGTATGTGTAATAGAAAGCGGAACATTACCTGATGAAAATGTAATTTTCGGAACTCTAGAAAACATTTCCCAAAAGGACATTAAGACCCCAGCCATTCTGATTATCGGTGAGGTTGTAAAGCTTTATAAGGACATTTATAATTATTAAGGTGTTAACATGTGCGGTATTGTAGGTTGTATATTAAAGGATAATGATGAAGATGTAGCACCAATTCTTTTTGACTGCATTTCAAAATTGGAATATAGAGGATATGACTCTATCGGGCTTGCCACTTACGATGGAAGTATCCATGTTAAAAAGGATAAAGGAAAAATTGATGAAGTTAACCAGAAATTGGATTTACCTAATATGCCTGGAGATTTCGGTATTGCTCACGTAAGATGGGCTACCCACGGAGATCCGTCAAAACTTAATTCCCACCCTCAGCTGGATGAAGAAAATACAATAGCTGTAGTTCACAACGGTATTATTGAAAACAATACAAAAATTAAAGCGGATTTAATTGCTGAAGGCCATACCTTCAAGTCAGACACTGATACCGAAGTCATTCCACATCTTATTCAGAAGTTTATGGATGAAGGATTGGATTTGGAACATGCTGTAAGAAAAACAATTGAAATTCTTGAAGGAGCATATGCAATAGCAGCAATATCTTCAAGAGAACCCGATAAGATTGTAGCGACAAGAAAAGACTCTCCATTGATTGTAGGGTTAGGCGAAGACGGCTATTACTTGGCATCTGACTCACCGGCTATTCTAAAATATGCAAAAGACATAATTTATCCTGAAAAAGGTGAAATCGTAATTTTGGATAAAAGCGGTGTTGTTGTTCATGATGAATTTGACAATCCAATTAATAAAGAAGTGGATACAATCAACTGGACGCCTGAAATGGCTGAAAAAGAAGGATATGACCATTTCATGATAAAGGAAATTAATGAACAGGCAACTGCCGTTAGAAATACTCTGACTCAAAGGGATAACATCCAAAAGATAATTGATGATTTGGATGATGTTTCAAGAGTCTGTTTTGTTGCTTGCGGAACATCATATCATGCATCACTTACAGGTAAATATCTTCTTGAATCACTTGCTGGAATACCAACGGATGTAATACTTGCATCAGAGTTTAAATACTCCGCAAAAACATTAAAAGAAGATACTTTGGTTATATTTATTTCTCAATCAGGTGAAACCGCAGACTCTCTTAAGGCATTGGATGTTGCTAATCAGACATCAAAAACATTAGGTATAGTTAACGTTGCAGGTTCATCAATCACAAGAAGAGCCCAATATGTTATTCAAACTCAGGCAGGTCCTGAAATTGGAGTTGCAGCAACAAAGACATATGTATCACAGCTTACTGCAATATACATGTTCTCTGCATTGATGGCTGATAACGAGGAATTGCTTGATGAACTCGATAAGGTTCCTGATTTCATTGATGAAGTACTGATGGATGTTGAATCAATCAAATCCATGTCAAAAAGATACAATTATGCAAAAGACTTTTTCTATCTTGGAAGAGGCTATGTTTATCCAACCGCCTTGGAAGGAGCATTGAAATTAAAAGAAATTTCATATATTCACGGTGAAGGTTATGCTGCCGGAGAGCTTAAACATGGTCCTTTGGCCTTAATAGATGAAGGAATTCCGGTTGTTGTTGTAATACCTCCTGGAGAATCCCACAAGAAAACCATGAGTAACCTTGAGGAAGTCAAATCCCGTGGAGCACGTGTACTCGCATTCGGTTCACTGGATGATGAGGAACTGAAGGAAAAGGCACCTGAAGTATTCGGCATAAATCCTGATGTGTCTGAAATTATTGCACCTTTGGTATACATTGTTCCTCTTCAATTGCTGTCATATTATATTACAATTGAAAAAGGTTTTGACCCTGATAAACCAAGAAATTTAGCAAAATGTGTAACTGTGGAATAAACCTTTCATTTGTTTATTCCGCCAATATTTTCTTTTTTATTTTTATTTAAATACTATAGACTTTTTTGTACTATCATTCATTTTAAAAAATTTGATGTTTTAGGCTCCTTTTAAATATATCTTTGTTATATGCCAATTCATCAATGAGCCATTTAAGACTTTTAAATTCAAAAATAAACTTTCTTTGATATTTTTCATAAACAACTTAACAATAGGCATTAATCAATTCCTTTTAATTGTGCTTTATTTTAGCTATTTAGCTTTATTTATGACCTTTTTGTAAATACAAAGCTTTTTATAAGAAAAGTTTGAAACATTTATATCGCCGGTGCAAAACTGGATTTTGCATCTTCTATGTTAACGAGGTTAATATATGTTTAATAAAAAAATTAGTTTATTGTTTATAACACTCGTTTTCATATTATCTATTTCTGCAGTTGCAGCTTATGACACAACTGCTGTAAATGATGATCTTGAAATGAGTGAAATGGATGAGGAACCTCCTTCGGGAAGTGCTCTGATTCCTTCAGATATCAAATCCGTTAGTAATGATGAATATTCTCTTCAGACTAAGGATTTGTCATTGTATTATAAGAATGGAACTAGATATGAAGTAACTTTAACACATGATGATATTCCTGTGGAAAATGCTGATATAATTATTAATATCTGCGGAGTTAATTATACAAGACACACTAATGAAAACGGTGTGGCATCTATTGCAATTAACTTAAATCCGGGAATTTATTCTGTTTCTACATTTTATAACTATAATTCAAGTTCAATAGTTTTAGACAGTGGTATTGAAGTTTTATCAACAATAGCTGGAGATGATGTTGTAAAAACTTTTAAAAATGACACACAGTATTATGCTTCCTTTTTAGATAACAATGGAAATCCGCTAGTTAACAGTGAAGTTACTTTCAATATTAATGGTGTATTTTATACTCGTAAAACAAACGAAAACGGAATTGCTAAACTCAACATTAATTTACACTCTGGCAATTATATTATTACAGCTACTCATCAGAACGGTTTGATGTATTCAAATTTAATTACAGTTTTGCCGTCAATTTCAGCTTCAGACATTACCAAGTTTTATAAAAATGGAACGCAGTATTACGCTACATTTTTCAACAGCAATGGTAATGCATTGGTAAAAGGCAATGTAACATTTAATATCAATGGTGTTTTCTATCAAAGAACAACTGATGAAAACGGAGTAGCTAAATTAAACATTAATCTGCATCCGGGTTCTTATATTTTAACCGCAATAAATCCGGTAAACGGTGAAATGTTTTCAAATGTTATAACAGTTTTACCTACAATCATTTCATCCGATATGGTAACTGACAGCGTAATCACCACATATAGCATAATATTGCTAAACGGTGACGGATCTGCTGCTGAAAACAAAGAAGTGGAATTCATTCTTGATGGTGTGAGCTATAACGTTGTAACAGATGAATATGGAGTTGCAGCTATTGAAAAAGACTTGAAATTTGGTCTTCACACTATTGTATCCCACGATAAGGAAACCGGATTGTATGTGGTCAACATAATCAATGAAACCGGAGTAGACATTGGTGAAATTTTTGATGGTGGTATGATTTATTATGATAATGGCTCATATGTAAATGAAACCCTATATTATTCCCAATACGGTGTTTCACCGGATAACAAAACAATTATGGCAATCGGAAGACCTTCAGCTTCAGGAGAATTGTCAACATACGGATACAAATTCTACCTGACAATATTTGAAAGAGTATGTCCGTACTGTGGAAGCAGTGAATTATACTGGGGTATTTTCTGGACTGGTGATGAAACGACCAATTACGGTCTTTTCCCGGCAACCGGACATAAGGAAGGTGGAAGTGCCGAAGGACATATCTTCTGTGCAGACTGTGATGCAGACTGGAGTGTATTTGGAAACGAACATGTCTATGGTGGAGGAACTAAACTGAAAGCTGTCAGTACTTCTATTCCAACCACAAAAGATATAGCTTATATGTTAAAAAATGGTGAGATGATTTACTCCGAATAATCTCCATTTTTAACTTTTTTTAATTTTTCAGCCATATCCAAAATTCTTGTTCTTGAATTATTTTTTAAATCCTGTTTTTCTGTGTAATTTTTTTCAATTTCAATGATATAGAACGCTTCGGGAGATGTCGTTGACGGTATGTTCATTTTTGCGAGATTTCTCTCGACACGTCTTTTCAGTTTTTCATCGTCCATTTCCTGACCTAAAAAGATAGGCGTTTTTACTGCAGAGGATATTTTTTCAGTATGTCTTTTTTCATGGCGCTCTTCGGTTCTTTCATCTAAAATAAAATCGCTTGAATTGTTTAATCCTGGATCTCTGAATGGAATGGCCACATCGGATAGTGCAATTCTAATCTCATCGTTTTTTGGAAGTGATGTATCAAGCATTTCCTGTGATGGACTTGCAAGTGTACCGCCCTGTTTTCGCCCGAAAATCGGTCCAAGACCAATGTAAAAACCTGCTTCAATAAATGCGGCTCTGACAGGTGCTGATGAGGTGTATGTTGCAACAATTCCGGTATCTTTTATGATTCTTTTAAACTCCTTAAAGAAATCAAGTGAAAAGAGTTCGGGAGCCATGTTCTGGCTGAAGGGATCGAGAAATATCGCGTCATAGCTATTGTCTTTTAATTTCTGAACACTTTGTCTTGCATCCTCAATAAAGATGTTGATGTCAATATTTGAAGGGATTTCCTCTTTTTCAAGTTCAAGAGTTGCATAGCCTGTTTTAATCAATTCTTTTTCTATTGCCTTTCTGGTAATGTCGTGAGCTTTAATAGGTGAGGGCACCAAAAGACCGCATGCAAGGGTTGCAGCAGATATTTCAACCATATCGATGGTCAGATGTGAATCATTTGAGTTTTTCAAAAAATCGTCAATTGCCGCTGATGAATTATAGCCAAGCCCCGCACAGATGTCTAGAATAGCAATGTCATTTGAGTAGTCAAACTTCATAGGCTTGATAAATTTCTCAAATGCCTCACTAATTGCGCCTGTAGATGTATGTAGTGTTTCAATTTTATGATTTATTTCTTTCGAGTTAATAGAATAAGATCCATCATCCGTTAAAACAAAGTAATTGTTGTAAGTATCAAAAAAATTGAGTCTTGCTTCATTATTTCGACTACTTCTTTCCTCATCGAAACATCGATTTATCAAATCGAATATGTCATCATTAATTACACGGGCTTTATTTTCATAATTCATTGTATCTAGTTATAATTTGGGTTTTTTACTATATTATATTATTCTTGAAAAATTACATTTCAATATTTTTAAATAACCTTAAATTAAATATAATATCAAAGCATTGGTGATTAATATGGTTGATAAAACAATGACAATCGCACTATTGATATCATTTTTCATACCTGGCCTTGGAATTGCATATGTTGGAGACGTAAAAAAGGCTTTGACAATCCTTGGGGTATGGGTGGTCTGTAAAATAGTGTCATTCTATTCATTTTTCATGAGCATTGTCGTATTCCTGATTTGGGTATATGGACTTTATGCAACGTATCAGGAAGCATCTCTTTAAATAACATATTTAATATGGTATATAATCAATAATATTATGTTATATTCTTTTTTAACTATTCTTTGTTTCTTAAATTTTTTTCTAGATTTTACTTCTTAATTTGGCTTAAATAACTTTAAATTGGATTAATTTTGATGAAATAAGCATAATTTGGTTCATTTTCAATATGCTTGCTTCGACTATTTTCAATTCATCGTTAATTTGTAAAATATAATTATGTTTAATTTTAAGCTTTAGCTTCCAAATCGATTTTAAATTCCTTTAATTTAACTCATTCGTTTTAAAAATCCTTTTCAATTTTAAAAGCTTTTTTGATTTGAATAGATAATTATAATTGTATTTAACTATAAATAAGTAATTTTTATTAATATTTGATTAAAATAAGCTTTATTATTTTATATTTAATCTAAAAAACTTATTTTTTGTTATATTTGGGATGAAAAATTAATCATTAAATTGCTTTAATTTTGCTTGCTTTTGATTAGATAGATCGAATTTAAGCTATTTTTAGCCATTTAATTTCTTGCCTAAAATGGCTTTTTTTGGCATTTTTAAACATAATTTTTCTTATTTTAAATGAAAAACTTTATATACTACTTGTTTCTTAATAATTACTAACAATCTTGAGAAGATTCAGGAATTTGAGAAGAATTCCTTGAAAAAATTTCATGATAAATCATGAATAATTCTTGAGGTTGGAGTTTAATTAAGCGAGGTGAGACATGAACAAAAAACAAAATATTGTTTTGATATTTTTGATTGTCATGTTGTCTTTCGCAATAGTCTCGGAGGTTTCGGCTGTGGCACTTGATGATGCCGAAGCAGGTGAGTCGGGTTTGAATGGACCAGACGGATCATTTAATTCAGCCGGCCCACATATTCCTAGTGAAAGAGTACATGAAATGTCCGACGGACCAGTTGGAGATCCACATTCAAATAATAATCAAACTTCTTTAAATGATGTTTCTTATGAAACAGATGAACACATGAATTTATACGAACAAAATCATGAAAAATCTCATGATTCAGGAATTCAGGATATTGACAATAAAAGAGATTTCAGACAGGGTGAAAAAATGCGTCCTGATTTAAGATTTGATGAAACTGCTGCTCCTGGATTTGTGGATAACGAATCCAGTGAAGTTATCAGTGATGTCACATCTGAATTGATAGGAATGGACAATATTTCTTCTGCATTCAAAAACGACAGGAAAGGAAAATTCAATAATTTGCCTTTCAACGGTGTTTTGCCGCCTGAAAATATCTCATTGGATATTGTCAAAAATCATTTTGAATTCAAGGATGAAGGTGACTTAAATCATTTTGATATGGATTTGTCTTTTAAAAACACAACTCCCAACAAATCAAATAGTTTCCTTACTCATAGAAAAGACATCTCTGTATTTAAAAATAAGTCAGCTAAAATTAATGATGCTATTCCAGCAAATTCCCAATTAGATTTCCTCCCAGAAATTAATAAAACACAAAGTTTTGAAAACACACATTTTCCAAATTCAAATATCCATAATCGTATGCCTATTTGGAATAGTATCAACTGGAAAAAATCTGATTTGAATGAGTCAGATTTAAAACATGAGGACAATTTTGTCTCAAAAATCAAAGAGGAACTTAAATTATAAGGATAAATCCATAAATCCTTATTTTTCCTCTTTTTTTATTTTTTTCTTTTTTTAGATAGGTAAACTTTAAATAATTTCCAATAAATAACTATTTTTGAATAAATTATTTATGGTATGTTTTATGTTTGAAATTAAAGCTAAAGATATGAGAGGAAGAGTCGGTGTTTTAAAAACCAAGCACGGAAACGTTAAAACGCCTGCATTAATGCCTGTAATACACCCAAGAAAACAGGTAATTGATGTAAAAAAGTATGGCGCAGATATAGTAATAACTAACGCTTATTTGATTTATAAGGATGATGATTTAAAGCAGAAGGCTGTTGAAGAGGGTCTTCACAAACTGATTAATTTCGACGGACCTGTAATGACTGATTCAGGTTCATTCCAGCTTTCCGTTTATGGTGATGTTGACATTACAAATAAGGAAGTCATTGAATTTCAGGAACTGATTGGAACCGATATCGGAACAAGCCTTGATATTCCAACAGCACCATTTGTCGAACGTGAAAAGGCGGAAAGCGATTTGGAAATTACCTTGGAGCGTGCAAAGGAAGCGGTTGAGTTTAAAAAGGAGCAGAATATAGAAATGCTTTTGAACTCTGTAGTTCAGGGCTCAACGTTCATGGACTTGAGGCAGAAATGCGCTTCAGAACTCTCCAAATTGGATGCTGATTTATACCCAATCGGTGCAGTAGTGCCGTTAATGGAATCATATCACTATAAGGAACTTGTTGATGTTGTAATGAATTCAATGATGAACCTTCCGGACAATACTGCCCGCCATTTAATGGGAGCAGGCCATCCGATGATATTTGCACTTGCCGTTGCAATGGGGTGTGATCTGTTCGATTCAGCGGCCTATATTTTATATGCTGAAGATGACAGGCTTTTATCAACTAGGGGAACGTTTAAATTGGAGAATCTGCAGGAAATGCCATGTTCATGTGAGGTATGTTCAAAATACACTCCAGATGACTTAAGGGCAATGCCTAAAGAGCAGAGAAGAGACCTAATCGCACAGCATAACCTGTATGTTTCATTTGCAGAACTGAGACTGATAAGACAGGCCATTTATGAAGGAAGTTTGATGGAACTTGTTGAGGAACGCTGTCGTGCTCATCCTGCACTTCTGGATGCTGTTCGCCAATTGGCAAATTATACTGAAGACTTTGAAAAATACGACCCTAGAAGCAAGAAATCCGCATTCTTCTACACCGGTCCGGAATCCCTGAACCGTTCTGAAGTCTTAAGACACCAGCAAAAACTCATTGACATGCCTAAAAAACGTGATCTGGTAGTATTGCCTCCGACACGTAAACCTTATTCCAAATTCTTCTCAGGCAAATTGGGGGAATTCTTTATCTGCGGTGACAATAATGAAATTGACCTGGATAATGCAGACTTTATGGTTCTGGATGTTCCTTTCGGTCTTATTCCTTTAGATATCGATGAGCTATATCCATTAAGTCAAAGTGCAGCTCCAAAAATACGCGACAGTGAAAGTGTGGAATTTATCCGTGATTTCTTTGAGGATTTTGCCAAAAACTATGATGGTGTGATTGTACAGAAAAGAGTTGCAGACATATTGAATCTTGATTTGGAAAATAAGTTTGAAGATGAAGTAATATATGCAAAAGATGACGTTAAAAAGGTAAAAGCTATTGCTGACTATCAGTTCGGCTGGGGTGCCGGTGAAGCTTTATTTAAAGGCAACATCAAAATCGAAAAGAGTAAAAAAACAGGTAAAATCAGACATATCTATGACGGAAAGACATTAATCGTTAACATGAGGGCATCAGACTCATACCTGGTTTTATCCAAGGAAGGTGCAAGAAGACTCCATAAGGCAATGCCATATCCTCAAAATCGTGTTGTTGTTAATGAGGACTCAGAACCCTTTGCACTTGACGGAAAAAGCATATTTTCAAAGTTCGTCATTGAATGCGATGAAAACATAAGATCCAATGATGAAGTCCTGATAGTTAACAGGGATGATAAGCTTCTAGCTTACGGTAAATCATTATTGTCTGCAGTTGAAATCAATAATTTCCAAACAGGACAGGCCATTAAAACAAGAAAAGGATTTAAAAAATAGGTGTTAATATGGAAGATAAGGTAAATACAGGTCATCATATTGAAGATAAGGAATTAATTAAAAATGCCAGAAAGCCTGTAGGTGAATTGGGTCATCAGATACTTGATCGAATGAACAAATCCCATGAAACAATGGCTCAATGGGGCGTCAGCCATTTTGACATTGCCGAAGATGATGTTATATTGGATATCGGATGTGGGGGCGGAAGAAACATTGAAAGGTTTGCCGCTCAAATTACAACCGGAAAAGTCATTGGTATTGATTACTCTGAAGTAAGCGTTGAAAAGTCAGCTGATTTAAACCGGAAAGCAATTGAAGAAGGTAAGGCTGAAGTGATTCAGGCATCTGTCAGCGAAATGCCCTTTGAAGATGAAAGCTTTGATATTGTAACAGGTTTTGAAACCATTTATTTCTGGCCGGATTTCATTAATGACTTAAAGGAAGTTAACCGTGTTATTAAAAAGGACGGACTTGTATTTTTCTGTAATGAGGCAGTATACAGGGAAGGAGAAATGGAAAAATATGATGGTCTGGTTGAACTTCTGGACATGAAAATATATTCTGAGGATGTATTGAAGGAATCTCTTGAAAAAACAGGTTTCAGGGATTTCAAAGCCTATATTGAAGATGAAAACGATTGGATTTGCGTTACTGCAAGAAAAGATTAATTATTTAATATTAATAATTATCTTTTTTTATTCCAAAACAAAAATTTGGTAAAAAAATCAAAACTTTTATATATTATAATGGTGTAATATAATATTGTTGTTTATTTTATGCGGTGTTAGTCCAGCCTGGTTAAGACTCTAGCCTGCCACGTTAGAGACCCGGGTTCAAATCCCGGACGCCGCACTTTTACTTTTGCAGCTGTGGTATAGTCTGGTTATTACTTGGGCCTTCCAAGCCTACAACCCGGGTTCGAATCCCGGCAGCTGCATGTCAATAATTACTTTTTTTGAAAATATTTACTATTTTAATTTAAAATTCGTATTTTTTGTAGTTACTTTTATATAATACTTAAAATCATATATTAATTAATTAGAATACTTTTTAATGTGTTTTTTTAAAAATTTATATTTACGGTGATTTAATGGTAGGAATTGTAGGATATGGGGCATATGTGCCTTCATATAGAATAAAAGTAGAGGAAATAGCTAAAGTTTGGGGAGATGACCCTGTAGCTTTATCCAATGGTTTGGTAGTTAACGAAAAATCAGTTCCTTCTGCTGATGAAGATACTGCAACTATTGCAGTTACCGCTGCTAGATATGCTCTAGCAAGAGCTCAAATAGATCCACAAAAGATTGGTGCAGTTTATGTTGGTTCTGAATCACATCCTTATGCAGTAAAACCAACAGCAACCATTGTTGCAGAAGCTGTATGTGCAACACCTGATTTGACTGCAGCAGACTTGGAATTTGCATGTAAGGCAGGAACTGCTGGTATACAGATGTCCATGGGTCTTGTTGAAAGTGACATGATTGAATACGGATTGGCTATTGGTGCTGATACCTCACAGGGAGCTCCTGGAGATGCGCTTGAATACACTGCATCTGCAGGTGGTGCCGCTTACATTATCGGTAAAAAAGATGTTTTGGCAGAAATAAAAACAACTTGCAGTTTCACAACTGATACTCCTGATTTTTACAGAAGAGAAGGTGAAAACTACCCATCTCACGGTGGACGTTTTACAGGTGAGCCTGCTTACTTCAAACATGTGTTAAGTGCAGCTAAAAAATTATTTGATAAAACTGACTCTCAGGCTGCCGATTATGATTACGCCTGTTTCCACCAGCCAAACGGTAAATTTTACTTAAGAGCAGCTAAAAAATTAGGATTCACTCCAGAACAATACTCAAGAGGATTATTAACTCCTAATATTGGAAATACTTATTCCGGTGCTGTACCTTTAGGATTATCTAATATTTTGGATGTTGCCGAACCTGGAGATAAAATATTTGTCGTATCATACGGTTCAGGTGCAGGCAGTGACGGATTCACATTGGAAGTAACTGATGAAATTCTTAAAAAAAGAGATTTAGCTCCTAAAACAGAAGAAATCATAGCTAATAAAACTTATGTCGATTATGCTGTTTACGCTAAATTCAAAGGTAAAATTAAAATGTAAGGAGGTTAAATTATGAGAGACGTTGCTATTATTGGTGTTTCACAAACTAAATTTGGTGAATTATGGGATTCCTCCTTCAGAGATTTAATCGCTGAAGCTGGTGTAAAGGCATTGGTCGATGCTAGTATTGACGGTAATGATATTGAAGCAATGTTCGTTGGAAACATGTCCTCAGGATTATTCGTAGAACAGGAACACATTGCAGCACTTATTTCAGATCATATGGGTCTTAATCCAGTTCCAACCACAAGAGTTGAAGCTGCCTGTGCATCAGGAGGATTGGCATTAAGACAGGGAATTATGGCAGTTGCATCAGGTTATCATGATGTTGTAATTTCAGCAGGTGTTGAAAAGATGACTGATGTAGTGGATGCTACTCCAGCTATTGCAACCGCATCAGACCATGAATGGGAAGCACAGCAAGGTGCTACATTTCCTTCATTATATGCAATGATTGCAAAAAGACACATGCATGAATACGGTACAACCCGTGAACAGTTAGCACAGTTTTCCGTCGTTAACCATAAGAATGCATCTAAAAACCCAAATGCACAGTTCCCATTTGAAGTTAGTGTAGATAAAGTAATCAACTCAACTATGGTGGCTGATCCATTGACATTACTTGACTGTTCGCCGGTATCCGACGGAGCAGCAGCAGTTGTTATGGTGCCTGCCGAAGACGCTAAAAAATACACTGACACTCCAATTTACGTAAAAGCTTCCGCTCAGGCTTCAGGAACATTGACTTTACACGACAGAAAAGACATAACTACTATTGAATCAACCAAAGTGGCTTCCAGAAAAGCATATGAAATGGCTGGAGTTACTGTAAAGGACATTGACGTTACTGAAGTGCACGACTGTTTCTCCATAAACGGTCTTTTAGCAGTGGAAGACTTAGGATTTGCCGAAAAGGGTAAAGGCGGAATAGCTATCGAAGAAGGTCAAACTGAAATTGACGGTGATTTCCCAATCAACTCTTCAGGTGGTTTAAAAGCTCGTGGACACCCATTAGGTGCTACAGGTATTGCTCAGGCTGCTGAAATTGTATGGCAATTAAGAGGAGAAGCCGGAGCCCGTCAGGTTGATGGTGCAGAAATCGGTATGACCCACAATATTGGTGGTACCGGAGGAACTGCAGCAGTACATATTTTCGGAAGAGATTTATAAATCTCTTTTAATTTCTTTTTTTATGATAATTAATACTGGTTCAAGAACGGATATTCCCGCTTTTTTTAGTAAATGGTTCTTGAATAGAATTGATGAAGGATTTGTATGTACCAGAAATCCCTATAATGATGATATTTACAAATACCCTTTGGATTCAAAAATAATTGACTGTCTGTGCTTCTGCACTAAAAATCCAAAGCCTTTGCTTAAAAATATTTCTAACTTGGATGATTTCAGTCAGTTCTGGTTTGTAACGATAACTCCCTACGGAAAAGACATTGAAAGAAATGTTCCTGATTTTAAAAATGTTATCAAATCTTTTAAAGTGTTGTCTGAAACTTTAGGTGTCAATTCCATATCCTGGAGATATGATCCGATTTTTATAAGTGAAAAATATTCTTTGGAGTTTCATATTGACCGCTTTGAAGAGATGGCATCAGAGCTTTCGGGTTATACCAATGACTGTACAATCAGTTTTATAGACATGTATCAGAAGGTTTTAAGGAATTTTCCTGAAGTTAATGAGGTAACTGTTGATGAGAGGCTTAAAATTGGTGAAAAATTCTCAAAAATAGCCAATGAATGTGATTTGAAGATGAAAACCTGTGTTGAAGGAACACTTTTAGATCAGTTTGGGTTTGACTCAAGCGGATGCATGACACAAAATGTCATTGAGAAAGCTATAGGAAATAATCTAAAAATCCCTAAAGGAAAATACCAGATTCGTGAATGCAATTGTATATTTGGAAGGGATATTGGAGCATATAACACATGCATTCATGGATGCAGATATTGCTATGCCAACGCCAACATGAAGCTGGTCAAAAGGAACCAAGAGTTGCACAATCCATATTCACCATTGCTTATCGGTGAGGTTAAAGATGATGATGTTGTAAAAGAGGTTAATGAACCCAGCTATATTGATAGACAGCAAAAGCTGATTTAATAGATTTTTTGTAGTGTTTATTTGTTTCATTTAACATTACTGTGCAGGAATTCTCCGGCTTCTTTAAGCAGGTGAGGTTCAAAAATAGGCATAAATTGAGACTCTTGGATTCAGTAGCTATTTTCCTGAGTCTTCAATGTATTGTAATAGTATCCTTTTAGAGCTAGAAGCTCATCATGGGTTCCCTGCTCAATGACTCGGCCTTTTCCCAGCACGATAATTTTATCGGCATTTCTAACGGTTGACAGTCTGTGAGCTACAACAAAACTGGTTTTATTTCCCATCAGATTATCTAAAGCCTCCTGAATCAGCATTTCTGTTCTTGTATCTACATTGGATGTTGCTTCGTCTAAAATCAATATTTCCTTGTTGGAAATAATTGCTCTAGCTATTGTCAGAAGTTGCTTTTGGCCCTGTGATAGGTTATCCGCATCCTCATTGAGGATAGTATTATACCCTTCCGGGTGCTGTCTTATGAATTTGTCTGCATTCGCTTTCTTGGAAGCTGCAATCAGTTCATCATCGGTTGTGTCGAGATTGCCGTATCTGATGTTTTCTTCAATAGTATCTGAAAACAGCCAGATCTCCTGCAATACCATTCCCATATATGACCTCAGTGAATGTTTGTCATATTCATTGATGTTTACTCCATCAATTCTTATCTCACCTGAATCTACATCGTATAATCTTGTAAGCAGTTTGATTAGGGTAGTTTTACCCGCTCCGGTTTCACCGATAATAGCTATCTTTTCACCTTTTTTGACGGTCAATGAAAAGTTGTCAATGATTTTTTCATCTTCGGTGTAACCAAAACTGATGTTGTCAAAGGTTATTTCATTTTCAAATCTTTCAAGTTCCTTTTGGGATGGATTTTCCTCCACTTCCATATCTAAAAACTCGAATATCCTCTCGGCAGATGCCATTCCTGCCTGAAGATGAGGTATTATCGCTGTCAGGTTTTCGATAGGTTCTGTAAAATTCTTTAAATATTCAAAAAATGACAGAACTCTTCCTAGTGTCATTGTGCCTTGAAGAACAGAAATTGAACCCAATACTGCTATTGCAACATATCCCAAATTGGAATTCAAACTCATGATTGGGGTGTTAAGGCTGGAAAAGAACCTGGATTTCCATTCATGATTATACCATTCATCAACGTTGTCATTAAAATCATCAATGGCACGATTTTCATAATTGAGTGTCCTTATTACCTCCTGGCTGGAAAATATTTCCTCAATTTGACCAGATGTGCTTCCCTGGATAAACAGCTGCTTTTCGAAATATTTTTGGGAGAATTTGACGACTATTGCAATAAGTGCAGAGGATAGAAGGACTACTGCAACAATGGCCAATGTTAGCCAGGCATTGATGGTAATCATCATTATCAGTGTGCCAATGATTGTGATAATGGTGGTTGTGATTTCTAAAAATGATGATGTGAGGCCGACTTCCAGAGTGTCAATGTCATTTGTGAGTCTTGATAAAACATCACCTATCTGATTTTCATCAACTGCCTCCATTGGCATTTGTATTGCCTTGTTCATCATTTTTTGCCTTAGTGAATAGATAATTTCTGAAGTCGTTTTTGTCAGATAGTATGTTTGTATGTATGAAACCAGATTGCTGATGAAATATAATGTCGCAGTGATGAATAAAAGATAAAACAATCTCTCATAATCAATCGTTCCGGTATGGTTGATGATATTTCTGGCTCCTTCAATGAGTATGTTGATTGCATCCCCTAGCAATAGTGGGCTGATAATCGTAAACAGGACTGATATTACTGCACAAATGCCTGTTAAGATGAATTTGAGTTTACGCTCATTCATCAAGCGTAAAACATTTTTGATGATTCTTCCCAATCCCATTTTTTCATTATTTGAATCCATTATACCGCATCCCTCAGTGCATCGACTTGGCTGTCTACAATTTCACGGTAAATCCCGCAGGTTTCAACTAATCTGTCATGAGGACCCCTGTCGAGGATTTTGCCATTATCCAAAACGATTATTTCGTCGGCATCCTTTATTGTTGAAATCCTTTGGGATACTATTAGAATTGATGATCCCTCCATCTCTTTGAGATTGTTTTTAATTATCCTCTCGGTGTTCATGTCAAGGGCTGAAAAACAGTCGTCGAAGAGATAAAAGTCACATTCCTTTAAAATTGATCTTGCTATAGATAGGCGCTGCTTTTGCCCGCCTGAAAAATTGGCTCCTCCCGGCGCAACTTCATCATCCAAGCCATCAATGAAATTCACATTTGCCCTTTTCAGTGCTTCATTGATTTCATCATCACTTGCATTTTCATCAATGATTGTCATGTTGGATTTTACGGTTCCCTCGAATATATGGGCTTTTTGCGGTGTGAAACTTATGTTTTCCCGCAGGGTTGATAGCTTGTATTTTTTGATGTTTTCTCCATTCAGCAGTATCTCACCTGCAGTTGGGTCCTGAAGGCGGGGTATCAAGTTGAGTATTGTTGATTTGCCGGACCCAATTCCTCCGATAATAGCTATTGTTTTGCCAGGTTCCAATTTTAAGTTGATGTCTGTTAAAGTGTTGTTTTCACTGTTCGGATATTTGAAATCCACATTTTTGAATTCGATGATTGGCTTGTCGGTGTTGATTGTGTCTATTTCGCCGTCAGTGATGCTTACTTCGGTTTTGAATATTTCATTTACGCGCCTTATGGAAACGATGATGTCGGGCATTATGGTAAAGAATGTCGCAACCATTAAAAAGGAGGTCACGATTTGGGTTGCATATTGGATAAATGCTAGCAAATCTCCAATCAGCATGTCTCCAGCTTCAATCTGAAATGATCCGAAATAAATTATCCCGACAGTCATGAGGGATAAATGCAATGTCAATAGGGGTGTTAGAAGAAGGATATATCTGTAAGCACGGATGTTGGTTTCATTGAATTCGCTATTTACTTTATCAAATTTTTTCTCTTCATAATCCTGCCTTACAAAAGTTTTGATGACAGGCATCCCGGTTAGGACTTCTCTGGTGTTTACATTGATTCTATCTGTTATTTCCTGCAGTTTTCCAAGGTAAGGCAGTACTTTCATGAAAATAGGAATCATGAAGATTATGACGATGGCAAATATCAAAAGGATTATCCAGGAGAGGTTGGTTCCAAGTTCAAGGGACTTCATGATGCCTCCGACTCCGATGATTGGTGCGAATATGATTACAGTCAAAAGCTCTTCTGCAAACATCTGGATTTGTGAAACGTCGATTAGGATTCGGGTAATCAGTGAGGACTTTGAAATGTCATTCAATTCATGATTGGAAAACTTCAGGACCTTGGGAAAAATCATTTTTCTCAAATCTCTTGCATATCCCGAAGAAAACCTGCTTGAGAAAAAAGCGACAAGAATTGCGGAAACTGTTGCAAGAACAGTCGTTGTTATCATTTTCATTCCAATGTCATAGACATAATCCATATCTGCATTGGCAACACCAACATTTACGATATCTGCGGTATATTCAGGCAGCGTCAATGTAAAATATGCCTGGATGATTAACAGGATAAGAATGAGTATAATCGTTTTGTATTTTTTTATTATTGGTGAAATCAATGCATTCATGAACATATTTATTGGCCTATGTTATATTTAAATTATTTTCTTATTCATTTATTCATCAATTTTTTATTATTTTGTTTATTTATATGATAATATTATTTTTATTTAATATTTTTTTATCAATCATGGACAAATTTGTTCATAATTATGCGGATTATTATAATTGATATTTAAAAGTTGTTTATTTTATAAAAATATTTGTATTTTTTATAGTTCAGTTTAATTTTTTAAAAAATTAAGGACATATTTTTAATTCATATTTGATTAAGTGTTTAAATATATATTATTTGTTTTTTGTTAAGTATTAGAGTTATAAAATTGAATTAGGATGTAAAAATTTTTATTAAAATATTTTTTTTATAATTATTTTCAAAATTACTGTACAATATTATATTTTTTTGGAGGTGATTTTATTGAAGTTTGTTTATTTTTTTTTAAATATTTTGAAAAATTTTTAATAATTTATTTATAGTGCTAAATTTCATACATATTAATGTAATTTAGAATCTATTTCAAAGGTGAGATTTTATGGAATTTTATGAAATTAAATTCAGTTTCAAATATGAACTGATGGATGAGAATCGTTTGGATGCAATTTTTAAAAATATTGGAAACCTGTTGGATGTGCGTTTTGATGAAAATTTAAATCCGTATCGTCAAAAAAATGACGGTAAGATTTACGAGCTCAAAGAAATAAGTGACAAGACAATTGAAAATGAAATGGATGTCTTTTTCAAATTCAAATTCGAGGACATGACGGACGTTCCGTTGTATAGGTTCCTAGTTCTAAAAGGTGATGATGAGTTAACAGTTTTGGCAAATATTCACTCTTCAATCTTTGACTACTCCTCAATAAACGTCATCAAGGAACTGTTCAACAACCCTGAAGCAGCCAATATTCCAAAAGTCATCGGCTCTTACTTTGAAGAGTATGAGGAATATTTGAATTCACCAGATTTTGATGATGATCGTTCCTATTGGGATAATAAACTTCTGGATGCTGAAGATTATGTGAAATATTTCAATATAAAGTCAAATAATTATCGAAACATTAGTTTTTCTATTGAAAACGATTCCCTTTCTACCTTCCTTAAAAATCATAAAATTTCAAAATATAATTTCTTTACCGCTATTTTTTCATTATATTTCTCCCGAATAGATTCAACAGAAGGATGTCTATTGAAATCCTCAATTAACACTGAAGAAGTTGTTTTTGGAGCCAATGCCAAAAATACTTTATTAATGATAGATTACTATAAGAATGACACTTTCGAAGAATATTTAAACAGAATCGAAGAAGATTACAGAGATGCCCTGGAACATACCAGGGTTCGTATTGAAGATTATGTTGACAGTTCATTTTATTATGCGATTCACGATTTCACTAAGCTAAATGATATTGATGTAAGAAACGGAGACGGATCTGCCTTAACATTAAATTTATATGAAGATTCAATTGACGTCATATACAATTATGAGATATTTTCAGAAATTTACATTAAATATCTCATAGGAAATATAAAACATTTGACCGATAATGTATTGGAAAGCATCAATCAGCGCTGCGGCGATTTGGAAGTTTTATCAATCGGAAATCAATATGATTTCAATGGCTTATATGAATTGACCGAATCTCAAAGGACTGTTTATTCTGATGCTCAAAATGAAACGGGCACAAGATATAACAACCCTCTCAAATTAGGATTGGGAAATTCATACTCTGTTGCAAAAATTAAAAAAGCAATAAACAAATTACTGAAACTGCATCCAGTTTTAACCTCACGTGTCCTAGATGAAGGAAACCTGATAGGGTTTGACGCTAAGCCGCCTGTAGCGGTCGGTTTGACTGAAGACATTGAAAGTTTTGTCAGGCCTTTTGAATTGAATAAGTATCTGTCCCGATTTTTGATTGTGGAAGATAAGAGTGATGTGTTTTTATGTATGGATTTCCACAGTTTGATTTTCGATGCAACATCATTCAATACAGTAATAAACAGTTTATTGAAAATCTTAAATGGAGAAAATACTGAATTGGTGGACACTGGAGTTTTAAGAGAAATATCATTTGAAGAAGCCATTAACGATTCTGAATATAGGGGTTACGCCCAAAAGTTCTACGACAGTGCATTGTCCGAAAGGGATGAGGTTAATGATTTGGTATTTTCCGTTGCCGAAGACAGTTCAAAATCTTATGTTGAACGTTTCAGCATTGATGAAGAGAATGTAACTTCATTTTTAGATCATCATAATATAACCCGAAATCAGTTTTTCGCAAGCGTATTTGCATATACTCTGTCAAGATTTACTGGTTCATCCAAAGTCATATTTGATTTAATCACTGATGGCAGGGCTCATTTGGGTTTGTCTGATTCTGTAGGAATGTTTTACCAAACATCCCCAGTGCTTATGGAGTGTAACAATCAAAGTGTTGAATCTTTCATGAATTATTCCCGTGATATAATTGATACTGTAAGCAAATTTGACTTGTATTCATTCATGGAACTTGTGTTTGACTATCAGCTGGAAAATACAGTTTCATTTGGTGTTTTACAGGATATTTTTTCCTCTACAATAGATATGGAATTTGAAATGCTGGAAAAAGACATGTGGGCTAATTTTTCAACAGTGGTCTATTATGCAAAAAGAGATACATTGGAAATAAGAATATTCTACTCCGAGAAATACTCCGATAATTTTGTAAAACACTTTGTTGATTCATTCAAATTAATATTGGGGGGTATCGTTAGAGAAGAGATGTTGTCTGATATTAATTATGTCGATGAAGCTGATTTAAACCTTTTAGATGGTTATAATAAAACTGAACGTAATCTGATGTTCGATGACCTTCTGGAAGCATTCAACTTTAATTTATTTAAAAATCCCGAAAAACCTCTCGTATCATATAAGGATAAGGTTTATAACTATAGTCAAGGAGCATTTATTGCAGATAAGCTTGCCTGTGCCATTAAGGATGCAGGTGTTGGTGCGCATGACAATGTTGCTTTTTTAGTTGAAAGGTCTGAACTGTACATGTTCTGTGTTTTAGGTGTCTTATCAACTGGTGCTGCATATGTTCCTTTGGATGATGCCCATCCGGATGAACGTATCAAGTTCATATTAAATGATACTTCATCTAAAGTGGTTATTGTCAGTGATGAAACCTGCAATCGCGTCAAATCCCTGAATGAGGATGCAATCATCATAAACATTTCCGACATTGTCAACGGTGAAATCGGAGAGTTATCCAGTTTGCCTACAGTTGAAGGCGATATTGCCTGTATTCTTTATACCAGTGGATCTACAGGCCTTCCTAAAGGTGTAAAAATTACAAGGGATGCTATCTTAAACAGTGTGGAATCATATGCCAATAAATTTAAAATTACTAATGAGGATGTCTATGGCCTATTCGCTACAATCGGGTTTAACACAGCTTCACTGGCAATATGTCAAAGTTTTTATTCAGGAGCCTGCTTATCAGTTGTTCCCGGTGAGATTAAACTTGATATGGTAAAATTAAATGATTATTTCATAGAACAGTGGGTTACACATACATTAATTACCACACAAGTGGGAAAACTTTACATGGAAACTATTAGTGAGTCTCCTTTGAAAGTTATTTTAGTAGCTGGTGAAAAATTAGGGGAATTTGATAATCCTAATGATTATCAATTTGTAAATGCATTCGGACTTACTGAAGTATTTTCGTTCATCACCTCATTATGCAATAGCAAAAAAATCGATTCATCCTCGATTGGTATGTGGAATTTCAATACTAAAATGTATATTTTAGATGATGAATTAAGACGTGTGCCGGTTGGAGCTGTTGGAGAGTTATGCATTTCAGGTTATCAGATTTCAGATGGATATCTAAACAGGGAAGAAGAAAACAGCAAAGCATTTGTAAAAAATCCATTTGATGACAGTAAGGATTATAATGTTCTATTCCGTACAGGTGATATGGTAAGAATATTGCCAGATGGAACATTGGGTATTATCGGACGCCGTGACACCCAAGTAAAAATTAGAGGAAACCGTGTAGAACTCTCTGAAGTCGAATCTGTCATCCGTCAATTGGATTACGTGACTGACGTCACTGTTCAGGCAGTTAAACACGAGTCCAATAATGAATTGGTGGCATATGTTGTTGTGGATAATGACTGTGGCGAGGAAAAGCTCAGAGAAAATGTTCTGGAGCATGTAGGTGAAAGCAAGCCTCCATTTATGGTTCCATCATATGTAATTAAAATGGATGAGATTCCATTGAACGTTCACGGTAAAGTGGATAAGCGTGCATTGCCTGCTGTTAATCGTGATAAATTACGTGCAGAATATGTTGCTCCAACAAACGACGTGGAAAAAAGTATTGTAAGGATATTTAAAATAATATTTGATCAGGATGATATAGGTATTCTTGATGACTTTGTTCGTCTTGGTGGAGATTCCCTGACTGCCATTAAAGTATTGTCATATCTTGAGGAATATAATTTATCAACCGCTGATATTTTAAGGTTGCGCACTCCTCAAGCCATTGCAGCCAGCATACATGATAATGACGAATTTGATTTGGACGTCTATTCCCTAAAAGAGGGTTGCCCATTAAATGAACCTCAGTTAAATGTATATCTGGATATTGTTGCTAATGATAAGAAAGATGCATATAACCTTCCTTTCTTCATGAATATTTCTAAGGATTATTCTCTTAGTGATATAGAAGAAGCATTGGATGTCATGTTTGATTTCCATCCAATTTTGGGAATGCATGTTAGCGATGATTTTGATGTTCCTTACATGGTTAATGGAAGAAAGCCATCAATTTCTGTTTTGCATGACATTGATAATGAGTTTATTCGTGACTTTTTGACTGAACCGTTTGATTTGTATGACAGTTTATCAAGATTCCTAATTATTGAAACTGATGATAAATATTCATTATTTGCAGTTTTCCATCACTTGGTATATGATGCTTCATCTAAACATGTATTTAAACGTGATTTGCAGACAATACTTGATGGAGGTTCCATTGCATTGGATGATTCATTCTTAAAGGTAGCTGCATTCAATCAGCAAATGCAGGGTACAAAAGAATTCAAAGAGGCTGAAGAATTCTATGCTTCCAGATTGGCTGACAGTGATGATGCGGGAATATTATTGGAAGATGTATTGGGTGATGGGCCTGGTGTCTATCAGAGTACATTGGAAATGGATGAAGATGTATTTAAAGGATTTTTAAAGGAATGCAACATCAGTGAAAATATCTTATTTACTAGCGTTTTTGCTTATACATTATCCAGATTCACAGGTAGCGACAAGGTTTCATTTAACGTAATAGAAAATGGGCGTGACAGATTTGATAATTTCGACTCTATAGGCATGTATGTTAACACATTACCTATTTTAGCTGACTGTAAGAATCAAAGCATTTCTAGTTTTATGGAGCAGATGTCTGATTTGGTTTATGATGTTATGAGACATAATTATTATCCATTTAGATTGCTGACAAGTCACTATGATATTGATTCTAGTGTTATTTTCCAGTATTTGCCTGAATGGATAGAGTTTGCAGACAATGCAGATAATTTGGATATTGAAAATGAATTAGTTCAGTATCTGAATGATTCTATTAACGATTTTACTGTTGATGTTAGGAAAGTGGGTGAAAGTTACCTTTTGAACATTAATTACTCAGAGAAATTTTCCGAAGACATGAGCAAAACCTTTGCAGCAACATATAATCAAATTCTATCACAAATGATTGGTCATGATAAATTGTCTGATATCAGTTATGTTTCCCATTCTGATTTGGAGCTTTTAGATTCCCTGAACCATAATGAACATCCATTGGATTATGATGACCTTTTGGATGCATTCAATGATAATTTAGCTGATTGTCCAGATAATGGTCTTGTTTCTTATAATGATTCCGTTTACACTTACGGCGAAGGGGCATTCATTGCCGATAAGATTGCAAAATATTTAAGAGATTATGGAATTGAAACAGGAGATAATGTCGCTTTCCTTGTTGAGCGCTCAGAACTCTACATGTTCAGCGTTTTAGGTATTCTATCTATTGGTGCTACTTATGTTCCTTTGGATGATGGCCATCCCGATGACCGTATACAATTCATATTGGAGGATACTGAATCTAAGATTGTCCTTGTTAGTGATGATACATATGAACGTGCCAAATCACTGGCAAATGATGCAACCCTTCTAAATATTTCAGACATTCTCAAAGAGGATATAGGTACTTTGGATAAGTTGCCTGTTGCTTATGGTGATGTGGCTTGTATGCTGTACACCAGTGGTACTACTGGCCTTCCTAAAGGTGTTAAAGTTACCAGAAAATCCATTCTTAATATCTCTGAGGTTTATGTTGATAAGTTTGACTTTGACAGAAATGATGTTTATGGATTGTTTGCCAATATCAGTTTTGACGCTGGTTCATGGGGTATTTGCCAAACAATTTATGCAGGAGCTTGTTTGTCAATCGTTCCAGATGAAATTAAGCTGGATATTCATGAATTAAACAAATATTTCGTTGAACATGGCGTAACTCATACAATGATTACTACACAGGTAGGTAAACTCTTTATGAGTGGTGTTGAAGATACATCGTTAGAGGTTTTAATGGTTGGTGGTGAAAAACTGGGTGACTTTGAAAGCCCTGAAGATTACCGTTTAATTGACGGGTTTGGACCAACAGAAACATTCGCATTCATATCATCAATCGACAACAACGATAAGATTGATTCATCATCCATAGGTCAGATTAACCACAATATTAAGTTTTATGTTTTAGATGATGAGTTTAGGCGTGTTCCTTGTGGTGCTGTCGGTGAATTGTACGTATCAGGTTATCAGCTTGCTCAAGGTTACCTGAACCGTGAAGAAGAAAATGCCAAAGCATTTATTGACAATCCATTTGACGATGATGAAGATTACAGCACTTTATATCGTACTGGAGATATGGTGAGGTTGTTGCCGGATAAAACACTAGCTATCGTTGGTCGTCGTGACAGCCAAGTCAAAATCAGAGGAAACCGTGTAGAGCTATCTGAAATAGAATCTGTAATACGTGAAATAGATTATGTTGATGATGTAACTGTTCAAACTATTAAGAGTGGCACAAATAATGAATTGGTTGCTTATGTCGTGGTAAGTGATGATTTGGATGATGATACATTAAGGGATATTATTCAAGGATATGTGGGTGAGTTTAAACCGGAATATATGGTTCCATCATATGTAATTGGTTTGGATAGCATTCCTTTAAATGTTAATGGTAAAGTGGATAAGCGTGCATTGCCTGAGGTAACTACTGAAGATTTACGTGCCCAGTATGTTGCTCCAAATACTGAAACCGAAAGAATAATCGTTGAAGCATTTGAAACTGTGTTTGATCAAGAGGATATTAGTTTATATGATGACTTTGCTCGATTGGGTGGGGATTCAATCAAATCCATTCGTGTGATTTCACTTCTTCAAAAGGAAGGCATTTCATGCAATGCCAAGGATATATTGACTTATAAGACTCCTTATCTGATTGCCCGCAATATCGGGGAGGAAGTTAAAGAGTCATATGATGCTGTTGAAGGTCCTGTTGACTTGCTTCCGATTCAAAGATATTTCTTTGATGAAATAAATAGGGATGATTTCACACAAGAGTTTGTTTTAGAGGCTGTTAGCAACTTAGATTTGAATGTCCTTCAGGAAGCCTGGGACGAACTGTCCAATGTCCATGACATGTTAAGGGCAACCTATAGAATCGAAGATGGTGAAGTCATACAGGAAGTACTCCCATTGAACACTAACATTTGCAGATTAAATGAATATAATATATATAATGACTTGGATGAGAATATTAACAAAATAATAGAAAATTCAAAGAATTCCCTTGACATTTCAAATAAACTGATGGATATAAGTTTAGTTCAGTATGGTGGAAAATCCTATGTTGTCTTTGTCATTCACCACCTGATTGTGGATGGTGTAAGCTGGAGTGTAATATTGGATGATTTAACTTATATTTACACTCAGATGATTTCCGGCAATGAAATTGACCTTGCAAGACCTTATCCATATAAATCATGGGTCAATGATGTTAAAGAATTGGTTGAAAACATATCTGATGAAGAGAAAGAACATTGGATTGAAATTAACGGTTTATTGGATGATTCGGATATTATGGGTAAAGCCAAAGCATTCAATTTCAATCTTGAAAATATCAGTTATGATGTCGATAACCTGTTAAATCTGTCTGAAGAGGAATACTTTGCATTAGGTATTGCCCGTGCATATAAAAGGACATATGGCAAGGACATTATTTTCAACCGTGAATCATATGGTCGTGAAGAAAGTTTGGCTGATGTGAACCGGACTGTTGGATGGTTTACTACACAATATCCGATTTCTGTTGATGTAGGAACTGATTATGATTCGATTTCATTGACATTGGATGCGTTAAAACTTAAAAGATCATTTAAGGAAATTAAAAATTTAGGTTTGAATTACTCCTCTTTAATTTACGATACTCATGAATTGGAATTTAAACATTGTCCGGTTACTTTCAACTTTTTAAGTACTGAATTTGCTTATAAAAATAAATTATTTGAAGCATTTGATGTTCAAACTGTTGACGAACTTGAATTGGGTGATGCTGATCAGTATGGTGTTGATTTAAATGTTTTGAATATGGATGATGGTTATGTGGTGACTGGCCAGCGTGCTGATGGTACCTATATTGATGATAAATTTTCTGAGTTTGTAGATAATATTAAGCAGGAATTAGAGTTTATTGCAGGCTATGGAATTGAAGAAGGTATTGTCTGCTGCTTATCCGAAGCTCAATTAGGTATTTATCTTGATGAAAAAGTCAACGATAAAGGTACCGCTTATGCTGCTCCTGGATTTGTTGAATGCAGCTCAGAATGCACTGTTGAAGATATGAAAAATGCTGTCACTGCTTTAATGGATAAGCATCCTGTTTTAAGAGGACGTATTGTTGATGATAGTGACTTGCCTCTTATGGTCTGTGACAGCAATCCCGTAATTGAAGAAATTGACCATAATGATTATGATAGTCTTATCAGGCCATTCAATCTTACTGAATCTCTTTGCCGTTTCTATATTAACGATGATGAAAAAGTCATATTCTATGATATGCACCACATTATAAATGATGCATCCAGTTATTCAATAATCACTCGGGACATACTTGCTGCATTGGATGGCAGTTTAGATGAAGAATTAGATTTAGGATTTGTATACGCTAGTAATGATTCATATAACTCCAAATTTGAACCTATTTACGAATCTGCACAGGAATTCTTCAATAATTTATTTGCCGACATTGATGAAGTAAACACTATTTTGGATGATTTGGATGGCACTTCAGAGATTTTATCTCTTCCTGTTAGGGGTATTCGTGATCGTGTTGAAGAATTTGCTTTTGAAAAAGGCATTACTGTGGGAGCATTGCTAAATTCAATATTTGCATACACATATTCCCGCTTTGTTGGCTCTGATAAGGTTTATTATACTTTCACTGAACATGGTCGTCATGAGGAATACAATAATGATGCTTTAGGAATGTATGTCCGTACAATTCCTCTATTGGTTGACTGTAAGGATGACTCAGTTGAAAACTTTGCAAGTTACTTCTCTGACTTGAACCTAAATTCAATGGTAAACAGTGTTTATCCATTCAGATTGCTTGCTAGTGAATATGATTTAAACAATGAGGTCAGTTTCGAATATAACTTTGATTTGAATGATGTGTCTCATGTAAAAAATGAATTAATCGTTGCACCTGCAGGTGATGTGGTATCTGATATTTCATGCATCATTAATGATTTGGATGATGGATATCTAGTTTATTTAGAACATTCTGATAAGTATTCTCATGAAACTGGAGTCCGTTTTGTTGAGGCATATGCAGAAATATTAACACAAATAGTGGATGCTGAAAGACTATCCGATATTGAATATGTTTCCAAATCTGATTTGGAGATTTTGGATGATATTAACCAAACTGAACATGATTTGGTGCATGAGGATATCTTAGATGCATTCAATGTAAATCTCAACAAAAACCCAGACAAGGCTCTGGTGTCTTATTATGATGCGTCTTACACCTATTCTGAAGGTGCATTTATTGCGGACAAACTTGCTAATAGATTAAGGGATCTTGGTGTTGAATCTCAGGATAAGGTTGCTTTCTTGGTTGAAAGGTCTGAACTGTATATGTTCTGTGTGTTAGGTGTGATGTCAATGGGTGCTATTTATGTTCCATTAGATGATAAACATCCTGATGACCGTATACAGTTCATATTGGAAGATACTCGGTCTAGTGTTCTAATTGTTGATGATAATACTTATGAGCGTGCTAAATCATTAACGGATGATGCAATACTTTTAAACATATCTGATGTGATGAAGGGGGATGTTGGAACTTTAGATGAATTGCCTGTTGTTTATGGTGATTTGGCTTGTATTTTATACACTAGTGGTACAACCGGCATTCCTAAAGGTGTTAAAATCACTAGAAAATCTGTTCTTAACTTATCCGAATTCTATATCAGAAAATACGAATTAAGTGAAGATGATGTATATGCTTTATTTGCATCTATTGGTTTTGATGTGGCAATGAAGGCTATTTTCCCAACAATATGTTCTGGTGCATGCTTAAGCGTTATTCCTGGCGATATCAAACTGGACATGAATGCAATGAATCAATACTTCATTGAACAGGGTGTAACACACACTGAAATATCCACACAAGTAGCTAAACTCTTCATTAGTCAGGTCGATGAAACTTCTTTGAAGGTTTTAACTACTGGTGGTGAAAAACTTGGTGAAAGTGAAATTGATGTGGATTATCGTTTCGTTGACTCATATGGTCCGACAGAAGCATGTGTTGACGTAACCAGTATAGATTCAGATGACAGAATAGATCCGTCATCAATTGGATTCCTGCTTGACAACATCAAAGCTTATGTGCTGGATGACGAGGCAAGACGTGTACCTGTCGGTGCCGTTGGTGAACTGTACTTGGCAGGTAATCAAATAGCAGACGGATACCTGAACCGTGATGAAGAAACAATGAAAGCTTTCCTTGAAAATCCATTTGATGAAGGAAAAGACTACAGCGTAATGTATAGAACAGGAGACATTGTAAGGGTCTTGCCGGATGGATCATTCGGTATTGTCGGGCGTCGTGACAGCCAGGTTAAAATCAGAGGAAACCGTGTGGAACTGTCAGAAATCGAGGCGGTCATACGTGAAATAGACTACGTCGAAGACTTGACTGTTCAAACAATTAAAAACGGTACAAACAATGAACTGGTTGCTTATGTGGTTGTATCTGATGAATTTGATGGTGATGACCTAAAAGATAATATCTGTAATTATGTTGATGAGCGTAAACCGGAGTATATGATTCCTTCATTTGTCATTGAATTGGATGAGATTCCATTGAATGTAAATGGTAAGGTGGATAAGCGTGCATTGCCTGAAGTTGATGTTGAAGAATTGAAAGTTGAGTATGTTGCACCAACCACCGAAACTGAAAAACTAATTGTAAATATATTTGAAGAAGTCTTTAATCAGGAAAATATTGGCCTCTATGATGATTTTGTTCGCATGGGCGGTGATTCATTAACTGCAATTAAAGTGCTGTCTTATCTTGGCGACTATAATGTTACTGCAGCAGACATTATGAGTTTGCGCACTCCATTTGCAATTGCTGAAAGCATTAAAGAAGATACAATGGATTTGGATATTTACACTTTAGAAAGTGGATGTCCGTTGAATGAACCTCAATTAAATGTATACTTGGACATTATCGCAAACAATAAGGTAGATTCATATCTCCTTCCAATAACCATGGACATTTCCAAAGACTATGATGCTGATGATATATATGGTGCATTGGATATGATGCTGGACGCTCATCCTATTTTGGAAATGTGTGTCAGCGATGAATTTGAAGTTCCTTATTTAGTTAAAGGATCAAAACCGTCCATTTCATTTGAAAATGATGTTAGTGATGATTTTGTCAAGGAATTCCTAACAAAAGGATTTAACTTGAATGATAGTTTGTCTAGATTTTTAGTTGTTGAAAATGAAAATAGATATGTGCTATTTGCCGTTTTCCATCACATTGTATTTGATGCTTTATCTGAAGATGTATTCAAACGGGATTTACAGATTATTCTTGATGGTGGTGCTGTAGATATTGATGATTCATTCTTAAAAGTGTCCGCTTTCACACAGCAAATAAAAGATTCTGAGGAATATTCTGTTGCTTATGATTTCTATGATTCCATGCTTGCAGATGCTGATGAAGCGGGTGTGTTCTTGGACAGCGTATTGCCTGATGGTCCGGGAGCTTCATTCAGTGATTTGGATTTGGATTCTAACTTATTTAAGTCATTCTTGGATAAATGGGGTATTAGCGAGAATGTATTTTTCACTAGTGCATTTGCATACACATTATCCAGATTCACAGGCAGCGACAAGGTTTCATTTAACATTATTGAAAATGGGCGTGACAGATTCAACAATCTAGATGCAATCGGTATGTTTGTTAACACATTGCCTATTCTGGTTGATTGTAAAAATCAAAGGGTTTCTGATTTCATGGAACAGATGTCTGATCTGATTTATGATGTAATGAGATACAGTTATTATCCATTCAGATTACTGGCCGGTGAATACGACATAGATTCAAGCATCATATTCCAATACCTGCCTGATTGGATTGGTGATGATGAGGATGATGATATTGAGGAGAATAATATCAAAGAAATGAACGATATGATTACAGATTTCAATGCAGACGTTGTCCAAAAAGGAGATAAATACAGCTTACACTTATTATATTCAGATAAATATTCCAAGGACATAATTAAATCCTTTGCAGAAACCTACAATCAAATCATATCACAAATGATTAGTCATGACAATCTGTCTGATATCAATTATGTTTCTCAGTCCAATCTTGATTATTTGGATGCCATGAACAGTAATGAACATCCGTTGGATTATGATAATCTTTTGGATGTTTTCAATGACAATCTTGCTAATTATCCGGATAATAATCTGGTATCATATAATGATTCTATTTATACTTATGGTGAAGGGGCATTTGTTGCCCATAAGGTTGCAGAATCCCTAAAAGATTTAGGTGTTGAGCCAGGGGATAATGTTGCTTTCCTTGTTGAACGTTCCGAGCTGTACATGTTCAGCGTTTTAGGTATTCTATCATTGGGCGCTACTTATGTTCCATTGGATGATGCCCATCCAGATGAACGTATTTCCTTCATGTTAAAAGATACACAATCTAAGGTTGTTATTGTTAGTGATGAAACTTATAATCGCGCCAATGAATTGTCTGATGATATTGTTCTTTTAAACATTTTGGATATTCTTAATGAAGATATTGGAACTTTATCCAGTTTACCTGTTGTTTATGGAGATTTGACATGCATTTTATATACTAGTGGTACTACAGGCATTCCTAAAGGTGTGAAAATTACAAGCAAATCCATTGTCAATTTGGCTACATTCTATAAAGACGAATATGGTTTAACTAATGATGATACATATGCTTTATTCTCAACAATTGGTTTTGATGCGGCATTGTTGGCTATGGTTGTTGTTTTATATTCTGGAGCCTGCTTATCAGTAGTTCCAAATGATATCCGATTTAATATGGAAAAAATGAATGATTATTTCATCAAACATAATGTTACTCATACCTTAATTACTTCCCAAGTTGGAAGATTATTCATGGAAACTGTAGATGATACTTCCTTAAATGTATTGCTCGTAGGTGGAGAAAAATTAGGAGAATTTGAAAGTCCAAAAGGTTATACTTTAGTGGATGCATTTGGTCCAACAGAAGCCTGTGTATTCATTTCTTCAATAAGAAATAGTGATAAGATAGATTCTTCTTCAGTAGGTATTTTAGGATACAATACTAAAGCTTATGTTTTGGATGATGAGTTTAGGCGCGTGCCGGCAGGTGCTGTCGGTGAATTATGTCTGTCAGGTTATCAGGTTGCAGGAGGTTACCTGAACCGTGAAGAGGAAAATATCAAGGCATTCATTGACAATCCGTTTGACAACGATGAGGGTCACGGCACTTTATATCGTACAGGAGACATGGTAAGAGTGCTGCCTGACGGTTCATTAGGTATTGTTGGCCGTCGTGACAGTCAAGTTAAAATCAGAGGAAACCGTGTAGAACTATCAGAAATTGAAGCAGTCATTCGTGAAATAGATTTCGTTGAGGACGTGACTATTCAAACAATTAAGCATGGCACTAACAATGAACTTGTAGCATATGTTGTTGTGACCAATGATTTGGAAGGTGATGCACTCAAAGATTCCATTGCTGATTATGTCGGTGAAAATAAGCCTGAATATATGATTCCTTCATATGTTATTAAATTAGACAGCATTCCGTTGAATGTCAATGGTAAGGTGGATAAGCGTGCCTTGCCTGAAGTTGATGTTGAAGGGTTGCGTGTTGAGTATGTTTCTCCAACAACAGAAACAGAAAAAGTCATTGTTGAGGCATTTGAGTCAGTATTTAATCAGGACGAGATTGGTTTGTATGATGACTTTACACGTCTTGGAGGAGATTCAATCTCAGCAATCAGGGTTATTTCATTTATCCAGAAAAATGGAATTTCCTGCAGTGCTAAAGATGTATTGACTTATAAGACCCCTTATCAGATTGCCCAAAACATTGGTGAAATCAATAGTGTTTCCTATGATGCTGTTGAAGGTGAAGTTGATCTGCTTCCTATTCAAGGATATTTCTTTGATCAAATCAATAGCAATGAATTTTCACAGGAATTTATCCTGAAAGCAAAAACTGATTTGGATTTAAGTAATTTACAGAAGTCATTCGATGAATTGACTAAAATTCATGATATGTTAAGAGTAAAATACAGGCATGAAGGGGATAATGTAGTTCAGGAGATCTTACCTGTTGACACTAGAATCTGTGAAATCAATGAAATTAGGGTAACTGGAGATTTCAATGAAGCCGTTATCGATTTAGTTAAAGACTCAATCAATTCAATTAACATTAATAATAATCTAATCAATGTTTCATTGCTTCGTCATGATGATGAGTGCTATGTTGTTATTGTTATTCACCATTTGATTGTCGATGGTGTCAGCTGGGGTGTTTTAATCGATGATTTAACTCATATCTACACTCAAATAATCGAAAGTAAAGAGATTAATCTTTTAAGGCCATATCCTTATAAAAATTGGGTTGAAGATGTAAACAGTTTAGTTGAAAATATTTCCGATAATGAAAAACAGCATTGGACAGATGTTAACGATATGTTGGATGAATCTTCCATAAAAGGCAATTCCAAGGCATTTAATTTCAGTGTTGATGTGTCATTTGATGTCGATAACCTATTGATGTTGTCTGAAGAGGAGTATTTGGCTTTAGCTATTGCACGTGCTTATAAAAAGACCTATGGTGAGGACATTATATTCAATCGTGAGTCATATGGTCGTGATGAAACTGTTGGTGATGTTTCAAGGACAATCGGATGGTTTACAACACAGTATCCTGTCCCGGTAAATGTCAACAATGGGCATGATAATATTTCATTAATGGAAGACGTTTACAGCATCAAAAAAGCATTTAAAGGAATAGATTATTTAGGTTTGAATTACGGGGCACTGATTTACACTTCCAAAGAGTTAGAGTTCAAGCATTGTCCGGTTACTTTCAACTTTTTAAGCTCAGAATTTGCATTTAAAAACGAATTGTTCGAATCATTCAATGAATATATATCTGATGTTTATGAAAACAAAGATGCAAGCCATGATTCTACAGTTTATGGTGTTAGCTTTAATGTTGCTCGTTTTGATGATTCTTATGCCGTGAACGGTGATTATGCGGAAGGCACTTATCTGGGCGATAAGTTTGAAGAGTTTGTTGAAAATGTTAAACATGAATTGAAGTTCATTGGAGAGTATGAATCTGAAGAGATTGTTTGCTGCTTGTCTGAACCTCAATTGGGTATTTATCTGGATGAAAAGGTCAATGACATGGGAACTGCTTATGCCGCACCGGGTGTTTATGAATGCGGCTTGGATAAATCCAGTGATGAAATAAGAAATGCCATTGATCGTTTAATTGAAAAACATCCAGTTTTAAAAGGTCGTGTCGTTGATGGTGAAATTCCTCTTTTAGTATGTGATTCATACCCATCAATTGATACTGCTGACGAGGTAGATTATTCCAAATTGGTCAAACCATTTGATTTAGACAAGGGTCTTGCCCGTTTCAGCATTATAGAAACTGATGAGAACAAATATCTATTCTATGATTTCCACCATATTATTAATGATGCTACTTCACATTCTATTATTCATGAGGATTTAAACAGCATTTTTGATGGCACTATTGATGATACTGTTGATTTGGGCTTTGTTTATGCAAGCATAGATTCATTTGAGTCTAAATTTGATAATATTTATAAAGAGGCTTATGATTTCTTCAACAGGAATCTTTCAGATATTGATGAAGTAAGTCATATGATGTATGATTTGGAGGGTACTAACAATACTATTTCGCTACCTATTCATAATGTTCGCAGCCAAGTTGAAGAATATTGTAGTGAAAATGGTATTACTGTAGGTAGTCTTTTAAATGCGATTTTTGCTTACACATATTCCCGCTTTGCAGGTAGCAGTAAAGTTTACTATACCTATACCGAGCATGGTCGTCATGAAGCGTATCATCAGGATGCCTTAGGCATGTTTGTTCGTACAATTCCGATAATTGTTGATTGTAGTAATGTTTCAATTAATGAATATTTATCTAACGTATCTGATTTGTTATTGGATTCAATGAAATATAGTGTCTATCCATTCAGATTGCTTGCCAGTGAGTTTGATTTAAATAATGATGTTGGATTTGAGTATAATTTCGATTTAAACGATGTATCTGGATATGAGGATGAAATAGTAATCAATGAAACAGGATTTGATTTGGTTTTAGACTTTGCATGTGTAGTTAATGATTTGTCTGACGGTTATTTGGTGACTATTGATTCTTCTAAACACTATTCAAATGAAACTATTATTCGTTTCTTAAATGTATTTAAAGAGGTATTAATTCAGATTTTGGATAATGATAAATTATCTGACATTAATTATGTTTGCAGTGAAGATTTGGAGATTTTGGATGATATCAATCAAAATGAGTGTCCTTTGGAATATGATGACATTCTGGATTCATTCAATAACCATCTTGGTGATTGTCCTGATAATAATCTTGTCTTGTATAATGATTCTGTTTACACTTATGCTGAAGGTGCATTCATTGCCGATAAAATAGCAAATTCCTTAAGGAATATTGGTGTTGAAGCAGAAGACAATGTTGCTTTCCTTGTTGAGCGTTCTGAGTTGTACATGTTCAGCGTTTTAGGTATTTTATCTGTTGGTGCTACTTATGTTCCTTTAGATGATGCCCATCCTGATGAACGTATAGAGTACATATTGAATGATACTGAACCTAATGTTGTTATTGTTAGTGATGAGACTTATGAGCGTGCTGACAAGCTAACTGATTCAGCTACTATTTTAAATGTTTCTGATATTCTTAAGGAGGAAATTGGAACTTTGGATGAATTGCCGGTTGTTTATGGTGATTTGGCTTGTATGCTGTACACCAGTGGTACTACAGGCCTTCCTAAAGGTGTTAAAGTTACAAGAAAATCCGCTCTAAATGTCCCATATTATTACAATGAGGCCTATGGTTTGACACAGGATGATGTTTATGGTATGTTTGCAACCATTGGTTTCGATGCGGGTTCATGGGCTATTCTATCAACAATCTGTGCAGGAGCCTGTTTGGCAGTGATTCCTGAGGATATTCGTTTGGACATGAATGCAATGAATGATTATTTCATTAAACATGATGTCACTCATACTTTTATTACCACTCAGGTCGGTAAGCTCTTTGTTAATAGTGTTGAAGATACTTCGTTGGATGTTTTGGTTGTAGGGGGTGAAAAGCTGGGTGAATTTGAAAGCCCTGAAAACTATGAATTAATCGATATCTACGGACCGACTGAAGCATTCGTTTTCGTTACATCCAAAAACAATAATGATAAGATTGATTCCTCATCAGTTGGTGATTTGATTTACAATACCAAAGCATATATCCTGGATGAAGAGTTTAGGCGTGTACCTGTTGGGGCTGTAGGTGAATTATACTTGGCTGGTGACCAAATTGCTCAAGGTTACCTAAACAATGAAGAGGAAACAAACCATGCATTCATTAACAATCCATTTGATGAAGGAGATTACGGTGTATTGTATCGTACCGGTGATATGGTAAGGGTATTGCCGGATAACTCTTTAGGTGTTGTTGGTCGTCGTGACAGCCAAGTCAAAATCAGAGGAAACCGTGTGGAACTATCTGAAATCGAAGCAGTCATACGTGAAATCGACTATGTTGATAACATTACACTTCAAACCATTAAACATGATTCCAATAATGAATTGGTGGCATATGTTGTCGTGTCCAATGAATTGGAAGGGGACATCCTTAAGGATGCAATTTGTGATTATGTCGGTGAACGCAAACCGGAATATATGATTCCATCATATGTTATTAAATTGGATGAGATTCCAGTGAATGTAAACGGAAAAGTTGACAGAAGGGCGCTGCCTGAAGTTGATGTTGAAGGTTTGCGTGTTGAATATGTTGCTCCAACTGATGAAAAGGAAAAAATAATTGTTGATGCATTCGAGTCAGTATTTGATCAGGATAGGATTGGTTTGTATGATGACTTTACACGCCTTGGTGGAGATTCAATTTCAGCAATCAGGGTTATTTCATTTATCCAGAAAAAAGGCATTTCCTGCAGTGCAAAGGATATTTTAACATATAAAACTCCTTATGCAATTGCACAAAACATTGGTGAAATTACTACTGTTTCATATGATGCAGTTGAGGGTGAAGTTGGTCTGCTGCCTATTCAAAGATATTTCTTTGACCAAATCAATGAAAATAATTTCTCACAGGAGTTCATTTTAGAGTCAATTGAAGATTTGGATATTGAAATTTTACAGAAAGCATGGGATGAATTATCTAATGTCCATGACATGTTAAGGGCAAATTATAGAGTTGAAAATGGAAATGTTATTCAGGAAGTATTGCCGTTAAATTCAAGAGTTTGTGAAATCAATGAAGTTGAAATTGATGAAGATTTAGACGGAAATATTAAAGAAATCGTTATAAATGCAATGAATTCTCTTGATGTTTACAGTAACTTAATGGAGATTCATTTAATTCATCATGATGCAAAATCATATCTTGTATTTGTTCTTCACCATTTGATTATTGATGGTGTAAGCTGGAATGTTTTATTGGATGATTTAACTCACATTTATAATTCACTGCTTCAAGATAATGAACTTGACATTAGAAGACCATATCCTTATAAAAATTGGGTTGAAGATGTCAAAAATCTAGTTGAAAATATTTCTAAAGATGAAAAAGAGCAATGGATTGAAGTAAATAATCTGTTAGACGACTCTTCTATAAAAGGCGAATCTAAAATGTATAGTTTTAGTGTTGATGTGTCTTTTGATACTGATAATTTGTTGATGTTGTCTGAAGAGGAATATTTGGCATTGTCCATAGCTCGTGCATATAAAAAGACTTATGGTAAGGACATAATATTCAATCGTGAGTCTCACGGCCGTGATGAGAGTTTAGCAGATGTTTCAAGAACAGTAGGATGGTTTACCAGCCAATATCCTATTCCAGTAAATGTAAACAACAAATATGATAATATTTCATTGGTTGAAGATGTATATGCCATTAAAACAGCATTGAAAGATGTTGAACATTTAGGATTGAATTATGCTTCATTGATTTATACTACAGAGGAATTTGAATTTAAGCATTCTCCGGTTACTTTCAACTTTTTAAGTACTGAATTTTCATATAAAAACGAATTATTCAAAACATTTGATGTAGATTTATCCGATGCTGTTGAAGACAATGAGGATAGTTTAAAGCTGACTATTTATGGTGTGAGCCTTAATGTTTTCCGTCAGGACGATTCGTATGTGTTCAGCGGATATTATGCTGACGACACTTATTTAAGTGACGCTTTTGATGAGTTTGTTGATAATATCAAAGAGGAATTGACCTTCATATCAGATTATTCATCTGATGATATTGTTTGCTGCTTGTCTGAATCTCAATTAGGAGTTTACCTGGATGAAAAGGTCAATGACATGGGAACTGCATATTCCGCTCCGGGAATTTATGAGTGCGGATTGGACAAATCTAATGAGGAAATAAGAAATGCCATTGCTTGTTTAGTAGATAAACATCCTGTTTTAAAAGGACGTGTCGTTGATGGAGACATTCCTCTATTAGTATGTGATTCATATCCTATTATAGATACTACAGATGAGGCAGATTATGAAAAATTAATTAAACCGTTTAATCTGGATAATGGTCTTGCTCGCTTCTACATTATAGAAACTGATGATAACAAAATCATATTCTACGATCTCCACCATATAATTAATGATGCTACTTCACGTACCATTATTAATGAAGAGTTCGACAGTATTTTTGATGGTACTTTTGATGATGCTGTTGAGTTAGGCTTTGTTTATACCAGCAATGACTCTTTTGAGTCCAGATTCAAAGATGAATATGTAACTGCCAAGGAATTCTTTGATACTGTGTTTGCTGATATTGATGATGTTCAACCATTATTACATGATATTGATGGTTGTGTGGGTAGTGTGACTTTGCCTATTCGCGGTATTCGTGAGAGCGTCGAGTCTTTTGTTCGCGATAAGGGCATTACTCTAAGTAATTTCCTGAATTCTGTTTTCGCATATACTTATTCACGTTTTGCTGGTAGTGATAAGGTTTACTTTAATTTTACAGAAAATGGTCGTCATGAAACTTATAATCAGGATGCTTTAGGTATGTTTGTTCGTACTATTCCTGTAATTGTGGATTGTAGTGATAGAACCGTGGATGATTATGTGGGCGGTGTTTCTGATTTGATTTTGGATTCTATGCATAATAGTCTATATCCATTCCGTCTGATTGCTAATGACTTTGATTTGGTAAATAATGTTACTTTCGAGTATAATTCTGATTTGAATGCATTGTCAGATACTGGCGATGAGATTATATTTAGTGATGATGCAGACCGTATTTCTGAACTGTTATGTGTGGTTCATGATTTGGATGATGGCTTTGCCGTTAACTTGAATCATTTGGATAATCTTAGTCAGGAAACTGCTGAGAGATTTGTCAGAGTATTTAAGGAAGTATTGATCCAATTTTTAGATAAAGAAAAATTAAGTGATATCAGTTATATTTCCGATAAGGATGTTGAACTATTAGACAGTTTCAATCAAAATGAATATCTTTTGGCTTATGATGACATTTTAGACGCATTCAACGATAATCTTGCCGATTATCCTGATAACAATCTTGTCTCATATAGGGATTCAGTTTACACTTACGGCGAAGGGGCATTCATTGCCGATAAAATAGCAAAATCCTTAAAGGATGTTGGTGTTAAGGCTGATGATAACGTTGCATTTCTGGTTGAGCGTTCCGAGTTGTACATGTTCAGCATTTTAGGTATATTGTCCGTTGGCGCTACATATGTTCCTTTGGATGATGCACATCCTGATGACCGTTTACAATTCATATTGGAAGATACAGAGTCCAAGGTTGTCATTGTCAGTGATGATACATATGAACGTGGTGAATCACTCGCAAAAGATACATACCTTTTAAATATCTCAGATATGCTTAAGGAAGATATCGGAACTTTGGATAATCTGCCTGTTGCTTATGGTGATGTGGCTTGTATGCTTTACACCAGTGGTACTACAGGCCTTCCTAAAGGTGTTAAAGTTACAAGAAAATCCATTCTTAATTTATCTGCCGTTTATGTTGACAAATTTGACTTTGGCAGGGATGATGTGTGTGGTATGTTTGCCAATATCAGTTTTGATGCAGGTTCACAGGCCGTTTGTCAGACATTCTATGCAGGGGCCTGTCTAGCAATCGTTCCGGATGACATCAAGCTAAATGTCTATGAGTTAAATAAGTATTTCGTTGAGCATGGCGTAAACCATTCAATGATTACCACTCAAGTCGGTAAGCTCTTTATGGAGAATGTTGAAGATACTTCGTTGGAGGTTTTGATTGTAGGTGGTGAAAAGTTAGGTGAATTTGAAAGCCCAGAAGATTATCTTTTAATTGATGGATTCGGACCAACAGAAACATTCGCATTCATCTCATCAATTAACGTAACAGATAAGATTGATTCATCCTCTATTGGTCATATTAACTATAATACTAAATTCTATGTCCTGGATGATGAGTCAAGACGTGTTCCTGTAGGTGCTGTCGGCGAATTATACCTTTCCGGTTATCAGGTTGCTGCCGGTTACCTGAACCGTGAAGAAGAAAATGCCAAAGCATTCATTGACAATATTTTTGACAGTGATGAAGATTACGGCACTTTATACCGTACCGGTGATATGGTAAGATTGCTTCCGGATAAAACACTGGCCATCGTTGGCCGTCGTGACAGCCAAGTCAAAATCAGAGGAAACCGTGTGGAACTGTCTGAAATAGAAGCAGTAATACGTGGAATAGATTATGTGGATGATGTAACTGTTCAAACAATTAAACGAGGCACCAACAATGAGCTTGTGGCTTATGTTGTTGTATCTGATGAATTTGACGATGATAATCTCAAGGAGAATATATCTGATTATGTGGATGAACGCAAACCGGAATATATGGTTCCTTCATTTGTCATTGAATTGGATGAGATTCCATTGAATGTAAACGGCAAGGTGGACAAGCGTGCATTGCCTGAAGTTGATGTGGAAAGTTTACGTGTTGAGTATGTTGCTCCTACCACTGAAGCTGAAAAACTAATTGTAAATGCATTTGAAAAAGTCTTTAATCAGACCAAGATTGGTATTTATGATGATTTCACCCATCTTGGTGGTGATTCACTGACTGCAATTAAGGTGCTGTCTTATCTTGGCGACTATAATGTTACTGCGACAGACATTTTGAGTCTGCGCACTCCATTTGCCATTGCCCAAAACATAAAAGAAGATACAATGGATTTAGATATTTACACTTTGGAAACTGGATGTCCTTTAAACGAGCCTCAATTGAACGTATACCTGGATATAATTGCAAACAATAAATTTGATGCATATCTCATTCCGCTCATTATGGATATAGCTAAGGACTATGAAGTTGAGGACATAATGGAAGCCTTGGATGTTATGTTGGACGTTCATCCGATTTTAGGCACATGCATAAGCAATGATAATGAAATACCTTACTTGATAAAAGGATCCGAACCATCTGTTGAATTCAAATCCCATGTGGATGATGACAGTATCATTGAATTCTTAAATAAACCATTTGATTTGTATGACAGTTTGTCCAGATTCCTGGTTGTTGGAAATGATGATGGTTATTCATTATATGCCGTTTTCCACCATTTGGTCTTTGATGCATTATCTGTTGGAATATTTAAAAAAGACTTGCAGACAATCCTTGATGGAGGCAGTGTAGAAGTTGACGATTCATTCCTGAAAGTATCTGCATTCAGCCAACAAATACAAAAAACAGAGGAATACACTGATGCTAAAAACTTCTATGACAGGATGCTTGCCGATGTGGATGAAGTAAGTGGATTATTGGATAGTGCTGATGGTGATGGTCCTGATGCCATACTATTAGATTTAGAATTGGATTATACTCAATTCAAATCATTCTTAAGCAAATATAATGCTAGTGAGAATGTATTGTTCACAGGTGCACTTGCTTACACAATATCCAGATTTGCCGGCAGTGACAAGGTTCTGTTCAATGTTGTCGAGTACGGACGTGGCAGATTCAACAATAACAATGCAATAGGAATGTATGTAAACACATTGCCGATGCTGGTTGACTGTAAAGACCAGAATGTTTCTGATTTCATGAAATACATGTCCGATTCAGTATATGATGTAATGAGATATAATTACTATCCGTTCAGATTGCTTGCAAAGGAATATGGTATTGATGCAGGCATCTTATTCCAGTTCATGCCGGAATGGATAAGCGATGATGATACTGACTACAGTGAATTTGAATCAGTGCAAGAGGAAAGCGAACCTGAAAGTGTTGAAAATTTAAGTAATGATTTAAGTATTGATATTATTCAGGAAGGCAAGACATATTCCATAAGTCTCCAATATTCCGCTAAATATTCCGAAGATGTGATGAACAGGTTTGCCGAGTCTTATAAATCCATACTGTCTGAAATAATCAGTGTTGACAAGTTAAGTGAAATCAATTATATTTCAGATTCTGATTTGGAACTTTTAGATACATATAATCAAACAGAACATGCTTTAGAATATAATGATATTTTGGATGCATTCAACGATAATCTTGCCAAATATCCTGAGGGTAATCTCGTATCATATAATGATAATGTCTATACTTATGCTGAAGGAGCGTTTATTGCTGATAAACTGGCCAACAAACTGAAAGAATTAGGTATTGAAAAACAGGATTGCGTTTCTTTCCTTGTTGAACGTTCTGAAATGTACATGTTCAGCGTTTTAGGTATTTTGTCTGTTGGTGCGGTTTATGTTCCATTGGATGACGCTCATCCGGATGACCGTATACAGTTCATATTGAAAGACACAGAATCCAAAGTTGTCATTGCCAGTGATGGAACTTATGAACGCGCTAAAATGTTAGCTAATGATGCAATTGTCCTGAACATCTCCGATATCCTAAGGGAAGATATTGAAACATTATCTGGCCTTCCTGCAGTTTATAATGATTTGGGCTGTATCCTATACACCAGCGGTACTACCGGACTTCCTAAAGGTGTTAAAGTTCCGAGAACCGCTTTTGTTAATCTGTCTGCATATTATGTTAGAAATTATGGTTTGACTGGCGATGATGTGTTTGGCCTTTATTCATCAATTGGTTTTGATGCGGCTTATAAGGCGATATTCGCAGCGGTTTATTCCGGAGCATGTCTGGATGTTATTCCAAGTGATATAAAACTGGATATGGATGCTTTGAATAATCATTTCATCAAACAGGGCATAAATCACGTTGACATTACCACACAAGTTGCCAAACTGTTGATTAGTCAGATTGATGATATTCCGTTGGATGTTTTATTCACTGGTGGTGAGAAGTTAGGTGAATTCGATGAAGAAGTGGATTGTCGTTTTGTTGACGGTTATGGTCCTACAGAAGCCTATGTTGAGGTTTCAACTTGTGATGTAACAGATAGAATTGATTCATCATCTATTGGTCATCTGGTTGACAATATTAAGGCTTATGTATTGGATGATGAGTTCAGGCGTGTTCCTGTTGGTGCTGTCGGTGAATTGTTCCTTGCAGGTAACCAGATTGCGGATGGCTACCTGAACCGTGACGAAGAAACTGCTAAAGCATTCCTGGCCAATCCGTTTGAGGATGATGAGGACTATAAAGTGATGTATCGTACAGGTGATATGGTAACAGTTTTATCTGACGGTTCTTTAGGTGTAGTCGGACGTCGTGACAGTCAGGTCAAAATCAGAGGAAACCGTGTAGAACTCTCAGAAATCGAAGCGGTAATACGTGAAATAGATTATGTGGAAGATGTAACTGTTCAAACAATTAAGCGGGGTACCAACAATGAAGTCGTGGCTTATGTTGTTGTATCCAATGATTTGGATGGAGATGATCTCAAGAGTGCTGTTTGTGATTATGTCGATGAGCGTAAACCTGAATACATGATTCCATCATATGTAATAAAATTAGACAGCATTCCTTTGAATGTAAACGGTAAAGTCGATAAACGGGCATTGCCTGAAGTTCAAATGGAAACCTTGCATGCAGAATATGTTGCTCCTACAAATGAAAATGAAAGAATAATTGTGGGAGCATTTGAAGTTGTATTTGATCAGGAAACCATCAGTTTATATGATGACTTTGTCCGTCTTGGTGGAGATTCTATTAAGGCTATTCGTGTTATTTCATTGCTTCAAAAAGAAGGCATAACCTGCATTGCTAAGGATATATTAACTCATAAAACTCCTTATGCTATTGCTCAGATTATTGAAGATAAAGTTCAGGTGTCCTATGATGCAGTTGAGGGTCGTGTTGGTTTACTGCCTATTCAAAGTTACTTCTTTGAAGAAGTCAACAAGAATGATTACATGCAGGGATTCACTGTAAAAGCTCTTGTTGACTTGGATGTTGGTACTTTACAAAAGGCATGGGATGAATTATCCAATATCCATGATATGTTAAGGGTAAGTTACAGTATTGAAGATGGCGTTCCTGTACAGGAGATTATGCCGTTGGGTACTAGAACATGTGAAATCAATGAAATTGTCATTGATGGTGATTTAGGCAAAAACCTTGTTGAAATTAATGAAAAAGCCAATAATTCCCTTGACATCTATAATAATAAAATGATGGATATTAGCTTAGTCAGACACGGTGATGACTCTTATGTAATTTTCGTCTTGCATCACTTGATTGTTGACGGTGTAAGCTGGAGTATCATATTGGATGATTTAACTCATATCTACAATGCGATAGTTTCAGGAAATGAAATAGATATTTTAAGACCGTACCCTTATAAAAATTGGGTTGAAGATGTAAAAGGTTTATTGGATGACATTACTGATGAAGAAAGGAAATATTGGACTGAAATCAACAGCAAACTGGATGATTCAGATATCAAAGGTAAGGAAAAACCATTCAGGTTCAATGTTGAAAATGCTTTATTTGATGTTGATAATATCTTAATGTTGTCTGAAGAGGAATATTTGGCATTGGCTATAGCTCGTGCCTATAAAAAGACTTACGGTAAAGATATTATTTTCAATCGTGAGTCTTATGGTCGTGAAGAGACTTTGGCTGATGTTAACAGAACCATTGGATGGTTTACTTCACAATTCCCAACACTTGTTGAAGTAGGCAACGACAATGATTCAGTATCATTAATGAAAGATGTATACAATCTTAAAAAATCATTCAATGAAGTCAAAAAATTAGGATTGAATTACTCTTCATTAATTTACATGGCTGATGAATTAGAGTTTAAAAATGCTCCAGTTACTTTCAACTTCTTAAGTACGGAATCAGAATTCAGAAACGAATTGTTTGAATCATATGATCCTGAAATATCTTTAGATGATTTAGGTGAAATTGAAGCTTCTGATGATGATTATTATGGTATTGATTTGAATGTTACTCGTGAAAACGATAAATATGTTGTTGCGGGTAGCTATGCAGAGGGTACATATATTAGTGACTCAGTAGATGAGTTTATTGATAATATTAGACATGAATTAGAGTTTATTGCAGGCTATGGAATTGAAGACGGTATTGTCTGCTGCTTATCCGAACCTCAATTAGGTATTTATCTGGATGAAAAGGTCAACGATAAAGGTACTGCTTATGCCGCTCCGGGTATTGTTGAATTCAGTTCAGACTGTACTGTTGAAGATATGAAAAATGCTATTGCTTCTTTAATTGATAAACATCCTGTTTTAAGAGGGCGTATTGTTGATGATAGTGACTTGCCTCTTATTGTCTGTGACAGCAATCCTGTAATTGAAGAAATTGACCATAATGATTATGAAAGCCTTATCCTGCCATTCAATTTGGCTGAATCTCTATGTCGTTTCTTTATTAATGATGATGAAAAAGTTATTTTCTATGATATGCACCATATGATAAGTGACGCAACAAGCGCTTCAGTAATCGATCGGGACATACTTGCTGCATTGGATGGCAGTTTGGATGAAGAAATAGATTTAGGATTTGTATATGACAGCAATGATTCATATAAATCCAAATTTGAACCTATTTATGAATCTGCACAGGAATTCTTCAATAATTTATTCGCTGACATTGATGAAGTAAATAATATATTGGATGATTTAAACGGTTCTGCTGAGAATTTATCTCTTCCTGTTAGGGGTATTCGCGATCGTGTTGAAGAATTTGCACTTGAAAACGGTATTACTGTGGGAGCATTGCTAAATTCAATATTTGCATACACATATTCTCGATTTGCAGGCAGTGACAAGGTTTATTACACTTTCACTGAACATGGTCGTCATGAGGAATACAATAAGGAAGCTTTAGGAATGTATGTCCGTACGATTCCTCTATTGGTTGACTGTAAGGATGACTCAGTTGAAAGCTTTGTAAGTTACTTCTCTGACTTGAACCTGAATTCAATGGTAAACAGTGTTTATCCTTTCAGATTGCTTGCCAGTGAATATGATTTAAACAATGATGTCAGTTTCGAGTATAACTTTGATTTGAATGATGTGTCTCATGTAGAAAATGAATTAATCGTTGGATCTGTACTTGATTTGGTATCTGACTTCTCATGTGTCATCAATGATTTGGATGATGGATATCTTGTTAATTTAGAACATTCCGACAGATATTCACATGAAACTGGAGTCCGTTTTGTTGAAGCATACGCTGAAATATTAACACAAATAGTGGATGCTGAAAAATTATCGGATATAAATTATGTCTCTTCATCTGATTTGGAGATTCTGGATGCTATTAATCAAACTGAATATGATTTGGAGTATGAAGACATCTTAGATGCATTCAATGATAATCTTGCCGAATATCCGGATAACACACTTGTATCCTGTAATGATGCTTCCTATACTTATGCTGAAGGGGCATTTGTTGCAGATGAGATAGCTAAACATTTAAAAGAGTTTGGTGTTGGTATGGAGGATAACGTTGCGTTCCTTGTTGAAAGATCAGAATTATACATGCTGAGCATATTGGGTATCCTTTCAACAGGTGCGGTATGTGTTCCTTTGGATGATGCACACCCGGATGACCGTATACAATTCATTTTAGAAGATGCCGAAGCTAAAGTTGTCATTGTCAGCGATGAAACATGTGGACGTGTAGCTAATTTAACTGATGCAGACCTTTTAAACATCTCTGATGTTCTTAAAGAAAATATTGGAACTTTAGATACATTACCTGTTGCTTATGGTGATTTGGCTTGTATTTTATACACCAGCGGTACTACCGGCCTTCCTAAAGGTGTTAAAACAGTTAGAAAAGCACTTGTTAACTTATCTTCATATTATGCCAGAACTTATAATTTAACCGAAAAGGATGTATTCGGTCAGTTCTCTTCAATTGGTTTTGACGCTGCATTTAAGGCAATATTTGCTGCAGTTTACACCGGAGCCTGCCTGGATGTCATTCCGAATGATGTTAAATTAGACATGAATGCATTGAATGACTACTTCATAAAACAGGGTATAAACCATGTTGACATTACTACCCAGGTTGCTAAATTGCTTATCGGTCAGGTTGATGATTTGGCTTTAGATGTATTGTTCACTGGTGGTGAAAAACTTGGTGAAGTTGAAGAGGAAGTCAACTGTCGCTTTGCAGACGGTTACGGACCTACAGAAGCATACGTGGAAGTTGCAACAATTGATGTGGATAAGAGGGTTGATTCTTCTTCAATAGGTTATCTTGTTGACAATATCAAAGCTTATATTTTGGATGATGAATTTAGACGTGTTTCTGTCGGTGCTGTTGGTGAACTTTATCTTGCAGGTAGTCAGATAGCCGACGGTTACTTGAACCGTGATGAGGAAACCGAAAAAGCATTCATGACCAATCCGTTTGATGGTGGTGAAGATTATGCTACATTGTATCGTACTGGGGACCTTGTAAGAGTTCTTCCTGATAATTCATTAGGTGTTGTTGGTCGTCGTGACGGTCAGGTTAAAATCAGAGGAAACCGTCTTGAATTGTCAGAAGTTGAAGCGGTCATACGTGAAATTGACTTCGTAGAAGATCTGACTGTTCAGACTATTAAAAACGGCGCCAATAATGAACTGGTTGCATATGTCGTTGTATCCAAAGATTTCGATGCGGATTCTCTCAAGACTGCTGTTTGTGACTATGTCGACGAACGCAAACCTAAATATATGATTCCATCATTTGTCATTGAATTGGACAGCATTCCATTAAATGTAAACGGTAAAGTTGACAAACGTGCACTGCCTGATGTTGAATTGGACAGCTTACGTGTTGAGTATGTTGCTCCAACAACTGAAACTGAAAAACTAATTGTAAATGCTTTTGAAGAAGTCTTTAATCAGGATAATATTGGTGTTTATGATGATTTCACTCATCTTGGTGGTGATTCATTAACTGCAATTAAAGTGTTGTCATATCTTGGCGACTATGATGTTACTGCAACAGACATTTTGAGTTTGCGCACTCCATTTGCAATTGCTGAAAACATTAATAAAGAAGATGCATTGGACTTGGATATTTACACTTTAGAAAATGGATGTCCTTTAAACGAGTCTCAATTGAACGTATATCTGGATATAATTGCAAATAATAAATTTGATATCTATATGATTCCAAGCATTATGGATATAGCTAAGGACTATGATGTTGATGACATATTAAATGCATTGGATGTTATGTTGGATGTTCATCCGATTTTAGGCATGTGTGTTAGCGATGATAATGATGTTCCTTATTTGGTAAAAGGATCAGAACCATCTGTGGAATTCAAATCAGATGTGGACGATGATTATCTCATGGAATTTTTAACTAAACCATTTGATTTGTATGATAGTTTGTCCAGATTCCTGGTTGTTGAAAATAGTGACGGTTATTCATTATATGCTTCTTTCCACCATATAATCTTCGATGCTTTATCCGATGGTGTATTTAAAAAAGATTTACAAACAATTCTTGATGGTGGCAGTGTTGATGTTGATGAGTCATTCCTGAAAGTTTCTGCATTCAGCCAACAAATACGGGAAACAGAAGAATATGTAGACGCTGAAAGATTCTATGATAGAATGCTTGCCGATGTGGATGAAGTAAGCGAATTATTGGATAGTGTTGATGGTGATGGTCCTGATGATGTTTTATTGGACCTGGACATAGATGTGACTCAATTTAAATCATTCTTAAGTAAATATAATGTTAGTGAAAATGTACTGTTCACTAGCGTGTTTGCTTACACCTTATCCAGATTCACCGGCAGTGACAGGGTCCTTTTCAATGTTGCTGAGAATGGACGTGGCAGATTCAACAATTACAATGCAATCGGTATGTATGTAAACACATTGCCTATGCTGGCGGACTGTAAAGACCAGAATGTGTCTGATTTCATGGAATACATGTCTGATTTGGTATACGATGTAATGAAATATAATTATTATCCTTTCAGATTGCTTGCAAAAGAATATGATATCGATTCAAGCGTATTATTCCAATTCGTACCTGAATGGATAGATGATGATGATGCAGACTACACTGAATTCGAATCTATGGAAGAAGATGGCGAATCTGAAAACATGGAGGAGTTAATTAGTGATTTGTGTATTGATATTATTCAAAAAGGCAAGTCTTATTCAATTTGTATTCAATATTCAGCTAAATATTCTCGAGACATGATAAATAGGTTTGTTGAGTCTTATAAATTAATATTATCACAAATAATCTGCGTTGATAAGTTAAGTGAAATCAATTATGTTTCAGGTTCCGATTTGAAACTCTTAGATACATATAATCAAACAGAACATGCTTTGAAATATGGTGATATTCTGGATGCATTCAATGATAATCTTGCCAAATATCCTGATGGCAATCTCGTATCCTATAATGAGAATGCCTATACTTATGCTGAAGGAGCATTCATTGCTGATAAACTGGCAAATACATTGAAAGAATTAGGTGTTGAAAAACAGGATTGCGTTTCTTTCCTTGTTGAACGTTCTGAATTATACATGTTCAGTGTTTTAGGTATTTTATCTGTTGGTGCTACTTATGTTCCTTTAGATGATGCTCATCCTGATGACCGTATACAATTTATATTGGAAGATACTGAATCCAAGGTTGTCATTGTCAGTAATAGAACTTATGAACGCGCTAAATTGTTAGCTAATGATTCAATCATCTTAAACATCTCAGATATCTTAAGAGAGGATATTGGAACATTATCCAACTTGCCTGTAGTTTATAATGATTTGGGTTGTATCTTGTACACCAGTGGTACTACTGGTCTTCCTAAAGGTGTTAAAGTTCCAAGAACCGCTTTTGTTAACTTATCTGCTTATTATATCAGAAATTATGGTTTGACTAACGATGATGTTTTCGGTCTTTATTCATCAATTGGTTTTGATGCGGCTTATAAAGCGATATTTGCGGCAGTTTATGCTGGTGCATGTTTGGATGTTATTCCAAGCGATGTAAAACTTGACATGAGCGCATTGAATAATCACTTCATCAAACAGGGCATAAATCACGTTGACATTACCACACAAGTTGCCAAGTTATTAATTACTCAAGTTGATGATATTCCGTTGGATGTTCTGTTCACTGGTGGTGAGAAGTTAGGTGAATTCGATGATGAAGTGGATTGTCGTTTTGTTGACGGTTATGGTCCTACAGAAGCATATGTTGAAGTCTCAACTTGTGATGTAGCAGATAGAATCGACCCGTCTTCTATTGGTCATCTGGTTGACAATATTAAGGCTTATGTCTTGGATGATGAATTCAGACGTGTTCCTGTCGGTGCTGTCGGCGAATTGTACCTTGCAGGTAACCAGATAGCTGATGGCTACCTGAACCGTGACGAAGAAACTGCCAAAGCATTCCTGACCAATCCGTTTGAGGATGATGAGGACTATAAAGTGATGTATCGTACCGGTGATATGGTACGCGTATTGTCTGATGGGTTTTTAGGTGTAGTCGGACGTCGTGACAGCCAAGTCAAAATCAGAGGAAACCGTGTGGAACTTTCAGAAATCGAAGCGGTCATACGTGAAATAGACTATGTCGATGACGTGACTGTCCAAACCATTAAACGCGGTACAAACAATGAAGTTGTTGCTTATGTTGTTGCAACCGGTGAATTTGACGATGAGGAACTAAAAGAGAATATATCTAATTATGTTGATGAACGCAAGCCTGAATATATGATTCCATCATTTGTTATCAGATTGGATGAAATTCCATTGAATGTAAACGGTAAAGTGGACAAACGCGCATTGCCTGAAGTCGATGTTGAAGAATTGAAAGTTGAGTATGTTGCACCAACCACTGAAACTGAAAAACTAATAGTAAATGCATTTGAAGAAGTCTTCAATCAGGAAAACATTGGTATCTATGATGACTTCGTTCGTATGGGTGGTGATTCATTAACTGCAATTAAAATGACCTCAATCTTGTCTAAATCTGGCATTAGTGTTAACGCCCATGTCATTTTTGATAATAAAACTCCTTATCAAATTGCAAAATTCATTGATGATGACCAAGGGGAATACGGATTCTATCTGGCTAAAGAGGGTATCCAAAATCAAAACATGTTTATACTGCCTCCACTGGGCGGATTGTCTATGGTATTTTCACCATTGCTCGACAATCTTGAATTTGAAGGAAATGTCTACCTTATTGATGACTTCAAATATGATTTAACAGTTGATGAAATCAAAAACACTGACCATAATATGACATTTGAAAAGTACTGGAATGCAATCAAAGACATCTTCCAGGATGGAGACATTATAGCCGGATATTCATTAGGTTGTCTTTTCGCAATACTGATTGCCGAAAAGTTAGAAAAAGACAGGAAAATAGAAAAATGTGTCTTAATAGATGGTGCATTAGACTTCTACAGTGATGACATTCCAGATAATGTAGATGCATCAGATATCTTTAAGGAACTAACAGATTTAGGCTTTGATATTGATGAGTTAGGAGGAGAAGATAATGATGAGTTATCTGAGAAAATGGTTGAAATGTTCTATGTAAACTCTGTGTGGGATTTCCAACCTGTAAAAATCAATGATACTCCTGTAATTTATCTGGCTACTGAACATGGCGATGAGGGTAAATTAGAAAATATTGCAAGGAATGGTGAATTCATCTTCATTGATGATACTGATCATACAGCAATTATTACAGATGATGTTGAAAAGATTGTAAAATATCTTAAATGAGCTCCTCAACTAATTTTAGTTGAGGCATTCATTTTTTCATGTTGAATGATAATCTTAAATTAATGAATCTTACAGTTGATGGCTAAAGAGGAGATATTGTTAATTTAACAAGATTAATTATTAATTAAAGCAGGTGTAAAAATGTCAAGGAAAGATACTGCACTTTTAGTGACTGTTGAAGAAGGTATGGGGCAATCAGAAACAGAGGATTTGGCGCATGGAATTTTATTTTCCATTGACACGACCAATCCGGATAAGGTAATATTTTTCGGCCCTGAAGAATCCAAAAAAACTGTAGAGTCTGTTGAAAAGCAGTATTTGGATGAATTTGGAGAGGAATTCGATTACTATGAATTTGTTTATTTAGAAGATGTTGATGACTTTAAAGTTTATTTTGAAGCATTTAATGAAAAAATTATTGAATTGTCTGATTATAAGGTTGTTATCGATTATACGTTAGGTACAAAAACAATGGCAATGGCGGCTGCATTCAATTCCATGTTTCTTCAAAAGAAAATATATCTTGTAGGTACAGAACGTCAAGACGGTGCTGTAATAAGGGGTACTGAAAAAATCATTACACAAAATCTATACCCTATATATGATGGCATAATGATAAGACTTCTTAAAGGATTATTTAACACTAATCAATTTAATGCCGGAAAAGCATTTATTGGCAGTGTAACTAAAGCAAATAAGGATGCCTATCTTAAATTATTCACTGCATATTATTATTTTGATAATGTGGATTATAAAAATGCCAACGAGTATTTTGATAAAAAGGCATTTGTAAAGGAATGGCCTGAGGTAAAAAAACAGTTAGGCTTTAATGCAAAGGCACTTCATTTTCTATGTGAGGGGGAAGAGGATATAAGGCCGTATTATGTTTTAGCTAGTTTGATAAGTAATGCAAAAAGAAGGGCTGAAGAAACAAAATATGATGATGCCATTGCAAGACTTTACAGATCTTTAGAGTTAATTGCTCAAATAAGACTTAAAAATGAGTATGGAATCAATACATCTGATGTGGATTTGACAATATTGGAACAGCACGGCATAAACCGTAACTTTGAAGCCGATTTTAAAGGCGTTGTCAGGATCAGTTTAATTCAGGGCTATGAATTGCTCAATGACTTTGAAGATGAAATAGGAAAATTATACATAGAAAATAAGCATTCATTTTTAGCCAATATATTTACAAGAAACAATTCAATTCTTGCCCATGGTTTAAATTCGCAATCTGAAAAGGAATATAATAACATCAGGGATTTGGTATTGAAATTTTCAAAGGTTTTAAATCCTAATATTAATAGGGTTATTAGAGAGACGGAGTTTCCTGAGTTTGAGATTATTATGGATTTTTAAAAAAAGGCGTAATTACTCCCATGGCCTTAAATAATTTTTGAACATATTAATCATTTAAATTTCTATTGGATAAAATGATTAAATTAGTTTATTTTAATGAGGATAATTTGGATTTAAAAAAAACTTACTGGTTACTTGCTGAAAATCGCAGAAAAAAGATAGATTATTATATATTTGAAAAGGATAAGAAACGGAGTGCCGGAGCAGATCTAATTTTAAAAAACTGCTTGATGAGGAAAATATAACAAAATCCCATATCTAAAACTGAAAAATATGGTAATGCATACCCATCCAATCATGAAAATATCTATTTTAATTTGAGCCGTTCGGGTAAAATTGTTTTGTGCGCAATATCTGATAAGTAAGTGGGAGTTCATGTTAATATATCGACCATGAAATTGATTTGGATATAGCTAAACATTACCTCTACAACAGTGAATATGAAAACATAATGAAATCGGATAATCCCTCAGATGAATTTTTCAAATATTGGGAATAAATTGATTATTAATATGTTAAATTCGTAAGTAAATATATTTTTTGTTGAAATGAAAGAATTTTTATGAATTTAAAGCAATTTTGAAGTACTATAATTATATTCCGGGATGAATATTCTAAAGTTAGTTTTGAATAGTTGGTGCAAATGTTAATGTTCAGTTTAATACAATTTCACAATATTTTATCATTATTTATTGCTTTTTTTAATAAGTGGTACAACTATTACGTGAGGCATATTGATACACAAACTAGATTATTTTAATATTAATTAATCAAGTTTTTCATAAAGTCGCAGTTAGTAAATATTTATTATTGATAAAATTTAAATTAATTATTATCTAATAATCTATGGTGGTTATTAATGTATAATAGAGTTGAGATTGCTCGTGAGTTTGCAAATGCAATTAACAGTGATAAAATTATTAAAATCATATTATTTGGTTCTGTTGCTCGTGGTGATGATCATGAGGAATCAGACATTGATATTCTAATAATTTCCAATCATCGTGAAGATATAGATGATATTATTTCAGAGGAAATTGCATGGATTATGTATGATAAACAAGAACTTATTTCAGCTCATGTAATTAATGAAGACTTATTCAATAAAACTAAAAATTTCTCATTTTTAACTAATGTTTTAAAGGATGGTGTACCAATTGGATAATGAAGAGGTACTTGCTTTTATTGTTAAGGCTGAAACAAAATTAAAACATAGTAAAGCTTTATTTGAAATTGAAGGTTATGCAGATTCAGTTAGTTTATCTTATTATTCAATGTTTTTATGTGCTAAAGCGTTATTGATTAAGAAGGAATGCAATGTCCCTAAAACTCATCAAGGTTTGATTCAGTTGTTCAGTTTAAAATATGTTCATGAAGATGAATTCAGATATAATGTGTATAAATATTTGACTAATGCTCAATCAGACAGGGAAGATGCGGATTATTCTGCAATAGACTCTATTGGGGAAGATTTAGCTAAAAAAAGAATTAATCAGGCAGAAGAATTTTTAAAAGAAACTAAAAAATTTTTATAATTTTCTAATATGTTATGAGAATAGTCGTTAAAATTAATCATTGATTTTAAAAAGGACTTCATACTCATTTAATAATTCTTCTTTTTGTTTTTCAGATAGATTTCCGCTGTTTACTTCATTGAGGCCGTATTCCAGCATATTATAGAGAATTTTGTTTAGATTGAATCCTTTTTGCGTTAGTGAATATTCAGTTTTGATGTCATTTTCAAAAACTTGTTTTGTAATTAAATCATTGTCTTCCATGAATTTGAGTGTGTCTGTCAGTACTCTGTTGCTTAGTGTTTTTTCTTCTAGAAATTCGCTGAATTGCTTTTTTCCTAAGAATATGTCTCTGATGATAAATATCACCCATTTTTTGGATATCAATTTCAATGTATCGTCTATGGGGCAATTGTCATCGTAATCTTTAATTTTTTTCATCTTTTTGACCTATTGTGAGTTTTTCCTTACAAAATCTATTTAAAAAGCATTGTATATAACATTTGTTATCTGGTGATTGTATGAATGACAGACATGTAATTGAAGCATTAGGAAAAGCTGAAGTAGTAATAGAAAACGGGAAAATAACCTACATTGGAGAACCGGTAGTAGATTACTGTTCCATATTTGACAATGGTCAGCATAATGGTAATTTGACAAAAGAATTCATCAAATCCAACATTAACAAAAGAATAGATGAATTCGGAATGTGCACTCCACAAAGATCAATTGATGTTGAAGACACAATGAGCTTTGGAACCAGCGAAACATTAAAAACCAACATGATCAATGGCAATGTTGATTGTGTGGTTGGAGCATGTGAGGGAGTAGGGACATTGCTGATTGATGACGCTGAGCTTGTTCAGGGAGTTGGAGGAAGAGTTTCCGCATTGATAAGCACCACTCCAATTGATGAGGTAATGGATAAAGTTGGAAGAGAAAATGTTTTAAATCCTGAAACTGCAGAGTTGAATCCATTAAAAGGTCTTGAAATGGCAATTGAAAGAGGATATAAAAACATTGCAATAACAATTATTCCAACAGAAATGGTTAAGGATTTAAGGCAACATCCAAAACCTGAAGATGTCAACATATATATTTTCGTAGCACATACAACCAACGTTTCCAAAAAAGAGGCGGAGATGTTATTTGATTATGCTGATGTGATTTCAGGATGCTCTTCCATAAACATACGGGAAACTGCTGAAGAAAGAAAACCATATTATGCTGGAAAAAAAGTTCCATTGTATGCAGTAACCGAAAATGGAAAAAGATTGCTCAATGAAAGATTGGAATATATTGGATATGAGTTATGTGAAAAAAAGTATCCTCAGGATTTCACTCAAAGTCCTAAGCCATTAATCTAATTTCATTTATCAATTTGAAGTACTTCATTTAGATGTAGTTAATACTGTTACTTCAAATAAATGAAGTATTATTTAAAAATGAAGGATAAACTTTAACTTCAAATGAAATGATAAATTTGCTTGTCAATTGATGGAACCGGGTTGATTCTTTACTTATGAAACAAAATCCATTAAAAAAGTAGTAGATAATTCACATACTTTTCAAGCATTATTCGTTCGTAATGAATGAAATAAAAATCAAAAAAGTAGTAGATAATTTCTATACTGTTATGCCAACAGTAACATCAGGTTAGTCAAAAAGAATCAAAAGTTGCATAATCCTGATTCTCCATTACTGATTGGTGAGGTTAAAGATGGTGATGTTGTAAAGGAAGTTAAAGAGCCTAGCTATATCGATAAACAATCTAAATTAATATAATAGTTTAGTGTAGACAGCCGATTGGCAATATTTTAACTCCATCATCTCTTGTATGTGCATATTTTCCTCCGGTTATTACAGCTAAAAATTTCGGCTCTTTTAAATATAAATCAGTTTCTGAAATTGTCTTTTTAATGAGTTTATCCAGTTTTAATAAGTTTTTCGCTCCTTTTTCTATTTTTTTACTTCCTAATTTGAATTCTATTAATGCATAATCTTCATTTTTTAAAGTTAATACGCAATCAGATTCCAAGCCGTAACGGTCTCTATAGTAAGATACTTGTCCTCCCATTGATGAAGTGTATGCCGATAAATCTCTCATACATAAGTTTTCAAATATATGTCCAAAAGTATCTAAGTCAAATAATAATCCTTCAGGGTCTAAATTTAATAATGTTGTTGCTATTGAGGGGTCGATAAATTCTCGTTTATCTGATGATTTTATTGCGGTTTTTGACCTGATATTAGGATTCCATGCAGGAATATTGACTGTGACAAATAATTTGGAAAGTGCTTTTAGATAATCATCCAATGTAGAATAAGCCATGTCTGGATAATTTCCCCTAACATCTTTTAAAATTGTTTGTTTTGTTGCTTCTGTAGAATTATTTCGTGCATATGATTTTAATATTTTTTTAGCTCGGTTTGGATCTCTTTTAACTCCATCCACTGTAGATATGTCTGATTTACAAATATTGTCTACATAGTTTTCTGCAACAAATAATTGTGCTTCTTTATCCGTTTGTATGACACTTTCTGGCCATCCTCCTCTACAAGTTGCAAATGCTAAATTTTCCATTGTTAAATCTGATTCTATTCCATCTATATGCATATCTGGATTTTTAAACAAATCTAAAATGGATATTTTGCCGTTTGATTCTTTGCTTTCGTATAAACTCATAGGTAGCATCGTTATTCTGTTTACTCGTCCAGTTCCAGTATGCATAATTTTATCATTGTCTACAGTTGTTGAGCCTGTAAGGATAAATTGTCCGTATCCGGGGGTATTGTCAATTTTTGTTCTTACAGCATCCCATAATACTGGTGCAACTTGCCATTCGTCAATTAATCTCGGGTTTTCACCTTCTAATAATTTTGATGGCATTATTTCAGCTAATTCTAAATAGTTCTGTCTATTGTCCGGATCTTGTAGTTGTAAAATACTTTTGGCATGCTGTTTTGCTGTTGTTGTTTTTCCACACCATTTTGGACCTTCAATAACTATTGCACCTATCATTTTGAGTCTTTTTTCAATTGTTTCATCCAATATTCTTTTAAAATAAATTTCAGACATATTAATCCCCATAATTATAATATGCTTTTGTGGTTTTTTACACTATATTTTTGTGGTTTTTTATTATATACTTTTTGATATTTTCATTGGAGACTTTTGCAAATATGATTTTCAGTAGTTCTTTATCGATGACAAATCCTTTCACCATATATTCCTTTAAAATTTTATTAGCCCAGCGACGGAACTGTGTTGCTTCTTTGCTGTTATTCTATATCCTATTGATATGATTGCATCAAGATTATACCATTTTTGGGGACTACCTCTATTATTTGATTTTTTTAAGGATTTCTTAATAAAATCAGAATCGTCTTTAAAAAGGTCTTTGGAAGATATACTCACTTCTTTTTCATCTAACTCGCATTCTTCAATTATATTTGAGAAATGCATTGAAATATTGGCTGAAGTTGTTCCAAAAATTTCTGCTACGACTTTTTGACTTGCCCATAAAGTTTCGTTTCCTATTATAAATTCAGCTTCTATGTCATTTTTTCACTTTTGTATAATAACTTTTCAATAAGTTTAAATTCTGGCATATAATCTTCTCCAAGGCTAAATTTAAAAGTATATACTTACTTTTGTATATGTTATATTTAGTATATTCAATTTTGGTAAGAGTATTTGAACACTATTATTTGTTTTATAGTTTACGAACAAATATTACAATAAGTATTGGATAATTTCGATATTACTACGCAAACAGCAACATCAGGTTAGTCAAAAAGAATCAGAAGTTGCATAATCCTGATTCACCATTATTGGTCGGGGATGTTAATGATGGTGATGTGGTGAAGGAAATTTCTGAGCCTAGCTATATTGACACACAAACAAGATTATTTTAATTTTCATTAACGTGAAATATTCGGTAATGGTGATGGTAATGAAAATAACTTAACTGAATAACTTAGTTAAATCGGCATAAATGCTGCATTATAAACTAATACATCAATATTTGCATTTAAATCAATCCTTTGCCATTACAGTTATTATGTTTGAAACTCTAGCGGTTTCATATTCTGAAGTAATGATGTACTCCCCAGGCATCAAATTAATGTTCAAACGGGCAACTCCCGATGCATCTGTAGTTCTGTTATAGAATACTCCATTGATGTTGAATATTACACTTACATTATCCTTTGGGTTGCCCTGACCATCAACCACTTTTGCTTTAAACTGGCTTCCATCTAAATAGGTCATTTTCATATCATTTCCCGTTAAAATAGGCAATACTGTAATAATATATGACATCATTAATCCTGTATTCGGATCGGTTGCAGTCAGTATATATGTGCCAGGATTTAATCTGATATTCAGTTTAGCTATACCGCCCTGATTAGTTGTACGGTCATAAAATACTCCGTTGATGTTCATGCTAATAGCTTTACCTGCAACGGGATTTTCCTGTCCGTCAACCAATTTGATAAAGAACTGGGAGTCATTCATATAATATTTTACCAGGTTTCCGGCTATCAATGTAGGCAATATATCAATTGCATTTATAGCACTTGCTCCACCATAATAAGTCCATATATTATAATTACGTGGATTAAGGTTAATATTCATTTTAACCAAACCGTTTTCACCGACTACACGATTATACATTACACCATTAACACTGAAAGTAACTACAGCCCCTCTAGGCACATATTTCCCTTCACCGTCCATGATAGTTGCATAGAATTGTGTTCCGTTTCTATACACTTTAACGATATCTGTTGTCTTAATTATAATTTCGGTAGAGTGGTCTCCAGGTACAGCAGGAACAGCACTGAATTTTGATGCATCAATATTCAAATCCCTTGGAGGCACTCCATTTTGAATAATTTGGCGTATTTCTTTTCCTGTTTCAAATGCTTTATTCATCATATCATTACAGTATGAAGTGATATAATTTGCCCTGCTATTCTTATCGGTCATTTTTGCTGCTGCTGCGAGTACTCTGCTCATTGAAATGAACATATTGCTTTCGGCTTTATACCAGAAATCCTTGACAGGCTCGCCATAAGTTTTGTAGTTGCTTGGTCCTAAACAGCGAGAGCAGATATCCTTAAAGAGATAATATGGATAATTTATATCAAAGACATTTTTTTGACTTGCAGGTTGATTAGCTCCATAAGCCCCACCAACATATATACAATCATTGGATACCGGTACAAAGACTCCATAGACCTGCGGACCGCTGCTGACCCAGTTGACACATGACATTTCTGCAGGAAGATTTGAAAACACCTGTATAATATGGGCGCTTAGTGCAGTATCAGTTCCAATCACTCTAATATCAGTATTACCTGTCTCATCAGGAGAATATTTTGTTCCTTCAAATCTATTGCGCATAAGCTGAGAGACGTCCTGCAGTGAAACCTTCTTATCTGGTGTGAAACATAGAGGATACATAGTATTATGATTATATTCGGCACTGAATTTTGAAGGAGCTAAAATGTGGTGTCCAATCCAGGTTCTCCTATGGGAATAATCTGTAGTCATCTGATTTCCGGAATATGTATGAAAGAGATTAATTTCATTATTCTTACCATGTACAGCAAAACCCCTTTGTTCTGCAAGACTAAATAATCCTTTAGATATAATATGGTCTTCATAGTCGGATAAGTACTCTAAAGAAAATTCATTACCGAAAACTGCCACTTTGTCCCTTGGCAATTTCACCGCAGCATACTGATGTCCGGTATACATCTCTATATACCATGCTTCATTCTGGTCGACAATAAAAGCAATATTAGTTTCACTGCTTCCATACCTGTCAATGATTCCACAAAGAACATTAACACCTTCCCTCGCAGTTCCACTCTGACAAATCACAAGGTCTACTGCAGCATCTTCACAAATTCCAGCAGATACTAAAGGATCTGCCCTCAAAGCGGCACTGTTTGCATATGCTGTAACAGACATGGTCATGGCTACTCCTTTTTCATTAGTAGCAGAAGCCGCATCATGAGAATAACCCGTAGCCGCTACCGTACTATCCATATATGGTGTTGAAGTGTATTTGTAAGTATTTGCCGGAATTTCCGTTTTTACCGTTCCATACTCAGTTACAGGCATGACTCGACCCGGCTGATTTTCTACAGCAGGAGTTACCTCAATATGATTTGCCCAAACGGCAGGATAATCATTTGATCTTGCAACAATTACTGAACCGTCATCACTAGCATCCGAACCTACATATACGGCCGTACATGCTGCACAGGCCTGCATACTGCACAATATCACCAGACATAAAATTAAAATTATCGATTTTTTAGAAAAATATTTAAATTTTATCATAAAAATTCCCCCCAAAATCAAGTAAATGATTATTTCTTTGGTAATATGTATATTTTTATAAAATATTTGTTTAATGAACTTGATTGGATTTTTAAAAGATTTATTTATATTAAATACTCTATTTAACATTTTATAAAAAAGTTTTCATGGGACTGTCCACTATGAAACAAATTTCTCCTAAAAAATAGCGGATAATTTCATTACTTTTAAGGCATTTTTTGTTGTAATCTATGAAATAATATTTCGATTTTTAGTAGATAATTTCTATACTGCTATGCCAACAGTAACATCAAGCTAGTCAAAAAGAATCAAAAGTTGCATAATCCTGATTCTCCATTACTGATTGGTGATGTTAATGGAATTGTAAAGGAAATTTCTGAACCTAACTATATTGACACTCAACAACGATTATTTTAAATTGCTAACATATACTTTGATAATTTTAAAAAAATAATAAAGTGTTTGGAGAAGTTAAATTTTTCCCCTAACAAATTAAAGTCCTAAAAATAGTGATACTGCGAATACAATAATCAACAGCCAGGTAATCGGTTTGAATTCTTTTGTTTTACCGGTAGCAATAGATGCAACCGCATAAGTGATGAATCCCCATGATATACCTATTGTGATTGAGTATGTTAAAATCATCATTATGGTAGTTATGAATACGGAAGATGCCATGGCCATATTGTTCCAGTCTACCTCTTTCAATTGTGCGGCCATCAGTATACCTACAATCACTAATGCCGCTGCTGTCACTGAAGAGGTGAATAATGATAAAACTGTAGGGGCAAAGACAAGTGAAAGTAGGAAGAAAATACCTATAAATATTGCTGTTAATCCGGTTCTGCCTCCAAGTCCAATACCTGTTGCACTTTCTACATATGCATTTAATGTTGATGTACCTAAAACGGCACCGATGAGTCCACTAATTGCATCTGCGAGGAAAGCTCGGTCAATACCATCTGCATTACCCTCTTCATCAATGAAACCACACTGATTTGCTAAAGGAATTAATGTTCCTGTAGTATCAAAGAAAGTCACAAACAATAATGAGAACAGGATTGTGAGTAAGTTAGGGATGTTGGAAAATAATTGGCCGAATCCTTTTGTAAATGCACCGACTAGGGACACATCAAAGTTAAATGAAATAAAGTGTGTCGGAATAGATGGCATTAAAACATTTCCAGTACCAAATCCAAATAATGTGAAAATTACTCCTAAAATTGATGTTATTACTAAACCAAGAAATACTGCTGCTGGCACTTTTTTAAGGTATAACACTAAAGTAAGCATGATGCCGATAACTGCTAAAAGTGCAGGGGCAGATGAGATATCACCCATTCCCACTAAAGTAGAAGAGTTACCTATAATAATTCCAGCACCTTTTAAACCGACAAATGCTAGGAAAAAACCAATACCTGCACCAATTGCAAATTTCAGGTCAAGAGGGATGGCATTAAGAATGGCTTCCCTTAAACCTGATATGGTAATCAATATAAAGAGTATGCTTGAAACAAATACTGCCGCAAGCGCAGTTTCCCACGTGTTGCCCATACTTATAATGATTGTATATGTAAACACAGGGATTATTCCCATGCCTGGTGCAAGGCCAACAGGGTATTTTGAAATAAGCCCCATAATAATACAAGAAATTCCTGAAGCAAGAGCAGTTGCAAAGAATACTCCTGTTGCAGGCATTCCTCCTTCAGATAGCAATGCAGGGTTCACACCTAAAATATAAGCCATAGCTAAAAATGTTGTTAAACCTGCCAGAAACTCAGTTCTTAAATTTGTATTATTTTCGTCCAATTTGAAAAATTTGGTTAACATGAAAACACCAGATATTTAGATTTATTTAGAAAAAAATATTATCACTTGTATATTTTTGAGTAATATATAATAATTTTTTCTAATCATTCAGAGGGACTGTCAATTTGTTAGGACTTTTTTTCGGTTTTCAATCCATCCATTTTTTCTCGCCATAATATAATCAAATATTCCTTCAGGAGTTCTATAAATTCTTTTAGTATGTTTATCTAGCGTATTTCCGAAATAATTTTCTATTTTATTATTTGTACTTTCTAATTTTCATATGAATGCTTTTTCTAGGAATATCAGGTATTTTCTGTAGACTGGGAAGAAATTTTTATTAAGTACTCTTGCATCATCTTTGGAAAATTGGTTAATTCGTATTTTAGGAGTTCTATGTAGCTTTTTGCTTTATCAAATGATTGTTGGTGGAATAATTCATATAATAGTTCTATGTAGATTTTTATTTCGTCTGTTATTTCTTCTTTTTTCTCTTTTCGTGCTTTTTTGATTTTGCTTTTTGAGGCTTTTGGATTGTTTTCTTGGAATTCTGTTTCGTATTTGTCTAGTTCTTCAGTTATTTTTGGTTTTAAGTTGGTTGTTATGTTTTTTATTAGGTGGAATGTGCAGTGTTGGTGTGCGAAGCCTAATTTTCTCATTACTTGTTCGTAATCTTCTTTTAAGTCTGTTATTATTGCTTTGCGGTGTTTTGGTGGGATTGATATGTCGATGAAATCTTCAATTATTTTTGGTGTTTCTTTTTCTGATATTAAGGATGCTACTGGCATATTATTTATTATATCGAATAGTTCTAGTCTGTATATCCATTTACCTTCGTTTCTAATCCATTGGGCATCGAAACCATAATATCCGGAGAGTTCTATTTCTTCATTTAGCCAGTACAATCCACCTTCATTTTTTAAAGCTTTTCTAACAGATTCGTGAGATATATCAAAGTCTAATAATGCTTTAAAATCATTTCCAATATTTCTTAATGATTTCCATCCATGGTGCAATAATATTTTTGCTTTATTTTTCATTTTATTGGAATAATTACAGAATTTTCCCCAGTATTCTGTGAACTCAACTTGGAACTTTTTTTCACATTTTTTACATTCATATCTTTTAACTTTAACAATTTAACGAAAAATATAGTATTAAAAAATTAAAAGAAGACTGGAAAAGGAATTTGAAAAAATAACCACTAAATATTAACAAAAGTCCTAACAAATTGACAGTCCCGGGTTATGTTGACATCATTTTGAAATTTTGATGCATTGGACTATGTTGTACACTAGTGTTTTGAGTATTGTTTCTTTGTTTCTTAGTCTTATGCTTTTGCTTTTTGATTTAGTGAATTTTCTTTTTATCATAATTTAGCGAGAATACCTCGACTTCTTAAGTCGAGGATGAATCGCAATGTTGGGGGTACTTTTATTTTTAATAATTTTCCATACTTATTTTTCTAAAATAGCTATTTTTTCATGGTATTTGTATTGGATTTTTTGTTCAGTATACTATTTTTTTGATTTTTTTTATAATTTTATGAGTGTGTGAATAGTCGTCAATTGCTCTCTCGGTATTTCTTTATATATGTATATGGTTTATATTATTAATTGTAGTTAATACATATTTTATTTGGGTTTTTTATTAATAATGGTGGTTATAATTAAATGAAAGTTGTTAATAAGAATATTAAAGTTAGGATTTATCCGTCAAAAGCGGATAAGAATGATAAAGGAGAAAAGATTGTTAGTATTAACAAAATTGAGTCCAATATAGGTATTTACAGATTTATTTATAATCATGAATTGGCTTTCATTAATGATTTTAAATCGTTATTGGTGCAATATGGTTATGGGGATAAGGTTA
>NZ_JAZRKF010000057.1:0-4418 GCF_045646205.1 Methanobrevibacter sp. | reverse complement strand
ACCTTTGAGTTAGTCCAAACAGTTATGTTTTCATTCCATACCAAATCATTTAGAATAGGATTAAGCAAACACATACCACATTCTTCAGCAATTTTTACAGGAGAGAAAACTTTTCCGATTTTAGCCATATGCCCGCCTAATGTTGGTGACTGTTCGATAATAGTGACTTTTGTTCCCTGGCGTGCAAGGGATAATGCCGCATTCATTCCAGCAATCCCTCCCCCAATAACAGCCACTTCATCAGGAGTTTGACAATAAATAGGATTAACCTCATCTGATTGCTTGACCTTTTCTATAGATGCATTAATAAGTGTAATAGCTTTTTTTGTAGCCTTCTTTTTATCCTCATGAACCCAAGAACATTGTTCCCTAATATTTGCCATATCCATCAAATAAGGATTTAAAGGTTTTACATAATCTTGAAATGTTTTTTCATGACTTATAGGTGAACATGCCCCAATTACAACCCTATCCAAATGATGTTCGATGATTGCATCACGTATGATTTTACGTCCATTTAATGAGCATAAATTTTCAAATTTTTCTATTACCTCAACATCAAGTGATTGTCTGACTTCATCCAAATCTACAGTATCGGAGATGTTTCCACCACATTCACATAAGAAAACGCCAATTTTCAAATCTCCACTCATGATTCAACCTCCTTTAATTCTGTAATCACAGAATCGATTTTGGAAGTGTGTGCCTGAACACCGACGACACTCTCCCAATCAGCACCCATTGCAATAGCAATGAATTGGGAAATATTCAAGTGAATCGCTTTAAATTCCCTGCCTTCCCTTTTAGAGATTAATGGTTGGTATCTGTCAAATTGTATATGGCAATTAGGACATAAATGCACTACAATTTCTACACCTTCATCCTTAAGTGAATTCATTTTATCTGCTGTAGCTGTAAATGATAAATCTGGATTAGAATATCTTTGTCTAAATCCTGTACCGCAAGAGGCTCTTTTATGATCATACCATCCAATTGTTTTGCATCCGCATGCTTCAATGAGTTCATCAATTATATTCGGATCTCTTACACCAGCAATAGTATCTTCATAATGAACTTTACAGTAATGACATCCATGGTGGGTAGCTATCTTGTATTGACTTAAATCATATTTAATATGCTTTTTAATTTCGTCTTTTTTACCATATAAAATATCTACAAAATGAAAAATATTCTCTGTAGGCGTCAAATCATTTTTTTCATATTTCAAATGATCCAAACCATTTTCTTCAAATAAAGTATTGATTTCATCCCGCAAGTCATCTTTATTATTTAATAACTTAACGGATTTTTTGTTAATTGCATAGCATGTAGCGCACATCATTACAAGATTAGGTCTTCCGAGATTTTGAGCAACTTTAAAATTACGTGCCCCAATTGCAGTTGTTGAAACTTGATCAAAAACATCAGAATAATGCCCTAATCCAGTACAACAGGTCTGTTTTTCCGAAATACCATAATCAATACCTAATTTTTCAAAAACATATTTGGTTGAGGATTCAATACCAGGATACTCTACACTTACAAGACAACTTCTAAACAGAAGAAGATTTTTATCTGGAATATCTTTCATTTGTTAGCCTCCTCTTCTTGTGATTTCCTAATATTTTCCATTCTTTGCTTAAATCCAGTAATTGTTAAAATTAAACTAACTTCATCAATAACATCTTCTGGAGGCATTAATGGAGGATAAAGATTTAATTTATCCCTATTTTCTTCCAATTTTTCAAATCTAATCTCTTCCCATCCAGGGACATCTTTTGCAATATCATCAAAAAATATTTCCGGGATTGCTCCGATTGCCGCATCAAAATATGAGTCAGCAAATCCAAGATATTCATAAAGCTTATCCCATCCTATACCTTGGTTTATTGCAAATTGTTTTAATATTTGATTTACTTCACAAACACTGTTCCCAACTGGACATACACTATGACAAGTATAACAATAAAAACAATTCCATAAATAATCTTCATGCATTATTGTTTCATCACCGTCAAGAACTCTTTCAATAATTTCTCTAGGATTATATTCAGAATGGCGTGCTGCAGGACATGTGGAAGTGCATAAACCACATTGCACACATTTCAAGACACCATCATCCCTAGTATTCTTTACATTAGTTATTATATCTTCTGCAAAATTAATGGGAGCGTCATTAATCTTCTGTTGAGTAGTCATTAAAACCACCTCACTACAAAGTAAATTCCTGTGTTTCAAGTAACTTTTTCAACTGATTAGATAATTTATTTCCTCTTAATCTATCAGATTGTCTACAGATAATTGGCACGTTGACTAATTTGTCATTAATTTCCAAATCAACATCGCCGGTATTCATGTCAAATGCATCATTCTTACAGAAGTGAGCGCATAATCCACATCCAAAGCACCTTGTCAAATCCAATCTTTCATTTGCAAAAGCCTTTGTTGGACAAATCTCTTCAATTGTACATGAATCACATTTTGAACATTTTGATCTGTCATATTGTGGTCTTAAATCATAGCCTTCCCACATTTCTTTGTAGTTGGTTTCACCTAATGGTAAATGACGACCCTTGATTTCTGCTAATGGCAATTTAATGTTTTCATCCGTGATGAGCAGATTATTATATATTTCCTCATTTAAAACTGGAATAGGTATGGCCACAGTATCATAAACTTCACCGCCCTGCCCAGTTTTATATCCACCGAGATAATATGGGTCCATCTGCTTATAATCAGCAGTCAACATTAAATTCGGTTTTTCAGCACTAGAACGTGTACCGTCACCTAAAACATACCCTTCAGCTCCATTGAATAAAAATCTGGTTCCAGTTTTTATTACATTATGTGGAATATCATTCTGTAATGGATTCAAATCGCCACATCCTGAAAATGTTAAACCGGAAAGATTTCCTTCTAATGGAATTGCGGAAAAAATAGAATTGATTGGTTCGTTATAAGTATTAACAAAAGCAGTATAATTTTTAAATGCCATTCTAGTTCCTATAATTTGGCCTCTTCCAATATCATCTATAGTTATTGTGTTTTCAATAGTTTTGCCTTCAACGCTTTCAACTCTCACATCAATTGTTTTGCCTTCTAAAAGTTCTTTTAAAACAAAACCTCCACCATAATTGTGGTCATATATTGAATGAGTAGTCCCATGAAGTATAACATCAATTGCACCTAACCATTCGTTTGGACATGGTCCTGCATGTGCCGGAACCCCATTTAAAAATACTTCTTCAGCTCGTATGAATTCCCCCGGTCCAGAAACTATAAAATTGAGTATAGCAGCTGTACCACTCATTACACCACAAGTTCCTGTTGTAACCACATCAACTTCATCAAAACTTGGAGTGTTACCTTCTTTAATAAGTTTTTTAAACTCTTCTGCCGTGTAAATATTGGCATCGCCGTTTTCAATCTTTTGATTGATCTGGCTAATAGTTCTTTGATTAGTCAATTTCACTACTCTCCTAAACTTTCCTTATTTTCCAATTTGGTTCTTCTTTAAGACAATAAATCCCTTAAAGGTTTAATATCATCACTGGAATCCATGCCCGAGTTTAGTGTATTATCCAGTAGGATGAAATAGACTAAGCTTTGTAAGGTAAATTTTTACTTTTACCAAAGCAATCTAGGATTTAATCAATTTCATCATTTGATTTCGCCCGATTTTATCAATTGATATCTTTCACCTTCTCATATTTTCTCATTATAAAGAAGAGTTGATATTTAGATAAACTATCCCTTCCATTTAATTTTTTAAATTTTAAGATAGAAACTTAAAAATATCACAATAGTTATATTTTTAACTTATAGTATTTAAATATAACAATAGTTAACTTTAATGGGAAAATCTATCACAAAAAAGTAAACTCAAAATCTGAAAAATGTAATGTTGTTCAAGGTGAAACTATGGCAAAAGACTATCATGTAATCGAAGCGTTAGGTAAAACAGAAGTAGTAATAGAAAATGGAGAAGTAACCTCAGTTGGAGAACCCCTTGTTGATTTCTGCCCTATTTTTTATAAAATTGATGGTGCTGAACATCTAACTAAATATTTCATAAAATGGAATATGGAAAAAAGAATCCGGGAATTTGGAATGTGCACACCCCAAAGAGTAGTGAAAATGAAAGATTTCATGAGCTTTGGAATATCTGAAATTCTAAGAACAAACATTGAATTAGGATTGATTGACTGTGTTGTTGGCGTGTGCGAAGGCGTTGGAACATTACTGATGACAGATCCTGAAATTATTCAGGGAGTAGGTGGTCGAGTATCGGCACTTATTAGCACTACACCCATACCGGAAGTTATTGAACAAGTTGGAATTGAAAACGTATTAAATCCAGAAACAGCTGATTTAAACCCTATTAAAGGATTGGAAATGGCAATTGAAAGAGGCTATAA
>NZ_JAZRKF010000056.1:0-29346 GCF_045646205.1 Methanobrevibacter sp. | reverse complement strand
CCTGGCGAATATATTTTAACAGCATTTGATCCTATAACCGGTCTTCAAATGGCATATACCATTACAGTATTGCCTACATTAACTGCTGAAGATTTAAACATGAAGTATTTAGACGGATCCAAATTTGAAGCAAAACTAGTCAATGGGCAAGGAAAAGCATTATCTGGCGTAAAAATAACATTTAACATCAATGGAGTCTTTTATGACAGAACCACAGATGCGAATGGAATAGCTAGACTGAACATCAGGTTAATGCCTGGTCAATACATCATCACTTCCCAATACGGTGATGCAACAATTGCAAATACAATTACAATAACTGCATAAGAGGAATTTAATTATTCCTCTAAATTTTTATTTTTTGATGTAGATAACAATATTTTAAAAACTGCTTTTTAAGAATAACATTGATTTAATTAAAAATACTATTAATTTAATTAGATAAAAATTTCAAAGTATTAAAATAATAATAGCTAAATTCAATTAAAATGAATAAAAAAAGTGGGTTGATTTACAGTTTTCTTGCGAAAAGCAAGTAACCGCTGTGTCCAACCATTCTTGTTTTCGGTCTTGTACCGCGCTGTCTTACTTCAAGACCACGTTCCAAAGTTTCTAAAATTTCAATATCATAGAAATTAAGCTTTTTTGCAACCCTATATGAAATTTCAGCCTGATTAATGTAAGGAGCATAGACAACAAGGTATCCTCCAAGGTTCAATGCATCGTAAACCTCTTCAAATATCTCATAAGGCTTTGGAAGATCGAGAAATACCAAATCGATATTGTCCTCGTCAATTCCATCCTTAACGTTTTGATTTTTAACATCTATGTTTTTAATTCCGAATGTTTCAATATTTCTTTTTGCAACATTAGCAAAGTCCTCTCTGATTTCATAGGTATAGACATGACCAGTTTCGCCCACAACGTTTGCAAAGTTTAAGGCTATTGCTCCGGCACCGGTTCCTGCATCTACAACCCTGGAACCTGCACCCAAACCGGTATATGCCAATACCGTCCCAATATCCTTTTTAATCAGTATTGAACATTGCCTTTCCATAACATCTATGAAATCATTAATATTTGGCTTGACAATTTTAAATGAGTGGTCAAGATGGCTTTTAACCTCATCCCCATATTGGGCATTGGATAAAACTTCCGCCGAAACTATTCCCAAATCACTTTCAAATTCCTGGCCTTCCTTTAAGACATATTTCTTGCCACGTTCATCTAAAATCAATTTCATATAATACACCTAATACTCTAATTGTGCTAATCTTTTTACCCTTTTTAAAGAATCCGGGTGAGTGGATAAGAGTTCCATGATTCCATTTTTTCTGGAAATTTTAACTTCTGAATTAGCCAATTTTCTTAATTCCTCATCAGATATTTTTCCGTCACCGTCAAAGTCTATCTGTCTGAAATCATTGATATCATGCTCTGCGTTATTAATGTCTGTTGCGAAAAATGCCCTGTTGGTATTCAGTTCCTTGATTGTTTCTTCACTGCATCTTGATGCTCCATAAGACAATTTGTATAATGCTGATACCAATGCTGCCGGACGATTACCGAATTTAACAGAAGCTTCATCCGCATAGTATTCACGGGTTCTGGATATGAATAAAACCAGCAACTGTCCGATCAAATAGAAGACATAACCTAAAATTCCAATTAAGATTCCACCACCGTTTTCACGGTCGCCTGAAAACATGAATGCTATTGCAATATAATAACAAATCATCGGAATTACACTGACAGCAGCAGTTACTGCCATGTCATTATGTTTAATATGGCCCATCTCATGACCTAAAACCGCCCTTAACTCATCATAATCAAGCAATCCCAGAATCGGACGGGTAATGGCAATATGGCCGCTTTTACTTGTTCTACCATATGCAAAAGCATTTGGAATTGCAATTTCAGATAATCCAAGTTCAGGTTTAGGAACTCCAGCTTCCCGAGCTAACTCTTCAACCATCTTATGAATATGTGGCGCCTCAGCTTCAGAAAGAGGCCTTACATTCATTGAACGTTTGACGATTGACGGTCCAAACCAGTATTGAAGGAATACCATTCCTAAACTAACAACAGCATAAATTCTCCAACTGCTTATTCCAAAATACCTTGATATAAGAAATACTAAAAAATAAACAATGGAAAACATGAAAAAATATGTTAAAAACATTCTCATTCTAAGTTTCCAAGTGCCTCTCATATTAATTACCTCAACATTAATTATGTATACTATTTTACATTTAAGTTTAAAAAGTTAATGGAAATAACAAAGAAAATCCAACTTTATTTTCTAAAAATTTTGTGAAAAATAATACTACTCAAACACTACCACAAACTAATTATTAACCTACCGACATATATTTTAATATTACAAAATCATGGTGATTTAATGAGTGGACCTTGGGTAGAAAAATATAGACCACAAAGCCTAGATGACATTGTAGGCCAAGAACATATTATAAATAGACTTAAAAAGTATGTTGGCGAAGAAAGCATGCCAAACTTAATGTTTACAGGACCAGCAGGTGTTGGAAAAACCACAACCGCACTTGCATTAGTCAAATCAATTCTCGGAGAATACTGGAGACAAAACTTTTTGGAATTGAACGCTTCAGATGCAAGGGGAATTGACACAGTAAGAAATGACATCAAGAACTTCTGTAGATTGAAACCTGTAGGTGCTCCATTCAGAATAATATTTCTGGATGAAGTGGACAACATGACAAAAGACGCACAACATGCTTTAAGACGTGAGATGGAAATGTATACAAAAACCGCTTCATTCATCTTATCCTGTAATTATTCATCAAAAATCATTGACCCTATCCAATCAAGATGTGCAATATTCAGATTTGCCCCAATTAAAGGGGAAGAGGTAATCAATAGATTAAAATACATCTGCGGTGAAGAAAACTTTGATTATGATGAAAAAGGACTTGAAACAATCGTATACTATTCAGAAGGAGATATGCGTAAAGCCGTCAACATCCTTCAGGCAACAGCATCAGAAGGAGAACACATCACGGAAGACAGCGTATATGATGTTGTTTCAAAATCAAAACCTCAAGATGTATCAGATATGATTACAAAAGCATTAACCGGAGACTTCATGGGCTCCAGAAAACTCCTGCACGAAACAATGGTCCTTCAGGGAACCAGCGGAGAGGACATGGTTTCTCAAATCTATCAGGAAGTCTCAAGAAGAGTTATTGATGGAAAAATGGATCCTGACTTTTATATTGATGTAATTGAAGCAATAGCAAATTGCGACTTCAGAATAAGAGAAGGATCAAATCCAAGAATACAACTTGAAGCACTTTTAACCAAATTCTTATAGTCAGGTATTCAAATGTTATGGACAGACAAATACCGACCAAAAAACCTAAAAGAGATATTAGGTAACAATAAAGAAAAAAAGATTATTGAATCATGGGTTGAAAATTGGAAAAACGGCAATCCACAGCAGCCTTTACTTTTGGTTGGTCCTCCAGGAATCGGAAAGACCACATTTGCACAGGCAATAGCCAACGAATTTTCAGAATATATCGAGCTAAATGCAAGTGATAAACGTTCACAGGACGTTATTAAAAGCACAATAGGTGAATCCTCATCATCAAGGTCACTTTTCGGAGACGAATACAAGTTGATAATAATGGATGAGGTAGACGGTATTCACGGAACAAACGACCGTGGAGGAGTTAGAGCTATCGGAGAGATAATTAAAACTTCCAAACATCCTTTGATTTTAATAGCAAATGATTTTTACTCCAAAAGACTTCAGTCAATCAAGCCTAAATGTCAGGTCATTAAAATGGCAAAAATCAGAGGCCCGACAATCAATAAAATGCTTAAAAACATTGCTAAAGAAGAAGGCATTGAATACGACAAAGAAGCTCTAAAGGAATTATCCAAAAAAGCAAATGGAGATATCCGTTCAGCAATCAATACTTTTCAGGCCATTGCAGACACATCCCATGAGTTAACAATGGAAGATGTTGAAACCGTAACGACAAAAGATGACAGGTCAACCATTATTGACGGAGTAATGGCAACATTGAAAAGTAAAAATCCTAAGCACGTTAAAGACGCTTTAAGAGTTGATGAAGAACCTACCCTTGTAATGGAGTATATTGCCGAAAATGTTGCTCGTGAGTACACTAATAAAAATGAACTTAAAAAGGCTTATGAAAACTTGTCCAATGCAGACTTATACTTTGGAAGAGCCAGAAACACCAGAAACTACGGTTACTGGAAATATGCAACCGATTTCATGGGCATTGGCGTAAGCGCATCAAAAAGAGAAACCTATAAAAAATTCACCCCTATTAAATCACCTACAGTATTTACATTAATGGGGCGTAACAGAGGAAAAAGAAACTTGCGTGACGGCATTGCCGAAAAGATGTCTCAAAAAATGCACATTTCAAATACTGTAGCTATTTCAATGTTTCCATATCTTGAAATCATGTTTCAAAATGATGAACTGGCCTGGGAAATTTCAGACTTCCTTGATTTAGAAAAGGATGAAATCAAACGCTTCAGAAAAAAGGTCATTCCAAAATCAGTCATCAAAAAGATGGAAAAGCAAAAAGAGGAAATGCGTATTGAAGAGCGTGACAGGCGTGCAGAAGAACTTCAAAATCAGATGTTTGCAGGCATTCCTCAAGAGGAAATCATTGAAGAGGAAGGCGTAAGGGATGAAGTTGAACTGATTAGCGAAGAGCCACAGGTTGAAGAAGTCGAAGAAGAGCCGGAAGAATTAATGGCTGAAGAAATTATTGAAGAAGAAGTCGAAGAAGAAAAACCTAAAGAGAAAACAAATAAACAAACCTCTTTATTTGACTTCTAATTTTAATTTTTTTAGAAAAAATTAACCAAAAAAGGAGAATTAACCATGACTATCGAAAAAATTAAAAATGAGTATATAATTGATAAATTAAATAAAAATAGTGACTTAAATACTTTTTCATGTGGATTAGAAGACATGGATGAATTTTTAAAAAATGATGCATTAAATCAACAAAATGAAAATTTAAGTGTAACTTACCTAGTTAGATATGACGATGAAATAATTGGATTTTTCTCATTACTCTCAGATAAAATTGAATTAAAAGATATTGAAGATGAATATGATTTACCGTATTCCGTTTGTCCTGCAATGAAAATAGGCAGATTCGCTGTTAACAAAAAATATCGTTCTTCAGGATTGGGTACTATTCTTTTAGATAATATTTGCTACCAAATTAAAAAAATATCAGAAATTCATGGCATACGTTTCATTACAGTTGATGCATATTGTAATGTAAGAAAATTTTACTATAAAAATGAATTTAAACATTTTAAAGTGAAAAATAAAAAGAAATTAATTAGAACTGCAGAAAGAAATGAAAAAACCACAATAGGATTATATAAAGATTTAAAAAGAATTTAATTAAAAAAAGTCAACATGACGACTATTTTCAATTCTTTCTTTAATTTTTTTTTCATTTGGTGTGTTAGGTCTTTTCATCTCTTTTAAAAATTCTTTGGTTTCGACTCCAGACAATGTTGGAGTAGGAGCAATAGGTTTTGCCAAATTATCAAACCTCCATATTATTAATATTAATTTTACTATTAAATATATTTTTTTATGACATTAATTTCTTTTCAATATAATCAGATGCTTTTAGCACGTTTTCTCTGTATTGTGGTGCTACATCTTCTAAAAATTCCATAAATGATGATGCCAACTCATCATTATTCTCATTTTTTATTTTTTCATGACCGTCCATTTCCAAAAAGGAATTGATCCAGTCAAGAGGCACGTTAATTAAAGGATAGATTTCATTGTCTTTTTTATTGAATTCAAGACCTTCACCCGAAAATATTGTGGAAAATATCTGATTTATTTTATCGTCAAGAATTACAGGATTTACAATCAAGTCATATTCACCATCAGTGACTAAGTTAACCCCATATTTTCTAGTGTAAGGCTCCAAAATTACATCAATCATGAAATCGTCTTCTGGAATTAAAATTCTTGAATTCGGTTTGATGTCGGATAATGCCTTGGCTGACTTTGAACAGATTTTCTGGAAAAGTGAGTTTCTTACAACTTCAATATTAGGATATTGTTTTTTAAATGTTTCCTGACGTTTTTTTGAAAATTTTGAAAACCTTAAATTATTAATATAAAGTTTAGAAGGACTATATGAAACAAAACGGGTATCCACACCTATAATTTTTAGATATTTCAATACGTCCTTTTTGGAATCAGTGAATTCATCTTCTTCTTTTGTCAAACCTGAAACATCAAAAATAAAATCCATATTATCAAAATCCTAAAGTTGTTCTTAATGCATCTTCCATAATGTCAATCGGTGCTTTTTTGCCTGTCCAAATTTCAAAGCTTTCCGCTCCCTGATACAATAACATTTTGATTCCGTAAACAGGTTTTGCACCTGCTTTAATGGCTTCTTTCAATAGTCCAGTTTCGTTAGGATTGTAAACTGCATCAAAAACCACCAAATCATCATGCATCTCTTCTGCCGAAGCTATTGGAGCATCATCAACGTTCGGATGCATTCCCACAGGAGTTGTATTGATTAAAATATCTGCATCATCCAAATCCATATTCCTGATATAATCAGAACTTACATCATCAATCAAAACGGAAGCCAAAACGTCATCAGCCAATTTCTGGGCTTTGTCAACATTCCTATTCAGTATTGTTAATTTATCAGCACCATATTTGGCAAGATAAAATGATATTGCTCTTGAAGCTCCACCGGCACCTGCAATTACAACATTTTTATTTTTAACATTTATAACTTCACCGATAGCTTTTATAGCACCTATTCCATCGGTATTAAATCCTTTCAAGTCCTTAAAGTCTATTGTATTAACGGCACCTATCAATGAAGCAACTTCATCGATTTCATTTAGATATTCCATCACTTCAATTTTGTGAGGAATCGTAACATTAAAGCCTTTAATGTTTAATGCCTGGGCCCCAGCAATAGCATTTTTTAAATCATTCGGATTAACATCAAAAGCCGTGTAGACATAATCCATTTCCAGAGCTTTGAATGCTGCATTGTGCATTGGAGGTGAGAAACTGTGTTCCACAGGGTGGCCTATCAAACCTACAATATTAGTACTTCCTTTAATTTCCATATATTTAAATTAGCTACTAAAATTATTTAAACTTTAATTATCAAAAATTAATATACTATAAAAGGTGACAAAGATGGAATTTACAAGACCAAGAGGTACAAGAGACTTTTTATTTGAAGAGATGGAAGAAAGAAAAAAAGCAGAAAGTACCTTAAGATATATATTTGAAAATTATGGTTATAGGGAGATTAAAACTCCTTTATTTGAAGAATTAAAACTTTTTACAACCAAATCAGGAGAAGAAATTGTCGATCAGTTATATAATTTTAAAGACAAATCCGACCGTGAGTTAACCTTAAGACCGGAAATCACTGCTCCTGTTGCCAGATTATATTTAAATGAACTTGAAAAAACTGCTGTAAAACCAATCAAGCTTTATTATTACGGCAGCTGTTTCAGATACGAAAGACCGCAAAAAGGAAGATTCAGACAGTTCTGGCAATTCGGATGTGAATTGATTGGCGCAAAATCTCCTCAAGGTGAAGCTGAAGTAATTGCAATGTGCAGCGATTCAATTAAAGCTCTCGGAATAACCGGTGCTGACGTTAACATCAACCACCTGGGCATTATACGTGGATTATTCAAGCACTTCGAAGTTGATACCAAAACCCAAAGGGAACTGATGGTTGTCATTGACAAAGGAGATAAAGACTTATTAATAGAGTCATTAAGCGGAGACAATCCCATTATTTCAAATGATGAATTGAACCAAATACTGCTTAAACTGATTGATTTGGTTGGAGATAAAAGCATACTTGAAGACGTTAATGAATTAATTAAAGATTATGAAGAACCTCAAGAAGCGTTCAACCAGTTAAAAGAGTTAGTTGAGCTTTTAGACAGCTTTGATATGGACAACTACACCTTAAACCTTGGAGTTGCAAGAGGACTTGATTATTATACCGGAATCGTGTTTGAAATCTATGTTGAAGGTCTTGGAGCTCAAAAGCAGGTTTGTGGTGGTGGAACTTACAGCCTGATTAAAGTATTTGGAGGCCAGGAAGTGGAATCAACCGGTTTTGCACTTGGTTTTGACAGATTGATGAATGCCATTGAGGAGCTAACAGAAAAAGAAGAGGTAAAATCACATTTGGATGTTTATGTTGCACCGATTTCAGTAGACGTCAGACTTAAAGCTTATGAAATCACACAAACATTAAGAAGAGCAGGATTCAGATGCGATGTTGACCTGAACAATAAGAAATTCAAGAAATTAATGAACTATGCAGATAAAATCAAAGTTCCAAAAATGATTATCATCGGCAAAAACGATTTGGAAGAAAATAAAGTGACCGTTAAGGATATGCAGAGCGGTGACCAGGAACAGATTTCAATTGATGATATTGCTGATTATTTAAAAGGTGAATAGAATGGAAATCAATTTTAGACACGAAATTAATGGCGTGAAAGTAATCACCGCAGTAGCACAGGATGCAGATACTGGTGAAATATTGATGATAGCCAACATGAACAAAGAAGCCTTGAGAAAAACAATTGAAACCGGAACAGCCCATTACTGGAGTACTTCAAGAAACAAGTTATGGTTAAAAGGAGAAAGTTCCGGCCATACACAGGAAGTCCAGGAAATTCTTGTTGACTGCGACATGGACGCAATCGTGCTCAAAATTAAACAGACTGGTGCAGCCTGCCATGAAGGTTATTATTCATGCTTCTTTAGAGATTTGGACTTTAAAAATTCACCAGATATTGATGATTTAAAAGAAAACGATTTAAAAACAAACCAGAAAAGAATAATTAACCCAAACGACGTGTATTAAATGAAAACTATAGTTCCTGACACAAGCGCAGTAATCATAAGCGCTATTAGTGAGATTTTAGAAAAGGAAGATTTGGATTATCCCGAAATAATTGTTCCCGAAGCAGTTGTATGTGAACTTGAACATCAGGCAAATGCAAACAGAAGCGAAGGAATTGCAGGTTTAAATGAATTGCAGCACTTACAGAAATTGCAGTATGAAGGCGAGCTTTCAGTATCATTTAAAGGAAAAAGACCTACAAATTACGATATCAAATATGCAAAAAGCGGAGAAATCGATGCTTTAATTAGAGATTTGGCAAGATCCGAATTTGCAACATTATTGACAAACGACAAGGTTCAGGCAGAAACCGCAAAGGCTCAGGGAATTCCCGTTTACTATTACAAACAAAAGTATGTTGAAAAAGAACTGTCAATAGCAAAATTCTTTGACGACGAAACAATGTCTGTTCATTTAAAGGAAAATGTTGTTCCAATGGCTAAAAAAGGAACTCCCGGACATATTGACTTTATAAAGCTTTCAGATGAAGTTTTTGATTATAACATGCTTGAAGAAATTATTGACGAGATTATTGAAAAGGCAAGAAGTGATTCAAAAACATATCTTGAATCAGTAAAGGAAGGTTCATTTGTTGTTCAGTCAAGAGAATATAGGATTTCAATAGCTAAACCTCCATTTTCCGAGGCAATTGAAATTACAGCAGTCAGACCCGTTGCAGATATCGACTTGGACGAATATCATTTAAGCGATAAGTTAATGGACAGAATCAACAATAATGCCGAAGGTATCCTGATTGCAGGTTCTCCAGGTGCCGGAAAATCAACCTTTGTTCAGGCAATCGCCAAATATTACTCTAAAGAACTGAATAAAATTGTTAAAACTATGGAATCTCCAAGAGATTTACAGCTTCCAGATGAAATAACACAATATGCTCCTCTGGAAGGAAGTATGGAAAATACTGCTGACGTTTTGCTATTGGTTAGACCCGATTATACCATTTATGATGAACTGAGAAAAAACCATGACTTCAATATCTTTGCGGATATGCGTTTAGCCGGTGTTGGAATGATTGGTGTTGTACACGCCACAAGGCCGATTGATGCAATTCAAAGAATAGCTTCAAGAGTTGAGCTTGGAGTAATCCCTTCAATCGTTGATACAAGCATTTATATTGAAGACGGTGAAATCAAAAGCGTATATGAGACAAAAATGACCGTTAAGGTTCCAAGCGGAATGAAAGAGGCAGACCTTGCAAGACCAGTCATTGAAGTTCGTGACTTTGAAACAGGCGAACTTAAAAACGAAATTTATACTTACGGTGAACAGACCATCGTAATGGATTTGGATTTGGTTAACAATCCTTCACAATCTCAAAATAAATCATCCGTAGACAATATTGCTGAAAAAGAGATTTTAAGACGCATTAAAAAATATTTACCTAAAAAAGCAAAAGTGGATGTTGAAATCGTCTCCCCTGAAAGGGCAAACATCTACATTCCGGAGGACTTGGTTCCTAAAATCATTGGTAAAAACGGCAAAAGAATAGCTGAAATAGAAGAAAAGATTGGAATTTCATTGGGTGTTGAAGTTATCAGCGAAAAAAAGAATGGGAAAGCATTTGAAATAGATATCATTCACACCAAAAATCAGCTGATTTTAGATTTGGGCCGTGAAAACGGAAGATCCAATTTTGATATTTTAATAGAAGGAGAGTATCTGCTTACTGCCACCACATCCAAAAAGGGAGAAGTTAGGATTAAAAATGGCATAGAATTATCCGATTTCATAATTGAAGCTATTGAAATGGGATTGGAAATTACTGCAGTTAAAAAGTGATAAAAATGAAAATCGGTGCATCAACATTAGCAACATTCAATGACAGTTTAGATGAAAGTTTAGAGTTTATAGAATCATTAGGCATTAAATATGCCGAATTGTTACATCAATTCCCTACTGAGGAGTTTGATTTTGATGTTTTAAGCAGTTTTAATTTAGATTATACTATCCATGCCCCATTTATGGACGTTAATATTGCCGCTTTAGGCTCAAAAAGTAGGGCAAATTCTATTGAACAGATTAAGGACTCCGTTGATTTGGCAAATCAAATTGACGCTAAAGCTGTTGTTGTTCATCCGGGTTTAATTCCATTTCTTGCAAGAGAAATGCCTGAAGAAATTTATAAAGTATCCAATAATTCAATAAGAGAAATCGGCGAATACAGTAATGACTTAGGCGTGAATACCACCATCGAGAATATGCCTGCCTTTGAAAATATGATTTATCAGGACATGAATAGATTGAACGAAACACTTGTTGAACTTGATATGGGAATGACATTTGACATCGGTCATGCCCACCATTCAGGAATATCTCCGGACGCAATGTATTTTGATTCAATTAAACACATACATGCCCATGATAATATGGGTGATGATGACTCACACCTAGCATTAGGTGAAGGCAATATTCAATTAAAAGATATCATCACTACTTTTGAAAATAAAAATTATGATGGCATATATATGATTGAAGTAAATGATAAAGATTCAATTAAAAAAAGCCTAGAATATCTCAAAAATAATTTCTAATTTTAAAAAAATAAAAAATTAAGAGGTTTTAAACCTCTTATGGTATAACTGTAATTTTGTTTGCGATACTGCAGTCATTATACATTGAAGTAATAATGTATACGTCAGGATTAGCATCTAACCTAATATTAAGCATTGCACGACCATCAGCATCAGTAGTTCTGTTATAGAACAATCCATGGATATTGAATTGAACGGTCTGACCTTGATATGGTTTACCTTGACCGTCAACTAAGTATGCGATGAACTGATCAGAAGTACCGTATTTTTTGACCAAGTCGTTAGCTGTCAATACAGGTTTTACTGTAATGTTGTTAGCTACCATACATCCATTATATTCAGTAGTAATGATGTAATCTCCAGGTTGTAAGTTAATGTTTAACTTAGCCTGACCAGATGCATTGGTTTGGCGGGTGTATAATACTCCGTTAATGTTGAATGTAACATTTTCACCAGCGCCAACGACTTTACCGTCTTCACCATATATGGTTACAACATATTGAGATTCGTTTCTGTAGTATTTCACTAAGTCACTGCTTTCAATAGTTGATAAAACAGTAATGTTATTAGCGTGCATTTCACCGTTTGGAGCGATTGCAGTAATAATATAAGTACCTTGTTCTAAGTTAATGTTTAACTTAGCAGTACCGTTTTCATTGGTCTTGCGGACATACATTACACCATGGATGTTGAATGTTACTTCAGTACCGTTAGCTAATGGATTACCCTGACCATCAACGAAAGTAGCATAGTATTGGGTTCCATTTCTGAACATTTTAACAACATCTTTAGCGAATATTGTGGTTAAAACAGTAATGTTATTGACGGCAGTAGCATTGGAATAACCGTCTTCACCAACATAGGAAGCAGATACAGTATAATTGCCTGCATCTAAATTAATAGCTAAGGAAGCAGTACCGTTTTCATTGGTGGTTCTCTTATAGTCTCCACCGTTGATTGATATGGTAATAGCTTTGTTAGCTAATGGAGTTCCTTCCTGGTCAGTTAATGTAATTACATATTTAGTACCGTTTTTATAATACATTACAACATCGTTAGCTGAGATAACAGCTCTTTGCATTGCAGGAGTGTTGTTTTGAACCATAGTTCTTTGGTCAGGTGTGTATTTGACACTAGCATCACCGGTGTATACATCAGCAACTAAATAGTTTTCAGTTACTTGACCTGTTCCTTCTAAATCAACAGCGAATTCCCCGGTAGTAGTAACGTTGTTATTAGTTACTTTTGCATTTCCATCTGCAATGTGAATACCAGTGGTTTCTACACCCATTGAATCATAACCTAAAGGAGTGCCGACATTGGATCCGTTAGCAATGATTGTATTGTTATTGATTACAATATTTTCAACAACGGAAGCAATACCAGTAGTGTAGTTACCTACCACTCCAATACCGTTATTTTCAACTAAAGCTTCACTACCGCTTAAGGACAATCCAAATGGAGAATTAGCTTCAACTCCAATTATATTATTAGTAATGATTGCTTTTACATCACCACCCCAGTCAGCAGTGTAAATACCATAAGCAGCCACATCAGCAACAGCATAAATGAAATTATTATCAATTACACCGTTTGAGTTACTTTCAACATCAATACCACAAGCATAAGTACCATTTTCACCAGCAATAATCATGTTATTAGTGATATTGAAGTTTTCACCAGTCATGACAAGAGCATATCCGTAAGGAGCTTCAACAACACCTAACATATTTTCAGTGAGAGTTGCATTATCACCTTTAATGTTTACCGCATAAATCGTATCATAAGTACTGATTTGGTCATTGGATTTAACACCAATAATGTTTCTTTCTAAAACTGCATTGTCACAGTTATTTAAGAAGACACCTTGAGAGTAAACTTCACCGCTGGTCCAATTAATGGAACGAGCAGGTAAACTGGCAGTCATATTGTTTCCTATTATGCTTAAATTATCAGAGTCTTGAGCATAAATAATGTTATTTGAAAATGTGCCGTTAGTTTCAACAAGGAACTTAATATTATTATTTTCAATTAAAACATTATCAGAATCGTAAATCTCAATTGCTACATTAGTACCCTCTACAAAACCTTTAATATCGAAGTTATTGTTCATAATTTTGACATTGTCCCCATAATCAACAGATATTCCAGATTGTTCGCCAGTAAAGTTAAATCCATCAACAGAAACATCTCCAGATTCAATTACAAAGGAAATATTGTTTAAGGTAGCATTTTCACTCAACAAAGCAACTGGTTTATTAATAAAGATTTCCTCTACCAGATTGGAGAACTCACCAATGAAAGTTAAATTATCAGTTTCAATTTGCTGTCTTATGATACCATTTTCATCAAAGTAAATGTAGAATGTGTCATTAGTCAATTTATAATCTAATTCCATTGCAGGAGTGTTATTAAAGACTAAAATAGGATCATATTGACTGTAATCAACTGCAAAGTCACCAGTTAACATTTCAGCGTAGATTTCATTCTCGGTTACTACACCTTCACCATCGAAATCAACTGCATATTTGTTATTTGCTGTAATCTTATTGTTAGTTACAATCGCATCTCCACTTACAATGTGAACACCTGTGGTTTCAATACCCATAGAGTCATAACCTGCAGGAGTACCGACATTGGATCCGTTAGCAGTGATTGAATTATTATTGATAATAATATCATCAACAGCAGAAGCAATACCGGTTGTGAAGTTACCGTTTAATAGGAGAATTGTATTGTTTTCAACTAAAGCTTCACTACCGCTTAAAGACATACCGAATACGGTAATACCTTCTGCAGCAATTACATTATTTGTAATATCTGCTTTTACATCACCAGCCCAGTCAGCAGTGTAAATACCATAAGCGGAATCACTGGTTACACTGATAATGTTTTCATTAATTACACCGTTTGAATTACTTTCAACATCAATACCACATACATATGCACCATTTTCAGCAGAAATCATATTTTCAGTGATATTGAAGTCTTCACCACTTACAACAAGAGCATATCCATAAGGTGCATCAATAACATCTATATCGTTACCGGTAACGGTTGCATTATCTCCGTAAACTTTTACAGCATAAACAGTATCATAAGTACCGATTTCATCATTGGATCTAACACTGATTATGTTACCATCTAAAACAGCATCATCACAATCATCTAAACATACAGCTACAGAGTATACTTCACCGCTTGTCCAGTTAATGGAACGGGCAGGCAATGACGCAGTTATGAAATTATTGGAAATAGTTAAATCGTTGGACTCATGAGCATCTATAGCATGATTATGATTAGTTTCATTAGTTTCTACAAAGAAATTAATTGAATTACCATCGATTAAAACATCATCAGATTCTAAAACATTAATCACAATATTATCCATATCTTCAACACCGAAAACCATGAACTCAGAGTTAATAATTGAAACATTGTTTGAACTGAGGACATTGATTATTAAAGATAAATCATCTGAAACAAAGTTTAATCCATCAACAGTGACATTATCAGAGATTATTGTGAAAGACATGCCATATAAAGTTGCATTATCACTTAATAATTTAACCGGTCTGTCAATTATGTTCCATTTTGTTAAATCAGAGAACTCACCAATGAATGTTAATGATTCAGCAGTGATGTTATCTCTTAAGCATCCTTGATCATTGAAGAAGAGATAGAAAGTATCATTGGTTAAATTGTAGTTGACTGCATCTTTAATAGGGATGTTATTTTCAACTAGAGACTCTTCAAGAGTATCATCGACACTTTCATCACCTAACAATTCACTTGAAACCAAGTAGTTATCGGTGATTTCACTGTCATAAGCTGAATTGATTATTGTATAATTACCAGTTGAAGTAATTCTATTATAATGGACTTGGCTTTCAGACATTGTCAAAATACCGACAGTCTGTGCAGGAAGCATGTCTCCAACATCATCAGTGTCATTTTTTAAACCGCTAACGATAATTTCATTATTTGTAATTACTGCAACATCATCCATCATCATTGCCAAAATACCCATTGTATAATTACCTGTGGCTACTATAGTGTTTCCGTCTATAAGTCCTTCACTACCATATATGTTCATAGCATATACAGCGTGGGAATTAGCTTCAATATAATTATCAGTATAATTTACAGTTGGTGAGTCACCATAGTAATTCATTGCAGTATAAATACCATAAGCTACATATGGAGATGAAAGATAAATTAGATTATTTTCTACAATACCAGTGGACTCGCCTTCAATGTTAATTCCGTTAGCATATTTTTCATCGGAAACAATTGCAATATCATTACCAGAAATTTCAAAGTCTTCTCCTCTCATTACTATACCATTGATATAGCTGTGGCCTTTAGCATCAATAATATTGTCTTCAACTAATGCATTATCGGATTCCATGACATTTACTACATAAATAGTATCATAATTACCAGTAGAGTTTACATACTCAACAGTAATATCATTTCCAACTAATTCCATATCATCACATAAAGAGAAGTAAAGAGCTTGTGACATTGCATCAGGAACATAATTCCATCCTATTTGTTTCCAATTAATAGGGCAGGAAATAAGTTCTGCAGTGATTATATTATCATAAACTTCAATGCTTGAATCTTCAGCATAAATTACAGCATTATAGTAATTTCCATCAGTTTTACCGGAGTATGTGATAGTATTGTCCCTTATTTCTGCATTTGAAGAAACATAAATAGCAATAGAATCATCTAATCCATCATCCCGGTAAACACCAGTGTCTTCTACCTCGATTATGTTATTTGCGATTAATGTATTGTCACCTATTGAAAAAATACCACTGTCTGTAGCATCAATATCATTTAAAGTAATAGTAGCATTACCTGATGCTATATAAATTGCCCTGGTATAAATTCCAAAGGAATCATAACCTAAAGGAGTTCCGATATTTGTTCCATAGGAATTTATTGTATTGTTGTTAATAGTTATTTCATTGACTTTTGATGCGATACCTGTGGTGAAGTTACCCTTTGCAGTAATAGTGTTGTTTTCAACTAAAACTTCACTACCGCTTAAGGATAAAGCAAATACGGAGTTACCTTGTGAAGAAATTACATTGTTTGTAATATCTGCTTTTACATCACCCGCCCAATTAGCCGTGTAAATACCGTAAGATGAATCACCAATTGTAAGAATTGAATTTTGATTGATTACACCGTTTGAATTACTTTCAACATCGATACCGCAGGCATAAGTACCGTTTTCACCGGCAGCAAAGTAATTATCTTCAATAAAGAAGTCTTCACCAGCAATAACAAGAGCATATCCGTATGGAGCTTCAATAGCACCTATTCTGTTATAAATAAGGGTTACATTATCACCAGTAATTTGTGCTGCGTAAATTGTATCATAAGTACTAATTTTACCGTTGGATTTAACTGAAATAGTGTTATCATCTAATATTACATCATTACAGTCATCTAAGCAGACACCTTCAGAATAAACTGTTCCTGTAGTCCAATCAATAGAACGAGCAGGTAAATTAGCTATAATCTCATTAGTGTCAATAGCTAAATTATCAGAGCCTTCAGCAAGAATAGCTATATTTCTATAAGTGTCATTGGTTTCAACAGTAAATTCAATTGTATTAATATAAATTAAGACATTATCAGAATTAAATACATGAATAACAGTGTTAGCATCGTCAGCTAAACCATGAACAATGAAATCAGATGAAATAATTGAAACGTTATTAGATTCATGAATGCCAATTATTTCAGATAGGGATTCGCTGAAGAATGTGAAATCTTCAACAGTGACATTATCAGAATGAATACTAATACCAAGATCATATAAACCCGCATCATCACCTAATAAAGCGATTGGTCTTTCAATGTAAATAGTATCTACCAAATCAGAGAACTCACCAATGAATGTTAATGATTCAGCAGTGATATTTTCTCTTAAGCATCCTTCATCATCAAAGAACAAGAAGAAAGTATGGTTGGTTAAATTGTAGTTAGTTACATTGGATAATGGAATGTTATCTTCAACAATAGCTTCACCTGTAGTGTCGTTGACACTTTCATCACCTAATAACTCTTTTGAAACTAAATAGTTTCCGGTTATTTCACTGTCAGCTGCAGTATTATGTACAGTCCAGTTACCGGATGAAGTAATTGCGTTACCAGTAATTAGGCTGTCTCCCATTGAGAAAATACCTACAGTTGTTGCAGGAACCATATCTCCAGTATTTGCCATGTCGGTTTTAACACCATATGCATAGATATCGTTATTGGTGACTACAGCGATGTCATCCATCATCATTTCAGCAATACCTGTTGTATAATTACCATAAAGGATTATATTGTTACAGTCTATAAATGCTTCTTCACCGAATAACAATTCCATACCGTATACTGCATAAGCGTCACCATAAATGTCATTATTGGTATAATTTACAGCTTGACCTTCCATATTCCAGTCACATGCATAAATTCCATAAGCCACTTTTGGAGAGAAAACACGTATTTTGTTTGAGTCTACAATACCACTGGCTGCACCTTCAATATCAATACCGCAAGCATAATCACCGACAACACCAGCGAAAATAAAGTTTTTAGTAATCATGAAGTTTTCACCGGAAATAACGAGAGCATATGGGTAAGGAGCCTCATAAACATTTATTGTATTTTCAGAAGCAACTGCATCATCACCTATAATTTTTACTGCATAAAGGGTATCATAGGTACTTATTTGACCAGTTGATTCAGTAGTGACAAGGTTATTTTCAAATACAGCATCATCACAGTCATCTAAACAAACAGCTACAGAATATACTTCACCACTTGTCCAGTTAATGGAACGTGAAGGTATTGAAGCAGTTATATCGTTATTAGAAATAGTTAAAGCATTGGACTCATGAGCATCGATAGCATGATTATGATAAGTTTCATTAGTATCTACATAGAAATTAATTGAATTGCCGTCAATTAAAACATCATCAGATCTTAAGACATTAATAACTATATTATTATCATCTTCAACACCGAAAACCATGAACTCAGAGTTGACAATTGAAACATTATTTGATTCAAGGACACTGATTACTTCAGCCAATTCATCAGAAACAAAGCTTAATCCATCAACAGTAACATTATCAGAAACAATTGTAAAGGACATATCATATAAAGTTGCATTGTCACCTAATAATTTAATTGGTCTGTCGATTACGTCCCATAAAGTTAAATCAGAGAATTCACCAATGAATGTTAATGATTCAGCAGTTATATTATCTCTTAATGATCCTTCAAAATCGAAGAACAAGAAGAAAGTATCATTGGTTAAATTATAGTTGACTGCATCTTTAATCGGAATGTTATTTTCAACTGTAATACCCATCCTATCATCAACACTGTCATCACCTAACAATTCACTTGAAACCAAGTAATTATCGGTTATTTCACCATCATAACCACTATTAATTATACTCCAGTTACCTGCTGAAGAAATTGCATTATTTTGGATTTGGCTTTCAGCCATTGTTAAAATTCCCACAGTAATTGCAGGAACCATGTCACCAGTATAAAATTCACCATTATTTAAACCGTTTACAGTGATATCGTTATTTGTAATTACAAAGGAACCATCATACATAACCATTGAAGAGATACCTAAGGTGTAATTACCCTCAGCCAATATAATGTTTCCATCAATGACTGAAATATCTGAACCAAATAATTCCATAGCATATGTTGCAAACGCATTAACTTCAATATCATTACTTGTGTAGTTTACATTAGGACAATCAAAAGTATTCCAATCAAATGAAGCATAAATCCCATAACTTACATTATTGGATGAAACATAAATATTATTTGAATCAATGACTCCGGAAGCAGAAGGAGCAATTTCAATACCCCAAGCACCATAATTATCATTATCTACTTCAATTATATTTTCAGATACTAAGAAATCCTTTCCATCAACTTTAAATCCATAAAGATAAGTAATATTTCCTGAAAGTAAAATTTCGTTATTTGTAACAATTGTATTATCAGAAGCCCCTATATGAACAGCATAAACCGTAGGATAAGAACCAACAATATCATTGGTAACTACTTCAACAGTATTTTCACTGAATACTAAATCATCACATGTATCAAATACAATACCTTCAGCAGAGCCAAATCCTGTTGACCAATCAATGTCTCCTGCAGGAATATCAATGTTAAAGCTATTATCATTAACTTCTACATTATTGGAACCGAAAACATGAAGAGCATGATTTTTTGTAGTTCCATTAGTTTTTCCCACATATGTGATTGCGTTTGATTCAATCTTTAAATTATCTGCATATAATGCACAAATCGCATATAAATGATCATCCATAGTATCCATGCTTTCAACATCAATTATGTTATCTGAAATTTCAACATTTGTAGCTTCCATAACTGTAATTGCATGTTCTTCAGCATCATGATTTACAAAATTTAAACCGGTAATTGTTGAATTATCACTTCCTTCCAGGAAATAGAATGAGACATTTGTTAAAATATCACTGGATGAATTAGAAGTGACTGTTAAACTTTTATCAATTATAAAATCCTTATTACTAACATTTCCAAGTTTGACAGTATCTCCATCAGAAATATTAGAGTTTTCCAGTATTATCCCATTATTATCGAAATAATCATCATAATTACTATCATCGATAACGAATTCAGTGGATGATAATACCTCACTATCTTGTGCAATAGCAATATTATCTTCAGATGCGGTATCATCTTGCGCGCAAACCGCTCCGATAGACAATATTAGCAATATTAAAAAAATGGATAAATATCGATATTTCATAATATTTCTCCTGTATATATTATACATAATAAGTAAAACTTATTATACATGTATACTATTAGAATAAATATATTAATAAATCTTGCTAAAAGTTAAAAAATATTCAATAATGTTTGAAAAATAAGACAAACATAGTTAAAAAATAAATTAAAGAAGTTTTTTCTCCTTAATCTCTTTTTTAAAATAGAGATATTTAGAATCGATTACTTTTCTGATATTTTGAGCGGTGATTTTTCCTATCCCTTCAACTTCCATAAGTTCGCTTTCAGAAGCATTGATAACATTTAAAACAGAACCGAAGTGTTCCAACAGATTTTTAGCATTAACAGGACCAATGCTGGGCAGAGATTCTATAATAAACAATTGCTGTTCCCATAAACTAACTGGCTTTTTATCCGTTCTGATTTGAATATTGGCCTTTTCACCGGACTGTTCACGAATAGCAATCCTTTTAATCATTGCAGCAGTATCCTGGGCATCCCTTGTCGGAATAATGCTTATTCCAAAATCAAGAGCAATTGATGCTATGGTACCTCTAATCGCATTTGGATTTACCATTCCTGAGTATAAATCATCCCCTTCAAGAATCATCAAAGGACGCTTGAACTCTTCTGACAGTTCACGGGCCTGTTTAAAGAGACGCTTATCAATCATTGAACTTACAAAATCCTTGGCGGTTTTTCTCTCAATAGCCACTTCATCTGAAACCTGATAATCCGCAACGGCCATTGACTGGATTTTAACATCCATTTCCATTTGTGACAAATATCTGATTACCTTCGAGTTTCCTTCACGGGAATCCGCATAGACCAATGGCAATTTCTCTTCTTTAGGCCTGTCAATTACCTTAACCTTTTTTTCATTGTCCATTCTTGCAACTGCAGATTCGTTTAGCTCCTCTAAAATTTTAGGATCTATCAACTGGTTTTTCATATTGTCTTCTTTTCTAACTGAAGACCAGTAATAACCCTCATCACGGGTTCCATTTGTAATTAATACCTTAACCCTACCGGTTCTTTTACGTCCGGTCCTTCCACGGCGCTGAATCATACGGACTTCAGACGGTACAGGTTCATATAAAATAACCAAATCAACTGCAGGAATATCAATACCTTCTTCTGCAACACTTGTTGAAATCAAAACATCATATTCACCCATTCTGAATGCTTTAATGATTTCTTTTTGCTCTTTTTGAGTAAGGCCTTTTTCGCCGTCCTTAGTTCCCTGACCAAAGAATTTTGCAGATTTGATTCCTTCGCTTTCAAGTTTATCATGAATCATTTCAAGAGTATCTCTAAATTGAGTAAATACTATGATTTTTGAAGCTTTTTTATCCTGCTTATCCCCATATCTTGTTGTTTGAAGAGTGGTCTGACCGTCACCGGTACCCAATTCCTTTTTTAATATTTCTGCCAATGCTCTGAGTTTAGGATGTTCCCACCCATGCTTTTCAGCCTCATGAGCCAATCTGACGGCACGTGAAAAATTAGGATCATTCATTAAGGATTTGGAGGCTTTGGTTGTCTTTTTGCGTAACCTCGCAATGTATTTATTGAAAGGATGAACACCCTGCGTCTCGACAAGTTCCTGCGCATGCTGGATATTAATAACAGCACTTAAAATAGAGATTGCCTGGAAGAGTTCTTTTGGAGGGCTGGTTGATCTTGCAATTTCGCCCTGAATACGACCTCTTGTCTTTAAGATATCAACTTTAGTGACTGAAATCGTTTTTAGAATGCCCATATTCTTTAAGGTTTTCAATCTGATTTTTAAAGCCTTTTCTAAAAATTTATTAATCTTATCCAATTCCTCACTCATTTTAATTCTAACCCAATCTATGGTGACCGGATTGAAATATGGCTTTACGTCACGGTCATTTTCCGTTTTGACAACAATATTTTGAATGTATAAATTTTCACAGACTTCCTTAATCTTTGATTTGTCAGAACCTGGGGATGCGGTTAATCCCAAAATCAGGTTATAATTGGATTCCTTAACATATCGTGAGGCCAAATAAACATAGGAATATGCACCGACACCGTGGTGACATTCATCGAAAACAACTAATGAAACACTGCTTAAATCATATCTGCCGTTTAACAAATCTGATTCTACGGTTTGCGGTGTTGCAGAAATGATTCTAGATTCCTCCCATCTTTTAACGCGCTCATCGGTTTTGACCGCACCGGTAATTGATGAACATGGAAGCGTTAAAAACTCCTTAAAGCTTGCCTCATGCTGAATGGCTAAAGGTTTTGAAGGAGATAAAATAAGAACCTTGGAGTTTTTTACCTTTTGCAAACGGTCGGCTGCAACCAGAATAGCTACAATAGTTTTACCTAATGCGGTTGGAGCTACAACCATCGTGTTTCCTTTTTTTAAAACATCCCCAGCCAATACCTGCTGATAAAGTCTTGACTCTATTGAATTCTCCTTGATTAATGGATGTTTAATGTAAGTTGTCATAATAATAGATTTGGTCAATGACTATTTATAAAATTAGTGAGAGCATTTGACGAGTAAAAATTATCATATAAAAAAAATAAATATTAATATTAACTAATACGGGAGGTTTACATGATGGAATGGAATGCAGTTGTTAATGCAATATTATCATTCATTATTCCAGGTTTAGGACAAGCCATTAACGGAGATAAGAAAAAAGGACTTATAATGTTTATAATAGCACTATTGCTAGGCATTATATTTGTATTTTTCATTCCTGGAATAATAGGACATGCCATAAGAATCATATATAGTTTATATGCTGCTTATGACGCATATAAAACTTATTAAGGGATCAAATCCCTTTTTTATTTTTAAATATCTTCAACACAGGATTTGAATTTGGTTGCTGCCTCACCAATAGCTACAATCATGTCACAATCAGTTTCAAGAGCCTTTTTAATACCGTCTAAAACCTCATCATAACTTGCGCCCAGTGTTCCCTTTTTAACAAAATCATCGACATGGTCAAACAATATACAATCAGAAAGTGAAGGGTCCTGCTTGAGCTTTTCATTTGCAATCTTTTGTGAAGCTACAGATGCCGGAACCACATATTTTGAAAACTCCAATGCATGATTAAATATTGTCAAATCACCATCATAACCTGATTCTGATGATACGGTAATGACACATGTAAAATCGTTGAATAACTTATTGAACTGGGACAATACAGTTTGAACGCCTGCAGGATTGTGAGCATAATCCACATAAATTTCTTTTCCGCAGATATCTGCCACTTTTTCCATTCTTCCTTCAACGCCTGTAAATGTTGCAATAGATTCAAGAATCTTATCATAAGGCAATTTTAAGAATTCGTGGGCCGCAATTATGACGCCAGTAACATTATATACGTTGTGAAGTCCGTCCATTGCCATTTGAACTTTCAGCTTTTCTTCAGGAGTATGCAAATCGAATGTACGGTTCTTTAAATCAACGTTTGTTGCGATATAATCCACCTGAGGAGTAGTGATGCCGCATCCGCAGAAGTAATAACCGCAACCGGAAATTATTTCTTTTACTTTAATTTCCCGTCCGCAGACACATTCCTTAGCATTAACTCTTTCAGGCTTCCAGTCAACACCGAATGTTATTAAATCTCCTTCAAAGCCATATTCTTTTAAAAGTCCCATGATTGTAGGGTCCTGGCCGTTAACGATTAACTGTTTGCCGTTCAATTCTTCTATAAATTCTCCTTTAACGTGAGCATAATCCATGAAACTTCCCAGACAGTCCAAATGATCTGGAGTGATGTTTGTTATTAGGCCGGCCTCCATTTCGGATAAATCAACTATTCTTTTTACGGTGCCCGGAACTCCAAACGTTCCAACTTCAAGAATGGCCACATCACCATGTAATCTTGACTGCAGGATTGGAATATACTCGGCATTTCCCTGCATTTTTTCAAGATTGTGCTCTGCAGGTTCAATACCATTGTCATAAGCAATCTTTTTAAGAAGCGTGGTTGTAGTAGTCTTTCCATTGGTCCCGGTTATTCCGAATACCGGTTTTTCCGTGTGAAAATTATCAATTACATCATTTAATTCAAACAATGACTTGTCTATTTTTTGAAAAATTGCAGATTTTTTAGATAAACTTGCCGGAGGGACAATATAATCAGACTTTTCGAAAAATTCATCAGGAGTTTCACCGTAAAATAGTTCTATATCATAGCCTTCAAGGGATTTTGAAAATCTGCATTTCTCTTTTGGGGACAAATCAGTCCCTATAACATCATATCCCCTTTCATTGAGTATTCTTGCAATAAGATTACCGTTTGCACCGCAAACTCCGATGACTCCAAACGTCTTTTTAGTCATATTTCTTACTTCCCTCATCAAGTCCTTTCATGATTTTTTCAACTGTCGTGAGCCTGTCATAAGCTATTAACGGACCCATATGCAGGATTATATCACCCGGAACGGAATATTTGAATGTTTCACAGGCCGCAATTTCTATATTTTCAACAGCGACTTTCACAATTTTAGGATTGGTAATCGCATCAAGCAATTCATGAGCAGCTTCCATTTCAACTTCCTGAGTTACCTCATTAAAGCCGCTTGCTATAACTGTTTTTATATCGTAGTTGCTTACCAGTTGCCCGACTTCGGCCTTGTCACGAACGGATAATGTATCAAAATGATCGAGGAATAGTACAACGCTTTCATCTTTAAAGTAATCCAGGGTGATTTTCATTCCGTCATATAAAAATGCGGAGTCTAAAATCACTTTTCTTCCATTATAATCACCAACATCCTCCATATGAGCAGGTAAACCTTTAAATACCATTAATGCATCGATAATATCCTCTTTTTTTACTCCATATGTTAGTGCCACAGCACTTGCTGCAACGGAATTTTCAAAAAAGTAGCTCATCATGTAGAAAGGCGTAGTAAACTCATCATCTTTATATTCAATGGTTAAGGATTCATCACCGACAGTGCCTTTAAAGTCAACATCTTCATCCAAAGCATAATACAATGCATCGTTTCTTTGAGGATTTATGATATCGAAACATGAGTGATTTGCGATGAATGTTTCAGACATCTTCTCAAGAATCAATTTCCTTTGCTGGTATTTTTCAAGAGAGCCTCCAAACTCAGACAAATGATCTTCTGCAATATTGGTTAAAAGCCCAATTTTAATGTTCAAGCTATTTAAAAGACCAATTGTACCATGAGGAAGCTCAAAAATAGCAATATCACAATCATCAGCCTTGCCTTTGACTATACCATCAATGATTGCTTCAGAAACAAGATTGTTTACGAGTGATGAACAGGACCAGACCTTATATCCTGCCTGTTTGAATAAGCTGGTTGTTATGAATGTAGTTGTTGTTTTACCCATTGTTCCGGTAATACCGATAATATCAACAGGAATCAGGTCATTGACGATTTTTGAAAAATCTTCATTAGTCAATACACTAACATCAGATTCTTTGATTAATTTAGCAATTGGAGCGGAATCCGGCAGTGTTGGAGGAGCATAAACCGCTTCAATACCATCCAAATTAGGATTTTTATTGCCCAAATCCAGTTTAATTCCTTCATTTTCCATTTGAAGCAAAATTCTTTGAACATCTGCCTTAAATCCAGAGATTTCCTTTAAATCCGTAATAACAACATGATGGCCTAAATGATTAAGCAATCTTGCAACAGGCCTACTTGCATTTCCTGCACCAACAACTAAATAATTCATAAAAAACAATCCTTATAATTTATCTCATTATAATATATGGTTTTATTTGATTAATAAGTTTAATTAATTAAAAGTAAGGGATTAGATTAAAAAAATAGAAAAAAAGATTATTTTTTAAATCTTCTTGCTTGGCTTGCACCAAGTGCAATTAATATTAATAACATCATTAAAATTGGATTACCGGTTGGATAATCTGATAAGTTAATTCCATCATGATGTATTTCAGGTATATCAGTTTGATTATCTTCTTTTGGATTGACTTTAATCGCACAGGTTACATTTGCCGGCAGATATTTATCGTCACCTGAATAGTATACTTTAATATCATGAACTCCGACCTCTAAGCCTGGAACAATAAATATTACTTGACCATCTTCAATTTCAGCAGTGTAACATTCTCCTTCAATTTCAATTGTTATTGTACCAGTTGCATCATCTGGGACTGTTACTGTTATTACTCCATCCTCACCAACATAAATTTCAGGTGCATCGACATTTACTGGAGGTTTGAATTTTAACACATTAAATGTAGTTGAATTATCGCTTGGAAGATATTTTTCAGTACCGTTGTAGTAAACATGAACATCAAATTGGCCAGCTTTTAAATCCGGTACGATCAAGGTAGCTTTTCCTTCATCATCAATTCCAACAGTATAATTTTTGCCGTCAACATTGACAGTTACATTTCCGCTGACACCATTAGGTCCAACAACTATCTTAATTACTGCATCCTCACCTACATAGATATCATCTGCAGTGACAACAACAGTTGAAGGTAAATCCCTTACGTGGAATAAACTACTTGTATTTACGCTTGTGTAGTTTTCATTTCCAGGATATAGCGCAAATGCAGGATATGGACCGACAGGCAATCCCCAAATATTCCATGTAGCATTTCCTTTATAGTCCACTTTGTTTGCTGCGCCCAATAGACCCGTTGTTATGACACCGTTATCAAGTGGAATTTCAACAGTTACGCCGTTAACAGTGACAAATACCACTCCAGGAGCATTTACTGTGACGTTTAATATTTCAACTTCGCCAACCCAAATGTCTTCAACTTCAATTGTGATTATTGGAGTTACCTTTGCAACATTAAATATGCCTGCAGTTGAATTAGGCAAGTATTTGTCATCTCCGCCATAAACTACAGTTACATTGTAATCTCCTGCAGCCAAGTCATCTACTGGAAGTTCTACAATTCCATTCACAATAGGCACATTGTCATATGTCCTATCTCCAACAGTAATGTTTACAACACCAGTTACATCTTTAGGTAAAACAGTTATTAAATTCTCAACATCACCATAAGTGATATTGTATGTGTATAAATCAATTGGAGTATTGACCTTTTCGGCAGTCACATTGTCACAAGTGTATTTATTGTTAGTTATGTTAGTATCATTTTCATTTGATTCAACGACAACGGAATTTTCAATGATTCCATCTTTGATAATTTTAACAATCAATGTCAATGTTTGAGTTGAGCCATTTGTGAGTTTTCCTATATACCAAATGTTCCTATTAGCATCATAATTACCTTGGGATGCATTATATCCAATCAAGGCCACATTATTTGATAGGTTTTCAGTAACATTTACACCTGTTGCATCACTTGGTCCATTATTATGCACAGTGATTGTATAGGTCAAATCGTCTCTGACATTTGCTTGAGTTACACTTACAGTTTTATTGACTTTAACATCCACAATTGGAAGTACAGCAACATTTTCAGAGGTAGCGTTTTTAACAGTCGTGTTCTCACGGCAATTTACGGATACAAGATTTTCAACTGTTCCATTTGAAATTGCTTTAACTATTATTAATAATGTTGCATTTGATCCGTTCTGAAGTTTTTTAATACTCCATATTCCAGTTGAAGCATCATAATTACCGGCTGAACTTTCGCATTTGACAAACTCGACATAATTTGAGAGAACTTCGCTAACAGCAACATCCGTAGCATTGCTTGGACCGTTATTTACAACAGTTATAATGTATTCAATAAGGTCAGAGACATTTACTAAAGTTACATTAACCTTTTTGGTAATCTCTAAATCAACAACAGGTAAAGCTGTAATGTTATCAATAGAAGCATTGTTATTAGATTTATTGGTATCATTTTCATTACTAGTTACAACAACAATATTTGAAATAGTACCATTTGAAATAACCATTGCCTGAATAATTAACTGAGCAGAAGACTGATTAGCCAAACTGTCAATATGCCAAATTCCACTAGTTACATTATAACTACCAACACTAGCATTACATGAAATAAATTTAAGATAAGGACTTAAAACCTCAGAAACGTTAACACCAGTTGCATCACTAGGACCATTGTTTCTAACAGTGATAGTAAACTGAATAATATCAGAAACATTAACGAAACTACTTTCCACATCAACATCCTTAGTAATTTCCAAATCAACAATAGATAAAGATGTAATATTATCAATAGAAGCATCATTATTTGATTTATTGGTATCATTCTCATTACCAGTTACAACAACAACATTTGAAATAGTACCGTTTGAAATAACCTGCGCCCTGATAATTAACTTAGCAGAAGACTGATTAGCCAAACTGCCGATGTACCAGACCCCACTAGTCACATTATAACTACCAACACTAGCATTACATGAAATAAATTTAAGATAAGGACTTAAAACCTCAGACACAGACACATTATTAGCATCACAAGGACCATTGTTTCTAACAGTGATAGTAAACTGAATAATATCAGAAACATTTACAAATTTGCTATCAACATCAACATCCTTAGTAATCTCTAGATCAACAACAGGTAAAGCAGTAATATTATCAATGGAAGCATTATTATTAGACTGATCAGTATCATTATCAAAACTATTTACAGCAACAATATTAGCAATAGTACCGTTTGAAACAACTTGAGCAACAATAATCAATGTAGCAACATCATCCTTATCCAAGAATCCAATGTTCCAAGTATAGTTATCATACTTACCAACACTGGCATCATAAGAAACCAATCTAAGATGAGAATCTAATTTTTCTAAAACATACACACCGCTTGCATTACATGGACCCTTATTTCTAACAGTAACATTAAATTCAACTAAGTCAGACACATTTATAATACCCGTGACATTGGATTTTTTGGTAATTTCTAAATCAGCATGTGCGGTCGCATTAATAGGAGGAATATCATCCTTATTATTAGATTCATTAGTATCAGTTTCAAAGCTATTCACAACAACCACATTTTCAATCAAACCTGAATAAA
>NZ_JAZRKF010000055.1:0-9298 GCF_045646205.1 Methanobrevibacter sp. | reverse complement strand
TGAAAAGAAAACTGCATTTGTAAAAGAAGGTAAAGAAATCGCTGAAAAAAGAGGAATCCCAATGTACAACCCAGACATTGGTTCTCCTTTAGGTCAAAGAGCTTTAATGTCTTACCAATTATCCACTACTGATACTTTCGTTGAAGGTGACGATTTACACTACATCAACAACGCAGCTATCCAACAAGCATGGGATGATATTAGAAGAACTGTAATTGTAGGTTTAAACACTGCACACAACGTTCTCGAAAAAAGATTAGGTATTGAAGTAACTCCTGAAACCATTACAAACTACTTAGAAACTGTAAACCACGCTATGCCTGGTGCAGCAGTAGTTCAAGAACACATGGTAGAAACTGACCCATTAGTAGTACAAGATTCCTATGTAAAAGTTTTCACTGGTGACGATGAATTAGCAGATGAAATTGACTCTGCATTCGTATTAGACATCAACAAAGAGTTCCCTGAAGAACAAGCTGAAGCTTTAAAAGCTGAAGTTGGCGGAGCTATTTGGCAAGCTGTAAGAATTCCATCCATTGTAGGAAGAGTCTGTGACGGTGGTAACACCTCAAGATGGTCTGCTATGCAAATTGGTATGTCCATGATTTCTGCATACAACCAATGTGCTGGTGAAGGAGCTACTGGTGACTTCGCATACGCATCCAAACACGCAGAAGTTATTCACATGGGTACTTACTTACCTGTAAGAAGAGCAAGAGCAGAAAACGAACTCGGTGGAGTTCCATTCGGATTCATGGCAGATATCTGTCAAGGTTCCAGAGCTTACCCTGACGACCCTGTAAGATCAACCTTAGAAGTAGTAGCTTTAGGTGCTGCTTTATACGACCAAATTTGGTTAGGTTCTTACATGTCTGGTGGTGTAGGTTTCACCCAATATGCTACCGCAGCATACACCGATAACGTATTAGACGACTTCACCTACTATGGTAAAGACTACGTCGAAGACAAATACGGTGGATTAACTGAAGCACCTAACAACATGGACACTGTCCTTGATGTAGGTACTGAAGTAGCATTCTACGCATTAGAACAATACGAAGAATACCCAGCTTTACTCGAAACTCACTTCGGTGGATCTCAAAGAGCTTCCGTTATTTCCGCAGCTGCAGGTTGTTCCACTGCATTCGCTACTGGTAATGCACAAACTGGTTTAAGCGCATGGTACTTAGCTATGTACTTACACAAAGAACAACATTCCAGATTAGGATTCTACGGTTTCGATTTACAAGACCAATGTGGTGCTGCTAACGTATTCTCCATCAGAAACGATGAAGGTTTACCACTCGAAATGAGAGGACCAAACTATCCTAACTACGCAATGAACGTAGGTCACCAAGGTGAATACGCTGGTATCGCACAAGCACCTCACTCCGCTCGTGGAGACGCTTGGGCTTTCAACCCATTAGTAAAAATCGCATTTGCTGACAAAAACTTAGTATTCGACTTCAGTAAAGTACGTGAAGAATTTGCTAAAGGTGCATTAAGAGAATTCGAACCTGCTGGTGAAAGAACTGCTATTACCCCAGCAAAATAGATAGATAAACACGTAGATAGGTGATTTTTCACCTATCTATATTTTATATAAAAATCAAGTTTACTTGAAAAATTCCAAAACATTTATATTATCAATACTTAAAAATATATTATATGTAGCAAGTATTGCTAACAAAAATCAAGTTTACTTGAAAAATTCCAAAACATTTATATTAATCGTATTAAAAAGTAATACTATGCAATAAAAATAATTGCATGAATGATTTTTATATGGAATAAAAATCAATCATTTCACGTTTATTAAATGATCAATTTAATAAAATAATATGGAGGAAAAAAATTATGGACCCTGTAACATTAGGTGTAGTTGCATTAATGGGTGCAGTTGCTACTATCGGAGGGGCTGCAGAGGACTTAGAATCTGACATTGGTTCTCAAAGTAACCCTAACTCTCAAGTTCAACTTGCTCCACAAATGGGACATTTACACCGTATGATAAACAAGGCGACTTCTGGTGAACCAGTCGCTTATGGTGTTTGGTGTGGTGTTGCTGGTGCTATTGCATACTTAGTAATGTCTTTAGGTATGATACCTATCGTAGCTATCGCAATCGGTGCTTGTGTCGCTGCTTTTGTTCACTCTATTTATACTGTTACATCCCACATGGGAAGGATTGTCGGACAATCCCAATTTGAACAACCATTATTTATGGATGTATTAACACAATCTTTAGGACCTATCGCAGGTCACGGATTTATAACTAGTTTTTGTATTGTTGGAATTTCATACTTAATGACCATTCCAATTAATGGTACTGCATTACACGTATTCCCATTACCACTCTTAGCAATGCTTTGGGGTATTGCTCTTGGTGCTATCGGTTCTTCAACCGGGGACGTTCACTATGGTGCAGAAAGTGAATATCAAAAATTCGAATTTGGTGGAGGTACCCCTGTAGCTATCCAAGGGGATATTGTTACTAAAGCTCCATTAGGTGCTAAAAACTCTATGGATGTAGTAAACTTCTGTGCTAAATTCGGTGGACCATTAACTGGTTTCTGTTTCGGTCTCGTTGTATTCTTTAGTTTCTGGAATACAGTAGTATTTGGAGTATATGGTGGTATTATTGTTGGTATTATAATCATCATCTTATTAATTATCATGGATGATAGATTAGAAGTATTTGCAAGAACCAAATATGGACCATATGATGAAGAATAAGGAGGTTTCGATTATGGATCCAATTAGTTTAATTTTATTCATCGCAATAGGCGGTATTATGATTGGTGCAGGTGTGCACTTTATTCCTGTAGGAGGAGCTCCTGCGGCTATGGCAACAGCTACTGGTGTAGGTACCGGTACTGCTATGTTAGCTGCTGGTGCAGGTTTAACAGGATTAATTACTGCTGCAACAATGACAGGTGAACCATTTTATATAGTTGGTATCGGTGGTGCTATCGGTGCTATGATCATGATGGGTATTACTATGCTCATTGCTAACTTAATCTACATCTTCGGTGTAGGTATTGTTCCAGCTGCATCCAAAGTACCTGTAGACTGGATTACCAAACGTAATCAAGAAGCTTACAAAACCCCTGGTACTGAAGGTCACGGTGTACCTCTTACTTCATTTGTAAGTGGTCTTATCGGAGGTCTTCTTGGTGGTTTCGGTGGTGGATTAGTCTACTACGGAATTTACGATGCATTCCAAACTGGTAAATTATCTCTCGACCCAGCTGTAAGTATTGGTTTAGCTGCTATTTTAGGTGTAGGTGTGTTCTTTATTAACTCTGTAATTGCTTCATATAACATTGGTGGTACCATTGAAGGTATGCACGATCCAAAATTCAAAAGAATTGGTACTGGAGCTCTTGCATGTGCTATCGCATCTGTTGTTGTCGGAATATTTTGTATTATTTTAACTGGAGGTATCTAAGATGTCTGCTGGTGGAAGTGCTGACGGTGCAGCTGCAGGTGCAGTAAGTTCAACTATGTTACTCGCTGTAGGTATTGTCGGCGGATTACTTTGTATTTATTTATCAGGCTTTTTAGGTGATGTTATTGGACCAGTTTTAGCAGCTATCGGCGCTGTTCTCGCAATTGTTTGGGGAGCAGATGCTATTCGTAGAGTAGCTAGTTATGGTTTAGGTACTGGTGTACCTTCTATTGGTTATATGTCATTATCTGTTGGTGTAATTTCTGCATTAGCAGGTCTTGCTTTAGCAGACACTTTAAAAATGGCTATCGCTGGACCAATTTTAGGTTTCATCATTGCTGTTATTATTGGTGCTATTATCGCTATTGTCGCAACCAAAATTGTAGGTATGAAAATCCCAATTATGCTTCAATGTACTATTGAAATCGCAGGTGCTGCTGCCTTATCAATTTTAGGATTTGCTGTTGCTATTGCAGGTTCATACGAAATGGCTGCAATATTCGAAAATGTTGTTGCTACTGGTTTTATTGCTGTATTATTTATTATGTGTACTATGGCTATCCAACACCCATTCAACGCATGTTTAGGACCTAACGAAGATCAATTAAGAACTCTCAAATGTGCATGTTCTACTGCATTTTTATCCATGGCTATTGTTGGTCTTTTATCTGCTACTACTGGCGGATTAGGTTGGTTTGTTGTCTTACTCATTGGTTTAATCGGATGGATTGTTTCATTCAGAGCATTCGTATTAGCTTCTATTAATGATGCAGCATCAACTAAATGGGCTGGATTATGGCCTAAAGTGGAGCAATAGAATAGGAGGAATCAAATATGGCTCAAATGTTACCTATGATTCAGGTCGTACCTGAAATGAATTTCGCATTAGACCCTGTAACTGGGGTCATCGGATCATCTTTAGGTGGAGGAGTTATACTCCTATCTATGGATGAAGTAAACGAACAAGTAGCAAAAGTGGAATTAGCTGCTGATGAATTAATGGCTTCATTAGACCCATATACAAGTCCTGCTGGTTCTTTCCCTGGAAGAGAAGGTTCCTATGTTACTGCAGGTATGTTAACAAACATGGTATATGGATTCTTGTTAGCATCATTCATCTTATTTGCTGCATTACCAATCTTACAAGCATTGGGGGTATTATAGATGGCTGATAAAAAAGCTCCTGCAGATGGCTGGCCGGTTATTAGTGGGGATTACATTGTAGGTGATCCTGAAAGCCCTGTTGCAGTAACCACTCTCGCTTCTCACATTGAAGGCGAGTTATCAGGTGCAGCAATTGCAGGTCCATGTAAAACAGAAAACTTAGGAATAGAAAAAGTTGTTGCAAACATTATTTCAAACCCTAATATCCGTTTCTTAATCGTAACTGGTGCTGAAGTACAAGGACACATTACAGGTCAAAGTATCCAAGCATTATACGAAAACGGTGCGGACCCAGATAAAAAGAAAATTATCGGAGCAACCGGTGCTATTCCTTTCGTAGAAAACATTCCACTCGACGGTATTGAAAGATTCCAAAACCAATTAGAAATCATTGATTTAATCGATACTGAAGATACTGGAGCAATTAATGCTAAAATTAAAGAATGTGTAGAAAAAGATCCAGGTGCTTTTGAAGAAGAAGCTATGGTTATTTCTGTAGATGAAGATGGCGATGACGAAGACGATGGAGAAGAAATGAAAGTTGTATCAGCTGAAACTGCTTTAATTGAAGCAAGAATCAGAGATATCAACACTAAAATCGACATGGTTGGTGCTATCCAAAGAAATATGGCTGGTAATTATGCTGGTAAAGTTCAAGGTATAATGATCGGATTAGCTTTTACTTTAATCATTGGAGTTTTATTCTTGATATTCTAGAGGAGGTTTAATTATGGTACAAATTTCAAACAAACCAAACATAAGCAGTATGAAAACTGCAGCAGATGATGCTGAATACAGTTCAAAACTCCTTGCAAGAGAAGGTAAATTATTTGCAGGTTTACTCGCAACTAGAGTAAAAGGGTTTGCAATTGGTATTTGCATTGCTTTGCTCTTTATCGTAATTATTCCTTTCATTGCAAAAGCAATAGGATTATAGAGGTGTTATTATGAGTGAAGAAAATTCCATACCTCAAGTAATGGTTTCCTCAGATGAGTTCAACCCTATCATTGCAAAATTAGATGATGCAGAAGAAAAAGTTGATTTCACTGTTGGAGAATACTACCAACGTTTAGGCCAACAAACTGGTAGAGATGTTGGTATACTATATGGTATTATACTTGGATTAATTATTTTAATTGTAGCTATAAAATTCGGTGTAGCTTCAATGTTATCTACCTTATTATAGGAGGGTTATACTTATGTTTAGATTTGAGAAAGAACAACTCGTCGTAGATATTGCTGGAGTAAAAATGGGAGGACAACCTGGTGAATACCCTACCGTTTTAGCAGGAACTATCTTCTACGGCGGACACAAAATTATTAGTGATGAAAAAGAAGGTATCTTTGATAAAGATGCTGCTGAAGGATTAATTAAAACTATGGAAGAAATGTCCGATGTAACCGGAAACCCTTGTGTTGTACAAACTTTCGGTGCTACTGCAGAAGCTATGGTAAAATACTTAGAATTTGTAGGTGACGTCTGTGACAAACCTTTCCTTATCGACTCAACTGCAGCTGCTGCAAAAATTGCAGGTGTAGAATACGTACAAGAAGTCGGTTTATGTGAAAGAGCTGTTTACAACTCCTTAAGTATGGCTGCAGAAGCTGGAGAAATCGAAGCAGTTAAAAACTCAGACATCGACGCTTCCATTCTCTTAGGATTCAACCCAATGAAAGCTGGTGTTGAAGGTAAAATCGAAATCTGGGAAACCGGTGGAGACGTAATCGACAAAGGTATTCTCGAAATGGCTGACGAATGTGGTATTACCAAACCTTGGATGGACGTAGCAGTTACTCCATTAGGTCAAGGTGCAGGACCTGCTGTAAGAACCTCTTACGCTGTTAAAGCTAAATGGGGATACCCTGTAGGATCCGGTATTCACAACGTTCCATCTGCATGGGACTGGTTAAGAGGATACAAAAAAGAACACAAAGAAGCATGGCCTGTTTGTGATATCGGTTCAAACATCGTACAACAAATGGCAGGAGGAGACTTCGTATTATTCGGACCTATCGAAAACGCAAGACTCGCATTCCCTGCTTGTGGTATGGCAGATATTATGATTGCTGAAGCAGCAAAAGATATCGGTACCGAACCTGTAGAAGACCACCCAATTAACAACTTATTATAGATATAAAAAGGGTCTTGATTAGGTGATTTATATCATCTAATCATTTTTTTCTATTTTTTCTAAACTTTTTTAATAAGATTTATATTATTTCAACAATAGATTATTATTTAACTTTAATATTTGGAGAGGTTAAATAATGTCTTTTTTAAGTAAAATTTTTAGTAGAGGTCCTAAGCCTATCATTGCTCATTCCAAGGAAGGAAACCTTGACGTTTTAAGAGCTCAAAGGGCAGGTCCTGCAGCTCCCGGCGCTGTTAAAAAACCGGATACTTTTTATGTAACTGCTTCTGTTGAATTAGGTAACACTACAACCAAATGTATCGTAATGGCCACCAACTTAAATACCAGCGAGTCCTACTTATTGAATAAAACAGTTAAAATGACTCGTGATATCCGTAAGCCTAAGGCCAATGAGGAAGTTTTCGGTAAGACCGTTTGGGGTATTGAACTTTCCAAAGAGGCTGTAACAGAGCTTATTCGTGATACCGTTCTTGAAGCCCTTAAAAAATGTAACGTTGACAAGGATGAGGATTTGGACTTTGTTGTAAGGTCAACCGGGGTTACGGCAGGTTTTGCAACTGCAGAAGAGGCAGGTCAGTTAATCATTGCTCTTGCTGACGGATGTCTTGAAGCGGATATTCCACCTCGTAAGATGTCTCCTGCAATGGGTATTTCACAGCTTCCCGAAAGGCTTCAAAAACACTCCCTTCTGGAAAACATTCTTTTCGACGGTGCTGTTGTAAGTGTGGTTCCTCCTGAAGGTAAAGAAGTCGTTGCAAACGAGATGGAAGGGGAACTTGTAACTGCAGGTATCAAGCTTGGTGCAAAATGGACTGATGTTGACTACAGAAACCCTTGCGTTTCACTGGATTTCGGATCCACCTTGGCCGGGCGTATAGTTAACGACAACGAGCCTTACGCAAACACTGTCGGAAACTTCTTGGGTCTTGCAGGTGTTGTAAGCGACTCAATTGCAAGAGGTTCCGGTAAAATCGATAAGAAAAACGGGGCAGCTTTAGACTTATACAATGAAAAAGAGGCCAAAAAGGGAGATAAGAAAAAGGCTGAAGCCAACGCTTTAGAGGCTCATAAGCTCATCAACATTTCCAAGGTTCCAATGGACATGGACAGGTTCGGTACCGTTCCTGTAAACCCTGAAGCCGCTGCAGCTGCCGGCACAACATTAATCGGCTGTGACGTCGGTGTAAACGGTGACAAACTCGATGAACTCATGGACTTGGGGGCACAGTTCTATGATGAGGACGGTCTCGGCACACTTCTTTCAACACTGGATTATGTCAGTACCAATATCGTTACACGTGTGCTTGACGTTGCATTTGCCGAAGATGTAATTATTCCGGGCTCCGCATTGGGTATTACCGGAAGGGCTGGTGTTACCGGACGCAAACCTGAGCTTATTTTGGAGGCTGTTCAGGACAAGTTTGAAAGCGTTGTCTTTGTTGAAGACGGTCTTGCTTTAGGTTCTGCTATTATGGCCCGTTGTATGAATTCAATGGGTACTCCGAAAGTTCCTATCGGCGGAAAACAGGGCGGAAGATGTATACTGAAAGATCGTATGAAAATGGCCGGAGGCAAATTCGCTTAGGTTTTTTGTATGATTTATGCAATTGTAATGGCTGGAGGTAGAGGAACACGACTCAAAACTCCAGTCGAAAAACCTCTTTTTAAAATTCATGATAAACCATTAATTAAATATGTACTTGACAATTTGGAATCATCTAAATTGGTCGAAAAAGTAATTATTGCAACGAGTCCAAACACTCCCGAAACTTCAGACTATATCAAGGATTTCGGCTATGAGATTCTAGACACTCCGGGCGTTGACTTTCTGCATGACCTGTCTTTAATTCTTGATCACTTTGAAAAAAAGTCTTCAAGTGATGTTCTGCTTTTCATAAATGCCGATTTGCCCTTTATAACAGGCGAATCTATCGACTATATTCTAGAGACTTATTTTGAACATGGAAAGGATGCTCTTTCAACACTCATTCCGGTTGAAATTTTCAATGACCTTAACCTTAAGTATGAGTATGAGTATAAGGGACTTGTGCCGGTAGGGGTCAACATTCTTCGAAGCGTAAATAAAATACAGGACGAGTATCAGCTTGTGATGGAAAAAGAGGAGCTTGCCTTCAATATCAATACACTTCAAGATGCAGGTTTTGCCGATAAATATACTTTTAAATATAATGAATACAAATAGTAGACTTTTACTTAATGTTTGTGGCATTTGGTAAAATTATTCTTGGGCAGTTATGCTCTTTTGAGTATAAGTATTATCCAAGCTATCCCCGGTTGTCTTACCGGTTCATTTTTTTGTTTTATGATATTATTCTGATTCCTTCTTTTAATATGTTTTTTGCGGCGTTGATGTCTCGGTGGTGTTTTGGTTGGATAAGTTAGGAGGATTACTCCTCCCTTCTCTCCGAGGAACCGCCCGTGTGGCTTTCACCACAAGCGGCTCGAGCATAGTTTATAAGAAAATGAGAAAACTAAAGTCTTACTTGTATAGATATTCAAAAGGAGTCT
>NZ_JAZRKF010000054.1:0-5315 GCF_045646205.1 Methanobrevibacter sp. | reverse complement strand
AGGTTTACAACCAAACTCAGGATTAGTAAAACTTTGAGATTTAGTTACCATGTTAAACTTCATGAAAAAAACCTTGGAAAATTAATAAAAAAAAATAGTATAAATAAAAAGAATAATGAATAATATAATTAATTATTCACTTATAAATCAGCTAAAGCTGCTTTGATAGATTCAACATCACCAGAAACATCGATGGAATCTTCGGTTGGTTCTAAGTGAGAAATATTACATCTTCTGTTTTTAACAGCTTCTCCGATTACTTCTACAAAGTTTTCATCGATGATTTCAACGATTGCACATTTTTCACCAGCTTCTCTTCCAGCAGTTTTAACACATACTCTTCCTACTTCAATTGATGCCATTATATCACCTTTAATGTTGTTAAAATGATTTCTGATACTTTTTCGGGATCGAATGTACCAGTATTAATAATTAAATCATAAATATCCATGTTTGAAATGTCAATATTATGAATATCCATATATCTTAAAGCTTCACTTTTTTCACGAGCAATAATTTCCTCGCTTGCTAATTCTACAGATTTTGACTCCCTTTCAGCTATTCTTCCAGAACGAACATCAAATGGAGTTACTAACCAAAGTTTTAAATCAGCTTCAACAAAATAAGCAGATAACCTGCCTTCAACTATTAAATTGTCTGCAGCCTTAGCCAGTTCCGCTTGTCTTTTATCAATCTCTTTATCTATATCATCATTACCTTCGGCAAACTCACCAAATTCCAGAACAGACATGCCTCTTTCACGAGCCATATCCCTAAATACAGATCCTGCAGAAATAAATGGAATATCCAGTTTTTCACTAAGCAATTCTGCAGTGGTTGTTGTTCCGGTACCTGCCAATCCACCTATAGTAATAATCATTATTTTCTAGCCTCTTGTTTGAAATGTTTACGCATACATTTAGTACATAAGTACCCACCGTAAGGACGGCTAGGTCTTTTTGCGGTTTTTGAAAGTTTACCCATTTCATATGGACGTCCACGAGGAACTCCATGTAAGACAGCACCACATTCAGCACAAACGTGCTTAGATGGTTTTTTCTTTTTGTATCTTAAAACATTATCTCCACCAGGAGTGTTTTTTCTCATTCTTTTATATGATCTTGATCTAAACCTATTTGCAGGCATTTAATCACCTTTGATTAATTTAATAAAAAATTTAATAATTGTGTAATAGCGTATTCAAAATAGAATACTATTATATATCTATTTCATCATTAATAAATGTATAAGATTCAAGGGTTAAATTAGAACCCTTGTTTGAATCCTAAGAATTTTCTTAATATTTGACTCATACCAAAAGTACAAATCATATACCATAATAACCAGCCAATACCATATGGAATAGTTGCTTTTCCTCCATACAAGAATTGACCAATGAAATGCCAGAATGGAGTTAAAGTAAGCCAATATGCAGGAGCAGGTAAGATTAAGACTATATTACTGATAACAGAAGTCCTCATCCAAAAGAAAATTAAAATAATAGGAACAAAAGTAACCAGCATTGGCTTGAATGATTCCATCATTACCGCATTTTGGTCTTTAAGCATTTCTGTTTGCTCAGCTTGAAGCTTAGCAAGTTCCTTTCCATCTCCTTTCTTTTGAGCTTCCCTCATTCTTGAAGAAAGTTCTTTTGATCTTTTTTGGTTTTCATTAACTTTTTCCTGATCAACCAAATATTTGTTTGCAATAGTTGTAATTAATGAAACAATAAATGCAATAACCAATACAGTTAATGCAGGATTTTGTGGATTTGGATCCAATGCAAGCAGCGGATTGAATACAGCATTTAAAGCATTCAATATTCCACCACTAAACATACCAAAGATATCAGCCATATTACTCACCTATTTTAAAACATCCACTAATTTTGATATTGTTTGTGGCAAATGATTATCATGGTTTGCAATGATTTTAACAGTAGCTCCAGTGAGTGTTGCATATGCCATGGAAGCAGCCCTATTCATTTCTTGATGTAATTGAATATCGCTAGCTTTTTCAACATCACGGGAACGAGTGTCATCATTCATTCTTCTGTAAATAATCTCATCAGGATTTGCTTCAACCATAATGAATAAATCAGGTTGTAATTGTTCTAAAACCCATATAGGAAGTCCTGGTAAAAATCCAGAAGGAGTATTGATAGTACAGTGAGTGTCTACAATAACATTGTCTTCCTTGGATCTTTCTTTAATTCTTTTAGCAGCTTTAGCTTGAATCTCTTTTTGAGTTTCAGCAGGTAATTTTCTTAAAGCATCCCTATCATCTACAATTTTTTCTTCAATTGCAAGTTCAGTCATTATGTCCCCATAGTTTAAATGTACATAATCAACTTCTTCAAGAGCTTTATTAAGTACAGTGGTACTACCTGAACCTGGAATTCCTGTTAATACTACTAATTTCAATTTAACCCCTCATTTAAAAAATATATGGAGAAGATTAGTCTCCTCCCAAGAATTTTCTGAGTAGTGGATTTGATGACATTAATTGTTCTTCTGCCATTTCTTCGTAAAGCTTATGTATAATACCTACAGTAAGCAATACCCCAGTACCTCCACCTAAAGCACCGGTTAAATCTGCAAAGAATGCAATGAGACCTACATATATACCACTTAAAATGGTAAGTGCAGGAATATATTTCTTTAAAATTTTATACAATTGACGTTTACTACTTCTGAAACCAGGTATCTGAATACCTGAATTATAAAGCTGTTCTGAGATTTTCTTAGCATTTAATCCACTGATTTCAACCCATAGGTATGAGAATAAAATACAACATGCCAAGAAGAATATTGCATATACAAGAACGTGAATCGGTTCTGTAACAAAGTAACTAATCTTGTTAGGAGTTGATAATAACCATGCAACACCGCTTACAGCCTTACCGTTTTCGACTGTACCTAAAATAGGGAAACCAATTTTTTGGAAAACATTTGCTAAAAGTGAAACGTTAACCAAAAGTGCACTGGTCAAAATAACCGGCATGTTACTTGCATAAACAAATTTTAATGGGTATTTACCGACAGAACCTCTGATTCTTCCGTGTCCTCTAACTGAACCGTGGGAAATTGGAATTTCAACACGAATTGATTCACCATATACAACAACAGCAAATACACAGAATGTTGCAATTAATGGAATCAATAATGAGAAATTAGCTGAACCCATAGTGATAGATTGTATAAATCCTGGAATAGCACCAGTCATTAATCCATCAGTTCCAGGCAAGAAATTGAATGTTCCGACAAGAATAGCTTGACATACACCTGCAGCAATGAATAAACCGATACCACTACCGAATCCCCATTTTGAAACAACTTCATCCAGATAAATTACTAAAACTGCACCGATTACAAGTTGAAGGAATAATACACCAAGATAAGAATTATCAATTGGTACTAAGTTACCAGTTAATACTAAAACACCAGCTTCAAATATTGTGAAAACAATTGATAAAAGCTTCTGGGTAGCTTGAAAGTGAGACTTATCCTTGTGTGACGAAAGATCCAAGTCCAAAAGATTGGAACCGACTAACAATTGCAATACGATAGATGCAGTAACAATAGGACCAATTCCTAAAGTAAGAATTGAACCAAAACTTCCAGCCATAACTGCTCTTAAAGCAGCGAATTGGTCTACAGCCGCAGAACTTAAACCATATAATGGTATTTGAGTTAAAAAGTAATATAATACCAAAATAAGAGCAGTCCATTTAAGTTTTTCATTAAAATCTTCATTGTGAACAGGAGATTTTACTTCAGGCAAAAACTTAAACAATGGCTCTAATACTTCGAGAGATGACATTTTATTCCTCTAAAAAATTTAAGAGAAAACTATAATTCTATAGCTTCTCCTCCTACTTCTTCAATTTTTTCAATAGCAGATGCTGAGAATTTTGGAGCGGAAATTTTGAAAGTTTTAGAGATTTTACCTTTAGCTAAAACTTTGTCATAACCTAATTCGGTAACGTCAATGACAATTGCGTCTCCATCCATTGATGCTTTTCCACTAGCGATTAAATCATCAGCTTTTTCTTCTAAGTAACTTAAGTTAACTGAATTAACTTTTTTAATCATTTTTTGAGGTCTTTTAAAACCGTGTTTACCGAAATGATCTGGGTCGTGGATTACAGTCCAGGTCCAGTGTTGTTTTCCGGCTCCAGCTTTACCTTTTCCACCTTTGTTACCTGCACCTCTACGTTTTTTAGTACAGCCTCCTCCGTTGGATCTAGAACCTCTAAGTTTGTTAATTTTACGTTTTGTTCTAATCATAATAAACACCTAATTTAAAGCATTCTTTTTGCAAGATCTTTAATTTCTTCGCCCCTGTAACCTAATGATCCACCTTCGTTAATGGATAAACGGATATCTTCATATCCTTTTCTAGGAGGGTGTAAACGGAATACAGGTTTAATTCCCACATCAGCTAATTTAACTTCTGATTTGATTACAGCTTCTGATAATTCAGCAATGTCTTTGTAATCTGAATTTTCAGCTACAAATTCATCAGTAACTTTGTTATTACCTTCGATTCTGCCTCTTTTAGCAATGATTTCAGCTAAAAGTTCAGCATCGATTTCACCCCAGGTAATGTAATCCTTAGACTTTTGAAGCATACCTTCAAAACTAGGATTTTCTTCAACTAATACTGCGTGGTTGATTCTGTTAAGTCTTAACATGTGTAAAGTGTCAGCAACTTTTTGAATGACACCAGTAGTTCCTCTAACTCTAATAACTAAAAACATAATCATCACCAATTAATAGTTAACTCCCATTTTCTTGAGGTCTTCTTTACTTGCTTTTACCTCACTTAAGGTTTTTAAAGCATCAAATACTGCATTTGCAAAGTTAACAGTAGTTTGGGTTTGACCAAATGATTGAGACCATACATCGTGAATACCAGCAAGTTTTAAAATGGTTTTACCAACATCACCAATTACTAAACCTACTCCTGCAGGTGCAGGCATTAAGTTTACACTAACACTGCTGACTTTACCTTGTACTTTGAAAGGTACGGTGTGTTCTCTACCACAAACACAACCCCAATCACCACAGCCTCTTCTTACTTTAATAATGTTATATTTAGCATTATCTACAGCTTTTCTGATTGCAGGTCCAACCTCTTTAGCTTTACCTTGACCTAATCCGACATAACCGTCTTTGTTACCTACAGCAACAATTACTCTGAAATTAACTTTTCTACCAGATTTGTGCATCCTTTGAACTAAGTTAACATCCATTACTTCTTCTTCTAAATCTGGAATTAAGGCATCAACTATTTCTAATTCCATAATTGGA
>NZ_JAZRKF010000053.1:0-1751 GCF_045646205.1 Methanobrevibacter sp. | reverse complement strand
AATTTTCAGCATATATCAAAATTAGAGAGTGTTTGAATGAATTATGATTTAATACTAGCACGATATGGTGAAATAGGTGTAAAAAGCTCTAAAATAAGGGCACGTTTTGAAAAAAGACTTGTTAAGAATATTAAAGCAACACTTGAATGTAAAGTTGAAAGAAATCAAGGTAGAATATATATTCATCCAAAAAACTTTGATGAGGGAATAGAAAAATTAAATCATGTTTTTGGTGTAGTATCATATTCTCCTGTAGTATCAACTAAAACAAATTACGAAGATATTGAAAAAACATTAGTTAATTATGTCAAAGGTTTAATTAAAGAAAATCTTATTGATGAGAACACCAAATTTGCAATTAAATGCAGGCGTGTTGGAAAACATGATTTTAGTTCACAGGAAATGGGTGCATATTGTGGAAAAGTTGTAAGGGATGTTGTATCCGCTCCGGTTGATTTGACAAATCCTGAATTGACTATTTTTGTTGAAGTTAGGGGAGAGGATACATATATTTTTCATGAAAAAATCAAAGGTCCTGGAGGTTTGCCTCTTGGAACACAGGGAAAGGTTGTTGCCTTAATTTCAAGCGGTATTGACTCACCAGTGGCAGCATATCTGATGATGAAAAGGGGTTGTGAGGTCATAGCGCTTCACTTTAACAATGATCCGTTTTCTGGCCCAAAAGTAACTGAAAATTTTAATTTATTGGTTGATCAATTAAACACATATGCAAAAGGATTGCCTATCAAAAAAAGAGTTGTAGACTATGGTGAATATCTTCAAGCTGCTAAAACTAAAGCTCCGGAGAGAATGACTTGTGTGTTATGTAAATCCGGAATGTATAAAATAGCAGAAAAGTTAGCAACAGAATTGGGGGCAAATGCTATTGTTGATGGAAGCAGTGTTGGTCAGGTTGCCTCACAAACATTGCCTAATATCCTTGCAACAAGATATGGTGTGGACATACCAATATTATCTCCATTAATTGGTTTGGATAAAGATGAAATCACTGCTATTGCAAAGGATATTGGAACATTTAAAATATCTGAAATTGATGATGGGGGATGCAGTGCAGTTCCAAGATATCCGCAAACACATGCTGACTTGGATTTTTCAAAAAAAGCATGTGAAGATATGAACCAAGATGAATATATTGAAAAAGCGTTTGAAAATATTAGGAGACTCGATTGAATCTCCAAATATTTATTTTTGGAAATTTAAAGAGATGATATTTAATAAATTCCCCTTTCACTTTTTTCTATACTAATGGTTTTGAATGTTCCTCTTTATTCATTGGATAATCATTTGTTGTCAGTGGTTTACCAATTTTTTCAAGCCTATTATCTAAGAATTCTCTTCCTTTTTCAGTAATTGCAATAATAGGTACCTTGGATCCGGAATAGTATGATTTTTCTTTTTCAGCCCAACCTCTAACATTTTTAGATGAACATGCAGTTATGACTTCACAGTATTTAAATGCAGTTTCCACTTCTTTTAAACTTGCATTCGTGGTGTGCGCTACGAACATATATGTATTTACACCATCGGGCAAAGGATATTGGCCGATTTCTTCAATTGATTTGGATGGTAAAATTGTAATTGCAATATTTTTATAGCCTCTTTCAATTGCCATTTCCAATCCTTTAATAGGGTTTAAATCAGCTGTTTCTGGATTTAATACGTTTTCAATTCCAACTTGTTCAATAACTTCCGGTATGGGTGTAGTGCTAATAAGTGCCGATACTCGACCA
>NZ_JAZRKF010000052.1:0-12437 GCF_045646205.1 Methanobrevibacter sp. | reverse complement strand
TCTTTCGACTTGCATGGCTTAATCGAATCCCAATAGCAGTAGCATCTGCCAGGATCAAACAGAATTGAACACATAACAGACATAATAAAATAATATTATGAAGTACGCTAAAAAAATATAGACGAGTAAATACACTAAAATTTGTGTCATAAAAATTTCTATAACCAAATTTCACCACATCTACAAAACCAACATCATACCCGAAAATCTCAGGTACTCACGAAAGCATATTCAATGAATTAATAAATGAAATTAATCAATAAATATGATAAATTATAGCTACATGCGGAAAAGCAACCATCATGGTCATAATTGTTCAAATACAATAAGACTTAGGTCATCGCCATAAACATATAGCACATCTAATAGAGAGAGTCATTAAACTAACAAAGTCAATTAAAATATATTGCAAATAATATTTTAATCTAAAAATAATTTATATTAAATATATTTATAAAAAACAAATAAATATTAAATGTTAATTAAATAAAATCAAAGTTTATAATAAATTTCAATGCAAAAATTTTCAAACTGTTTCATAAAATATTAACAAAAATAAAAGTATTAAAAAAAAATAAATTAGTAATACAAATTTAAAATCATATAATATTATATAAAGAAATTACCCAAAAAAATTTTTAGGTATTTAAAACTTTCTAATTAAATTAAATAAAAATTACTTTATATATTGCATACCAAAAATATCATCGGTGATAAAATATGAAATTCGGTATAGAATTCGTACCTCAAATACCTTTAAAAGAACTTGTAAGATTAGTAAAAATAGCAGAAGACGTCGGTTTTGAATACGCATGGATCACTGACCACTACAACAACAAAAACGTATACGAAACCTTAGCATTAATTGCAGCTGAAACTGAAACCATTAAAATGGGTCCTGGTGTAACCAACCCATACGTAAGAAGCCCAGCAATTTCCGCTTCCGCTATCGCAACTATTGACGAAATTTCAGAAGGTAGAGCAACCTTCGGTATTGGTCCTGGTGACAAAGCAACTTTCGATGCTTTAGGAATTGAATGGACTAAACCTGTATCCACTATCAAAGCAGCAATCGCTGACATCAACACCTTATTAGCAGGTGAAAAAACTGAAGCTGGAGCAGCTTTAGGTGGAGTTAAAAAAGTTCAAGATGCAATCCCTATTTACATGGGTGCACAAGGTCCTAAAATGTTAGAAACCGCTGGAGAAATCGCAGACGGTGTATTAATTAACGCTTCCAACCCTAAAGATTACGAAGCAGCTATGCCTATGATCAAAAAAGGTCTCGAAGCAGCTGGTGGAGACAAAGCATTCGATGTTGGTGCATACACTGCAACTTCAATCGGACCTGACTCTGAAGCAGCTAAAAACGCAGCTAAAATTGTTGTTGCATTTATTGCAGCAGGTTCCCCACCTCCAGTAATCGAAAGACACGGATTACCTGAAGGATTCAACGAACAAATGGGAGCATTCTTAGCTAAAGGTGACTTCGGTGGAGCTATCGGTGCTGTAACTCCTGAAGCATTAGACGCATTCTCAGTATGTGGTACTCCTGATGAATTCATCCCTAAAATTGAAGGCTTAGCTGAAATGGGTGTAACTCAATACGTAGCAGGTTCCCCTGTTGGTAAAGACGTAGAAGAATCCATTAAATTATTAGGAGAAGTTATTGCAAGTTTCTAAACTTGCTTTCCTTTCTTTTTTTTATTTTTTTAAATCACGTATACACAACTTAATAACATACTATTTTTCAACAATAATTTTTTATTATACCACACCCCATAATATATTATAATGGAAATCGAAAATTTATGTAAAGAAATTAGAAGTAGGGCTTTTGAGAAAAAAGAGCCTAAAACACCAGAACAAGTTGGTGCAAGTTGGTATAATGATGATTTGACTTATGATGGGGTTTCAAAAACATTATTTATTATATTGCCTACTCCTGGATGTGCATGGGCACTTGGAGACAGCGGAGGTTGTACAATGTGTAGCTATGTTTCAGACTGTACTTTGGAACCTATCAACAGTGAAACCATTCTTAACATTTTTAATGATCACCTGTCACGCTTCGATATTGAAAGCGAAGATAAAATAGCTGTAAAACTCTTTGCTTCAGGAAGCTTTTTAAATCCTTACGAACTTCCAGTTGATGCCCGTGATGAAATTTTAACCACATTATCAAATATGGATAACGTTTCAGAAATTATTGTGGAATCAAGACCGGAATATGTAAAAGAAGAATATCTGGATGATATCTTCAGCATCATTGGAGACAGATTGTTTGAAGTGAGTATCGGTCTTGAAACATCCAATGATTATACCCGATTAAACAAAATCAATAAAGGTTTCAGCTTAAAAGACTTTGAAGATGCAGTTAAACTAATGCAAAAGCTAAGTGATGAAAAAGGATATAATCTTAAATCAAAAGCATATATCTTTGTCAAACCAATACTCGTTTCAGAATCCGAAGCAATAGCTGAAGCGATTGAAACCGCCAAACACTGCGAGTCAATTGGCGTTAATAGGTTGTCCATCTGTCCTGCCACAATTCATTCCGGAACTGTTATTGAAAGATTTTGGAGAAAAGGCGCTTATCAGCCCCCATGGATTTGGAGCTGTATTGAAATCATCAATACCATAAGACGTGAAGTAGATATTCCGGCCCTTCTTGACACATCAGGATTCGGTTCAAGGCGTGGCCCATACAACTGTAAAAAATGCAATAAAGATTTAAAGCATATGATTATTGACTGCAATTTAACTCAAAGCATTATTGAATATGATTGTGAATGTAAAAATGAGTGGTTGGCTGAAGTTGAAAATGCAGACATGAACCAGTCAAAAACCAAAATCAAACATATCCCATTATATTAATATAATACTACATTTAATAATTATTAATTGGAGGATTTTTTAGATGAAAAATAAGATTGTTAGTTTACTGGCCATTATTTTTGGAATAATGATTATTTCATTTCCCATACTTGGAGTAATATCTACAAGTGCAATTATAGGATTGTCCGTTCTATTCATAGCAATTTATGCATTGATTATGGGAATTTCAATAATTGACTATAATACCTACGGTTCCATTACTGATCTTGCTTTGGGAGTTATACTTCTTATAATCAGTATTGGTTTAATATTTAATCCTGCTTTATTCGGATTTTTAGCTGAAATCACATTATATCTGGCAGGAATCATATTGATTATTGCAGGAGTTGTTTCATTGATTAACAACCGCAGTTCCAAATACGGATTTTATATTGGAATAGCGGGAATAATATTAGGTGTATGTTACATTATTATAGGAACATATATTGCAAACCCGATTATTTTAGGTTCATTAATCGGAATTTGGTTAGTAATAAGTGGAATAATGAGATTATTAAATTAATCTCACTTTTTTTTGGTGTTTATCTTGATATGTATAAGTGCAGATTTTGACCCGGTTCACAAAGGGCATGAAAAATTAATTAAAGAAGCCCGTAAAATTGCAGATGCTGAATCCAAAAAGTTAGTTGTATATTTAAATAAGGGTTTCAGTGCAAATCATGCTCCATTTTTTACCAGTTTTGAGGCCAGAAGTGAAATGGCACTTGCTTTAGGTGCTGATGAAATCAGGTCTTTTGAAGGGCTTCATCACAGGTTAGTCCTATCATACAGCGTTCCAATCAGACTACAGCAGATGATTGATGATGGTGCAAGTGATTACATTACCTCTGCAAGCATTTCATTGTCTGAAATTTCAAAAAAGGCCCAAAAGTTTATTGATGAAGGCAATTTCGTTGGAATGCCGAAAAACTATAGCAACAGAAATGAAATCAGATGGTATGCATTGAACGAATTTTTAGGTTCCAAATTGAAATTCCACATAGTAAAGGAACTTGACAAGGACAAATACTCCGGCCGTCTAATAAGACAGTCCATTATTGATAATGATTATACTATTACAAAAGACATTAAAAAACTGCTTCCAAAATCAACGGTAGAAATTCTTGAGCGGGAAATAGATAAAAACAACATTAATCTTGACCGCAACTGGACAGACATCTATAAAAGAATGAATACCTATTCACGAGGAAATCTTTCAAAAATAGCTTATCTTAACGGCGAGACAATTAACCAGATCATTAAAAAAAGAGTATATTCCAATCCGGAATCTGTCTGGGCAGCATTCAGACGATCAAATTACGGTCCGGTCATGACCCGGCTTGCAATAAGTTCAATTGAAATGGACGTTACCAAGCAAGAAGTAATGGATTTGATGAAAAGCTATGAATCGAAGGGAGTCATTCCTGAAATGCAGAAAGTCTCTAAAGTGATTGAACGAGCATGGTATGTTGCATGCAAAACAACAGAAGGCATGAGTGCGCGTGAAGCTAATGATGAGTTCCGGAAAGGAAATGTTGGTAGTTTAGATGCGCCGCTGGAACTTAATGCAGGCTTGAACCTTACCCGCTTTGAAACAAAAATTATGAAAGAAGATTTGAATGCTGATTTATACGTCGATAAAAACAATAAAATATCAGTTCAGCTTAAAAGTGAAGGTAAAAAGATTAAAACCAATTTGAGATTGCCTGCAAGGGAAGTTACCTATTTAAGATATATTATGGATTCTCATTTCATTCCTGTAACCGCCAAAAGTGTGAAAGACAAAAAAGGATTTAAAATCAACGTTAAAATTGCTTGAGTTTCTCAAGAGCGGTTTTTATCATTTTTAAATCATCATCATTAAAATAATTCAATATTTCTTCAAGCTCTTCAGCTTTTCTTTTTGATGAATTTAAAGTATTGCTTATTCTGGAAAGAGATTTATCCTTAAATTCATCCCCTTCCGTTAAAGATAAAGTATCAAAAAACTCATCTTCCAGATTTAGTTTTTGAGCCAAGGAATAGCTTTCTATTAATAAAACAGATAATGCCTTGGTGTATGTGCTTCTAAGCAGTTTCAGTTTTGATGCATCACCAACATTATCTGAAATAATTTTAACATTTAAAAAATCATTTAAAAAAAGTAATTTATCGGTATTTTTTCCGGATAAAAACAATGTCAGGTTATCGGAGTCGATTTTACCGATTACTGCCCCATCAACAAAGTTTTCACACACATCATTAATCTGGCTTTTAGTATCCGGAGATACATTATTTAAATCCAGATATAATCCTTGATAGTCTCTTGCATATCTTCTTGATACATCCAATGCCTGTGAGGGAGTTACGGCAGAAATGACAATGTCTGATTTTTCAACAGCTTCTCGAAAAGAATCAAATACTTCAATATTGCTTTCATTTATTAAATCAACTGTTTTTTGTGAACGTCCTTCGGTTGATGTTAGAAAGTTAATGTCCGGGGAGTCTATTAACTTGAAAAGATTATAAGAAACTTTCCCAAATCCGATTAAAGCAATGTTCATATTATCACTAATATTTAAAAAGAAGCATGTCCTGTAAATTAACGCCAATGTCTTTTGCTATTGTATTGCATTTTGCACAGAGTAAAAAGAAAACATCCTTATCGGATAAGTCAATTTCAGTGAGCCCTTCATAATTACCCATTCCCTTGGATATTACAAATTCATGAGCATTGAAAATTTCTCTAAATTCATCTGAAATTTCACTGTCAACGTAACCTACAGTTCCGGCACCGATTTCAACAATTTCGCCGAATTCATTTAAACCTGTGTTTAATGCATCTTCCATACATGCATCATTTAAAATCGGCTGTGATTTAACTGCAATGGTAATATCCAAAGCATATTCTTTAATTTTAGATAACAACAGCTTATCAAATACGATTTCACCAGTATTGTCCACTAAATATAATACTTTATCATGCTTTTTAAGTGCATTTTCAAAGGATTCGATATCTTTAACTGCCAAATCTTTATTTAATGAGTCTTTAATTAATTTTTCAATGTCTTCACTCAATTCAAATGCTCCAAAGTCCAGAATATTTCCGACAATAGCTATTTTGACACGGTTTTCCAGAGTATCATTTTCATTTAAAATTTCCTGAGCCAATGGCAAATATTTTAATGCAATTTCATTACCAAGTTTCTTTTCATTAATATATGGATCATAACAGTTGGTTTTATCCTTAATTAGCTTATGAAGATATGAGCCTGTTTTATTTGAATTAGTTCCTTTTTTAAATGTTTTTGCTAAAAATTTGAAAATTTCTGCATTAATCTCTATTTTTAACTCATCATCATCTGTTGCCAAATCCATAGCTTCCCTGGCCTGTCTTAAAAAACATGCCCCGCATTCATAACTGATTTTCAAAATTAACCCCCATATATTATTTGTATCAACTGAATTTCATCACCGTCATTTATTAAAGTGTCCTCTATGACCAGTTCCCCATTCTGTTTTGAAACAACTGTCTGGCTGGATAGACCCAATTCATTGATTAGCTCTTTGATTGTATAATTCTGTTTGGTAATTTCTCTAACTTCTGTAACATCAGTATATTTTAAAGTGAATGACATTTAATCTCCCCTTAATTCTTCTATAAATGAACATGCTTTACATAACTTATTGGCAGCAGGTTCACCGCACTTTTCACATCTTCCATGAGCATAGTTCTTTTTAAAGTCGTCTTTAAGAGCGTTTTTAATTTTATCATAACCTCTTAAAGTTGAATATTTTATGGTCGGATGTGATTCGCTCAGTTTATTGATAACGTCTGAAACCTCTCCCCGGAATGACTGCTGCGCATATGGACAGCTTGCAAAGTGAACTTCCAACTCTTTTGCAACAACATACAAACCGATTTCACGCTCAGGTATTTCTCTTAAAGGTTTAATCTTTACCGTGAATTCTTCGGCCTTTGATTCGGTTTTAGCGCCAAGTTTAGTTAAATTATCAGTATTTCCTTCAAGATAATTCATCATGATTGCCTGAACCTCATCATCAAGGTTATGGCCAGTGGCAATTTTAGTGGCACCCATTTCACGTGCGGCCTTATTAATTATTGTTCTTCTAAAAACACCGCAGTATGAACATGATCCCTTGTGATTAGGTTTCTGCATTATTTCATCCAATGTGATGCCATATGTGTCTTTAAGTGAAACCACCTTATGTTCTATGCCCAAACGCTCTGCATGGCGAACAGCAATGTCAACACCGTCCTGGCGATAATTGTCAATTCCCTCATCAACGGTGACTGCACAGATATCGATGATGTTTAACTCACGAAAAGAATTTAAAATTTCAAGTGTCGTTACACTATCCTTTCCCCCTGAAAGTGCAACTAAAACTTTATCCCCCTTATCCAATAATTTTTCTTTCCTAATGGTTTTTATAACTTTTTTTTCAATTGATTCTATAAAACAATCCTTGCATAAATATTGTCCGGACTGTTCTTTTTTAATAATAACATTAGGATTACCGCATTTAGTACATTTCATACTTCCACCTACATTTGCTCCACAAATTGAGCCAACTGATTAAGTGTATTAACTTCAAATACATGGGCTCCAGCATCCTCATACAAGGAAACGCAACTGTCAACTATATCCCATTTATTTCTATCTTCGGGATTTAGGATAACAACTTTTTTAGAGTCTCTGACCATCTCTTCAACCAAATGGACACTTGCGGGAACTCCATGCTGTTTCGGTCCTGCCCAGTCCCTGCAATCAGTCAGCATAATTACATAAGATTTATTGCTTAAATTTGCCTTTTCCTGGAATTGCTTGAAAGCAGAATACATGTCTGAGGTTCCATGAACCATCATGTTTTTTACTCTCATGTCTTTAACTTTTACAAATGAATCTATCAGGTATTCTTCTTTTAAAGCATCGGTCGTTTCTATTACCTTATTGTCAAATTCGAATGTCCTTGAGTGTTTGAATGCTGTCTGTGCTGAAAACATTAACATGAAAAACCAGCTGCTGATCCATTCACAGGACCCGCTGATATCATTCAGGAAGAGATGCTCATTTTTATGTGGCCTTGGCTTGGCCTTGATAAGTTCAATCGGCACACCACCATATTTTAGATTGGCCCTGATTGTTCTTCGCATATCAATTTTATTTGAAGAAGTTCTTATTTTACGTCTTGAACGTTTATTGGCAATTCTTCTACCTAATCTTTGACAGATTTCAAGCATTCTCGGGTCAAAACGATTGAGTTTAGTTAAATCCTTGTTCATCAGCTCGCCATCACGTTCCAGCTCTTTGACTTCATCCAATAATGGCTGACCGGATAACATTTTTAACTTTTCATTGTTGATTTTTTCCTGTCTGACCTTTTTAAAAGCATCGTTCTGTTTTTTAATTTTATACTTATTTGATCTAGGACCTTTTCCAGTGTATGCCTTACTTCTGTCAAGCATTTCCTCAGCTTCGGATTTTTCCTTTTCCTTTTTGAAAATTCCTTCAAAAATCTTATTGAATTTAGGAATATCATATTTGTCCTTTACATAAATAGCTCTAAGGGCTGTTCTAAGCAAATCCCTGTCCGTTTCTCCAAGGGCCAAATATACTTCACTGGCCGAATAGGTACTCCTGATACTTACCGGCAGACCCTCTTCTCTTAACTGATTAGACAATTGAGCTATTTTTTTAATCATGTTAATATTTCCTGTCGAAAACGTCTTTAATGACACGTTTTTTATCACTTTCAGTTTTAATAGCCACACCAATACTATCCTTCATTGCCTGATTAGTATTTCTATTTCCCAAACTGGTAACTGATTTGACCCAGTCCACAGTTCCTCTTACTGAAGGTTTTTTAAGTAAGTTGAGGTTTCTAATCTCGTGAACAATTTTAACAACGGTTGAAACAGTCTCGTCATCTGCTTCCGGAAGCTTGGATTTGACAATTTCAATTTCCCTTTCAATACTAGGATAAGGAATGTATAAGAAAAGACACCTGTCTTTTGTTTCATCCAGAAGTGACCTTTGAGAATTGGACGTTAAAATAACAATCAAATCATTTTGTAACTGAAATGTGCCTAAATCATTAATGGTAATTTCCTGTTCACCTAAAGCCTGGAGCAGGAAACTTTCAACTTCCTCATCCGCCTTATCGATTTCGTCAATAAGTAAAACAGAATCTTTTTCATTTAAAAAAGCATTTAAAAGTGATCTTCTAATGAAATATTCCTCTTCAAAAATAGTATCTTCTTTAGTTTCAGCACTTTTAGCTGCTTCCAAATGCAATAATTGCTTTTGATAATTCCATTCACCAACAATCTGTTCAAAGGTTATTCCTTCATAACACTGTATCCTGAAGAAATCCCTGTCAAAAGTTTTAGCAACAACTTTTGCAAGTTCCGTTTTACCAACACCCGGAGGACCTTCAATTAACATTGGTTTAGCCAATAAAAAAGATAAAAACAGAGTCGTTGATATTTCCTTATTAGAAACATATTGTTGTGATAAAAGAGCTTTATCGATATCTTTAATACTTAGTTCTTCACTTTGCAAAGTTAAACACCAATTAATTTTTACTTAATTAATTTATATTCCAAATCTAATTTAAAGTTTATCATAAATATTGTATCAAATTAAATTTCTAAATGAAAAACTCATAAACTTAAATATAATATTATATTTAAACTGTAAAATACAAAAAAATAAAGTATTTTATTAAATAATGCCAAAAGAATCAAATTTAGAATTATTAACACAAATCATGCGAAAAATTAACAGTTTTAACTAGACATTTTTAAGAAAAAGATTATATATGGTAATGAATAAAATATATTACTAATATAAATAGGAGGGTGAAAATGAAGTTTGATAATATGGTTATTTTAGCCGTTATAGTTGCAATAATTATATTAACTATGGGCGCATTTGTTTACACAAGTAGCACAGACATCACAACCAATAACATAACTGATGTTAATGATACCCATAAGACAGACAATAGTACAGACTTACTTTCAGTACTGACTGGAAATTCCACTAGTTCCAGTTCAAGCAGTAGTAGTTCAAGTTCATCTTCAAGTAGTTCCTCATCCAGTGGAGGATCCTACAGTGGTGGAGGATCATCATCTGGAGGCGGTGGTTCATCATCTGGTGGTGGAGGATCATCCGGAGGCGGAGGATCAAGTGATTCAGGCGGATCAAGTACTCCATCACACGACTATGATATTGTTGAAGATTGACTTTAAAAAAAATTAATTTTTAAATAAATCAGGATTTTTAAATAATTCAAAATCCTGCACATATTCTTTACCCGTTATCATTGCGATTTCAGCTTTTTGGAGTTCACTTCCAAGGTAAGCCGCATGTTCCATACGGGTAACAAGTTCTTTTTTTATTATTTCTTCATAGATTTCTTTTGCAGTTTTACCTACAATCACTAAATCAGCCTTGTTTTTCTTAAAATGAGTGGCGACAATTTTACTATCACTTACTGTAGTTCCATAATCCACGTTGATTCTGAAACTGCCCGCCTTATCTCGAATAAATTTTAAAGGTGGAGAAAGTTTTGCCTGAGGAATACCGTCCAGTTCATTTTCAATAATGTCATTTCTTTTATGCTTGTCCTTAAATGCAACCATATTAATTCCCAAATCCTTAGGTATGGATTTCCTATGCTTTGCAAGAAACATCATTTTGGATGCTGTTGAAAGCTCATAGACACTTCCCCTTGTTTTTCCACTTTCTTCAGGAGTGAATAGTATGCTTACGCCAAGTTCCATCCCAATTCCCGCTAAAAGTACATTTACTCCTCCGGAATCCACATCCATCAGTTCAGTTACATTTCCAACGCCGAAAAACATCGGCGCCTTGTTAATTTCATGGAAATCCCTGCATGCAATAATTGACTCAACAATACTTGCACTGTTAACGGGATCAAGTATCAAATCAGAAACATATTTTAAACCGTCAGTATCTTCAATTAACTGATTCATGAATTCAACACGTTCTTCAGGAGTTTTTGGGGTGATGCCTGCACTGAAATTAGTCGGAAGTAACACTGCAGGAATTCCTTTTTCCTTTAATATTGGGGCTACCTTAGACTGATTACCCAAATCAACACTCAATACAAAATCAATGCCGTTTTCAGCGGCAACTATAATTTCATCCGCATTCAATGTATCTATACTTAACGGGCGGTCACCTACAATCGGCCTTAATGTATTAATCAGCTCAGGGATCTTATCTGTGAAATCCTCACCGGCAGCCATACCTATATCAATCATGTCAGCTCCGCAATCAACGAAATATTGGCATTTGTTGATTAATGCTTCTTTTGATAAAAATGGTGCGTTTGCTATTTCTGCAAGAACCCTCATTGGGAAATCCTCACCGACAGGCAATTTGCCAATCATGATATTGTTCGGTTTTTCAAGAAGTTTTTTGATATTTTCAGAATCATTTTCAAAGTCATCGATGATTTTAAATGCTTCTTTTCTTTTTTCTTCCTCAATCAGTTTGTCTGCAGGCTTATCCTCGGACAGTTCAATATTGTCAAGCAAATTCAAAACCATTGCCAGATCCGCACCATCGGTAGAACCTTTGAATGTTGGAATTCCAAGTTCCTTTGTAATTTCCCTGGTGCCTTTTTTTATTAAGCCCGGAACTAAAATCAAATCAATTTCATCCAATTGATCTTTAAAATAAGTTTTAACTTCGTTTATAATCATTCTTGGAGTTAAAAAAGCTGCAACTTGCGTATCTGCAATGTGGACAATCACATCCTGAGATGAATCCGCAACAACACTTTTAATTAAGGGATACGCCAAATTTCCAGTAATAATTAAAACTTTCATATTAACTCCTCAAAAATATATTATAATTATTATATTATATTAAATCTTTGAAAATGCAAATACTGATTAAACAAATTAAAAAATGTAAAATATTTTAAATATTTCTTTATTTACCTAAAAAACTAATTTTAAAAAATTTACTTAAAATAAAAGCATTATCTGTTAAAATTTAAACAAAAATATTGTAAATTTAAAATATAACATAAGATTTATATATTTTGTAATTTATAATGATTATACATGATAAATATATGGAGGAAAAATTAATGATTGAAATTCGTTTCCATGGAAGAGGTGGACAAGGTTCCGTAACTGCTGCTGAAATTTTGGCTAAAGCAGCATTTAAAGACGGTAAATATTCACAAGCTTTTCCATTCTTTGGAGTAGAACGTAGAGGGGCTCCAGTTATGGCTTTCACAAGAATTGATGATAAGCCAATTGATTTAAGATATCAAGTCTATAATCCAGACTATGTATTAGTTTTAGATGATGGGTTATTGAATGTGGTAGATGTATTTTCAGGAATTAAAGACAATACCGAAGTTATTATTAATACTGAAACCTTTGAAGGTAGTGGAGCACACAAAGTCCACAGTATTGACGCAACCGGAATTGCATTAGATATGTTAGGACGTAACATTGTAAATACTATTATTTTAGGATTTTTTGCTAAAAAAACCCAAGCAGTAAGTATTGA
>NZ_JAZRKF010000051.1:0-9280 GCF_045646205.1 Methanobrevibacter sp. | reverse complement strand
GAGTGTTGGCAGAAATTATTTAATTTTGAACATTTTTCATTTTTCTCCTTTAAATTTTTTAGATCAATATTTTTAATTTGAGGATATGAATCTTATTGCATTAATAACTGAATATAAATCCATTTCATTCTCTTTAATAAGATTAAATAATCTTATCATATTATATGAGGCTACAATGGTGAACATTAAGTTTTGTATTCTTTTTAAGCCAATTAATGGAATAAAATCATAATGATAAACTCTTTTAAAAGTTCCGTTATGTGCTTCCACTGTCTTGGAACGAAGTTTATAATCATTTATTCCTTCTTCTGTGGACATTAATCTTTCTACTTTGTATGTGGACTCGTGAATGTATCTTGTTATTGTTCTATGGTTTGATTTGTAACATTTTCCTTTGTATTGGCAGTTTTTGCAGGCTTGGTAATTAGAATAGACTAATTTGATTTTATTTCCTCCTCCTTTTTCTTGTGGTGCCAGATATGCTCCATCAAGTGTTAATTCTTTATTATTTGGACAAATGAAAACATTTTTATATTCATCAAAGACAAAATAATCAATAGCAAATGGATTGTCAGGTTGATTATCTGAATTCTTTCTATTTTGCTGTGATGTTGGGATTAAAGCACTGATTCCTAAGTTATCAAGATATTCTATGTTTGCTAATGTTAAATAGATTGTATCAGCGCTAATTTTCTTTGGTTTAGTGTTTAAATTAACGAGGATTTGATTCATTAGTGCAGGAATTTGATAATGATCTGTGGGATTTTGAACTACATTAACTCCGCAAATCAACTTAGATTTAGTGTCTGTGCCTAATTGGACATTATATGAAAACTTTCGATACTTTTGGCCTTTATCCTTAGTTTTCATTAACCTAGCATCATTATCATTCAAAGCAAGTGACACCTGACCCGAACAATCTAACAAATACCACCAATAAAAAAGAATATCTACTTTTTCTTCATCTGATTTCGATTCATCCCTCAAAAATTTTCGTGCAGTTCTTCTAAGCTTTTTAATTTCTTCCTTTGATAATTCTTCCACCATATAATGTTTTATTAACAAACTAATGTCTTTTTCTTTAATTATATTGAATGGAGAGTTATATGCTCTTTTTATGGTTCCATCAATTGCAATATGTTCAAAATCAGTTAAACCAATTCTATTTGCCACGACCAGAATAAAACTCATTATTAACTTGTAAATTAGGGAAAAATACATACGATAATCCCGTATTGTTCTATCACTTGGTTCAACGCCATGCGAAATCAGATTATACAAATGATTGTACTTTGCATTATAAGCCAATTCAACAGAACTTGTAATTTTATTAATATGTCCATAAAAAATTAGTTTTATCATATCCTTCAAATCAAAAGGCGGTTTTCCAGGACCAGAAGTTAATCGTTCGATTTTAAAGAATTTAAAAGTACCATCAACAATTTCCGAAGCCAAGTACATAAATTGAAATTCTTCTTCTATTTCTTCAATTTCCCTAGTCAAATCTCTTAAAATATAATTATTCAAAATCATATCTATCTAAAACTCCAATACATAATTTAAAAATTATAGAATTAACTATAATCAATTATATATTTGTAATTTCTAATATAAATAGATTTAAATAACTTATAGTTAGAATAATAAGTAATTAAGTATTAAAATTAAATATTGATAATTATTATAAATAATTAGATTAAATTACTAATAATAAGAAGGTTTCTGTAAAAAATAGCAATAATTCTATGAAAAAATTTTTTGTCGAATTAAAATTGAACAAAATTTAATAAAAAATAGAAAAATATATGAAAAGATGAACAGATTCAAAAACTAAATAATTTCTGCCAACACTCTAATTTTCTAAAAAAAAGTAGTATAGAGAGGTAATTGATACAACTATCATATAAGTTTTCATATAACTTCCTCAATTATATATATTAAAATTACATCACTTAGTTTAACTTCTTTAAGTACTTCAACTCTCTGAATGATATTGATTTTTCATAGAATTTCTAAACTAATTTTTATCAAAAAAAGTTCGGATTATGTGAATGAGGTGATGGTTATGTGAATTTTAGTGTTTAATCGTTTGCATGCACATCAAATGCTGAAAGCAGCATTTCCCCCACACCTTCAGCATCAGGGTCATGACTTCCCTTGCCCGTGTCAAGCACCCTGATTTTATCCATCTCACCATCAGTCAACTTAAAGTCGAATATATCCATATTGGATTTTATGCGTTCGTCCTTTGTGGATTTTGGAAATACAATTATTCCTTCCTGATTTTCAAATCTTAAAATAACCTGTCCTGCATTTTTACCGTATTTATCAGCAATATCAACAATTACAGGATTAGTTAAAAGGTCGTGGCTTCCATGACCTAGCGGACCCCATGATTCAAGTTTAACATCGTCCTTGGCCATTATTTCACGTATTTCCTTTTGCTGGAAGTATGGATTGAACTCAACCTGATTTACTGAAGGCATTGTATCAAAATCCGGTACAAAACTGTTCCATAGTTTCGGTGTCATGTTGCTTACCCCTATTGATTTGATTTTGCCTTCGTCTTTAGCTTCCTCCAATGCTTTCCATGCTTCACCGACTGCACCGTAAGGCTGATGCAGGAGATACAAATCCATATAATCTGTCTGAAGCTTTTTTAAAGATATGTCAATGGCCTTTTTGGCATCTTCATATTTGTAATCCTGAAGCCACATTTTAGAGGTTATCCATACATCTTCACGGTCAATTTCACTGTCCTTGACAGCACGACCCACTTCCTCTTCGTTGAAGTATGCTGCAGCTGTGTCGATGTGTCTTACTCCGAATTTCAGTGCTTTTGAAACTGCATCATATGTGCTTCCGTCGGCAGGAATCAGAAATGTTCCAAAACCGATTGAAGGAATCTCATTACCGTCATTTAATTTGAAAGATTTCATATTATCATTCTCCTTATTCTACCTGTAGTGAATATCTTCCGCTGCTTATTGAAGCTATTACTCCACCGTCAATGAGCAAATCGATTCCTGTTATGAATGAAGCCTGGTCGCTTAAGAGAAACTCTGCAGCTCTTGCAATCTCTTCAGGAGTTCCGACCCTTCTTGCGGGAGATGAGTTTATCATTTCCTGATATCCTTCACCTGCGGCCTCAAACTCATCATAAGCCAAAGGAGTTACAATTATTCCAGGACTGATTGTGTTGATTCTTGCTCTTTTATCCCCCCATGTTGTTGCGGCTGCTGTTCTTACCCTCAAATGATTTGCCCTTTTGGCGACAATGTATGCAACACCTGAATTGACCATTGCATCATTTTTGATAAATTCAATGTCTTTAAGTTCACTTGTAGGTGCCATAGCTATTTCATTTTCAACTTCAGGAGGAATATTCATCATATATCCGGTTTGGCTTGATATGATAAGGCCAGATCCTCCTTCTGCAATGTAGTCTGCAAACACGTCAATGGTTTCTGATGTTGCAACCAAATCAAGGTTTATTATATGTTCCGGGCTTGCCTGGTTAGGTGAAGCACCGGCAGTGTTTATGAAATGTTTTAAATTTCCCAATTCTGATGCCCTTTTAGCAAATGCTTCAACGGATCTTTTATCCATTGCATCGACAACCTGTGTTTCTACAATGTATCCTTCATATCTTAACTCTTTAGCCCTCGTTTCAAGATTGTCTTCGCTGATGTCTCCTAAAAAGATAAGTTTGCCTGCACCTATTCTTTTGACTATTGCTGTTCCCATACTTCCTGCACCTAAAAGTGCAATCACTTCCTTGTTTGTGTTTATATCAAATTCCATAATCTAATCCTCCTTGCTTATGATTTTAAATAGAATATTTTTTAGTGTGATTATCTCTTCATCTGTTAAATCAGATGTCACTTCCTTTTCCCAGTCGTCTATGACTTTGATAAGCTCGTCTGTCTTTTCCATTCCTTTTTCTGTTAACTTGACTCTTTTCTTTCGCCTGTTTTTTGGGTCCTCCGCTCTTTTGATGTATCCATTGTCTTCGAATTTTCTAAGCAGTTTTGCAATGTATGCTCCACTTACCCTAAATACATCAACCAGATCCTGCTGGGTCGTTATATCATCGAATCTTATCCTTAAAAGAACAGACAGTTCCTTGATGGTCATGCCATTGTCCTTTAGGACACTGTTGAAAAATGATCCGTAATCTGAAATGATTTCTTCAACGTAATGGTAAAAGAATATCTTTTCCGGATTGTCACTGTAAATCATAATAATCTAAAATTAGTTTTATATGCCATACTATAAATACTTAACCATAGTTAACAATTAACTATAAATAACAATTAATCATAATTATTATTAAAGGATTTGATAACATGAAAGTACTATTAGTGAATGGAAGCCCAAACAGAGAAGGATGTACCTACGTTGCATTGAATCAAATCAGAGAAACATTGAAAAATGAAAGCATTGATGCAGACATATACAGGATAGGACATAAGGACATCAGAGGATGCATAGACTGCAGGAAATGCAGTGAACTTGGAAAATGCGTATATGATGATGAAGTGAATAACTTTGTTGAAATGGCCGAAGAATATGATGGATACATATTCGGAGGACCAGTGTATTATGGAACTGTCAATCCCACACTGACCAACTTCATGACAAGAGTTTTCTTCTCATCATTTTTCGGAGGAAAAAGAATATTCCGATTGAAACCTGCAGCAGCTGTTGCAAGCGCTAGAAGAGCCGGAACAATGACTGCAATTGACACAATAAACAGATTCTTCACATGGGCAGAAATGCCAATAATAAGCTCAACATACTGGAATGTAATCTACGGAACAAAGGCCGAAGAAGCACTGCAGGACCATGAGGGATTGCTGACAATGAAAAACCTTGCAAGAAACATGGCATGGTTTTTAAAAATAAAGCAGTTAAGCATCGAAGAAGGAATTCCGCTTCCTGAGTTTAGCAGATAAAATTAACAATATTGTCGTTAATGTGAGAGATGATTCGAAAATAGAATTCTACTTTTATCATAATGTAATTTATATTGTTTGCCTGTTGCTTTTAATTATCTCGGAAAGTTTAATGTTTGGATTTCTGTATCTCTCATCAGGATTTGCTTCATCGTTTATTGTCAGTGTATGTGTTTTGCAATGGTGAACACAGCCTAAACAGAAATCACAGGTATCTCCAAAACTTGGTTTTTCACCAGTAAGTTCAATATTTCCTCTTGGACATACTTTAGTGCATACTTCACACCCGCTGCAGTCTTTCCCAACTTGGATGCGGTATTTTTCACACATTGTATTTTCCAATACAACTTCAATATTTTCAACATCAGTAAAAAGTTCCTTATCCAAAATGTATTCCCTTTTGGCCAGAACATCATTATTTATTTTTTCAATCTCCCCAATGATGTTTAAATCCTTTTTCAGTTCGATTTCCTCTGCCATGTCGAATACTGGCAGGAAATTATCAACCATTAACACTGAATTTGTGTAGTTAACTGTAATGCCTCTTTTGTTGAATGTTTCTTTCATTATTCGAAGAGCATTTTGATCGCCGTCCCTTCCGTAGGATGTTATCAAAAACAGATAGTCTGTCCTGATGTTGACCTTTTCAACAAATTCCCTAATCAGTTTCGGTGAAGTTGCGAAAAAAACTGGAAAGATGATTCCTACAGTGTCATCTGCAATATCAAATTCATTGTCTTTTACAAGTTGAGGAATGCTTATTAAATCTCCCCCAAACTGTTTTGCAATGAAGAGATTATTTCCGGTTGATGTATAATACAATATTTTCATTTTAATCAAAAAAGAATTTTAAGAAAGTATTTATTCGGGATAAATACTTTCCGGAGGGTTATCTAAATCCATAATATATTTGTTTTCAAGGTTTTCAGGACCTAATGGAGTGTGTGTTGACAGATACACGGTCGGATTGTTTTTGATGAATTCACGTACATTGTCTAATGTTTCCCTTGCTTTTTCAATATCTTCAAAAACGATTGAAAGCTTGTTTGCATAGAGTGCTTCATCAGTATATGTTATATCGCCATGAATCATGTAAAATAAATCATCATCTTCCACAATGACTATGCTGTTTCCGGTAGTGTGGCCTATCGCCTGAATAAGATATACTCCATCAACTATTTTTTCAGCTTTCGGGAAATTCTTATAACTGGTTTCATAATTAACTGTTATGATGTTGTCCCCATCAAGTTTTAACTCTTCAGCTTCAGTTTCAGACATGTATATTTTAGCGTTCGGAAATTTTGACAGTTCTCCCGAGTGGTCAATATGCTTATGTGTTAGAAGAATTCTTGATACATCTTCCATTTTATAGCCTAATTTCTCCAATGCTTCAACATAACTGCTTATCAGCTCACCATTGTAGATTGGAGTTGAATCATCAGGTTCCGGAGTATTAAATCCCTCTGGAATACCAGTATCCACTAAAATCACTTCATCTCCTGTGTCAATCAGGTAATTTTGAATGCTTGCCCGATATTTAATGGATGCATCGAAATTTTCCATTCCATCTTCACCACCAAAAGCAAAAGCCTGATTCATGAATCCGTTTTTAAATGTTTTAACCGCTTTAATCTCCATTTTACCCACCTAAAAAATAAGTTTATTCAGTAGCAGGACCGTTGATTAACAATTGGGTCAGGTAGTTTTGTTTTCCAATCATTTTGCATAAGTCAAGTTGCTGTTCGCTCCAGTACATGTCTTCCTCTTCATCCTTGAGATATACTTTCATCAGGTCATAGGTGGTTGCATCAAAGATTCCGGAATCCATAACTTCGTTTAAAAATGCAATTCCTTCAACAGATACATTGTAATCATATTCTATGAACTCAACAATGTCTGTGTATATAGGTTTTGCTTCCTGTGCTTCCTGTTTGATTTCTCCACCTAAATCAAGGATTCTGTCCATGAACTGTTCTACGAAATCCATTTCTTCAGTTGCATGTGCAATGTATTTGTCCCCTAGGGACGGAAATCCTAATCCTGCAAATATTTTAGCTTGAATTCTGTGTCCGAATGAATTTGCGGATAAACCGGTTACAATAGCCTGCAATACTTCTATAGTCTTTTCCTTATCAGCCATGATTTCACCTTTCATATTATATTTTACTTAAGTATCTTAAGTATAATATTAGTTTTTGCTTCACAATATTTAAGTTTTATCAGTATTCGGCTGCACCTTCACAAAAGACATATAACATTTCTTTGAATTTCATTTTGTCTTCAAGAGAATAATCTTTAAAAATTTCTGATTCCCCTTCATTAATCATGTTTAAAAGAAAATTAAAAATGGATTCACCCTTATCCGTTAAACTAAGAGATTTTTTACCATAATCGTCTTTTAAAAATTCACGTTTAACATAACCTCTTTTTTCAAGCCTTTTAACGATTTGAGCAATATTTGCTTCTGAAACATAAAGTAAATTCGCCAATTCCTTTTGGGAAATGTTTTCATGATAGAAAATATTGGAAAGATAAGTGAAATCCCTGGGAGTAATATCCTTGAAATTCTCCTTTAAGAAATTGTCGTGAAGCACATTAATGTAGTTAATGAAATAAAAAAAGGGAGTAGTCTTCAACCGGTCATCATCAAAATTTAAACTAGCCATACAAATCACCACAGTAAGTAATAGTATGTAGCTAGAAATTAATAAAAATATCTTCAGTTATGAAACTAATACGGATATTGTAATTGAAAATATTTAATTTTCATAATCTTAAAAATTAGTGTATAAAAAAAAGTATCACAACTATCACCTATCCTATCATAGGTATTTTCAATTTCAGTCGTTATTGGATTCAGTGCCGGATTTGATTTAATTGAACTCCTGAAGTCACTTTCAACATTATTTTTAGTGCCGTTTTTCTATATTGCTGCCAAAAGATTTGTCAGTTTGAATGTCCGTGAACTTCTTAAAAATACTCAAAAATAAGCATATGGCAAAAATAGCGCAACTATCCCCTGATTTCATATAAATCATTTAAAATCATTGCTAAGGGTAAAAAAAATGTATGTGTGTTTAAAAAAAATCAGAAAAATTAAGTAGTCCCGAGCGGAGTCGAACCGCTATCTTTGGGTCCAGGGCCCAAAAGGATTGCCACTACCCCACGGGACTATGCAATTATTTTTAGAAATCATCCTATTTGAACCTCTCCGACCTGTAGAGTTCGGAGATTCTCGGGCTGTAAGTCTCTTGTGAGTCTTAGAATTACCGAGCTATCCCTCTGGGTCTCAGAGTTCATATTAATATATTATTTTCCATAGTTTATAATATTTATGGATGCATTCAAATCTCTATCTAAGATTGCGCCGCAGTTCGGGCATTGCCGGTTATGTTCTTTTATGGTTAAATCTGTGTTTCTGTAGCCAAAACGTGACAGATTTGTGAGGACGGATAATATCGGGGAAGTTCAATGAATGTTTTTCCATATAGTTCGCATTTGTATTTTATCATGTTTTTTAGCATTCCTAGGCTTACGTTTTGTAGTCCTTTGCTGTAATCATGGTCTAGTATCATTTCTTTTAAATTTAGGTTTTCCATTTGATTATGTCGTATTCTTTGACTATGTCTTTGCTTATTTTGTGATAATATTCTCTTTTGATGTTGTTTCTTTTGTTTATGTGTTTGTGTAATGTTTTTAGGGTTTTTTGTAATGTTCGCTGCCGTATTTTTTTTCTTTTGAGGTTTTTTGTGTTTTTTTGAATTTTGTATATCCGAATCCTCGTTTAAAAAAGTTTTCGTATGCTTGGAGTACTGGTTTATAGCATGCCTGCATAGTATTAATATCCAAATCATTAATAAAAGGATGCCATTCTCTTAAATAGTTAAATATGGATTCCATATACTTATTGTTAACATATGGGGATTGATAATGGAATATATTGGCTATACGTCTGTTGTACTCTATTTCATCAATTAGGTTATTGTGAATGAAACGTGAATGTCCCAAATATTGTTTAAACAATTTTTCTTGTATTTGATTAGGATAAACACGATGCCTACAAGTCCGATAAACCATAAAAAAAATACTCCTCTTCAATTAAAATTACTAAAACTTATAATACATATTATAATTATATTTAATATAATAAATAATCGCGAGAGAGCATTTGACGAGTATTTGTGCGACAAGCTAGGGTCTATTTCCCATTTAAATCAGTGAAATTTTATTTCAATCCCAGTTATGACGGGATTTTCCCCATTGAAACTCATAATCGAGTAATTGGTTATGGGGTTGCATGATATTATGCCTAAATAAATATA